>JBKQHQ010000183.1:0-11363 GCA_052148715.1 Xanthobacteraceae bacterium | reverse complement strand
GGGATCAAACTCGCCGGGAGCACGTCGTTGAGATTCAGAACGCCCACGGGTTTCGCGCCATGACCAGCTAGATGTATCGGGAAGTTTCGGCCAGGCTGTTGCCGACGGCACACGCGACCGATCATGGGCCCACATTAGTGGCCACGGTGCTTGAGGAGTTGCGCGTGCGCCGCATCGTCTGCCCGCCACTGCCGGTCATTGAACGACTCGGCGGTTCGGTGAGAGCGCGTGCGCAGCGACAACTGTGGCGTTGGCTCGCTGATGGGCTGACCGATCGGCAACGTCAGGGATTGGATCAACTGCTCGAGGTCCGTGTCGGCGGCGGACAAAGCACGCTGGCGTGGTTGCGGCAGACCGCGTATGCGGCGACGAGCGGCAACTTTCCCAAACTGATCGAGCGACTGAGCCAACTGCGCGCGCTCGGCATCGAGTCGGAGCGTGCCACGCGCGTTCATCAGAACTATTGGCTCAAGCTTGCGCGCGAGGGCGGGCAGAGTACCGTGCAGCACTTGGCGGAGCTCGAGCCGCTGCGTCGTTACGCCACCCTGACGGCTCTGGTCCTTGATCTCACCGCGACGCTGACCGATGAGGCGCTCAACATGTTCGAGCATCTGATTGGGAAGCTGTTCAAGAAATCCGAACGCGCGCACGCCGACGAGTTTCACGCCAGCGGCAAGTCCATCAACGAGAAGGTACGACTTTATGCCCGGATCGGCAAAGCGCTGATCGCAGCGCGTTCCAGCGGCGGGGATGCCTTTGCCGCCATCGAGGCCGTTTTGTCGTGGCCCAAGTTTGAATCGACCGTCGCCGAAGCCCAGAGTCTCGCCCAGCCTGAGGAGTTCGACTACCTGGGGCTGCTGAACGAGCGCTACGGCACCGTGCGCAAGTTCGCGCCGTTGCTGCTCGCGCATTTTGAATTCCATGCCGCCCCGGCCGCAGCCGAACTGCTGCAGGCTCTCGATCTGCTGCGCGACCTCAATGCCAGCGGCAAGCGCGCGCTGCCCGAGCACGTGCCGACGGGTTTCGTAAAGCCACGCTGGCGGCCCCACGTGTTTGCGGTCGGCGGGGTGGATCGGCATTTCTACGAGCTGTGCGCGCTCGCGGAGCTGCGCGACCGCCTGCGCGCCGGCGATATCTGGGTGACGGGTAGTCGACAGTACCGGGATTTCGAGACGTATCTGATTCCCGCCGCAACTTTCGAGACGATGCGACAGGAGCCGCTACCCCTGGACATCGACACGCACTTACCGTCCTACATGGCCGAATATCGCCACAAGTTGGAGGACAACCTAACCACCGTCGCGCGCAAGGCACGGGAGAATACGTTACCCGATGTCACGCTCATGGACGGAGATCTGCGCATCGCGCAACTGCGCAAGAACACGCCGGAATCTGCTGAAGTCTTCGCTGAAAATGCGTATGCGCTGATGCCGCACATCAAGATTACCGAACTGCTCGCGGAGGTGGATCAATGGACGAATCTGGGCGATCAATTCTTGCATCTGCGCACCCAGACACCACCCAAAAATCGGCAGGCCTTGCTCACCGCGGTGCTGGCCGATGGCATTAATCTCGGGCTCACACGCATGTCCGAGGCCTGTCGCGAGACGACCTGGCGGCAATTGTCCTGGACCGCCGATTGGCATGTGCGCGAGGAGTGCTATGCGCAGGCCCTGGCCGGTCTGATCGATGCCCAGCATCGACTGCCCCTGGCAGCTCACTGGGGCAGCGGCACCACCTCGTCCTCGGACGCACAGTTCTTTCGCGCTGGAGGCCGTGGCGAAGTCGGGGGACTGGTGAACCTGCACTATGGTCAGGACCCCGGCGTTAAGTTCTACACCCACCTATCCGATCAGTTTGGTCCCTTTCATTCCAAGGTGATTGCCGCGACTGCCAACGAGGCGCCCCACGTGCTCGATGGACTGCTCTATCACAAGAGCAGTCTGGTCATTAATGAGCACTACACCGACACCGGCGGCTTCTCGGACCACGTCTTCGCCATGTGCCACTTGCTCGGCTTTCGTTTTGCGCCGCGCATCCGCGATCTGAAGTAAAAGCGGCTCTACATTTTACCGGGCATGACCGTGCCGCCGGAGCTCGCCTCGCTGGTGGCCGGGGCCATTAATCTACGCGCGCTAAGCGATCATTGGATCGAACTGCTGCGCCTGGCCATGTCGATCAAGACCGGAACGGTCACCGCTTCGGTAATCCTGCGCAAACTCTCGGCCTACCCTCGGCAAAACGGCTTGGCGCTCGCGCTACGTGAATTGGGCAAGCTGGGACGGACACTCTTTACGCTCGAATGGCTGCAGGACCCCGAGCTGCGTCGCCGCAGCCACGTCGGCCTCAACAAGGGCGAGCAGCAGAATGCGCTTCGCCGCGCGGTGTTCTTCAACCGGCTTGGTGAAATCCGCGACCGCTCCTATGAGAACCAGCGCCACCGCGCCAGCGGTCTAAACCTGCTCGTCGCCGCCATCATTCTTTGGAATACCACCTACCTGCAGCTCGCCATCGATCACCTGCTAAAAGAGGGGCATCCTCCGGCACCCTGCGATCTCGTCCATCTGTCGCCCCTGGGGTGGGAACACATCAGTTTGACTGGCGATTACCACTGGGGCACGTCACCGGCGCTCGGACCAGATCATTTCCGGCCGCTCCGGATCCGTGCACACGATCTGGCCGCCGTCGCTTAGCGTGCTTAAAATTCCGTTTCGTGTCTTCTCCTCTACTAAAGAACCCGGCGATTAGCGAATTGCACAGTCGGTGACGAGGTCGCATTCCGGTATCCGCTGACGGTCGTGACTAGCAGCGCGAGCAAGCCGTAATGTGCCTCACGCTCGATGCCGCGCAGCAGATTCGCGCGGGCGCTCCTACGCTAAAGCTAAACAGCGCTCGGGATCGAAACGCCGACTATCCAACGTCAGCGTCCCGGCTCGGTCAAGATACGCCCATGCTCGGCTTGAGGTCTTGCGACGAGCCGTAAAATTTCGACTCATTGAAGAGACCCTCGAGTTCGAACCCTGCTTGCGCAGTCCAGAGTATTCGCGCCGGCAACCGCTTTCCCAAGCTAAACTTTGCAACGCGGCGAAGGATTTAGCGCTTCCTGACGATGTCGCGCATCGCTTTGACGATCTCGGGGTCGAACTGCGTTCCGCTGTGGTTCGCGAGCTCCTCGAGCGCCAGCCCGGGCGACATCGCCGGTCGATAGGGGCGCCGTCCGATCATCGCGTTGAAACAATCCGCCATGGTCACGATACGCACCGCGAGCGGAATCTCCCGAGCGTGCATGCCGTCGGGATAACCGCGACCATCCAAGCGCTCGTGATGGGAGCGGACGGCAGCGATGTAATCGAGCGTGAGCGTTGAGTCGAGGATCAGCTGCTCGCCCGCAATCGTGTGGTCGCGCATGATAACCCACTCGCCGGTCGTCAGATCGCGCGGCGCGCGACTCCAGTATCAGTGCGAGCATGAACCTGCTTCTGCAAGTTTCGCTGAACGAAAAACGCCACAACTTGGCTCCCGAGGGAAGCGACGATTGCCGCACTCGCGCCGGCCAGAGCGCTAACTATCACCGGCTCCATGGAAGGCCAGTCGGCTGCCATCCTGCGAACAAATTGGCGGCCGCGCTCGTTTCATCCTTGCTCGATCGACCCAATGAACCTGTGATCCCGGCATGATGCCCGCTGCCAAAGGCTCCCACGCGCCAGCCCTCGGTTTTCCACGGTCTCCCAGACTAGGTGAAAGAAGGGTTCTCTGATGCGCTTCATCCGACCGTTCGTTATCGTCTTCTTACCGATCGTCATGGCACTCGTGGGCGGCTTCAACGCGAAGCCGGCCGACGCCGCCCAAAACCTCACCATCTACGTCTTCGCAAACATCCCCGGACCGGACGGCAAGCCTCACATGGCGTTCGTTCCGTCGAGTTTTGTCGTCAAGGCCGGCGTCCCCGTCACGATCACTTTCATCAACTACGGCGATGAGCGCCACAACTTCGTGCAACCCAAGCTAGACATCAATCTTGTCATCGATGCCGGCAAGCAGGTCGGCGCAATGGTTCAGCCGGTTAGGACGACCGCCGCCACGTTCACGCCGGCGAAGAAGGGCGTCTACCGCTGGTTCTGCTCGCTGCCGTGCGATATGCGACAAGGTATGTGGGCTATGGGCCGAGGCTATGGTGGACCCAGCCAGGAAGGCTTCATGGCCGGAAACATCGTCGTCATCTGACCCTCGGCGGCGAACGCGATCGGACGCACCGATTGTGACTGGCCGAGGATTTGCGCAGAGCGATGATACGCTCAGGTTGTGCTTCTGTTGCAAAGTTTGAGCGTGATACGTGATGGATCAGTGAGGGCGTCTAGAAGCGATCGCTGAGGAGCGGCACTCAAGGCGGCGGCGTGCTGAGGGAAGGTAGGCAGCGACTTCTTCGACTTGCTGGGCAGAAAGCACCGAAGGATAGAACTTCGGATGCCGGGCCGGCGGTTTCTTGATGAAGGCGACAGTTTGTGCAACGGACATCCGTGCCGCTGAGTGCAGGTGCGGAGCGATGCCGCCTTGCCCGTTGGTCGTTGGTTCCATGGCAGGATGCGCAGGAAGCTGCTTAAATCTTCTCACCGGCCCGCACTTTCCCGACCGATGGATAGACCCCGTCGGTTTGCATCGGGCTGCTCGATGGCGCGTTATTCGTCGCTGCGCGTGAAACGATGGGGGACAACGCTCACAGTAATGGCGACTGTCGCTGCCAGGGCGGCGGTCGCGATCATCGTTCTAGACAAGGGAAGGCCTCCAGAAACGCGCGTCAGTGGGCCATCATGGCATGGGCGCCGTGGTCCTTGACCTGCGCGGCGAACCATTCATGAATAGCGGCGATGAGCCGGGGATCTGACGTCTTGTATGTGATGCTCGCTCCGTTTGCGGTGTCTGCGTAGCCAACCGCTATGCGATTTGCGCCGGCCCGCAACTGCGCGAGCCCCGGCATGTCCATTCCGTGAATCTTGGCCGGGTCGGAGAAATCGCCGTGCGCAAATGCCGTGGCTTCTTTGCGTAGGTGCGAGCGTACGAGCGCGATCTGCTGTGGATCTCCGTCATGCACGAGGACGGTTTGCACGCCGCCGTCGGCCGTCGGCTCGAAGATATGCATGGTGCGGTTGAGATCGAACGGCATGACCTCTTTGCTGCCTTGTTCGACCATCGCCTGGTGGGGGGAAGGCGTCGTGATTGTGTCCGCAAGGAGCGGCAGTGCGCCAAAGACAGACAAAAGAGACCCGACCGCAAGCGTGGCGACGATGTTCTTATGTTTCACGAATCACCTGTAGGAGCGTACCGAGGGACGCGAGGACGGCGTCGCGTTCGGCTACCGGGACAGCGCTGAAGATCCGCTCGAATTTGACTTGGCGCGATGCCGCCAGATGTGCAGCGGCGTCCCGGCCATCGTCGGTCAGATGAACCTGGACGATCCGGGTATCCTCCGGATTGCGCTTTCGCGCGACCCATCCGCGCTTCTCGAGTGCCGTAACGACCCGGCTCACGGAGCTCTTTTCGAGCCGCAGGCGCGCGGCAAGGCCGTTTTGCGAGAGCCCCGGCTCCCGGCTGAGTTCCAGAAGCGCATACGCCTCGGCGACTGCCACCGGCTGGCCGCACGGAGTCTGGTCGGGCTGATGCAAGCCGAGCGTCCGAATCAACGCGACCATGGTGTCTTGGAATTCTGAGGCGAGACTACGCGCGGTAGTCCCTGGCTGCGATATAGTTTCCTCTATCAACCGTTGTATGATACATCGATCTCCGCCTGTTCGCAAGCCTCAACCTGTTTGGGGTGCCCTCGTGAGAACCTCACCCGGCTGCGCGGCCGAGTTTGCGCCGCGGGTGTGCACATACAGACGCGCGTCCGCTACTCGGCTCGTCGCACCATTGCGTTGTAGACCCAGGCCGTGATGCCGCCCGCGATGGCGCCGGAGAGGAAGCCCCAGACGAGCCCAGCTATGCCGAAGCCGAGGCCACCCCCGCCCATCATCCAGCCGCCGCCCACTCCCGGCCCGCCACCGATGGAGCCGTGCATCCAGCCGCCCCAGCCGCCGGGGCCGCTGCCCATCATGCTGCCCATCGCGCCCATCGCCCCACCGAAGAGCAGGGTGACGACTGCAGTGGCGACGCCGAAGGCAACGGCGAGGGCAAGCGGGCGCAAACGCATCGCGGCACCGTTCCGGGCGACGCTCGCCAGCTGTTGTGTCATGGACTCGTCTCTCTCTGCGGCGTGATCCAGAGCGTGTGGTGCGGTTGTCGATGATTGCGCTGGTTGTGAAGATGCTTGGCTCATCGTTTCAGGTCCGTTCAAGGTTTGTGATGTGAGAGGTGGCGCGGCACACGCGGCGGTGCTTATGCGCCGCGGTAGGACAGCGTTGTTGCCAAGCCGCCCTCCATGTGGAGCTCGTTGTGGCAGTGGAGCAAGAAGGTGCCGGGGTTGTCGGCCAGGACGTCGATCTCGACTTGCCCCATCATGGGACGCACCACGACGACGTCCTTGCGCACACCGCTCGTCGGTACCCCGTCGATCGCGGCGAGTTCGAAGAGATGCCCATGCAGGTGCATCGGGTGCTCCATCATGCTCATGTTGCTGAACGCGAGGCGATAGCGCTTGCCGCGCTCAACCGCGAGCGGGGTCGCGTAGGGATCCGAGCGGCCGTTGATCGTCCAGCGGTTCTGCGCCGCCATCGCTTGCCGCAGCACGAGCTCGAAGCGGCCGTCCGGCTCCGGGAGGCTTGACGGCTGTCCAAAGCTTGTATACTGCCACGGCGCGAGCGTTGCCGGATCGTGCCACACCGGCTCGCCATGCTGCCCGGCGTATTCCACAACGACGCCGAGTCCTCGGCTGCGGAAGGTCTCGGTCGTGCTGCCCAAGACCCAGACGCCCGGCTGGGTCATCTCGACGATGGCGTCTACCCGCTCGGCCACGCCGAGCTCGATCGCGTCCACGGTGCGCGGCGTCGGCACCGGGTTGCCGTCGAGCGCAACGACCGTGAAGCGGTGCCCGGGGAGGGCCAGGCGGTGTGTCAGCGTGGCGCTCGCGTTGAGGATCCGAAGCAACACGCGTTCGCCCGCGCGCACCCGAAGCGGCTCGCCATGGCCCAAAGCGCGGCCATTGATGCTGAAGAGGGCGTAGTCGGCCTCGAGCATCCCCATCCCCATGCCGCCGCCCATCATCCCGTCGCGCCCCATCATCCCAGCGCCACTCATCATGCCGCCGCCGCCGCCCATCATCGCGCCGCCCATGCCCATCGCCGGCTGCGCGAGCGACGGCACGTTCGACCAGTCATGGCTCTGATTCGTGACCAGCCGCCCCTCCCACTCGTGCAGCGCGAGCAGCACCTCGCGATCGTAGCGCCCCGGGTCGTTGCGCGGCTCGATGAGGACGAATCCAAACTCGCCGCTGAATACTCCGCGATCGGCGTTGCGGCCCATTCCGACGTGGGAGTGGTACCATCGCGTGCCGGCAGGGCGTGAGGTGAAGCGGTAGCGCTGCCGTCCGTGCGCCGGTACCGGCGGCGTGCCGAGCTCGATCACACCGTCGACGCTGGGCGGCACGATTTGGCCGTGCCAGTGGACCACGTCGACCGCATCGGTCTCATTGACCACGTCGACGGTCACCGGAACGCCCTCATGAAGGCGCAGCGTTGGCCCAGGCACCGTGCCTCCGTAGGGTGGTCCGCACCGTGCGCCCCGGCGCCACCTCCAGCGTCGTCGAAACGATGCGGACGGTAACGTCGGCGCGACCGGTCTCCGTTACGGCGCCGGCGGTCGCCGAAGTGAGCGCCGTGGCACCGGCAAGTGAGAGGAACGATGAGCGATTCATGCTGTCACGAATATCCCGGAGAGGCGAGAGAGCGCATTGAAGGCGATGAAGTAGTGGTCTCAGCCGCGCGACGGCACGCCTGTCCCCATGTCGGCGACATTCTGCAGTACGCGGCCCAGCCGTTCGTTGACCTCACTCGCGATCGGGTCGAGCAGGGCGTTTCCCACCAGCCGCATCATCGCGGTCGCGTCGATCGCGGAGACGCGCGTTCCGCCGCGCTCGTCGGCGGCGACCACGAGGTTGCAGGGGAGGAGCAGGCCGAGGTCGTCTTCGGCGCTTAGCGCGCGGTGCGCCAAGCGGGGGTTGCAGGCGCCGAGGATCGTGTACGGACGGAAGTCGGTGTCGATCTTCTCCTTGAACGTCTTGGCGACGTCGATCTCGCAGAGCACGCCGAAGCCCTCGTCCTTGAGTGCCTGCTTCGTGCGCGCGACGGTCTCCGCGAACGGGAGCGGGACGGTGACGGCATTGCCGTAGGGACAATGCGTGATTTCGATGATGGCCATGGTTCGGTTCCTTTCGCCGATGGTGAGATCAGAAGTAAATGCAACTGGGGCAGCTTTGCCGTGCGGGACTGAAGCAGATTCCGGGGAGTACACGCTACTCGAATTGTGCGACGGCAAAGATCAGAGCGCGAGGTAATCGCCGCTGGACTTCTCGGGCCGCGCGTGCAGATAGCGACTGGTCGTTGCGATCGACTCGTGACCCAGCGTGTCGCGAACGGTCGCCAGATCCGCCCCGCGGCGCAGAGCATGGGTCCCATGGGAGTGCCGCAGGAAGTGCGGCGAGACGGGGAGCTCGGTGATGCCGGCGAGGCGCGCGGCGCGCTTGACCCGCTTCCACGCGTTGACCGCGCTCATCGGGAAGACGAGGTCGTCGCCGAAGTTCTCCTCGGTTCGTAGCGCTTGCAGCTCGGCCCAGGTTCCCCTCGAGAGCCGCACGACGCGCGTCTTCCCGCCCTTGCCGGTCACACTCGCGACGCCGTCGGTGAGGTTGCGCCACCGCAGCGTGACCAGCTCAGAGACCCGCAGACCACCGTTATAGAGGAGGCGGATCAACGCGTGGTCCCGAGGCCGATCCTCGACGGCTTCGAGCAGCGCGAAGACCTGCCGTTCGCTCAGAATCCGTTCCGCCAGCTTCTGCTCGAGCTTGGGGCCTCGGATGGCGGCCCCGACGTTAAAGGGCAGGTAGCCCATCTTGGAAGCGAACGAGAGGAGCGATTTCAGAGACCGCAGGCGCCGGGCACGCGTCGCCGGCGCTCCGACCACGGCATCCGCGTAGCGCTGCAGATCCGAGAGGTAGGTCGCGCGCAGCCCCTTGCCGGTGAAGGCGCGGAAGGCGGCGATGTCCTCGCCGTAGGCTCGGATCGTGTTGGGGCTCTTGCCGTGCAGCCACAGGGCGACGAGCTCGTCGTCGGTCGTCCAGGGCGGGATCGGTAGCCTGGCGACCTCCGCTTCTTCTTCTGCGCGGGTCGCGAGCGGCGCGCTTGCGGGTTCTCTGGCGCCGAGATGCGGCTCGGGTGGCGTTTGCGGAGGCATCGTAGTTAATATACCTCCAATTATCTTAACTCCTCGACGGACGCCCGAAAATGTGTTAGCGTCTGAAACGAGAATGCACGCAACGCGCCGTTCGTGCTCAAAACCGGGCTGCCGCAGACCCCCGCGGGCCGATGGACGCTACTGCAAGCCCTGTTTTGCCGCGGCCAACCGCGACTCGCACGATCGCCATCGCAAGCAGCGCAACGCCCGTCGGCGCAGCCGCGCCCGCTACCGCGACGACGACGCCCGAGCCAAGGACGCTGCACGCGCCAAACTGTACGTCGCCATCGCGCGCGGCAAGGAGCAGCGGAAGCCGTGCGTGGTCTGTAAGCGCTGGGAGGACCTCACCGCTTACATCGCCGACCCCGCGCGCTGGCGGGAAGCGGTGTGGATCTGCCGAGAGCATCGCGCGGACGAGATCGCCCGGCGAACCCCGGCGCCAGACCCCCTCGAGCTGTGGAGGCGCCGGCGCGAAGCAGCCTTGGCCGCCATCGCCGCGCTCCCCGAGGCTGAGCGTGACCGCCTCCACCGCATCGCCGCCCAGGGACCGGCCGGCCTGCGCCTCTCCCCCCAAGCGCCGCTCTTCCTCATCCAGCTCGTCAACGCGTACGAGAAGCTCTGCGCTGCGGGATCTTCTTCCACCGGATGACGCCGCGATCGCCCTCCCCGGGCACGCTTTCCACGATCTGCTGTATGAAGAGCACGGCGAACTCCCCCAATTGCAGCGGGATCCCGACGGCCATCAGACGCGCGGGCCCGCGAAAGGGAGGGACCGCCCGAATCTGAGCCCGGCCCGTCCGCGCGTAGGTGACCAGCGCGTCCCGGCCGATCGCCGAGAGCGAACAAGCCCGGCGCCGGGTCGATGCCCCTTCGCCAGAGCTTCGGCGCGGAACCGATGGCCGTCGAAGCGCTCCAGCAGCTGACCGGGCGTCTCGGGCCCCCAACGGGGGAATTGAAAGGCGAGCCGCGCCACCAGAACCGACTGAGAGTAGTAGAACCGGAAGATCTCCCAGCACGGCAGGACCGCTAGCCGCCGGGCAGGGCGGTCTGCGACGACGCAGAGCGGGGAGCTTGCGAACTGCGGATGCCCGGCCAACGTCTCGACCCCAAGCGCCGGAATCTCCTCGGCCGTCACCACCGCCAGCACCGCGCGATCGAACCACAGGTCGATCTGCCACCGGTTCTCTGAGAACCGCACCTCCGGACCTGGCCCACCATAGATCCCGTAAGGCACGTGCCTCAAGCGGAAGTTCGCGAAGCACCCGAGCGACGGTCGCAAAGCGGAACACGTTCAACGGCAGCGTTATCGTCCCGACCTCGCCCGACTCAAGCAGGACGACGAGGGCCTGGACGTGCGGGGTCCCGACCCCCTCCGGCGAGGCCACAACGTCGCCGATCCACACGAGCCGGCACGGCGGAAGCTCGATCTTCCGCTTCCAGCTCTCATACCGAAGTTCCGACGTCTGATCGGGTCGCAGGAGCAACCGTACACCCTCGGCAGGCACCGGGAGCCTTCGCAGATCGGTCCTCAGCGAGCGAGCGTCAGTACCTCTTCTCCAGCCCCTCGTCTCCAGGACCCGCCGCCAATCGACCACCGGGCCCCGTCCGCCGTCATCCCAATTGCATCCTCTTCATCATCAGTTGCACCGTCTTTGCGGCAGTTGCAGCGACTTCTGAATCCCACAGCAAGCGCCATCGCAAGACCGTCGCGGCACGAGAGCGTCTGCGCACTTTCTCGGCCGAACAAGCGGCCGCCCGCACCGCCAGCGCCATCTTCTTCACCCACCTGCGCCGCTGCAAGCTCGCCCGCGAGCCCTGCGCCACATGCGGCCGCAGCGACGTCGTGCCCCACTGGCCGGACCTCAGCCAGCCGCTGGTGGTCGTCTGGTTCTGCCGCGCCCATCGCGCCGGCGAGCGGGACCGACTCGCCGAAGAGGCCGCGGCGAGCGCCAAACGGGTGGCCTGGAGAACCCTCGGCGAGCGCT
>JBKQHQ010000182.1:0-2795 GCA_052148715.1 Xanthobacteraceae bacterium | reverse complement strand
CGGCAGGTTACGTATGATGGCCAGCACGAGTTGCTCGAACTCAGAGCCGGTCTCACAAATCTGGACAGTTCGATAAGTGGATTTTCTGCCTGACAGCGGCGAGGATTCTCGGTGCGAATCAGGAGCGAAGATGACCAAGCGTAGCCGTCGCAATCACACGCCCGCCTTCAAGGCGTGTGGCTTTGGCCGCCATGAAGGGCGACAAAACGCTGGCCGAACTGGCCGAGCAGTTCGATGTCCATCCGAACCAGATCGGACAGTGGCGGAGCCAGTTGCTCGACGGGGCGGCGGCTGTTTTCGGCCCCGACAAGGGGGAGGCGAAGGCAGCGCCGAGCGTCGACTTGAAGGCGCTTCACGCCAAGATCGGCGAACTGACGCTGGAGAACGATTCCTAAGAAACGGCAGCACCGACTTTCGGCTCCAAGGGCTGGAGAACAAAGCCGAATGACTTGGCACGCCGCCGCAAATTGCTGACCACTCGCGCCCGGTAGCGCGTCTCGTAAGACGAGGCCCCGGGATCGACATAGTGCATTCCGTATCGCACGGCATTGTAGAAGAGGACTGCGATCTTGCGAGCCGTGGCGGTCACTGCCTTGGCCTTGCCGATGCGCGATGAAAGTCGCCTGTAAAAGGCGCCGAGCGCGGTGTCGGTGCGCCCGACGGTGACGGCAGCAAGGCGCAGAAGTGCCGCCGCCCGACCTCCGGATCGGCGCGTTCGGGACGAGAGCATTTTTCCGCCGGAGACCTTGTTGCTCGGCGCCAGTCCCAGCCAGGAGGTAAAATGCTTTGCACTTGGCCACGAGGAGAGATCGTCGCCGCATTCAGCGATCAGCTTCAGCGAGAGGTAAGGACCGAGGCCGTCGATTGTGGTGATGTCTTTCCGAGCAACGCGAACAGCGCCTCGCGGACGTCGAAAGTTAGAGCGTTCGCCTGATCGGTTCGATTCCGACCCCGCGAGGCCTGCGGCGCTGATCCTTGGCCACGACCGCGATCAATGCTCAGTTCCTTCAACACGGCTTCGATCCGGGCGTCACAGGCAGATGCCTTCTCGTGGTAGGCGTCGTAAAGCGCAAGTGCCTGCTCGAGCGCAAACAGATGTTCGGCGCGGTAGCTTCCGGTGAGCGCCTTCGCGATTGTCTCGGCGCTGGAGTGGCAACTATAATGGCGCAAGCCCGCCAGCGCCTCAGGGTCGCGCTCGCCGGCGAGGATCGCGCGTATGATACGCAGGCCGGTCGCGCCAGTGATGTCGGCGACGACGTGGTGGAGCTGAAGATTCATCTCCGTCAAAGCCTTCTGCATATGCTGGATGTGTGAGGCCGCGTACTCAAGCAGACGCTCGCGCTGACGGACGTAGGCTCGCAGCTCAGCAATGTGCCCTTTGGGCCGAAAGCTGGCCCGCAGCAACCCGAATGAATGGAGCCGCTGCAGCCATTGCGCATCGCTGACATCGGTCTTGCGCCCCGGCACGTGCTTGGCATCCCGCGCGTTGACAAGAAACACGGTAAACCCCCGGGCATCGAGAAGCTCGAAAATCGGAATCCAGTAGACACTGGTCGATTCCATGACGACGGTCTCGACATCGCATTCAGTAAACCAGTCGACCAGCCGATGCAGATCGGCCGTGAAGGTACCGAAGCTGCGGACTGGCGCCGGCGCGCGATCTGCTCTGACGGCCGCCATATGCATAGTGGCGCCAACGTCGATAGCAGCCGCGTTCGGGTGCACCATCGGCATCTTAGCGCCGTCCCTCGACTTCGATCTTTCGGGGTTCATCCGCAATTCCTCCTGCTGACTCCAGCGGAAGGGCTGGGCTGCGCGATTCATTCAAATTCCTAAACGGGATCGCCGAGATGGCGTCACCACTCTCAAGTGCGCAACAGCCCATGGACCAGGTTTTTTGACGGGGTCACGTGCCACCAAAATCGTATCGGCCGCTCCCTTCCGGCCGCAGTCTAGCGGCTCCCCGTTTCTATCCCACAGGCGGCGGGCGCGCCGCGCTCAGTTTTTTAGAAGGGGCGCTCACCAAAGCGGGTTTGCTGAGCGCAAGGCGATGATCGACCGCGACCACGACTTGCCGGTTTGCCGTCAGGCCACGGCGCTCGGCGTCAGCCGGGGCGCCGTCTACTACAAGCCTCGACCGATGTCGGCCGCGGATTTGAAGATCATGCGGCGGCTTGATGAATTGCATCTCGACTATCCGTTCGCGGGCAGCCGGATGCTACGCGACTTTCTCAACCGCGAGGGCGTATCGATCGGGCGGCGCCATGTAACCAGCCTGATGAAGCGGATGGGGATTTCGGCGATCTACCGCCGTCCGAACACGAGCAAACCCGCGCCCGGCCACAAGATCTACCCCTACTTGCTGCGCGGGTTGAAGATCGAGCGGGTCGATCAAGTCTGGGCGATGGATATCACCTACATTCCGATCGCTCGCGGCTTCGTCTACCTGGCGGCGGTCGTCGACGTGTTCAGCCGGCGGGTGCTCGCGCATCGGGTGTCGATCACGATGGAAGCCGACTTCTGCATTGAGGCGCGGGAGGAGCCCCTGGCCAAGCGTGGCAACCCGGACATCTTCAACAGCGACCAGGGCAGCCAGGGCGGATTCAAGTGGTCGTCGCAACACCTTGACGGGAGTTGTGATGAGCATTCGAAAACGGCGGTCGGATCGTTCTGGGCGGGTGCGCTTGTTCTCACCAGGTCGACCGCCGGTGGCAGGGCGAGACGAGCGGCGGCGATTCTGGGCAGCGATTGCGGCAGGTACGGCGAGTGAAGATGCTGCGGTCGGTGTCGGTGTC
>JBKQHQ010000181.1:0-37758 GCA_052148715.1 Xanthobacteraceae bacterium | reverse complement strand
CATCAAACGCTGGTGTTTGACCTGCGTTTTTGTAATCCACGAAGGCAAGAAGCCTCCTATGATCAATTCTGATCTCCGAGTATTCAATCCCGACATAGGCCCGCAATTGACGAGTAGAATGCTCTCTGCCGTCAATGACGAGCTGGAGGGTTACTGCAGCCAAAAGCAGAGTGACAATTACTATCCCTCCTTCGCCCACGGGGAGGATTCGAAGGAAGGGCGTTATCTCGGAAGTTTGTTGGCTTCCATTGTCTGTGTTCTGTTCGGTTGCTTCTTTCTTTCCTCCAATCCTAGAATCATTTTTGCTTTTTTCGCTTACGGCCTGATTGGATTTATAGGCCGCTTTGATCTGTTCTCTATCTATTTGATGTTGCGTTGAGCGTCCTACCTCATAGGCATAAAACAATGCAAAGAGGCCAGCAAAAATGTAAGTCGCGATTGGCAAAAAACGCATTAGCACCCGCCAATCGCGGTTCCGAAGATGCCCACGTTCTCTCGGTTGTTATACCGGAATTGAAATTCGGCGACGTAGAGTGGCATGTATTGGCGGCTCATCTTGTGAAAGGTGCCAATGACACCGCGCTGAAGATCAACCAGAAGCCTTCAATCGTATTGGTGTGGATCGCGCCGACGACATATTCGCTTTTAGCATGGTCAACGACAGCATGCGGGAATTGTTCGCCCAGATGCTTGTAGCCAACCCATTGGTCCGTACAGAGCAAGCTGACTTTGTGCGAGACGGCTTTGCGTACGAAAGCTTCGAGGGTCGAGGCGCGAACGTTCGCGACAACGCGAGCCACGACGTTGCCCTTGCGGCTGACGGCACCGACGATCGGCGTCTGGCCGGAACCGATGCCGCCAGTCCCTTCACCGCCACCGCGCTTATCCTTGTGTCGGTTCTTGGCCTTGCCCCCGACGAAGGTTTCATCAACCTCGACGATGCCGCCGAGCTGGCTAATATCCTCCATGAGGGCAGTGCGGACCTTATGGCGCATGAGCCAAGCGGTCTTATAGGAACCAAAACCCATGAAGCGGAATATTTGCGATGCACTCATGCCTTTCTTGCTAGTCAGCATGAGGTGAATAACCCGGCACCAGTCACGCAAAGGCTTGTTGGTATTCTCGAAAATAGTATCAACCAGGATCGAGAACCGATAGCCCGTAGAGCCGCCAGGAGCGCATCGGGTGCACTGCCAATGCCACTTGCGCGACGGCAGGTCATAGACGCCGGGGTTGCCACAACGCGGACAACAGACGCCCTCAGGCCATCGGCGGCGGGATAATCGCCCAAAAAAGCTCACCTGGTGACCATGCGCATGAGCACCTGGTCCTTGCGGACGAAGTGATGGAACAGCGCGGCGCCGATATGCGCGCACAACAAGATCCCGATGGTGAAGCCGATCGCTGCGTGAATATCGGACACCTGATCGGAGAAGGCGCGGTTCTCCGGCCAGATCGGGGGCAGCTCGAACAGCCAAAACACCAGGATCGGCGCGCGGAAGGACGACGTTGCGATCCAGCCGATGATCGGTTGGACGATCAGTAGGGCGTAGAGTGCCCAATGCAGGCCCTCCGCCGCGAGCCGCTGGATTGCCGGGATCTCGGCCGGCAGCGGGAGCGGACGATGCGTCAGCCGGTAGATCAAACGATAGACGATGATCGGGATGAATAGAGCGCCGATGGACTCGTGCAGACGAAACAGGAAATCCTGCCGCGGCCCGCCCTCCACGTTCGTCATGACGATGCCGATCGGAATATTGGCGAGGACGAGGATCGCGGTGACCCAATGCAGAATGCGGGCAACCGGCGTATAGGCGGCCTCGGTCATCGTCGTTTCCCCCGCGAAGCCTCGATCGTCAGGTCGTTGGAAATCCCCTGCGCGTCGCCCCGATAATCTAATCCGAGCTCGATACTTTAGCCGCGCGCGGGGCGCCATCCAAGCCGCCCTCCTGCGCTAACGCCTCCGTCAGATGATGCAAGCGATGACCGGCGCGCGCCGCCTTGGCGGTGAGATAGCGAAGATTGTCGGAGTTGATCGGGGTGACGAGCGCCATCCGGCCGCAGATGTCGATGCCGGAGGCGGCGAGCCCCGCGACCTTCGCCGGATTGTTCGTGAGCAGGAACACGCGCTGACAGCCGAGGAGCTCCAGCATGCGCGCCGCGATATCGTAGGTGCGCTCGTCGTCCTCGAACCCCAGCGTCGTATTGGCGTCGATCGTGTCGAGACCCGCATCTTGCAACTGATAGGCCCGCATCTTGTTGGCGAGGCCGAGCCCGCGCCCCTCTTGCGCCAGATAGAGGACGATCCCGCCGCCGGCTTCCTGCAGACGCGCGAGTGACAGCCGCAGTTGATCGCCGCAGTCACAGCGGCGCGAGCTGAAAACGTCGCCGGTGAGGCAGGCCGAGTGCAAGCGCACTGGGACCGGACCCGATAAATCCGGCTCGCCGACGACGATCGCCGCCGAGGCGCCGCCGATCGCATCGTTGAACACCACGAAGCGGACCGCGAAACCGCCGTGCAACGGCACGTCGGCTTGCGCTGCAATTTTCAACGCGCCGATGGCGCCGCGACGGAATTCACCGACCGCATTCGCTGCTACCTGCACGATCGGCGGATCAGCCGCCGATATGTCAGGGGCCGGGGCGACGAGCACCGCCGGCAGCCCCTGCGCCAGTTTGGCAAGCTCGATCGCCGCCGCGCCCGCCGTCCCGAGAGGTTTTGGTTCGATGGCGCCGCTGACCTGCGCGTCGGCAACGAGCGAAAAAATCTGCGCGGCGCTCACAGCTGGCCCAAGGTCTAGCGCGGCCGGCTCCGCCGCCAAGCCAAGCGCCCGCGCGCGCCGCGCGGACACGGCAAGGCGCGGAAGTGTCGGCGCGCAAAGTTCCGTGAACACCGCCAGCCGGGGCGCGTCCAACCCTTCGACAGGCAATGCCAGGAGCGTCTCGCCGCTGCCGCGCAGCAAGACCGGCCGACCGGAGCGAAACTCGGCCAGCGCTCGATCCGCCGCGATGTGCGCTTTGTCACCGAAGGGACTCATGCCTGCAACGCCGCTTCCCATACCCATGTTCGTGCCTTCCGTGGCTGAAGCCTGGTATAAGACTCGCGGGCCGGTGCGTTTATTCCATGCCGCCGTCGACGCGCCTTGGTGCCGATGTCCTTGGCGAAAAGTCAAACCGTAAGAAAGTCTTATCCGCTTGCACCAGCCGCCTAATTCCTCCGCTCGATTGCGTGACGATGGAAAAGCTCCTCCCGACACGGGCGATCGCGTCGACGGGCCGATCGACGCTTGGGCTACCAATTGGGCCTCGGTTCCGCGGGGGTTCCGCAGTGGGGCCGAGCCGCTACCGCCGCCGTGGGAGGAGTTGTTCGGACCGCTCCGCGCCGGCAAGGCCGATGACCTCGTTGTGATCGGCCAGATCGGCCAATCCCTTGATGGGCGAATCGCGACGACGACCGGCCGCTCGCATTACATCAACGGCGCCGCGGGCCTCGCGCATCTGCACCGGCTGCGGGCGCTGGTCGATGCGGTGGTGGTCGGGATCGGGACCGCGCTTGCGGACGATCCGCAATTGACTGTCCGCCTTGTCGAGGGCCCCAATCCGGCGCGCGTCGTCCTCGATCCGCGCGGCAGACTGGCGCCGAGCGCGCGCCTCCTCAGCGACGACGGCGCTCGCCGGATCGTGGTGACGCAAGCGGGCGCGCGGTGCGAGCCTTCGGGGGCCGAAATTTTGGCATTGCCAGCGGTGAACGGACACATGTCGCCCGCGGCCATTCTCCGCGCGCTTGCCGAGCAAGGGTTGCGCCGGGTGCTGATCGAAGGTGGCGCCGACACGGTCTCGCGCTTTCTGGCGGAAGGCTGCCTCGATCGTCTGCACGTGGTCGTGGCGCCCATCATTCTCGGCGCCGGCCGCCCAAGCTTCGCTCTTGGTCCGATCGATGGCGTCGAAGAGGCGCTGCGCCCGCCGATGCGCGTCCATCTGCTCGCCGGCGAGACGCTGTTCGACTGCGATTTGTCGGCGCAGCGCCTACCGATCGCGCCTGCCAAGAAATGACCGGAACGCTCGGACGAAGATCTTGGCTGTTAGCCCGGGCCGCCAGCGTGTGAATTTCCTTACATCACGTCCACGATGACCCGAGCAAAGACCTCGGTAGCGTCCGGCCAGGTCGGCAACTCGGCCGCGGCCGCCCGCGCCGATGCGGCGAGGCGGCGCCGCCGCGAAGGATCCTCGATCAGTTGCCGCAGGGCAGCCGAGAGCGCCGCAATGTCGTCGGGAGGCACCAGCACGCCGGCGCTCGCCGGCACGGTTTCCGCAATGGCGCCGGCCCTGGTTCCGATCACCGGCAGGCCGTTGGCGATGGCTTCGGCAAAGGCCATGCCGTAGCCCTCGAAACGCGACGCAAGCACGAACAGATCGGCGCTCGAATAGAACTCGGCAAGCTGCTCCGCCGAAACTGCGCCCGTGCAGTGGACGCGGTCGGTGAGCTTGAGCTGCGCCAAGTCGGCGTCAAATCGTGCCGCGGTATCGGGATCACGCGAGCGGTCGCCGACGATGGTAAGGCGCCACGGCTGATCGCACAGAGAAGCCAGCGCCGCCAACAGCACGTCGTAGCCCTTACGCGGCACGATCGCGCCGACCGCAAGCAGTGACACCATTTCCTGGCCGCTGCCGCGCCCCGGCGCCACGCGATCGTTGCCCGGCCGCACGATAGTCACCCGGTCCGGCGAAACAGCGTAGTCGGAAATGATCAAACGCGCCGTGAAGGCGCTGGTCACAACGACGCGTCTCGCCGCCGCGAGCGCGCGGCATTCGCTGACGCGCAAGGCCTCCGCCTCGCGAGGCGACAGCCCGGCCTCGAGCGCGAGCGGATGATGCACCAGCGCGATCAGACGATGGCTGGCGGCAATCTCCGTTGCCGCATCGGGCAGCACGCCGAACGCCAATCCATCAATCACGATCGGGTTTGCCTTCGGCGAGGCGGCAAGCCGCGCGCGCGCCGCAGCCAGCGCCTGTGCGCTCGGGCGAGGAAAGCCATCGCCCAGATCGAGTACGTCGACCTGCCAGCCGCGCGCGCGCAGCCCGGCGATGATGCGCGCATCGTAGGCATAGCCACCGGTCGGGATCGTCAACGCGCCGGGTACCGCGAAGACGACGCGGCTCACCACAGGGACCCCTCGTACCAGGCGCGCGCCAGGTGCGACTCGGAGATCGTGACGCGGATCGTCTTAAGCTCGCGCCCTTCGCGACCGAGACTTCCCGCACGTGCCGCCGCTACGAGCTTATCGAAGACATGTTTGCTCAGAAACTCGGTCGTAGTGTTGACGCCCTTGAAGTCGGCGAGCGTGTCGAGATTCTGATAGTTGAGCGGCGCGAGGATTGATTTCAGCACCGCGTGCGCGAGGCCGATATCGACGACGATGCCGTTCGCATCCAGCTGATCGGCGACGAAGGCCGCGTCAACAACGAAGGTCGCGCCATGCAGCGCCTGCGCCGGGCCAAAAACCGCCCCGCGAAACGAATGAGCTATCATCACATGGTCGCGGACCTCGACGGCAAACAACAGGAACCTCCATCAGGATCAGCCCGCGGTATCAGCCGCGGCGGGATAGGTGATGAGCTGGCAAAGCACCCGGCTCTGCGGAGCCAGGATGGCGGGGAGCCGAGCGGGCAAGTCGTGAAAGGCAACGGCGGGAGCGATCAGCGCATCGAGTCGCGGATCGGCGAGCAGGTGCACCGCCGCGGTGAGCCGGCGCTGCGGCGTCCAGCGGGCGCGATGCGAGGGCGCGACGCGGCCGACTTGGCTGGAGACGAGTTTTAGGCGGCGACTATGGAAGGCGCCGCCGAGCGGGATCGCGACCTCGCCGGTTCCGTACCAGCTGAGCTCCAACACGGTCGCCTCGCCGCCCGCGAGGCTCAGTGCATTGGCAAGACCCGCGGCGGTCCCGCTGGCATGGATGACGAGGTCGCAGTCGTGCGGCGCGGAATCAGGCGCGGCGAAGTCGACGCCGAGGGTGCGGGCGAGGCGGACGCGGGAGGGTTCGACATCAACGAGCGTCACCGCGGCGCCGGGAAGCTGGCCGCAGAGCCACGCGACCAGTGCGCCCAAAACGCCTCCGCCGACAACTGCGATGCGGTCGGCGGGCGCTGGCGCCGCATCCCACACCGCATTGAGCGCGGTCTCCATGTTGGCGGCGAGTACCGCGCGTGCCGGCGGCACGCCGTCGGGGATCGGCACGACCGCCTCGGCGGCCAGGTTGAAGACGCACTGATGCGGATAGAGCGCAAAGACAGCGCGGCCGTGTAATGCGGCGGAACCGCTTTCGACCCGTCCGACGGTGGCATAGCCGTATTTGACCGGAAACGGAAAAGCACCGCCCGTGAACGGGGCGCGCATGCGCTCGAACTCACTTTCAGGAACGCGGCCGGCCAGCACCAGACTTTCGGTGCCGCGGCTGATCGCACCGTAAAGGGCCCGGACGCGAACCTCGCCGGCCGCAGGCTCGCCCAGCGGCTCGCTGCGGATTTCAGCGCGGCCGGGGCCGACATACCAAAGCGCCTGCGTGTTCATCTGCTCGATCAGACTTTGCAGTTGGACTTGGCAATTGCCTCTCCGCTATATCGTGCGCGGGCCAAAAAGGGGAGGAAGGGCGGGGGAATGCTCGACGGCCCGACGGCAAGCACCGCGACCTTCGCCGCCGCTGCACCATCCTTGGCTTGGCGCCGCGCTCTTGTCGCCGCCCTGGTCGCGGCGACAATGATGGTCCTTCTTTGGCTTGCTGCGCAGGCGCTGTCACCGCGCGGTCTTGATGTCGTCGACGCGCTTATCCTTCTCTGCTTCGCGCTGACGCTGCCCTGGACCGTCATCTGCTTCTGGAACGCGATGATCGGTCTCATCATCATGCGTTTCGCCGCGGACCCGATCGCGGCGGTCATTCCGATGGCGGCGGGCGTGCGCAACGATCAGCCGGTGACCGTGTCGACGGCGATACTCCTCTGCATCCGCAACGAGGTGCTGGAGCGGGTGATCCGCAATCTTGAGCCCCTGCTGGACGGACTTTTTCGTGCCGGCATGGCGGACCACTTCCATGTCTATATCCTCAGCGACACCGACGACGCTGAGACCGCATTCGCCGAGAGCCATCGCTTTGCCGCGCTTGCCGCCGCGTGGCGCGGTCGCGTCGCCATCACCTACCGCCGGCGCACCACCAATACCGGCTTCAAGGCCGGCAACATTCGCGATTTCTGCGAACGCTGGGGCCGCGACCATGAGCTCGCGATCACCCTTGACGCCGATAGCCTCATCACCGCCGACGCAGTCTTGCGCCTCGTTCGCATCATGCAGGCCAATCCACGGCTCGGCATCCTGCAGGGCCTCGTCGTCGGCCTGCCTTCCACCAGCGCTTTTGCGCGACTCTTTCAGTTCGGCATGCGGCTCGGGCTACGCTCCTTCACGATCGGCGGAGCATGGTGGCAAGCCGATTGCGGTCCTTATTGGGGGCACAATGCGGCCTTGCGCCTCGCGCCGTTCGCGGCGCATTGCGAGCTCCCCTCCTTGGCCGAGGACGGACCGCTCGGCGGCCCGATCCTCAGCCACGATCAGATCGAGGCCGTGCTGATGCGCCGCGCCGGCTATGAGGTGCGGGTGCTGCCGCAGGAGGATTTAGGCTTCGAGGAGAACCCGCCGACCCTCATCGAGTTCATTCGCCGGGACCTGCGGTGGTGCCAGGGCAACATGCAATACTGGCGCTGCCTGACGATCCCGGGGCTCAAGGCCGTCAGCGTCTATCAGCTCGTCTTTGCGATGCTGATGTTCATCGGCTCGCCGGCCTGGATCGGACTTCTGGTGTTCGGCACGCTGGGCGTTGCGCGCGCGGAGGCGCCTGCTGCCTTCATTCGCCCCGATCTCGGGACCGCGCTGCTCGCCATCGTGCTTCCGATGTGGTTCTTCCCAAAGATCGCGACCGCGATCGACGTGTTGATGCGGCCGGATTTGCGCCGCGCCTTCGGCCGGCCGACGCTTTTTCTCGCCGGCATCACGGCGGAGATGGTTTTCTCGCTGCTGCTGTTGCCGATCATGTGGTTCAGCCACACGGTGTTTCTATTAGGCCTCCTGCTCGGCCGCACCATCGGCTGGAGCGTACAGGCGCGCCATGATCACACCGTGCCCTTTTCACTCGCGCTTGCGAGGCTTTGGCCGCAGACGCTGCTCGGGCTGGCGGTGATCGCGTTGCTGGCCGTGGCGGCACCGTCCGCCATTCCCTACGCCTTGCTGTTGGCGACCGGGCTTGTGCTGTCCGTTCCGTTTGCCGTTGCGACGTCTTCGGCTTCCCTCGGGATGGCCTTGACGCGGACCGGTCTCGGCCGCCTTCCCGAGGAGACTGCGCCGCCAGAAGAACTCCGTGCGCTGGCGCTTGCGGCGCTTGCACCCGCGGCATCACGGGCGACCGTGAGCGAGCGCCTGCGGACCGCGCTCGGTGTCGTGCGGTCCCTGCGCATCTATTACGGGGATCGACGGCGGCGCGCCGGCATGGACCGTCTCTATGGTCGCTTCGTGCAGCGGGGCGATCTCGTGTTCGATATCGGCGCCCATGTAGGCGATCGCGTTGCCGCTTTCCGCCGTTTGGGCGCGCGGGTCGTCGCCGTCGAGCCGCAGCCCGCTCTGCTCAAGACGCTGAAAATTCTCTACGGCCGCGACCGGTCCGTCGTGATCGAGCCCGTGGCGGTCGGCGCCGGCGCCGGAAACGTCATGCTGCAGCTCAATCTCGACAATCCGACCGTATCGACCGTTTCGCACGCATTCGTGCGCGCGGCGCGCGACGCGCGTGGTTGGCAAGGCGAGGTGTGGGGAAAAAACGTCTGCGTGCCGATGACGACGCTCGATGAATTGATCGCTCGCCAGGGCATGCCGAGCTTCATCAAGATCGACGTCGAGGGCCTGGAAGCCGAGGTACTCGCCGGCCTCGCCCGCCCGGTCGCGGCGCTCTCGTTCGAGTTCACCACCATCCAGCGCGACACGGCGCTCGCCTGCCTCGATCGCTGCGTCGCGCTCGGCTACGCGCGCTTCGACGCCGCGCTCGGCGAAAGTCAGATTTTTGTCCATGGCGACTGGCAGCCCGCGGATGCGATCCGGCGCTGGCTCCAAGAACTGCCCGAGGAGGCCAATTCCGGAGACATTTATGCCGTCATGGCGTGACGTGCCGCCGCGATGGCTCGTGAATTTTTTGATCGCGCTGTTGCTCGTTGCCGGATTCGGCTTGACTCTGTTCGTTTTCTATCCCGGCATCATGACTTACGACGCCCGCTATGTTTACAGCGCCATCGCCGAGGGCCGCGTCGGCGATTGGCAATCCCCTGCCATGACCGCGGTATGGGCATTGATCGATCCGGTCGCGCCGGGCTCGGCCAGCATGTTTCTCCTAATCGCGGCGCTCTATTGGCTCGCATTCGCCGTGCTTGCGTTCAGCACCGCGCCTTATTCAGGCCGTCTCGCCGCGGCCTTACCGCTGCTCGCGCTCGCGCCGCCGGCCTTCGAATTCGTCGGCATCATTTGGCGCGACGTTCTGTTTGCCGATGTTTGGCTGCTGTCGGCCGCGCTTGCTTACGCTGCCGCGCCGCAGGCCACCCGCGTGCGCGCGCCGTTGCAGGCGCTGGCGCTCGCTCTCCTCGTCCTCGGGCTGCTGCTAAGACCGAACGCGCTGCTCGCGGTGCCGATCGTCGGCGCCTACATTCTTTCGCCGTCGCGATTGCGCTGGAAGTTTTTGGCGCTGGCCTATGTTCCGGCGGTCGTCGGGTTCTTCGCGCTCGTTCAAGTCACGTACTATGGCGTGTTCAACGCGATGCGGCAGAACCCGCTGCATTCGATCCTGGTGTTCGACCTGGGCGGCATCACGCATTTCGCCAGGCAGAACCAGTTCCCGGTCGCCTTCACGCCGGAGCAGACGGTGCTGGTCACGGACCATTGCTACAACCCGGAGCTTTGGGACGTCTATTGGACAAGGGAGCCTTGCCGCTTTGTCATGGCGCGCCTGGAAGGCGCAAAAATCTTCGGCTCGCCGGTCCTGGTCGATGCGTGGCGCCGCGCGCTCGTCCTGCATCCGGCCGCCTACCTGCAACACCGCCTCGCGTTCATGGCGACATTTCTCGCCGGCGCTAACCGAACCCTGTGGACGCAGGACCTCGACGATCCCACCCGACCGGTGTTTGCCGATAGGCCGGCCTTCGAGGCATTGAAAACAGTGGATGCTTGGCTCAAGCCGACCCCGCTGTTGCGCTCCGGCAGTTGGCTTCTGCTCTGCGTCGCCGTCTGTATCGTCGCTTGGCGGCGGCGCGACACGAAGAGCGGCGCCTTCGCCCTCGCCGCGTGTGGCTCGGCCATCGTCTATGTCATGACTTTCCTCGCCGTCGGCGTTGCCGCTGATGCTCGCTATGCCCTGTGGTCGGTGCTGGCCGGCCTCACCGGCACCGTCGCCGCAGCGACGCCGAAGGCGCTGAAACAGACGCTACGACGTGGTTGACGCGTCGGCGCCGCACCCCACATACAATCCGTCCACCGATTCGCTTCGCTGCGTCTGGGCTCCATACCGGGTTGTCGGCGATTGGAAAGTTTGATGGGCTAGCTGTCATGCAATACGTATGCGACGCGCCAGCGAACCAGACTTGGTTCCGGATCGAAACCGAGGGGGAGGCCGCGCGCGAATCCCAGGCCATGAACCACGCCGTCGAAAAACATTTTCGCCAGGCGCAGGAGCAGGCCGTCAAATCCTACGTGCCGACCGGATCGTTTATCGAGCAGGACATCGGGCTGAAGGCGCACGTCAAGCACGTCATGCCGATTTTTCTGACGCTGCGCGATGGCGAGGGCAAGACGCTGGCCACTGCGATGCTGCCGCCGGAGGGAACAAAGGGCGCGGTCAAGCCCATCGTCGTCGGGCCGGCGAACGGCGATCCTTTCCCGGAGCACGGCGACGCCATTCGCGCGCTCGGCGAGCATTTCGGCATCACGCTCGATCCGGACCGCTGCTACCCCTACCGCCGCAGCTGATTTTGGTCGGGGCGCACCTGTAGGGTGGGCAAAGGCGGCCCCTAAGTTTCGATTTGATGCACCGCGCGGGGTCCGCCGTGCCCACGCGGTAGGGCTCGCGAAAGCAACACATGACTTAACGCGTGGGCACGGCGGAACGCGCGCCGTGCTGATACCCTCACGTCTCCGGCCGCCTTTGCCCACCCTACGAAGGTTGAGCAAACGCAGCGAGTACTGTTTTAGCTCGGCGCCGGCAATTGAGCTCCGGCGGCATTCGGGTTGCTGGGTTCAACACCCGTGAACTGCGTGTGCGCAAGCTCGGCAAAACGGCCGCCGAGTTTCAGGAGCTCGCCAAAAGTTCCAGTCTCGACGATGCGGCCCTTGTCGAACACCAGAATGCGGGTGGCGCTGCGAATGGTCGACAGGCGGTGGGCGATGACGAAGGTCGTGCGGTTCTTCATCACCTCATCCAGCGCGGCAAAGACCTTCGACTCGGTCAACGCGTCAAGCGCACTCGTTGCCTCGTCGAGAATCAGGATCGGCGGGTCCTTCAGGAGCGCCCGGGCGATCGACAGGCGCTGGCGCTCGCCGCCGGACAACAGCCGGCCCCGCTCGCCCACCCGATCGTCGAAGCGTCCGCCGGCGCGCTCGATGAAATCGAGCGCCTGGGCCCGCGCAGCCGCCGTCCGCATCTGCTCCTCGGTCGCATCGGATTTGCCGACGCGCAGGTTCTCCGCAATCGAGCGGTTGAACAGCAGCGTCTCCTGAAACACCACCCCGATATTGCGGCGGAGCGCGCCGAGCTTCATGTCGCGAATATCGATACCGTCGATCCGGATCACACCTGCTTGCGGATCGAAGGCCCGATGCAGCAGCGCCAACGCCGTCGACTTGCCGGCCCCCGTCGCCCCCACAAGGGCGACGGTCTCCCCCGGCAACGCTCTTAGATTCAAGTCTACGACGGCCGGCATCCGGCCGTCGTAGGCAAACGAGACGTGCTCGAATTCGACGAGACCGGTCAGGCGGCCGGGATCGACCGCGTCCGGCTTGTCGCGCAGGGCGGGATTGGTGTCGAGCACGGCGAAGAATTCGCGCAGCCGCGCCGCGTCCATGACGGTGCGGGCGGAGAAGTTGACCGCCTGATCGAGACGGAAGATCACCATCCCGGCCAAGCTCATGAAGGCCACGATCTCGCCGATGGACGCGAGGTGCTGGGCATTGAGCCAAGTGCCTAAAATGATCAGCGCGAGCAGCGTGAAGGTGGTCGACGCGCGGGTGAACACCGCGACAATGGCCCACCAGGAGAGCACCGGAAACTGGGCGGCGAGCAATCGCTCGGCAACCTGACGCAGAGCCTGCACCTCGGTCTCGATCCGGGTAAAGCTCTGCACCAGGGCGATGTTGCCGAGCGTGTCGGCCGCCCGTTCGGCAAGATCGGAGTAGTGCCCCTCGACGGAGCGCTGCAGGGTCTCGGTCTTGCGGATCACGAAGGTGGTGAGCACGGCAAACAGCCCGGCAAGTGCGATCAACAGCAGCCCCAACCGCCAATTGATCAGCAGCGACAGCGGCAACAGCACGAGCAGCGATACGAAAGCGGCCAAATGCTCACGGAAGAAAGCGAGCCAAAGTCCCCACAAGGCATCGGTGCCCTGCAGCATGATCTTCATCAGGCGGCCGGAATGCTGGACGCCGTGAAAGGCGAGCGGCAGCTGCAAAACATGCTCGAAATAGCTGGTCAGGACAGCTTGCCGGCGGCTGTGGGCGAGACGATCGGCATAGAGCGCCACGAGCGTGCCGCACAGCATGGTAAAAATTCCGAACCCCGCCCAGGCGAGCAACAACATCGACAGGACCGGCCAATCGGGCGAGGCGTTGCGGATCTGCGCGCTGGTGAGCGTATCGATGACCCGACCAAAGAGAACCGGTTCCGCAAACTGGGTGGCGGCGAGGGCCACATTGCCGGTTGCCAGGAACCAGCCGAGCCGTCGCTCGGATCCCAGAAGCTCGAGCACGCGTCCGTAGAGGCGAAAGAAGCTCAGCAGGCCCATGACGCGCTTAGACCAAAGTCAGAATACGTTCGCCGCGACATGAAAGTCGAGCCGCATTAGCACACCAGCGCATGTAGCGGATTCATCGAGAGCCGCGCATCTCGGCGGGACCGGTTGCCCACCGATTCGCGTCCGTCGTCTCCTCGCTCGATGGCTCCCATCCGAAGACGGACCGTCCGCCATAGGCGTGCGAGCGCTGCCGCTCTTCGACGATCAGGTCTTCAACGGAGGGGCCAGCCGCATGACGCTCGAGGGTTCGGGCCTGCTCGTCAAGCCGCTTGAGGGCGCCGAGCTCTTCATCACGTCCAAGCCTCGCCTGTCGGACGGCCGATTTCAATACTCTTATCGTCTCGTCGTAGACCTTGAGCGGTACCGGAAACGGGTGCCGGTCCTTGCCGCCGTGGGCGAGGGAGAATCGGCCTGGATCGGTGAACCGGCACGGGGCTCCGTGCATCACTTCGGCGACCATCGCCAGCGCGCGGACGGTCCGTGCGCCGACGCCGGGAGTGAGCAGAAGCTCGCAAAAATCCGCCGGCCCGCGCTCGGCCGCCGCTGCCAAATTGCCGTGGAGCCGCCGCGTGATCACATCGCTTGAGCGAACATCGTGGTGCGCGGGCATGACCAGATGCGGCAGAAACGGCTGCGCGGAGTGCTCCGTCCTCTCGTCGGAAGCCTCCAGCTTCGACAATTCGGCCGTTATTCGGTCCGGCCCGAATGACAAAAGCAGCTCGAGCTGGGCGTGGCGCGACTTCTCGGCACGACGGTCGGCGAGGTTGACAATCTCCCCCTGGGCGGCGCCTTCGATCGCGGTGTGCGGATCATCCACGAAGCTCGTCAGCCCCTCCGACAGCCAATGATACCGACGGGCCTGCTTTCGCCCCCCATTCATGCCTTGTTGGATGACCGCCCAATGACCGTCATCGGCGACGACGAACCCGTGCAGGTATAGATCGAATCCGTCCTGCACGGCGGCGCTATCGACCTTGGCCACAAGTCGGCTGGTTTGCGCGAGCCTCCCGCCGTCGAACCCAATCCGATCGCCGATCGTGATCAGTTCCTGCGGCGTTTGCCGCGAGTATTTCCCGCGACCACCGCAAACGTGGATCCCAAGCTCCTTCTGCAACGGTGTCAGCCCGCGCTTGAGGGCGCCGATCACGCTGGTCGTGATGCCGGACGAATGCCAGTCCATTCCCATGACCGCGCCGAAGGACTGAAACCAAAAAGGATTGGCAAGGCGGTGCAGGAGCTCGTCGCGTCCGTAATGGTGCACGATGGCCTGGCTCATGACCGCGCCCAGACGAGTCATGCGCTCCGCCAGCCATTTAGGAACATGGCCGCCATGCAGAGGCAGATCCGCTCTGCCCGATCTTCTCGCCATCAATCAGTTCCACCATTCCGCGAGCGCGCGGACCGGCTCGGGTCCCCGAATGGCCCGCACTATAGGGATCCGTGCGGCCGGCGATAGTGCCGGACCCCGGCCATCACCGCGAGACACGCCGTGGGGCGGTTGCATGAATGCGGGCCAGGGATCATTGTCGCGGCCGAGTCATACCCATCCCGTCACCATGCCACCCCGAGGGAGCAACCATGCGCACCGTCACGCTCGAAGAGCACTTCAGCTTTGCCGCAATCACCAACCGCATCGACAAGGCTGCGATTGCCCGGCGCGGCTTCGTACCGCATGGGCGTCGGCCAGGCATGGAGGACCTGCCGCGGCGGCTCGAGGACGTGGCTGAAGGCCGTCTCAGGTCGATGGACGAGAGCGGGATTACCATGCAGGTCCTGTCGGTGTCGGGTCCCGGCGCGGATCTCGTCGACGGCGATGCGGGCATCGCGCTGGCGCGCGATTACAACAACGCCATCTTCGAGAAGGTGAAGGCGCATCCGACGCGGTTCGCCGCTTTCGCGCATCTACCGATGACCGCGCCCGAGGCCGCCGCCGACGAGCTGGAACGCAGCGTCAAGGAGCTCGGCTTTTGCGGCGCCCTAATCAACGGCGTGACCAAAGACCGCTTCCTGGACGACAAGCAATTCGCCCCCATCCTGGCGCGTGCCGAAAAGCTCAACGTCGCGCTTTATCTGCATCCGGGAATTCCGCCTAAGGCCGTGCGTGATGTCTATTACGCCGAAATGTCGCCCGCGGCCGACTTTCTGCTCGCGACCGCTGGCTTCGGCTGGCATGCGGAGACGGCAATCCACACCTTGCGGCTGATCGTGACCGGCACGCTCGACCGTTATCCCAAGCTGCAAATCATCATCGGGCATATGGGCGAGATGCTGCCGATGATGATGGCGCGATGTGACGGTATCTTTGCTCCGGAGTTCGTCGGCATGCGCCGCTCGGTGCAGCAGACCTTGCGCGACCAGGTGCATGTCACGACCAGCGGCATGTTCACTTGGCCGCCGCTGCGGGCGACGATCGACACCTTTGGCATCGACCGGGTGATGTTCTCGATCGACTATCCTTATAGCAGCAACGAGACGGGCAAAAAGTATCTCGACAGCCTCCCGCTCGCGCCGGCGGACATCGAGAAAATCGCTTATGCCAACGCCGACCGGCTGCTACGGCTCAAGAAATGAGGGGGTCGTTACGCAAGTTGCTGATCGCCGCCGGTCTTGCCGCATTGGCGGGCCACACCGCCGGCGCGGTCCCGCTGGGGCAAATGTGCGGAGGCATTGCCGGGTTGCGCTGTGACACCGGCCTGTTCTGCGAGATGGCGGCCGGGCAGTGCCGTACAGCCGATGCGGTGGGAACCTGCGCCAAAGCACCCGAGATATGCGCGCAAATCTATCTGCCTGTCTGCGGATGCGACCGGAAAACCTATGCCAATGATTGCGTCCGGCGCGCGAGCGGGGCGGCGAAAGATCACGACGGACCGTGCTGATTCACTCGGAAAACGCCTAATCTCCGCAATAGAAGAAGCCGGTTTGGAGAACAAAGCATTGGCGGGCATCGAGGGCAAAATCTGCGTGATCACCGGTGCCACCTCGGGCCTCGGTTTGACGACGGCGCACGCCGTGGCGGCGCGCGGCTTCCGACTGGTGCTTGTCGGGCGGGACCGCGCCCGCGGCGACGCCGCGTTGGCGCAGCTGCGCTCGCGGGCGCCCCGCCTGCAGGCCGAAATGCACTATGCGGATCTGTCGAGCCTCGACGAAATGCGGCGCTTGGGGAGCGAGCTCAGCGCCGCGCTGCCGCGCATCGATATCCTCATCAACAACGCCGGTGCGCTCTTTCAGCAGCGCGCGGTGACCGCGGACGGCCTGGAACGCACCTTCGCGCTCAATCATATGGCCTACTTCGTGCTGACCGAGGCGCTGCGCCAACGGCTCGCCGCATCGGCGCCGGCGCGCATCGTCAATGTCGCATCGGAAGCCCATCGCGGCGCCAAGCTCGACTTCGACGACCTGCAGTACGAGCACAACTATCGCGGCTTCACCGCTTATGGCCGATCGAAGCTGTGCAATATTCTGTTCACGCGCGAATTGGCGCGGCGGCTTGCGGGCACCGGCGTGACCGCCAATTGCCTGCATTCCGGCTTTGTCGCAACCCGCTTCGGCGACGCGAACGGCGGGCTGATCCGCGTCGGCATCGCGCTCGCCAAGAGCCTGTTCGCGATCTCGCCCGAGCGCGGCGCGTTGACCACGGTCCACGTGGCGACATCGCCGGAGGTCGAAGGCACCAGCGGAAAATATTTCGCCAAGTGCGCCCTCGCCACGCCTTCGCCGGCGGCCGAGGACGATGCGGCGGCGCGGCGGCTTTGGCAGGAGAGCGCGCGGCTCGCCAGCCTGCCCGCGGCGGCGTGAAAGAACCCGCACCTGCCTAGCCGGTCCGGGCAGCAGCCTCACGAAAAATTCGGTGAATGCGTAGATGCTTACCTTGGTGCCGCCACAACTGGTGGCACGGTGGGCCGAATCCAAATTGGGAGGCTTGCCATGGGAAAGAACATTGCGGCTCGGCGCGCCGCCAAGGCACTGCGCCGCAAGGCCGTAGTGGCGGAAAAACGCAAAGCGGAGGCGCTTGCAACGACGTTGCCAGAGCGGGTGCGCCGCGCCGCGGGTTTGCCGATCCAGCACTGCTTGCTCAGCGATCGATTGTTCGAGATGGGAGCCGGGGTGTTTGTTCTGGCCCGGGGACGGACGTCGGACCACCTCACCGTCGGCATATTCTTCCTCGATGTGTTTTGCCTCGGCGTCAAGGATGCCGCATTTGTGGAGATCGACGGCGATCAGTTCGAAATGCGTATGCAAGCAATGCCCTCGACGCCGGTCGATCCCGCATACGGGCGCAAGCTGGTCCGCGACCTTGCCGCCTGGGCGGGCTCAATCGGCTTCCCGACGCATCGGGACTTTGCGGCGGTGGAGCGCCTGTTCGGCGAAGTGAAGCCGGAAACCTGCGACGTCGCCTTCCTCTTCGGCCGCGAGGGCAAGCCGTTCTATATTTCCAGTCCATCGGATTCGCTGTCGCAGACGAGCCGTCGAGTGGAGCAACTGCAAGAACGCCTCGGGAGTGACGGCTTCGACTACTTGGTTTCCGTTACGGACGCACCAGCTATCGACGCTGACTCTTCGGCTGAGTTTATGATAGTGGATGATGATTGGAGCGAGAGCGTCTAGATTTTGTCATATTTCCGTTGAAAAAACACCATACGAACAAACCTCACGTTAACGCATGGTCATGTTTTAGTTTCTGTACGCGCCGCTGTGCCTGTGGCGCAACATCGAAGCTCGCAAATGTGTTAGAGTGATCTAAAACATATTTTTTCTCTTGCCTTTTCATCTGATTTCGATCATAAGCACCCCTCCTTCGCTCGGCCTTGGGTCCGGGCTCGTTGAGATCCCGGCTGGCGCGGTGCGCTTTGCGTGTCCGTGTTTCGCCAAACGAAGGTTGCCGACGAAGCTCTTGGGTAAGAGCGCCGGGGAAACCCGGAGGTTGCCGGTTCGAGTCCGGTCGACGGTTCCATTGAGGATAGCTCAGATGGTTAGAGCAGATGCCTGATACGCATCGGGTCACGGGTTCGAATCCCGTTCCACAGCGCTTCGGTCCAGCCTGTTAAGCTGACTCCCTGAAGGGGACCGGACGCGCGCTTCAGTCGCGGTCCGGTCGCTCGGCCGAAAGGCCTTTCGCCCGCACCTAGACACCGTGAGACCGGCTCTGTGCCGGGGCGGATACCGCCCGCGCCGCTGCCGCGCACATCGTTTGCCGTCCGTGCTTGCACGGCAGCGGACGCATGCGCTCGGCGTCGGCTCGGGCTCAAGCCCCCGGCCCGCCGTTCCAGCGGGAAGACGCGTCCGGAACCCACATCCTCGATCTGAAACGAAAAGCCCTCCCGGCGCCGCCGCGAGGCCAAGATGGAGTATTGTGCCATGGCGCACCTTCTGTTCCGGCGCGTCACCGTCAAGGACGGCGAGCGCGCCCTGCTGACGCGCAACGGCCGGTTCGAGCAAGTGCTTGGACCGGGCCTGCACCGGCTGTTCGACCCGGCGAAGCAGATCGCGGTCGAACTCACCCCGGTCGTGCGCGCCGAGATCGCGGCCGACCGTTACGTCGTGCTGCGGGCGGCACAGCCGCAGCTTGCGGCACAGCTGTTCGAGGCGGTCGAGACCGGTGCCGACGAGGTCGCCATCGTCAGCCTCGATGGCCGGCCCGCGCATCTGCTTGGACCATGGCAGGCGCGCGTGTTCTGGAAGGTCGTGACCCGCGTCGATGTCGAGCGCATCAACGTGGCGAGCGATCCGAAGGTGGCCGCACGGCATCTCGCGATGGTTGAGCGGGCGCGCAACCCGCACGTCGCCGAGACCGTGGTCGAGAACCACGAGGTGGGTCTCCTCTACGTCGAGGGACGTCTGATCGAGCGGCTCGCTCCGGGACGGCACGCCTACTGGACGGTCGGACGCAAGGTCGAGGTGAAGCGCCTCGATCTCCGGCCACAGGCGGTCGAGATCACCGCGCAGGAGATGCTGACCAAGGACCGCATCGCGCTGCGGGTGACGCTCACCTCGTTCCGCCGGATCGTCGATCCGGAGCGCGTGGCGAGCACGGTCGTGGACGTGGACGCTTGGCTCTACCGCCTCGTCCAGTTCGCGATCCGTGAGGCGGTCGCATCGCGCACGCTCGACGAAGTGCTCTCGGCCAAGAGCGTCCTCGACGCGGAGCTGCGCGCCTACGTGCGCGAGCGCCTCGCCGAGACCGGCATCGAGGTCACCGAGCTCGGCGTGAAGGATGTGATCCTTCCCGGCGAGATCCGCGAGCTCGTGAACAAGGTGGTGGAGGCGGAGCGGACCGCGAAGGCGAACCTGATCCGCCGGCAGGAGGAGACGGCGGCAACCCGCTCGCTGCTCAACACCGCCAAGCTGATGGAGGACAACCCGCTCCTCCTGCGGCTCAAGGAGCTCGAGAGCCTCGAGCGGCTGGTGGAGAAGGTCGGCCGCATCGATCTCCACGCCGGCGAGGGCCAGGGTCTCGATGCGCTGCTCAGCAAGCTCGTGCGCCTGAAGGTGCCCGAGACGACCTGAGCCTCGCCAAACGGGCGTCGGCTCGCGCGTGCGGGCGCACCGGCGACAACAACGGAGGGAGAAAGGCCGCGTCGTTCGCGATGCGGCCTTTTTCATAAATGCGGCGGCGTGCTTACCGACGGTCGGGCGTCATCCGGCGCGCGGCCTTGGCAAAGGCCGGAGCGGCGACTTCCTGATCGGAAGGCTGGCCCAGTAAACCGCTCGGTGCAGCGGTAGGCCCGGCTCTCAGACCAAGTTGCGTCTGCAGAGAGCGGTTCAGCCAATTCCATGCCCGCAGAGCGAAGCCGACCGCTCGCGGCACCGGCACGTGACAGACCGCCACCTTTCGCACGTCCTGCGTGACCCTCCAAACGCTCCAGCAGCCGGCCGGAAAGAAGGCCGTATCACCAGGACCGAGGCGGCGTTCGGTGTCAGTGTGGTCGGTGATGAACACCTCGCCGGACAGAACCTGCAGCATCTCGTCAACCAGGTATTGCCAGCGGAATTGGCCCTGGCTGCACGACCACACGATCACCCGCATGGTGCCGTCGTGGCTGCGGGCGATTTCCTTGGCGCGGGCCTGCGGACGCCCCACGAGCACCCATTCGTCGGGAAATGGCGATGGGCCGAGCTCGATCTCGACTGGACTGGCGGTAATAATCTGTTTCAGCATCGAACGCCCCCACAAAGACACGGGCGCCACAATTGGAGCAGAAACCCTTACGACTCGTTAGGGCCTCTTCCGAGACGATCGAAGCGAGCCGAGACTCGTTATTATTGCTGATGAGTCGTTAAGCGTCCGCCGATCAACCCGCCCTTACGCCGCGTCCGGACGATTGCGCAAGAACGCCGCAATCTCGGGGTTGGCCTGCAGGGCCGCCAGCTCATCCGGCGTCGGCAACTGCGGGCGGTCGCGCTCGGCGTTGACCATGCAGAGGAAGCCGAGCGGCTCGCCCAAGGTCGCGCGGAACTGGTGCCAGGTCCAGGCCGACACCGTGACGAGGTCGTTGGTTTCGAGGCGCCGCACGTCGCTGCCGACAAGGCAATGGCCGCGTCCGCGCAAGATCAGCACCGCATGCATGTGCTCGTGGCGCTCAAGCGTCGAAAAACCGCCCGGCGCGATCTCGAAGTAGCGCAGCTCCGAGCGCATCCGCGGATCGGCAAACAGCACCTGCCGCGTGATGGTCTTGAACGGCGCGTCCTGCTCCTCCTTGTAGGGGCGACAATCCACGCCCTCCCAGCGGTAATCGTCATGCGCGCTGCGGTGGGTCGCTCGGTCGGTGGTCATCGAAGAGTCACTCATAGGGATATCCTAAGACTTCGGCCACAAAACCGGCGGTCGCCGCCGCCAGCGCTTGGCGCTCCGACAGGAGCGCGCCGCCGATCAACAACATGGCGTCGGCGCCGTAGAACGCAAGCAGCTCACGCACGCGCTCGCGCGTCATCCCGCCGGCCGGCACCGGCATGGAGGCCCGCATGCCGGCGCACTCCGCAAGCGCCGCGCGAGCGATCTGCCAACAGGTCTCGCGCGAATAGCCGAAGCGGCCACCATAGTTGGGAAAAACAACCGCATCCGCCCCGAGCAGACGGAAAAGCTTGCCGAAGAGCAGCGGCGGCGCCACGCGCGAAGCGCCCGCGAGGCTCGGATGCGCCATGAAGGCGATGGCCGGATGCTCCTTCACCAGCGTGTGGAAGTTCGCGAGGCCGGCAATCATCGGCGCAATCATGACGGCATCGACCCCAGCCTGCGCTGCGACGGCGATCTGCGCCCGCATGGCGTCAAGATCGCCCGACAGGCTCGGCACATAGCGCGTCGTGCCCTGCCCCGACCGGCCGAGTGCCGACGCAACCGCATCAACGCGCGCGGCGAACGGCGAAAAGGCCTGGTCGGCGAGCCCGTGATCGTCCTTGACGTAGTCGATGCCGCCTTGCGCGAATTGTCGCGCCAACTCGGCGAGCCGTGCGGGTGGCAGGCCCTGCGGCTTCAACGCCGTGCAGGTGAGCGCGCGACGCCCGGCGCCGACGCGGTCGCGCCATTCCTGCAGGCCGTGGCGCGGGCCTCCGAAAAGGGCGGCGAATTCGCGCGTCAGTTCCACGTCGTATAGCATCACATCATCGTGGATCGACGTGTTGCCGAACAACATGTTGATCAACTGCCCGGGATCCCGCCCGACCGTCTCCGCCGCAAGCGCGATGCGCACCTCGAACAGGCCATCGTCCAATTCCTCGATGGCCAGCACGCGGCCGACGATCTCGCGGAGAACGAAATCGTCATCGATCGCGGTGATCGGCATCTCCACGCTCTGCTCGACCGCGATCGCGTGCGCGCGTTCCTCGATCTCGCCGGCGTCGCAGCGGACGTGATAGATGGCTTCTAGAGCGGGTTGCATCGGCGACCCAATAATTGCTTTGGCGTAAGACGGCCGGACCGAGTCCAGCCATGACGCGAGAGGGTCGAAATATGACCGTAAGGACGATATCATCCGGACAGACGATTTTCGTCAAATTCATTTTTCCGGTGATCTGGATCGGCGGCTTTGGTCTGGGGACGCTGGCGTTGTGGCTCGCGCCAATGCACGCGCGCGGTGGCGCGCCGCCGCCGGAAATGAAGTGGGTGTTCCTGGCGGTATGGACTTTCGGCACCGCATTCATTTTGTGGTTATCCGCCGGCTTGAAGCGAGTCTGTCTCGACGAGGCGACGATCTACATATCGAACTATGTCCGCGAGATCAGCGTCCCGCTCAACCTCATCGAGGACGTCACGGAAAACCGCTGGATCAACATCCGGCCGGTCACGATCAAATTCCGACACCCTACCGATTTTGGCGACAAGGTCACCTTCATGCCGAGAACGCGCGTTTTTTGGCCCGGGAAACCCAACCCCATCGTTGCCGAGCTGCAAGCCTTGGCGAACGGCCGCGGCGGCAGGTGAGGCGGCGCACGCCGCGAAGCCAAGGCTCCGCCGCGACAGGCGCCGCATCATCCGGTATGATGCGGACCGGTCTCGCTCGGCGGAGGGCCCGGCCTAACCGACCGCTCCGTGCGCGAGACGCCGCGACAAAGAGTTTTTGGGAGAGAATCACGAATGAACCTCAGATCCGCCACGCAGGCCGTTAGCCTTGTGATCATGGTGAGCCTTGCCGGTCCGCTGCCGGCACCGGCGGCCGACAACTACGACATCCACGTCATCCTCCCGATGAGCGGCGGCGGCTCCTTTGTCGGCAAGGGCCAGCAGGACAACCTCGAGGCGCTGGCGGCAACCGTCAACAAAACGGGCGGCATCGCCGGACGGCCGGTGCATTTCGTCTACCATGACGATCAGACCTCGCCGCAGGTCGCCGTGCAGCTCGCCAACGAAATTTTGGGCACGCATCCGACCGTGGTTCTGGGCTCGAGCCTGGTCGCCATGTGCCGGGCAATCGCGCCGCTGATGAAGGAAGGGCCGGTGCACTATTGCCTGTCGCCGGGCTTCCATCCGGCGGCCGGCGGCTTCGCGTTTTCCGCGAGCAGCTCCTCGGCCGACCAGATCGCCGCGACCATCCGCTATTTCCGCGACAAGGCCTTATTCAGGCTCGCGGCGCTGCAGACCACGGACGCCAGCGGCCAGGATGGCGACCAGGGAATTATCGAGGCCCTCAAACGACCTGAGAACAGCACCGTCAAGCTCGTCGCCCACGAGCATTTCAATCCGACCGATGTGAGCGTCGCGGCACAGATCGAGCGCATGAAGCTGTCCGGTGCCGACGCGCTCGTCAGCTGGGCGACCGGGGCGCCGGTCGCAACCGTGTTCAAGGGCGCGATTCAGGGCGGGCTCGATATTCCGATCGCCCCCACGAGCGGCAACCAGACCTTCGCGCAGATGACCCAGTGGGCCGATTTCCTGCCGAAGCAGCTGATCCTGCCGTCGGCCCTCTATCCACCCCATGAAGGGCTTGTGACGCTCGATCCGCGCATCGAGAAGGCGCAGCACGAGATGTACGCGGCGCTGCAGGAACGCGGCCTCAAGGCCGACAACATGACCGCCACCTCCTGGGACGCGGCACTCATCGTGGTGGAAGGCCTGCGCAAGCTCGGCCCCGATGCGACCGCCGACCAGCTCCGGCAATACATCGCCTCGCTCACCGACTTCCCCGGCGTCGACGGCATCTACGATTTCAAGCAATATCCCGAGCGCGGACTGGGGGCATCGAACTCGATCGTGACCCGCTACGACGCTAAGGAGAAGGCCTTCGTCTGGCTGAGCAAGCCCGGCGGCGAGCCGCTCACTCGCTGAGGGACGCCGCACCATGCAATTCGGCGTGCAGTTTTTTCCCGATGTCGATCCCAGCGAGAAGAGCGCCGACGTTTATTTTGCCGAATGCCTCGCCATCGCCGGGGAAGCCGAGCAACTCGGCTTCACGCATGCGCGCACGGTCGAGCATTACTTCGAGCGCTACGGCGGCTACAGCCCCAATCCGATCGTCTTCCTGGCGGCGCTGTCGCAGCGCACACGCACCATGCGGCTTGTCACCGGCGCGGTGCTGCCGGTGTTCAATCATCCGCTCAAGCTCGCCGGCGAGATCGCCATGCTTGACGGGATTTCCGGCGGCCGTCTCGACGTGGGTTTTGCGCGCGCGTTCCTGCCGCACGAATTCCGCCGCTTCGGCATTTCGCCGGACGAGTCGAACGCGCGCTTCCGCGAAGGTCTGGAGCAGATCGAGCTGCTCTTGACGCAGGAAAATGTCACTCACCGCGGACGTTTCCACGTGATCGAGAGCGTCACCTCGTTGCCGCGACCGACGCAAAAACCGCGGCCGAAATTCTACGTGGCCGCCACCCAGACGCCGGAGACCTTCGATTTCGCCGGCCGCAACGGCTATTCGCTGATGGCGATCCCGATCGGGCCATTGCGCGGCCTGATCGAGGCCTATCGCAAGGCCTGGCGGGAGGCGGGTCATGCCGGCAACGGCGAGGTGATGATCGCCTTTCACATGTTCTGCGATGCGGATGCCGAACGCGCGCGCGACATCACGCGGGCGCCGTTGCACGGGTATTTTCGCTCGCTGACTGCAGCCGCGCGCGGCTTTACGCCGGGCGCGAAGGACTATCGCGACTACGACAAGGCGATGGACCGCATCAAAGCCTTCACGCTGGAAAGTCAGATCGCGTCGGGCAGCGCCTGGATCGGATCGCCCGACGAGATCAAGCAATCGATCGCGCGTGTCCTCGATACGATCGGCCCCTTCGAGCACGCCTCCCTGCAAATCAACTTCTCGGGCCTGACGTTTGCGCAGGCTCAAGCATCGATGCGGCTGTTCGCGGCCGAGGTGTTGCCTGCGTTTTAGCTCGATTTAGGTTTTGCTGATAACTGAGCCGCTCCGTGTCGCTTTGTTGCAGTTGCACCCCCCGCCGGCGTCATGGCCGTGCTTGTCACGGCCATCCACGTCTCGCCGCCGGACCGACGTGGCGGCGCGGGACAAGCCCGCGCATGACGGTATGATATAATTCGATGCGAGGGAATCTGCGTCAGCCGCCCGGTGGAAGCTGACGCGAGACGATCGCGGCGATCTCGAGATCGTCGCCCTCGCCCCGATTTTTGAGTCCCTGCACCACGCCCGCGCGATCTTTCAGATCGCGGTTTTGGCTCATCTTCCACTTGCCCTCGAGCCGGGCGATGGTGAAGCGGAAACCGACAATGCCGCGCAGCATGGTCTCGATATAGGCTTCCGGCGCATCCGACAGCGACCACGGCTTGGGCTCGCTCATCTCCTGCTGGGCGGTAAGCTCGCCTACATGGCGGCGCAACCAAACCTTATCCTGCACCACCTCGGGCCGACCATAGGCGTGCACGGCGGCGTAGTTCCAGGTCGGCACGACCTTTCCGTGCTCGGCCTTCGAGGGATACCAGTTGGGCGTGATGTACCCTTGCGGGCCTTGGAAGATCATCAGAGCTTCGTTGCCCTCGGCCAGCTCCTTCCAGTGCGGGTTGGCCCTGGCGAGATGGCATTCGACCATGCCAAACGGTCCATCATCCTTGAGCACGGTCGGCAGATGCGTGGCATAGAGCCCTGCCGCGCCGTGCGATACGAGCGTTACAAAAGGCCGCACGCGCATGAGCCCATGCATCTGCGGCAAGTCGTCGACGCGAAAATGATCCGGCCGGTACATGTCAGTCGACGCTCACGCCGGCGAACTCCACCACCTTGCGCCACTTCTCGGTCTCGTCCGCGACCAGCTTGTGAAACTCTTCGGGCGTCATCGGCATCGGCAGGCCGCCGACCTCGGCGAGGCGCGCGACCAGTTTCGGATCGGCGAGCGCGGCATTGAACGCCTTGTTGAGCGCGGCGACGATTTCGGGCGGCGTCCCCTTCGGCGCGGCGACCCCATAAAAGCCCACCGATTCAAAACCCGGCACCGTCTCGGCGATCGTCGGGATGTCCGGCACCGCCGGCCAGCGCTCCCGCGCCGTGACGCCAAGCGCGCGCAGCCGTCCGGAGCGCACCTGCTCCAGCGCCCCCGGCAAATTGTCGAATATCACCTGCACCTTGCCGGAGATGAGATCGGGATAGGCGATCGCCGAGCCCCGATAGGGCACGTGAACCATGTCGATCTTGGTCATCGCCTTGAACAGCTCGGCCGACATGTGCACCGAGGTGCCGTTGCCGGAGGAGGCGAACGAGAGTTTTCCGGGGTTCGCCTTCGCGTAGTCGATGAACTCCTGCACCGTCGTCACCGGCAGTGTGGTCGGCACCACCATCAGATTGGTCAGCCGCATGATGCCGGCGACCGGCACGGTGTCGCGCAGATAGTCGAACGGCAGCCGCTTGTAGAGCGAGGCGCTGATCGCATTGTTGGGTGCGACGAACAGCAGTGTATACCCGTCCGGCTGCGAGTTGATCATCGCCGCCGCCGCGATATTGCCGCCGGAGCCGGCGCGGTTTTCGATCACGAACTGCTGGCCGAAATACCCGGACAGCCACTGGCCCACGATGCGCGCCACGATATCGACCGGCCCGCCGGCGGCGAAGCCGATCAGCCAATGCACCGGACGCGTCGGATAGTTTTCGGCCCAAGCAGGAGCGGCGGCGAGCGCAAAGAAGCCGATGACGACGCTACGGAGGACCACGGCGAGCTGCCTACGCATAAGATGCCTCGTGGGAGCCATTATGGTAGTCGATTAGCCGTAATAGCGGTCCGGAGGTCAAGCCTGAGAATGTGAGGCGCACAAGGCTCAGCAAGCCGGTTGACCGCTCCTCGCCGGCTCGTGCCGCCAGGCGGCTGCAATAATGTGGGAGTCGCCCGATGGCCGCTCCGGCGCCCCGTCCCCGCAACGTGGTATGATTAAGTACGATATTGTGTTACTTATGAATTTGACCTACGAGGCCCCGCCATGGAACGAATGACCATTACCCTAACCGACGACCAAGCCACACGGGTCAAGGCTGCCGTCGAAAAGGGCGAGTATGCCTCGCATAGCGAAGTGATCCGCGAGGCGCTGCGTGATTGGGAATTGAATCAGTCGTTTCGCAAGCAAGCCATGGCCGGGCTGAAGGGCGAGATTGACAAGGGCATGGCCGACGTCAAAGCCGGGCGTGTCAAAAAATTCGACGCGGCTTCGATCATCAGACGAGGAAAACGGCGATTAGCCGCCCGCAGCTCGCGCTCCGCATAACAGAGACAGCAGCGGCCGACCTGGCCGAGATTTGGGCCTTCATCGCTGCGGATTCGCCGCGGCCGCGGATGCCTTCGTCTGGCAAATTACGGGCAAGTTTGAGCCGCTGCGACAGTTCCCTGAGCTGGGGGCGGCGCGCGAGCAACTGGCGCCGGGCTTGCGAGCCCTTCCGTACCGCAATTACGTGATTTATTACCTGGCGGAAGCCGACGAGTTGGTGATTGTCCGCGTGCTGCACGGCGCACACAGGATGCACGGGCGATATTCGGCGGGTGACCGTACTCCGCCGAGATTCCTCAGGTTGAAGCCTAAGCGATGATGCAGGCATGGTGATTTCCCGCATCCGCCATGCGCGGGCGGCGTGCAAGGCGGGTGGCCAAGCGGGCCAATGCCGATTAAGTCTCGGCGATGATCCCGCTGTCGGTTCTCGATCTCTCGCCGGTGACGACCGCCTCGACCGGCGCGACAGCGCTCAGGAACAGCCTTGATCTCGCGCGGCTCGCCGATCGCCTCGGCTACAGGCGCTATTGGCTCGCCGAGCATCACAATCTGCCCTCGATCGCAAGCTCGGCGCCCGACATCATGATCGGGCAGATCGCCGCCATCACCGAGCGCATCCGCGTCGGCTCCGGCGGCGTGATGTTGCCGAACCATGCGCCGCTGGTGGTGGCCGAGCGGTTCAAGATGCTGGAAGCGCTGTTTCCCGGCCGGATCGACCTCGGCATCGGCCGCGCGCCCGGTACTGATCCGGTGACTTCGTACGCATTGCGGCGGCGCCAGAACGTCGCCGAGGACGACGATTTTCTCGAGCGGTTCCAGGAGCTGCTGCTGCTGGAGACGCGCGCATTTCCGGCGACGCACCCGTTTCGCAGCGTCTACGCCATGCCCAAAGAGACGCCGTTGCCGCCGATCTGGCTGCTCGGGTCGAGCGGCTACAGCGCCGAGCTTGCGGCGGCGGTGGGGGCGGGCTTCTCCTTCGCGCATCATTTCGCCGGCTACGATGCGGTCGCGGCGATGCGCTCCTATCGCGACAAATTTCAGCCCTCCGTGTGGCGCGATCGTCCCGCCGCAATCCTCGCCGTGCACATCGTCTGCGCCGCCACCGACGCTCAGGCCGAAGAGATCGCGGCAACCGTCGATTTGAATTTCGTGCGCCGTGCCCGGGGCGAGTACCTGCCGCTGGCGAGCCCGCAAGAGGCGCAAGCCTACGCGTATTCCGCCGCCGACCGCGAGCGCATCCGCCTCAACCGCGCCCGCCTGTTCGTCGGCAGCGCACAAACCGTCAAGGACCGGCTGACGCCGCTGATCGAAGCCACCCAGGCGGACGAGCTCATGATCACCAGCATGATCTACGACCACGCGGCGCGCCGGCATTCGTTTGAGCTGATGGCGCAGGCGTACGGGCTTGATCGCCAGATCTGAACATGCGGGCGAGCGTTACCGGCTGGCGATTTCGGTAGGGTGTTCCGGAAACCCGATTGGCCGTGATATAGGGACCGGCGCTCTCGCCTGAATGCTTGCGCATCCGCGGGCACGCCAATTCAACCGCATACGCCAACTGGAGGTCCATCGTGGGTAAGCACTTTTCACTGACTGCCGCCGACAAGCATCAGCTCGGCGCCTACCGCGCCGATCCGCAAGGCGCGCCGAAGGGAAGCATCGTCGTCATTCAAGAGATTTTCGGCGTCAATACCCACATCCGCGCGGTGTGCGACCGTTTCGCCGCAGAGGGCTATCTGGCGGTGGCGCCGGCGCTGTTCGACCGTCAGCAGCGGGACTTCGAGTGCGGCTACTCGCCGGACGAGATCGCCAATGCGCGCAAGTTCATCGCCAACCCGGACTGGGACGCGATGCTGCGTGATACGCAAGCCGCCATCGACGATGCGCGCAAGGCCGCCTCGGTGCCGCTCGCGGTCGTCGGCTTCTGCATGGGCGGCACGATCGCCTTCCTCGCCGGCACGCGCTTGAACAATGTGTCGGCGGCGGTCGCTTATTACGGTGGGCGGATCGTGGCCTTCGCCGACGAGAAGCCGCGCTGCCCGGTCGAGATGCATTTCGGCGAGCAGGATCAAAGCATTCCGATGACGGATGTGGAGATCATCAAGAAGAAGCGGCCCGACTGCGAGATCTACGTCTATCCGCAAGCCGGGCATGGCTTTCACTGCGACGAGCGGGCGAGCTTTCACGCTCCTAGCGCCAAGCAGGCTTGGGAACGCACCACCGCATTCCTGGCGAAGAACCTGAAGAAGTGAAGCCGCAGACCTACGTCGGCCGAACGGATCGATCGGTCCGCCCTCGTCCGCGTCGGTCCGCTGCTCAGAACCAGCGTTCCTCGACCGTGATGGTGTCGCCCGGACGCACGGGCGTTGCGAGCGGCGCGCGGCCGCGGAACGGCTGGCCGTCGATCGTGCGGCCAAGCTGCACGCTTTCGTGGCTCGCGCGCGGCGTGAAGCCGCCGGCGATCGCCACCGCGGTCTCGACCGTCATGTTCGGCACGTAGGGATATTGGCCGGGCACGGCCACCTCGCCGAGAATGAAGAACGGCCGATAGAACTCGATCTCCACCGCGACGTGCGGTTCGCGGATGAAGCCCTGGCGCAGGCGGTCGGCGACGGCGGTCGACAGTTGCCGGTCGGTGAGGCCGCGCGCTGACACCGAGCCGATCAGCGGCAGCATGACCTTGCCGCTTGCATCAACGGTATAAGTATTGGTGAGCCCTTCCTGGCCGAACACGGTGATCCGCAGCCGATCGCCGGAATCAAGCGTATAGGGCACATCCAGTCCAGGCGACGCGGCTCCGACCACTACCGCTGCGGCGGCGGGTCGCGCGAGCCTCGTTGCCACGACTTCGTCGATTGGCGTCGGGGGCGCCGAGCGGGCAAAGAAATCCGCCATGTTCGGTGGGCCCGATAGGACCGGCGCGCCGTGGTCGCAGCCGGCAACTGCGATCGCGATCAATAGGAACACGAAGGGGCGGCGTGCCCGCATGGCCAAATCCGGGCTCGAGAGCCGAACATCTGCGCCGGATTAACGCCCGCGTATGGTTAACAAACCCTCACCAAGCTTCGGCAAACCGATGCGGATGAACGCAAACCCATCCCCGCATCAGGCCGTTGCCTTAACCCCGGTTCCAATCGGGCAGGCGACGCCCGTGCCGCCGAGGCCGCAATAGCCGGCCGGGTTCTTGGCGAGATATTGCTGGTGGTAGTCCTCGGCAAAATAGAACGGGGGTGCATCGAGGATCTCGGTGGTGATCGGCCCGTAGCGGTGACCGCCGAGGGCCTTGGCGTAGTCCGCCTTCGCGGCCTCCGCCGCCCGACGCTGCTCCGGCGTGAAGACATAAATTCCCGAGCGGTACTGCGTACCCACGTCGTTGCCTTGGCGCATGCCCTGGGTCGGATCGTGACTCTCCCAGAACGTCCGCAGCAATTGCGCGTAAGAGATCCGCTTCGGGTCGTAGACGACCAAGACCACCTCGTTGTGCCCGGTGCGCCCGCTGCAAACCTCCTCATAGGTTGGATTGGGCGTGAATCCTCCAGCATAGCCCACGGCGGTGACGTAGATGCCGTCGCCAAGCTGCCAGAACATGCGCTCGGCACCCCAGAAACACCCCATGCCGAACATGGCCAGCTCGAGCCCTTCGGGATACGGCCCTTTGAGCGGATGACCATTGACGAAATGGCGGCTCGCGGTCGGAATCGGGCTCGCGCGGCCGGGCAAAGCATCCTCGCGCGACGGCATCTCGACCTTCTTCTTCAACATGAACATGGCGGCGCTCTCCATGGGCTCGCAGCTATATATAGGTCGGTTTGGCGGCCGCCGCATCACACCACGCGATCCCATGCGGAAATCCGTACGATCCCGGCGCGCTGCCCACGCCCTCGGACGCCGCCTGTTTCGCTCGCATCCAAATCGACCTATGCTTTGCGCGCAGTCGCCGACCGAACGGCAGCCCAATGGCCCTTGGGACGCCAGCTTGGTAGTAGGGTGCTCGTTGCGTCGCGCTGCGCTTGTCGGATGGGGAAACACATGACGATGCGTCGATTGTTGGTGGCGGCTTTGCTCACCCTGGTGGCCTATTCACCCGGGAATGCACAGACAGCCGCGCCCGCATACGGAGCGCCGATCGATCTTGCACTCGCAAAACGCGTAATGGCTGCCGCCGAGGCTGAGGCGTTACGCAACAATTGGGCGGTGGCGATCGCCGTCATCGACACCACCGGCGACCTCGTGATGCTGCAGCGGCTCGACAATACCAATCTCTCGTCGACCCGGATCGCACGCGGCAAGGCCCTTACGGCCCTGGAATTTCGTCGCCCGACCAAAGCGCTCGAGGAGGCCATCGCGGCCGGCGGCCCCGGGCTGCGGCTGCTGGCAATCGAACACGTGACCCCGATCGAGGGCGGCCTTCCGCTCATTGTCGACGGCAAGATCATCGGCGCGATCGGCGTCTCCGGGGGCGCCGCCTATCAGGATGCGCAGATCGGCAAGGCCGGCGCCGATGCCATCAAGTGATGGCCGCGGCGGAGACAATCTCAGCTGCGGACATACCCGATCAGCTTCTTCTTGCTGCGCCCAAGCAGCATGAAGATCGCGCCGAGTATTCCCAAGACCAGCCAAGTCGGTTGCTTGAGCACGGATTGAATGACCGGATCCCAGAGCCACGGCACGCCGAGGCGGTCGATCGCCGGACGGTACACGTCCGGCCCCGTCGACAGCAGCGTGTTCCATGCGGTTTCGAGCGTGGTCATCAGGACCATGTTGCCGGCAATCGACCGCGTGCCGTCGTAGATCAAGAAAATAAACCCGGCTGCAAGCAGCACGAGACCGATCAGACGGAACAAAAAGCGTATCATGACAGCATCTGGTGACGGTTGGAGCGGTTCGGACCCGTTAGTTACTCCGCCCGGTCGCATGGTTCAATCGTCTCGCACCGATTTCGAGCACTCGCCCGCCCCCTCGACGCCCGCCCGCCGCCACGCCCGGTTGATCGGCGATAACAATGTTGTCAGAAGCAATTGCACGCGACGTGCACGCAGCTAGGAGCCGAAATGGTCGCCAAGAGCACCCCACCCCACCGCCCGACCTTCACCGACCAGGAAGCCTTGCAGTTCCACCAGGAAGGTCGGCCCGGCAAGCTCGAAGTGGTGGCCACGAAGCCGATGGCGACCCAGCGCGACCTGTCGCTCGCCTATTCGCCGGGCGTTGCCGTTCCGGTTCTTGCCATCGCGGCGGACGAGAGCCGCGCCTACGACTACACCACCAAGGGAAACTTCGTCGCGGTGATCACCAACGGCACCGCCATTCTCGGCCTCGGCAATCTCGGGGCGCTGGCGGCGAAGCCGGTGATGGAAGGCAAGGCGGTGCTGTTCAAGCGCTTCGCCGATATCGACTCTATCGACCTCGAGGTCTCGACCGAGAATCCGGACGAGTTCATCAATGCCATCAAGGTCCTCGGCAAGAGTTGGGGCGGCATCAATCTCGAAGACATCAAGGCGCCCGAATGCTTCATCATCGAGCAGCGGCTGCGCGAGCTGCTCGATATCCCGGTCTTTCACGACGATCAGCACGGCACCGCGATCATCGCCTCCGCGGGTCTTCTCAATGCGCTGCAGCTGACCGGCCGCGAGATCGCCACGACCAGGCTCGTCTGCAACGGCGCCGGCGCCGCCGGCATCGCCTGTCTCGAATTGTTGCGCGCCATCGGCTTTCGGCCCGAAAACCTCATCCTGTGCGATACCAAGGGCGTCATCTACGAGGGCCGCACCGAGGGCATGAACCAGTGGAAATCGGGCTTCGCGGTAAAGACCAAAGCACGCACCCTGGCCGCGGCGCTCGAGGGAGCCGATGTGTTTTTCGGCCTGTCGGCGAAGGGGGCGGTGACCGGCGATATGGTGAAGGCGATGGCGGCCAGGCCGATCATCTTCGCCATGGCCAACCCGGACCCTGAGATCACGCCCGAGGAGGTCGCCGCCGTGCGCGATGACGCGATCATGGCGACCGGCCGCTCCGACTACCCGAACCAGATCAACAACGTGCTAGGTTTTCCGTACATTTTCCGCGGTGCCCTCGATGTCCGCGCGCGGACCATCAACATGGAGATGAAGATCGCGGCGGCCCGGGCGCTGGCCGACCTCGCGCGCGAGGACGTGCCCGACGAAGTCGCAGCCGCCTATGGGACGCGCCCGAAATACGGGCCCGATTACATCATCCCGGTTCCCTTCGATCCCCGCTTGATCTCCTACGTGCCGCCCGCCGTCGCCAAGGCCGCGATGGATACGGGCGTCGCGCGCAAGCCGATCGTAGACATGGACGCCTATCGCCAGGCGCTGCGCACAAGGCGCGATCCGGTTGCCGGCATTCTTCAGCGCGTTGTCGGCAGGCTGCGCCAACAGCCGAAGCGGATCGTCTTCGCCGAAGGCGAGGAGGAGCAGGTGATCCGGGCCGCTGCGAGCTACGTCCAACAAGGACTGGGCACGGCGGTTCTGGTCGGGCGCGAGGATCGCGTGCGTGAGACAGCCCGCGTTGCCGGAATCGAGGTCGGCAACGGCATCGAGGTCATCAACGCGCGTTTGTCGAGCCGCAACGCCGCCTATGCATCCTATCTGTATGAGCGGCTGCAACGGCACGGTTATCTGGTGCGCGACTGTCAGCGGCTGATCAACCAGGACCGCAACCATTTCGCCGCCTGCATGGTCGCGCTTAGCGACGCCGACGCTATGGTGACCGGCGTCACCCGCAATTTCTCCGTCGCGCTTGAAGAGGTGCGCCGCTGCATCGACGCGAAGCCCGGCCACCGGATCATGGGGGTCTCGCTCGTGGTGACGCGCGGACGTACCGTGATGGTGGCCGATACCGCCGTTACCGAGATGCCGAACGCCCAGGAGCTCGCCGAGATCGCGGTGGAGGCCGCTGGTGTGGCGCGACGGCTCGGCTACGAGCCGCGCCTCGCGCTGCTCGCTTTCTCGACCTTCGGCTATCCGCAAGGCGAACGCTCCGCTCGCGTCCAGGAGGCCGTGCGCATCCTCGACCAGCGGCGGGTGGATTTCGAATACGATGGCGAGATGGCCGCTGACGTGGCACTCAACCCCGAGCTGATGGCCGCCTACCCGTTCTGCCGGCTCTCGCAGCCGGCCAATGTGCTGATCATGCCGGCCTTCCACTCGGCCTCGATCTCGACCAAATTGCTGCAGGAGCTGGGCGGCGCCACGGTTATCGGTCCGCTTCTAGTGGGACTCGACCGGCCGGTGCAGATCGTGCCGCTGTCAGCCAAGGATTCGCAACTCTCCAACATGGCGGCGTTCGCGGCCTATAATGTCAGCGGCTGACGCGGCCGTGTAAGCGGCCTAATCGGGAGTTACCACACGCGCGTTGACGGGCGCCGGGCGCCGAATTATAAGCGCCCGGAGCGTGGCGGCGAGACGTTGGCTTGCCGCCTTAGACGTTCTTCACCGACAGAGAACGCGTTTTTTCATCGACAGACCTGTCGATCAGCAAGGGCCCGTCGCGTGCGGCGGGCAGACGATCATGGCGAACACCAGCTCGGCAAAAAAGGCGACGCGCAAGCTTGCTCGCCGCGAGGCGATCAACAAGGCGCGGCGCTCGCGCATGCGGGGTTCCGTGCGCAAAGTCGAAGAGGCGATCCAAGCCGGCGATGCCGGTGCCGCCACGGCCGCGCTGAAGCAGGCGGAACCCGCGCTCATGCGGGCAGCGCAAAACGGTGTCGTGCACAAGAATGCCGCAAGCCGCAAAGTCTCGCGCTTGGCGCACCGCATTGCCTCCATGCAGAAGGCCTCGTAACGGCGCACAAGACCCTGATCACGGCAGCGCGCTCACCGAAGGGTGGGCGCGTTTTTGCGTTCTGCCGAGCCCGGCCGCGCGGTAGCCAGAGGCTCGGCTGCGGCACCCCGCGCTATGGTATTGAGGTATTGTAGTTAATTGCCGGATGACCGACGGGCGGGTGTCGACCAACTTAGAGAACGACTGTTGTAATTCAATCACACTATTGGGCGATAATATGCCCTGACATGGTAAAATAATGGGCAATTCCCCTCAAACACCGTGTCAATACCCCTGAAGGCAATCGGGTTACCCTAAATTTCCGATCAATAAATAGATAGATTTTTCAGATACTTAGCCGGAAAGCGGCGGGGAGGACCCAAATTCTTCCCAAATCGGAACAAAGTTCGTCGGATGCCGTTAACCCCATCTTTACTCTTCGCCGGGCCGCGAAGCAGTCATTGCCCAACGCGAATCAAGGCGCGGATTCAAGGCCTTGGACGCGACTTATCCACAGAGATGTGAATGTGGCGCGACCGGCTCGTCGTCGGTCGCCAGGGGCGGCCGAGCAAATCCCATTGCGTGCCCGCAGGCGCCGTGTAATTTTAATACTGCCTTCGGCACTGACCGGGGCGGAGTAGTAAAGGTTCGTGTTCGATTTCCTCAAGAATGAGGGCGGGTAAACTGTGACATGTCATTCCATGTATCGGCTAGATGTCGGCGGGCGTCTTTCGGTTATGGACTGAGACTAAACTTTCCAAAGCTCCCGCCGAATAGGTCTCAGTATAGAGGCCACGACGAATAGTACTGGGTGCTGGTGGTAACACTACCGTCGCCATGATGGCGATGGAAGGGGGGCTATATGACCAAATCACGGCGAGAGCCGTTTTCGACGGACCATCCGTCCGGGGCCACGCTTCCGCAGCCGCCGTCGGCGACTGCCCGGCGCGCGGCGGTGACGGGATGCGAGCCGATACCTCTGCCTGGCGGCCGAGGAAATTAACCCGCGCCGGGAACCGGCCCCTGGCCTCTCGTGCCAGCCGGTACGGTCGCGGCAACGGTTTCGATCCTTTGTCAGTATTGTTGCGTCCAGAGTTTGGCGATGCGTGGATGCGCGCAAGCGCACGCGGGTTCGCTTTGTCGTACTCGACTAGAGAGAGAGCACAATGACGAGCATGGAACAGGAGCGCTGGTCGCGCGTGAAGGGACGTCTGCGCGCCGAGGTTGGCGACGATGTCTATTCGAGCTGGTTCGCCCGCATGGATCTCGAGGACCTTGACCAAGAAACGGTGCGGCTCTCCGTGCCCACCCGGTTCTTGAAGAGCTGGATTCAATCGCACTACGCCGAGCGGGTGCTCGCGTGCTGGCAGGCCGAGCAGAACACGGTCGGCCGTATCGAGTTGACCGTGCGCTCTTCCGTGTTGCGACCGCTGCCGCCGAAGCCAAAGTTTCCGGAGGTTGTTGAGCCGACGCGCGAGGTCAACGGAAAGGCCAACGGCTATCATGCATCGGCGCTCACGGCCCCAGTGTTTGCGGCGCATGATGCACTCGGCGGATCACCGCTCGACCCGCGACTGACCTTCGAGACCTTTGTGGAAGGGCGCTCGAATACGCTCGCCCATGCGGCGGCCAAGCAAGTGGCGGCCGGGTTGCACGGCGATCCGTTGATGTTCAATCCGCTCTATATCCACGCCGGCGTCGGCCTGGGAAAGACCCACTTGCTGCAAGCCATCACCTGGGCGGGCAACGGCTCCGGCCAGCGCAAGGTGCTCTATCTCACGGCCGAGAAGTTCATGTACGGCTTCGTCTCGGCGCTGCGCAACCAAACGGCGCTCGCCTTTAAGGAAGCGTTGCGCGGCATCGATATTCTGGTCATCGACGACCTGCAGTTCTTGCAAGGGAAGCAAACCCAAGCCGAGTTCTGCCACACGCTCAACGCGCTGATCGATGCCGGCCGGCAGGTCGTCATCGCGGCGGATCGCCCGCCGGCGGATCTGGAAAGCCTGGAAGATCGCGTGCGGTCGCGGCTTGCCGGCGGCCTGGTCGTTGAGATGGGATCGCTCGGTGAAGAATTGCGCCACGAGATCCTGAAGTCGCGCGTTGCCGCGGCCCGGGCGCACCATCCGGGCTTCGACGTGCCGCCGCCGGTCCTGTCCTATGTGGCCAAGATCATCACCCACAACGGCCGGGATCTCGAAGGCGCGCTCAATCGCCTGCTCGCCCATAACAAGCTCACCGGCCACCCGGTGACGCTGGAGATGGCCGAGCGCGAAGTGCGCGACCTGATCCGGCCGCAAGACCCCAAGCGGGTCAAGATCGAGGACATCCAGCGCATCGTCGCGCGCCAATACAACGTAAGCCGCGCCGATTTGCTGTCGTCCCGACGCACCGCCAATGTCGTGCGCCCGCGCCAAGTGGCGATGTATCTGGCCAAGACCCTGACGCTACGCTCGTTGCCCGAGATCGGGCGCCGCTTCGGCGGGCGGGACCACACGACGGTGCTGCACGCCGTACGCAAGATCGAGAACCTGGTAGGCAACGACACGACGCTGGCCGAGGAGATCGAGGTCCTTAAGCGGCAGCTGCAGGAGTAAATCCTCGGGACGCGCCATAGCGTCCCGGACGGCCCACCCCCGTTGCGCCGTAAGCGGTCTTCTGCCCCCACGTTGCGGTGTGCGGCCTAAGCGGCAAGATGCAAGCCGGATTGTCGAGATCGGTTCGCATATATGGTTGACCATATAGTTGATGCTTCGGAGCGGCGTGGCCGT
>JBKQHQ010000180.1:0-48400 GCA_052148715.1 Xanthobacteraceae bacterium | reverse complement strand
GCCGCCGCAGCACTCTCCATCGCATCCTCCGCAAACCGAATCAGAGGATCACGACAGATTCAGCACTTCAGCCCTTTGTCACGCACTTCTTCACCCGATCCCCCTGCCAAAAAGGCACTCTCGCCTTGAAACGAACACACCGGCGCACCATATTGCGTACGCGGATGATTCGACCCGATAGGTGGTCGTTACGGGCCGCGTGAACGAAATCCAACCGGTTTTCGGCCCGAAATCCGATATCCTTTTCGACTGGCAGCCCAGACCACGCGGGGTGTCTTAATCAACCCCGCGACGCGCAGCCGTTCCGCTTGCGAAAGCGCCGGCCGTTTCGCCCACAGAAAGTTTTATAGTGAACTCTTTTCATGAATTCGGCCTTGCAGAGCCGATCACGCGTGCCCTTGCTGATGAGCAATACGTCACTCCCACTCCAATCCAGGCCCAGACCATCCCGGTCGCATTGACCGGACGGGACATCGTCGGGATCGCACAAACCGGAACCGGCAAAACCGCAGCCTTTGCGCTGCCGATCTTGCATCAACTCGCCGGCAAGCCCGCGCGGGCAGAGCGAAAATGCTGCCGGGTCCTGGTGCTGGCCCCCACGCGCGAGCTGGCTTCGCAGATTCTCGACAGCTTCAACACCTACGGCCGGCACCTGCGCATCAGCGCCACCTTGGCGATCGGCGGCGTGCCGATGGGACGCCAAGTGCGGGCGCTGCTAAACGGTGTCGATGTGCTGGTCGCCACCCCGGGCCGTCTCCTCGATCTCGTGCACAGCAACGCGCTGCGTCTCAATCAAGTGGAGCATCTGGTCCTCGACGAAGCCGACCGGATGCTCGACATGGGCTTCATTCACGACATTCGCAAGATCGTCGCGAAGCTGCCGGCAAAACGGCAAACGCTGTTCTTTTCCGCCACGATGCCGCAAGCGATCGCCGAGCTCGCCGATCAGATGCTGCGCGATCCCGCCAAGGTCGCGGTCACTCCGGTGGCGTCGACGGTGGAGCGCGTCACGCAGCGCATCATCCACGTCGAGCGCGCATCCAAGATGACGCTGCTGGCGCAGACCTTGCGCGATGAGCCGATCGATCGCGCGCTTGTCTTCACGCGCACCAAACATGGCGCCGACAAGCTCGTGCGCGGTCTCGCCAAGGCCGGGATCACGGCCGAGGCCATCCACGGCAACAAATCGCAAGGCCAGCGCGAGCGCGTGCTCGCCGCCTTCCGCGTCGGGCGGGTGCGCACGCTCGTCGCGACCGATATCGCGGCGCGCGGCATCGACGTCGAGGGCATCAGCCATGTCGTGAATTATGATATGCCGAACGAGCCGGAGAGCTACGTGCACCGCATCGGCCGCACGGCACGCGCCGGTGCTGACGGCGTTGCGATCTCGTTCTGCGACGCCGAGGAGGTTGCCTATCTGCGCGCCATCGAACGGTTGATCCGCATGTCAATCCCGGCAACCGGACGCCCGGCGGGTCGCACGGCGCCGCCTGCCACGACGCACCGCGGCAGCGGAGCGCCAGCCAAGAGCGGTCGCCAACAGCGCCGTCAACGGCGGGGCGGGGGCGGCAATGTCGCGAAGACCGAGCAGCGCCACGACCCCAACAATCTCGCCGCGGTTCCGTTCATGCGTCGCTCCGCACAACCCCGCCGCAACCAAGACCAGCGCCCGCCGCGCTGAAGCAATCGGAAACCATCCCCATGGCAAAGGAAGAACTCATCGAATTCGAAGGTCTGGTGACGGAAATTCTCCCCGATGCGCGCTATCGGGTGCAGCTCGATGCCGGGCACGTCATCGTCGCTTATACGGCCGGTAAGATGAAGAAGAACCGCATCAAGACGCTGGCGGGCGATCGCGTCACCGTCGAGATGTCGCCTTACGACCTCGAAAAGGGCCGGCTGATATTTCGCCACAAGGACCAGCGCGCTCCCGCGGCGCGCAGCCAGCCTCCGCGCCAGCCGTTCCGCAAGCGCTAAAGCGGAGCGGCCGCGGCCGCGAAATGGGCTTGCGCCCCTCCAAAAATGCGACAAAATATAGAAAGAGCGCCTCGGTTCGATTTAAGTTGAGCGCCATCGATGAAAGGCCAAGGCCATGCGAATCTACATTTTCAAGTCCGCAGGGAAAGGCGAGTTGCGTGCTTTCGCCGGAGACTCGGCCGGAAGCAAGTTGCCACAGCAGCATGGACCGTGGCATGCGGTCGGTGTGATCCGGCCAGAGAACAAGCCACCACACAACTTTCCACGTCCGGACATCGAAGCCGCCATCGAACGGGAGGGCTTTCAGCTCTGGCGCATGAAGAAGAAGGCGGCCGCGCCCCATTGAGGGCCCGCTCCAGATTATCGATTTGGTCGCATTTTCTTGCGGAAAACCGGTGTCCACCCTCGGATCAAACCCGAGGGCAGGCTTTTTCCGGAAAATGCTCTGAGCTCACGCGACTTCGCCCGCGCTCGGGGAACGGCTCACAGCGCGAATGAAATCGACGCCGGCATTGGCGCGCGGATCATCAAGCGACAACTCATAGCGCACGCGCCCGCCGTGCTCGCCTTTTTCGGTAAAGCCGAGCCGCGGGTAGAGATCGCAGACAAGCTCGTTCTTCGCCGTGGGAAGGTACTCGCCGATCAGCCGGCGGGCGCCGAGAGCGCGGGCGCCGGCCGCAAGATCGGCCAGGATCGCTTCCTCGACCTTGCGTCCAAGCACGCGGCACGACATCAGCCATAAATCGATTCTCGCATCGAGCCCGGAGTCGCGTGCGATCGCGGCGACGCTGATGATGCCGTTATCGCCGAACTTGTCCTTCAGACGGTAGCAGCGGCCGAAGCCGTCTTGCAGAATGGCGGCAAGCTCGCTCCAGTTATAGCGCCGCGTGGTCAGGTTGAATTGGTTGGTCTTTTGGATCAGCTCGAGCGCGCGATCGCGCGCCTCGTCGATCCCGCAGATCTCGAGCACCATGTCCAATCGACGTAGGAATTCGTCGAGATTTCCGGCCGCCTGGAGTGCCGTGTCACGCTCGGCGTTCTCTGCATACATGCGGTTGCGATCGCGCGATTCCTGCGTCGTGACGCGCCGGTCAAAACGCCCCGTTGCGATCAACATCGGCACCCGCCGTGCCGGATCATCCGGCAACTCGGGCACCTCGATATTCGGAAAGCGGCTACGCACCTCCGCGCGCTCGACCGGATTGTCGTCGAGAAACACCACCCCGGCGGTGGAAAGCTTGAGACGATCGAGAATCCGCGCAAGACTCGTCGACTTCGGCTCCCAATGGATCTCGGCCGCCGCGAAGTCCGCGAATTGCAGGATCATCTCGGGTCGATTGGCAAAGACTTCCTGAACCGGCCGGAGATTGTTCTTACTGGCGACGGCGAGGACGACGCCGTCTGCCTGCAACGCTTTTAGAAACGCTTGCAGACGCAGGAAATGACGGCCTTGACCGGCCGGATCGAGGTCGATCCCCTCGAAGCCGTCATCGCCTACCCGTCCACCCCACAGGGTATCGTCAAGATCAACGACGATCAATTTGCAGCGCGGGTTGACCACGCTTGCGATTGCATCCGCGAGCCGGCCGAGCAAAGCCGGAGTCCGATCCGGATGGAACGGAATCTTTGCCGTATCGTAAAAGCGGTCATCAAACCACGCCCGCGCGCCGCAGTCGCGGATCAGGGGCTCGACGTCAATCAGCGTCACCCGCGTCGAGGATAGCGCCGCGCGCAGCCCGTTGCAGATCCCGCGCCGCCAAGCGTAGGCGCCGCAGCTGTCGGAGATCTCGTCGACGAGCGGCTCGGGCAAGGTGACGGTGATGTGCGCATCCGTCGCCTTGCACGCCGCATCGACCGCAGCCGTTATGGCGGCGGTGACCGCCTCGACGCTCCTGAGCGATCCATAGGCAAGCTCGACTGAGGTGAGCGCCAGCAGGATATGCGTCGGGTTGAACGAGTACAGCGCCGATCCCGCATCAAGCAGCTCGATCTGCCAATGATTGTAAGGACCTTCATAGAGGTCAACGCCGACATTGCGGGCCGCGAGCGCCAGCGGGAAGCCCTTGGCGAGCATCTGCGTGGAGTAGTTGCCGGTCACGGCCAGACGGATCTTCGGCGAGCCGGGCGATAGCGGCGCGCCCGCGGCCTCGTAGTCGCGCGCGCATGCAAAGAGCTGCTGCAGAGAATTCACTGCGGCGTAGCGCGCAACGATAGCGTCAAGATCCCGGTTCATCCTTGCAATCCGCATCGAGCCGCATGCGACGGCATGAGGTCCCGATCCGGCGGCCGCTCCATCGCATCATGCGCCCTGCTCATCCATTGACGCCCTTGCTTTCGAGCAGCGCGACCATCTCACCAACGTTGTTGAGATGGGCAATCTCGTCGGTCGACAGGGTAACGCCGAGCTGCATCTCGATCTCGACCACCAGAATGATGTGGTTCAGGGAGTCCCAGAGCGGAACCCGTGATGCGTCCATATCTTCCGTCAGAACCAAGTTCGGATCCAGGACGTTACGAAAGATTGGCTCCAGCTTACGCAAGATCGCTGCTTTGCTCATCCCACCCGCCGACGTGGCTGCACGTTGTCATTCTTAGGCGTTGCCACCGTGCCGAACAAGAGGCGATGCTCGCAACATCAACAACGAATTTCAGGTTGTATCGATCGGACGGACAGGGATCAGTCGCCCATTTCGTGCAAAACGGAACACATTAGGCGCAGCCGGCAGTTCAGCTCAGCCGGTGGACAGCATGGATCAGCGGCAGCAGGACCGTCAGCGGATCGGCGTTCTCGACCTGGGCAACCGTATTGGTCTGATCCGTCAAGACACGCGGCAGACGACTGATCAGGACGCGCAATCCTGGGACGTACTCCGTCATGTCGGCGCACAATAGCTCGCCGGCCATCTTGGCCATGCTATATTCCGTGAGGCCCGCCGGCCGCTTCTCCACCGCGATCGACGATGGATAGAACACCGATAGCGTAGGCGCTCGGCAACGCGACCGCACGAAATGACAAACGTCGTAGAAGCCATCGATGTAGACGCTGCTGAAGGTCCGGAAAAGCTCGGCTGAGAATACTTCCGATTTTTGCTGAAAGATCGCCGGTGTCGCGAAGTAGTACAGCTGATTCACCGTGTCGGTCAGGGTCGCCAGCTGGGAGGCCGCACTCATGGCGCTGTCATATGCGAGGAGGGTGCAAGCCGGCTCACCGCGCACCGCATTGATCTCTTCGGCCACCTTCAAGGCGTCCTCGCGCCCCGTCGCAAAGGTCACGATCACGCTTCCGCCGCCGGCCGCGATCGTCTTCGCCGCAACGGCGCCCAAGCCTCGTGATCCTCCGACGATCAATGCGACGGTTCCGGCGAAGTCCTGTGCCCCGACCAACCCTGATATCAGCTGCATGGGAGGCGCTGCGACCGGCGGCCCTACCATGAAGGCGGACACCTTTCCGGCAATCCGGCGCCCTGCAACATCGATGTTGATCATTCGCACGCGCGGATGCGCCAGCGTAACTTTAAAGCCAACCCCTGCGCGCCCGGCCGTCGGTTGAACGAGGTCGACCGAAAATCCCGTGAAGATGGAATGTAACCCTGGGCAGACCATCCCCACGAGGCGGGAAAGCGACGTAAGCTCGGCGACCTCGCCGGCTCCCAAGGATCGGGCCAAGTGCGGAAAGTTGCGCGCCAACTCATCCGCCGCGGCCAGCGGCGCCATCCATCCTGACGAGCTTGCGGCTTCCTCAAGGGTCGGCGCGTTCGGAACACTCACCGACGTCGTGACTTCGGGCCAATCAGTCCCGACTTCGGCGTCCTCGACTTTCCGGGGGCCGCTGCGCAACCGCAACGAGGCGACCGCGAGCCCCGCCAGCGACAACTCGGCCGCTACCGTCTCGCCGTCGTGCTGCGCGACTTTTAGATCGAGCGGCCGATCCAAATACATGAACTTTCTGAACTGCACGCCTATGGCTGAGAGCTCCTCGCCGGCGAAGCCGGCCCGCGCGAGCTCGTCAAGGGCCCATAGGATGGCGTGCATGCCGTGGACCACCGGTGCACCCGCCTGGGTGCGGCGAGCGGCAACCGCATCGATATGCATCGGGTTGTAATCGCCGGACAGTTCAGCAAACCTGAGCTGGTCAGGCATGCCGAAACGTCTGGATGCAAGAATCTTGGGATCCACGTAGACCTAATCCCTCAGCGATCGCCGCCGGCGCAGATCCGGGTTGGCATGGGCCGGCGGTGTGTCGGACCGGCGCGAGTAAACCAACTCAAAGCATTTCCGTCCGCGATACCGGCAGCTCTCGCTTATAGTGATCCGCCCAGATTCCCGTCAATTGAGCCGCCGCCGTGGCAATCGTGCGGTTGGCCGGCTATTCGTTACAATGCCCACGCCTCGTCAACGAAAGTGGTCCCTCGGAATGCCCGGTCCTTGCTTCAAGAGCAACGCATGAAGCTTGCTCCCCGCTACAGATCGGTCCCACTGCATCGGCGGTGGATCAATGATGTGATGCATTTCGGCCTGAAGTCGCAGGTCATCGGGTGCAATTGGACCATCAACGTCGCGCCCGTCGTCGCCGCCCGCGCGGCGCGCCAACCGGGCATCGGTTGGGCGGCGATCTGGATGAAGGCCTTGGCGCTGGTCGGCCGGCGCCGACCCGAGTTGCGGACCGCCTATCTGCCCTTTCCGTGGGCCCGCCTCTACCTCCACCCGACGACCGTCTGCTCGGTCACGATCGAACGGACTTGGCGCGGCGCCGCGGCGGTGTTCTTCGAGCAGTATCCGGCGCCCGATACGATGTCGCTCGCGCATCTCGATGCGGCCTTGCGCAGCCTGAAGCAAACGCCGGTCGAGCAGATCGGCAGCTTCCGCCGTTTGATCCGCTTTGCGCGCCCACCGGTCTTGGTGCGTCGATTGATCTGGAACATCGTGCTGCGCTGGTCCGGACGGCTGCGATCAAGGTATATGGGAACCTACGCCATCAACCCGTTCCCCACGCGGGGACAGGTCATGCAATCGACGACCCCGATTTCGCTCTTGCTCTACTACGGGCTCGTCGAAGCCAACGGCGATACGCTCGTCCAGCTTCTATTTGATCATCGGGTCATCGACGGCGTTGAAGCGTATCGTCTGATCCGCGACGTCGAGGCCACCTTGAACCGGGAGATCGTGGCCGAGCTGAAGGAATCGGCGGCGAGCCCGGTCGCCGAGCGAGAGAACGCGGCGACGGCCCGCGATTAGACTAGCGCCTCCCCGCTTGCGTAACGTTGACGACCGCCGCCGAGGCGAGCGCTGCGGGCGCAACGGTGGTCAGCCGAGGACCGCAGCCGCGGGGGGCCGCAAAAACGCGAAGTCGCAGCCCTCGTCGGCCCCGAGAATCTCCCGGGCGTAAAGCCTGGCGTAACCGCGTTCGGGCGGCGCGGGGGCGCCCGGCAGCTCCGAGCGACGGCGATTGAGCTCCGCGTCCTCGACAAGGAGATCGAGGCGGCGGTCGCGCACCGAGAGGCGCACGCGGTCGCCCTCACGCACAAGCGCGAGCGGGCCGCCGGAAGCCGCATCTGGTGTCACGTGCAAGACAATGGTGCCGTAGGCCGTCCCGCTCATGCGGGCATCCGATACGCGGATCATGTCCTTGATGCCGCGCGCGGCGAGCTTCCTCGGAATCGGAAGATAGCCCGCTTCGGGCATGGCTTCCGCGGCATTCGGTCCCGCATTCTGCAGCACCAGGATGTCCTCCGGCTCGACCGCAAGCGCCGGATCGTCGATGCGGGCGGCAAGATCGGCGAGCGAGGCGAAGACGACCGCCCTGCCCTCGTGCTCAAACAGCTTGGCGTCGGCGGCGGAGCGCTTGAGGATCGCGCCCTTCGGCGCCAGATTGCCGAAGAGCGCGACCAACCCTCCCTGCGGCTCGAACGGCGCCTCGCGAGCTGCGATGATCGAGCGATCCACGTAAGCGTCGGAATCAGCGGCGATACGCGCGCCGAGCGTCTCGCCCGTTGCGGTCAAGCAATCGAGGTGCAAAAGCGGCTTGAGCTCGCGCAGGAGCGCGCCCATGCCGCCGGCGGCGAAGAAGTCGTCCATGTAGCCGCTGCCGACCGGCTTCAGGTTGACCAGCACCGGCGTCGTGTCCGACAGCGCGTTGAGATGGGCCAGCGGGAGCTTGATGCCGGCGCGCCCCGCAATGGCGGTGAGATGGATCACCGCATTGGTCGATCCGCCGAGCGCCATGAGCACGCGCAGCGCGTTCTCGACCGCTTGCCGGGTGACGATCCGGTCGGGGGTGAGCGTGGAGCCGACGAGCCGCACGGCCGCCGCTCCGGTCGCCTCGGCGGCGCGCAGCCGGTCGGCGTGCACGGCGGGGATCGCGGCGGTCCCCGGAAGGAGCAGGCCGAGGGCCTCGGCGACACAGGCCATGGTCGACGCCGTGCCCATGACGGCACAGGTGCCGGCTGTGGTCGCGAGCCTGCCCTCGATATCGGAGATCTTGGCGGCGTCGATTTCGCCGGCCCGGTAGCGTGCCCAAAAACGGCGGCAGTCCGTGCAGGCGCCGAGCCGCTCCCCATGATGCCGGCCGCTCATCATCGGCCCTGCCACCAGCATCACGGCTGGGCGCCCTGCCGAAACGGCTCCCATGAGCTGGGCCGGCACGGTCTTGTCACAGCCCCCCATCAGCACGACCGCATCCATCGGCTGGGCGCGGATCATCTCCTCGGTATCGATCGACATGAGGTTGCGGAATTTGAGGCTGGTCGGACTCAAGAATACTTCGCCAAGCGATATGGTCGGAAAGTCGAGCGGCAGGGCGCCGGCTGCCAGAATGCCGCGCTTCACGGCGTCCAGCAGCTCCGGGAAATGCCGGTGGCAGTTGTTGAAGCCCGATGGCGTATAGGCGATGCCGATCACCGGCTTGCCCAGCATCGTCCGTGAATAGCCCATCGATTGGGCGAACGAGCGGCGCAGATACAGGGAGAAGTCGCGGTCGCCGTAATTGGTAAGGCCGTGCTCGAGCCCGACGGTTTCAGTCATGCTTCGTTAAGCCTGTCGGTTTACTCCGTAGTCTCGGTCGCTCATTTCCCGGCGCGATCGGTATATCGAGCCCTTAAGCCAATCCGCAGGTGGCAACAAGCGAAACCGTGGCGACCGGTGCGGGCACACCATTCCTTGAGAAGCCTTGACGAAGATCAATGCCGGCGCCCGCTGGACCGACGAAGCGTCTCGACAGCCAATTAGAACCCTTTTAAAAAGGGGCGCGATGGAGATGCCGATTCATGGACTATGACGCGTTCTTCTCGGCCGCGCTCAGACAGTTGCGGGACGAGCGGCGCTACCGGGTTTTTGCCGACCTGGAGCGGATTGCCGGGCGGTTTCCACACGCGACCTGGCATTCCCCCGCGGGGCGGCGCGAGGTCGTGATCTGGTGCTCCAATGATTACCTCGGCATGGGGCAGCATCCGAAGGTCATCGGCGCCATGGTCGAGGCGGCAACGCGGCTCGGCACCGGCGCCGGCGGCACCCGTAACATTGCCGGGACGAACCACCCGCTGGTGGAGCTCGAGCACGAGCTTGCCGACCTGCACCGCAAGGAAGCCGCGCTCGTCTTCACGTCCGGCTATGTGTCGAACCAGACGGGCATAGCGACCATCGCCAAGCTCCTTCCCAACTGCCTGATCCTGTCGGATGCGCTCAACCATAACTCGATGATCGAAGGCGTTCGTCAATCCGGCTGCGAGAAGCAGATCTGGCGACACAACGACATGGATCACCTCGAGCAGTTGCTGCGGGCGGCCGGACCGGAGCAGCCGAAGCTGATCGTCTTTGAGACGCTGTATTCCATGGATGGCGACGTGGCACCGATGCATCGCATCTGTGATCTCGCCGAGCGGTACGGCGCCTTGACCTACGCCGACGAAGTACACGCGGTCGGCATGTATGGTCCGCGCGGAGCCGGCATCGCCGAACGCGACGGCGTCACGGATCGAATCGACGTGCTGGAGGGGACGCTCGCGAAGGCGTTCGGCTGCATGGGGGGCTACATCGCCGCCTCTCGCCTGTTGGTCGACGCGGTGCGCTCGTACGCGCCGGGCTTCATCTTCACGACCGCGCTCCCCCCCGCGGTATGCGCGGCGGCAACCGCCGCCATCCGGCACCTGAAGGCCTCCAGTTGGGAGCGCGAGCGACACCAGGAGCGTGCCGCGCGCGTCAAGGCCTTGCTCAGCGCGGCCGGATTGCCGGTGATGCCGAGCGACACCCACATCGTGCCGGTTCTGGTTGGCGACCCGGAGAAGTGCAAAGCCGCAAGCGATCTCTTGCTCACCGAGCACGCGATCTACATCCAGCCGATCAATTATCCGACCGTGCCGCGCGGCATGGAACGGCTGCGGATCACGCCGACGCCATTCCACGACGACGGCCTCGTCGATGCGCTGGCGGACGCGTTGATCGATGTGTGGGAGCGGCTCGAGCTTCCGCGCCAGGGTCACGTCTTGGCGGCCGAGTAGCCCGCCTCACGGTGCAACGCGCACCGCTACGGTGTCGCCGTCATTCTTCGCCCATGGCGGCTCGAGCTGCTTAGTGCCCCGCGAGCTGAGCGGTGATGAGATCCTCGCGTAGAGGCTTACGCAGAAGATGCGGCACATCCATTCCGCGAAGCTGTGCCTCGATGGCCTTGCGTGGTTGCCCGGAGACGGCGATGATGTGCGGAGGCTCGCGCAAGCGCTGCAGCCATTTGATCACGGCAACCCCGCTGACATCGGCCAGCGTCAGGTCAAGAATGACACTGTCCTGCGCGGGAGGCGGATCGCCGCGGAAGAAGCTCGCTGCATCGGAGTAGGAGAGAACCTCGTGGCCCAGATTGCGCAACAGCAGGGCGAGCGAGTCGTTCACACCCGGGTCGCCTTCGAGGATGTGAATGGCCATAGCAAACCCGCACGCTTAAACGCAGCCGTAACCATGCCCTGAAAAGGGATGAGACAACGTTTCACGCCTCCGCGGAATGCGTAGAAATACCACCGAAATCCGGCAAGGAACGTCGGCTAGGGGTGACCGCGCCCTTCGCTCAGCACGATCCGCACGAGGTCGGCGGCGTTCTTGGCACCGAGCTTCTCCATGATGCGCGCGCGGTGGACCTCGATCGTGCGCGGCGAGATGCCGAGACGGCGACCCGCCTCCTTGTTCGAGGCTCCGCCTGCGATCTGCGCCAGGACCTCGCGTTCACGCGGGGTTAGCGATTGGTGGTCCCGGAAGCGCAGCGACAGCATATCCGAGGCGTCGTCATTGGCGGCGCGCTGGCCCCAAGCGTCCACCGCCTCACGCACCCGCGAGACGACGGTGTTGGCGTCGAACGGCTTCTCGATGAAATCGAGCGCACCGTTCTTGATGGCGTCTACAGCCATCGGAATATCGCCCTGCCCGGAAATGATGAAGATCGGCGCGCCATAATGCTGCGCGTTGAGCTCCTTCAAGATGTCGAGGCCCGAGCGGCCCGGCATGTGCACGTCGAGCAGGATGCAGGCCGGCGTGCGGGCACGCGCCGCGGACAGAAAGGTAATGCCTTCGCCGAAGCTACTGACGTGATAGCCTTCCAACGTGAATACGACGGACAGGGCATCGCGCACCGACGGATCGTCGTCGACGATGAATATCTCGCCGTCCGGCAAGCTCTGTTGACCCATGGCCTTCGCGCCCTCCTCTGCTGGCGTTGGCATGCCCACCTCAGATACCGGCCGCCGCCGGCAAAGGCAGGGTGAGCGTAAAACGGGCGCCGCGCCCGTTTCCGCCCGGATCGACGGTCAGATCTCCGCCGTGCGTCTGCGCGATCGTTTTGGAGATGGTGAGGCCCAGTCCCATGTCGCTACCTTGCTCCGTCGCAAACGCTTTGAACAGGTGCGACAAGGCGTCGGCCGGAATGCCGGGTCCGTTATCCTCGACCGTGAGCACGACTACATCATTGCCCAGACGCGTGGTCACGCGAATTTCGGCGCGGCTGATGCCGCCTACCGCCTCCATGGCGTTGCGCACCAGATTGACGATGATTTGCTGAATCTGGATTGGATCGACCAGGACCTGCGGCAGATCAGGCGCGAGCGCGCGCGCAAGGCGGACGCCAGGCCGGCTGGCAGGCAAGTTCAGCTCGACCACCTCGTCGACCAGCCGACTCAAATCGACCAGCCGCCGCAACGGCTCACGCTTCTCGATGAAGTGGCGCATGCGCTGGATGATGTTGGCCGCACGTTCGGCTTCACGCATGGCCTTGTCCAGGATGCCGGCCACGGAAGCCGGCACGACATCGCCGGCTGCTTGCTTGGCGTTCGTCCGCTCGAGCGCCTGCAGATACAGCATGAGTGCGGTCAACGGCTGATTCAGCTCGTGCGCCAGCGCCGCCCCCATCTCGTCCATCGCCGAGATACGCGCCACGTGTACGAGATCGGCTTGCAATTCGCCGAGCCGCTGCTCGGTTGCCCGCCGAGGGCGCAAGTCGCGCAGAATGCCGACGAACTGGCGGCCGTCCGGGGTCATCGCCTCACTGATCGATAGTTCCAGCGGGAACGCCGAGCCGTCACGATGCAAGCCCCGCAATTCGCGAGCCATGCCGACGGATGTGGAAACGCCGCCACGCACGAACTCGGTAAATGATGCGTCATGCTCAGCCGTGTACTCCGCCGGAATGATGGTCCGCACGTTCTCGCCGAGAATTTCCGCGGCACCGTAACCGAACAACCGCTCACAAGCCTTATTGAAGGTGAGGATGCAGCCTTGCTCATTGACAACGACAATACCAACCGCCGCACTGTCGAGCAGGCTGGACAGGCGCGCTTCCGAAACGCTTGGTACGGTTATAGCCACCCCGATGGCGAATCCTCCGTGGCATACAACGTGCGCAACTTGCGTCGTTCGCGACGAAATAGCAACCCCATCAACGGCTTATGGTAATATAGGGTAACATGAAGGTGATGCTGCATGTGGACAATCCAAGCCGGTGTCGCCGGCAACCTCGGGCAAGAAAGTCGATGACAATACGTCGTCATTTGTGATGACCTGTACTGCTACTGCGATCATTTGCGATCCGCTGTCCCGACGACCGGGATCGCATGAGGAGCCGGGATGCTGCAAGGCTCGGTCTTCGTCGTAACCGCGCTCGGTTACATCGGACTGTTGTTTCTGGTGGCGAGCTATGGCGACCGGGTGCGTCAGTTCGGCCAACTCGTGCGGTCGCGTCTCTTCATTTATCCGCTTTCGCTGGCGATCTATTGCACCTCCTGGACGTTCTTCGGCTCAGTGGGCCTTGCGTCGCGCACGGGCTTCGAGTTCCTGACGATCTATATCGGGCCGATCTTGATGATCGGACTCTGCTCTCCGCTGATCGTTCGCATCGTGCGGCTCGCCAAACAGCAGAACATCACCTCCATCGCTGATTTCATCGCCGCGCGGTATGGCAAGGGCCAAACCGTCGCCGCGACGGTGGCGCTGATAGCGATCGTCGGCACTGTTCCTTATATCGCGTTGCAGCTCAAAGCCGTCTCTGCATCGCTGGCGACAGTAATCGGTCACGCGGCGCCGCATGCCGGCGTCACGCAGCCGGTGCTCGGCGACATCGCGCTGTTCGTGGCCTTGTCGATGGCCACGTTCGCGGTGCTGTTCGGCACCCGCCACATCGACGCCACCGAGCATCAACATGGGCTGATGCTGGCAGTGGCGACCGAGTCGATCGTGAAGCTCGTCTGCTTCGTAGCTGTCGGTGCCTTCGTCACCTTCTGGATGTTTGACGGACCGGTCGACCTGTTCACACAAGCCATGCGACGCAACGACACGGCGGCCGCGCTGACGCGCGAAATACGCCCCGGAATGTTCGTCGCCATGACCCTATTGTCGCTGGGCGCGATTGTCCTGCTGCCGCGCCAATTTCACGTCACCGTGGTCGAGAACAACAACGAAGCCGAGATCAAGCGGGCCGCCTGGCTGTTTCCGCTGTACCTCGTGCTCATCAATTTGTTCGTGGTGCCGATCGCCATTGCCGGCCTGCTGACGTTTCCGGCGGGCCAGGTCGACAGCGACATGTTCGTGCTGGCGCTGCCGCTCGCGGCGGGCTCGCACATCGTCACCATCATCGCCTTTGTCGGCGGTCTCTCCGCCGCGACCGCCATGGTCATTGTCGAGTCGGTCGCGCTCGCGATCATGATCTCGAACGATATCGTCGTGCCGCTGATACTCCAGCAACGGCACGGCTTCATTGCCGAGCGAGGGGACGTCGGCACGCTGCTGCTGACGGTGCGCCGGATCGCCATCTTTGCGATCCTGCTGCTCGCCTATCTCTACTACCGCTCGGCCGCGGAGGCCCAGCTTGCCTCGATCGGGTTGTTGTCCTTCGCAGCGCTCGCCCAGCTCGCGCCCGCCTTTTTCGGCGGCTTGGTGTGGCGGCGCGCGACCGCCGCCGGCGCCATTGCGGGAATGACGGTTGGCATTCTGGTATGGGCCTACACTCTGCTGCTCCCGAGCTTTGCCGATGTCGGCATTGTCGGCGAATGGATACTGCATGAGGGTCCGTTCGCCATCGCATTGCTGCGGCCGGAAGGTCTGCTCGGCGTCGAGCTGCCGCCGCTGGAGCATGGGGTCGTGTGGAGCCTCGGCCTCAACGTCTTGGCTTATATCGGTTTCTCGCTCGCACGGGCGCCGACCGCGATCGAAAGCCTGCAGGCGAATTTGTTCGTACCCTCGACGCTGGCGCCGACCCCCAGTCTTCGACTGTGGCGCTCCTCGGTAACGGTCGAGGAGCTTGCCACGGCGGTCGCCCGCTATATTGGTGAGGAACGAACGCGCACGTCGTTCGAAAGCTTTGCGCGCAGTCGCGGCATCAGCCTCGAGTCGCAAGCCGATGCCGACTTCCAGCTGCTGCGCCACGCCGAGCATCTGCTCGCCTCCGCCATCGGCGCCGCGTCCTCGCGCTTCGTCCTCTCGCTGCTGCTGCGCAAACGCACCGTGTCGACCAAGGCGGCGCTGAAGCTGCTCGACGACGCCAACACCGCGATCCACTACGACCGCGAGATCCTGCAGACCGCCCTTGATCATGTTCGTCAAGGGATCGCCGTGTTCGATAAGGACTTGCAATTGATCTGCTGGAACCGCCGTTTTGGCGAGATCATCGACCTGCCACCGGAGCTGACGCGGGCCGGCATCGGACTCGAGCAAATCGTTCGCTTCAATGCCGAGCGCAGCGGCGTCCGCGACGAGCTCGCCGTCGTCGTGCGCGAGCGAATGGCCGGCTATCTCGCAGGGACTGAGCCGTTTCTCGAGCGGCGCAACGACGGCGGCCTCGTCATCGAGGTTCGCTCAAATCGCATGCCCGACGGCGGCATTGTCACGACCTTCACCGATATCACGCCGAGCGTCGAGGCGGCCGAGGCCCTGGAGCGTGCCAACGAGACGCTCGAACGACGGGTGCAAATACGCACGGAGGAACTGACACGGCTCAATTCCGAGCTCGCCCGCGCCAAAGCGGACGCCGACGAGGCCAACATCTCAAAGACCCGCTTCCTGGCGGCAGCAAGCCACGACATCCTGCAGCCACTCAATGCAGCGCGGCTCTATGTCACGAGCCTGGTCGAACGCCAAGGACCGGGTGCGGAGAGCGACCTGATCGGCAACATCGACGCCTCGCTCGAGGCCGTGGAGGAGATTTTCGGCGCCCTGCTCGACATTTCGCGTCTCGATGCCGGCGTCATGCAGCCGGAACTCTCGAGCGTCAATATTCAAGATCTGCTGCGGCGGATCGAGGTCGAATTCGCTCCGCTGGCGCGGGCAAAGGGTCTAAAACTCGTATTTGTGAAGAGCTCGGCGGCGGTGCGATCGGATCGACGCCTGTTGCGGCGCCTGCTACAGAATCTCGTTTCCAATGCGATCAAATATACGCTCGATGGCCGCGTTCTGGTCGGTTGCCGACGCGAGGGCGCCAGGCTGCGGATCAGCGTTTACGATACGGGCCTCGGCATACCGGCGTCCAAGACGCGCACCATCTTCCAGGAATTTCATCGCCTCGATCAAGGAGCGCAAGTGGCCCGCGGGCTCGGGCTTGGGCTCTCCATCGTGGAGCGGATTGCCCGCGTTCTCGACCACGAGGTGGATCTCGCATCGGAAGTTGGGCGCGGATCGCACTTTTCGGTTGCCGTGCCGATTACCGCCGAAGCGACCAGCGCGATGCCGGAACGCGCCGTCGTTCGCGTCGACCCCGGCGAACTCGCGGGCACCGTCGTCTTGTGCCTCGACAACGAGCCGGCCATCGTCGCCGGAACGGCGGCGTTGCTCGGCGGCTGGGGCTGCCGCGTCGTCAAGGCTGGGGATCTGGCGCAAGCCCTTGCCGCCAGCGCCGACGCGGGGGTGCAGCTCAATGGCTTTCTCGTCGACTATCACCTCGATCAAGGCAACGGCATCGAGGCGATCATCGAATTGCGACAGCGCTTCGGTCCCGACATGCCGGCGATTCTCATCACCGCCGACCAAGACCCGCGCCTGCGGACGCAGGCACGGGCGCGGGGCATCGCGGTCCTCAGCAAACCGGTGAAGCCGGCGGCCTTGCGGGCGCTCCTTGCCCAGTGGCGCGCGCAGCGCGTGGTCGCCGCCGAGTGACGGCGAGAGCCGCTGATCGGCGCAACGGGCTCTCTGTCGCAAACGCGATGCAATCGATGAATGCGGAGCCTTGCTGAAAGCCGCGACCCGGCCATGTGGTCAGTAGTCGCCGCCGCACCTGCGTGCCATATCGCGGCCATGCCAAGTTTCGGAGGTTTTCAACATGGCCGAGTCTAACAATCCCCTCGTCGCCTTTTCGGAGCACACCGCGCAGCTGGTCGCGCGTACCGCGCCCGGCATCGTCGCCGTGCACGGAGGGGGACGATATGCATCGAGCGGCATTCATTGGCGCCCCGGCGTCATCGTGACGGCTGAAGAGGTTTTGGAGCGGGACGAGGATCTCGCCATCGTGCTCCCCGGCGGCCGCAAGGTGGCCGCCACGCTGGCGGGGCGTGACCCGTCGACCGACGTAGCCGTGCTCCGCTTTGCGCCGGATGGAATGCCGGCGGTGGAAACGGCGGACGCGGCATCGCTGCGCGCGGGCCACGCCGTGCTTGCGGTCGGCGGGCACGACGGCGCGCCCGTTGCTAGCCTTGGTATCGTCGCTTTTGTCGGCGGCGCGTGGCACAGCATGCGCGGCGGCACCATCGACTGTCTGCTGCGTCTTGATCTTGCGCTCAGCCCCGCCGCCGAGGGCGGCGCCCTCATCGATTGCGAGGGCCGGGTGCTGGGCATGGTCGTAACCGGGCCTCGCCGGCGGGTCTTGGCAATCCCGAAGTCGACGATCGACCGCGCGGTCGATCAGCTCCTGGCCAAGGGACATGTCAGCCGCGGATATCTCGGCGCCGGCCTGCAACACGTGCGCTTGCCGCGTCAGACCGGTGGCGCCGGGCCTAGCGAGAGCAAGCGCGGCGTTCTCGTGGCGAGCATCGATCCCGACGGACCAGGAGCGCGTCACGGCTTGCTGGTAGGCGACATTATCACGACATGGAACGGCAAGCCGGTCGAACGGGTGCGTGACGTGATGCACCTGCTCGGACCGGAGAGCCCCGGCACGAGCGTCGACTTGCAGCTGCTGCGCGGCGGCGTCGCCGCCCCGCTGGCGGTGGTCATTGGCGAGCGTCCGCTGACGTAAGGATTGTCTTGGACCGACGCCGGGTCCGTGCTGACGAGGCCCTGCGCCCATGCCCGCCGTCGCCATCTACACTGCCGATTCGAGCCTGCGCAGCAGGCTCGAACGGTGCGTGCGGGAGCAGCCGGGCGTCGCCTTGCTCGGCGCCACGGCCAGCCCGCAAACCCTAAGCCAATGGATCGAACGCGATCGGGTCGATGCCGTTCTCGCCGATGCGCCACAGCGGGAGCAGCTGAATGATTGGCTCGTCCGGCATCCCGGCACGGCCTTCATCGTCCTGATCGGCGAGACAGACGAGGGAGGTCTCGACGCGCTTGGCGCCGGGGCGAAGGCCATCATTCCTCGCTCGGCCAGTCCTGCCGAAATCCTGGCATCGATTGCCGCGGCGACCAACGGCCTCGTCGTCTTGCCGCCTGGCCTGCTTGAAACCTTCCTAGCGGAAAAATCGCCGGATCCCGACACGCTCCCGACCCGCGATGCAGAAGGCCGTCCGCTCCTGACCAAGCGTGAGCTCGAGGTGCTCGCCGCCATGGCCGACGGCGCTTCCAACAAGGCCATCGCGCGTCGGCTGGGAATCTCCTTCCACACCGTCAAATTTCACGTCGCCGCCATTCTCGGCAAGCTCGATGCCGACAGCCGTACCGAAGCGGTCGCCAAGGCGGCCCATCTTGGCTTGGTGATGCTCTGACCCGGAACGCCCGCGCTCTCAACCGGCTTGCGGCGCGATCGACGGCCATTGGCCTTGCTCGATCTTCGCGGCGGCGATCACCGCCTGGGTGCGGCTTTCCACGCCCAATTTCTGCAAGATCGCCGAAACATGGGCCTTCACGGTTGCCTCCGACACTGAGAGCTCATACGCGATCTGCTTGTTCAACAGACCTTCCGAAAGCATCATCAGCACCCGCACCTGCTGCGGCGTCAGCGTGGCGAGCCGGCCCATCAGCTCGACCGTCCCGGAATCCGATCCCGATCGCAGATCGATATCGGGCGGCGTCCAGACTCCGCCCTCCAGCACGCACACGATCGCCGCCCGCATGGATTCGATGCCGAGCGTCTTGGGGATGAAGCCGGATGCGCCGAAATCCATGCAGCGGCGGATCACCGACGGCTCGTCGCTCGCCGACACGATCACGATCGGCACGCTGGAATATTGCGCGCGCAGATACATGAGCCCGGAGAAGCCGCGAACCCCGGGCATGGTCAAGTCGAGCAGGATGAGGTCGACTTCCCCGCCGCTGTCGAGCAGCTTGGCGACCTGGTCGAAGGTACCGGCTTCGGCAATCTCGACGCGGTCGAACAGGGCGGAGATGGCCTCGCTCAATGCACCCCGAAACAGCGGGTGATCGTCGGCTATGAGCAGCCTATAAGAGGCAGATGACTCCAATGACGAGGCCTCCGGCATCCTCCGGCTGGAGCAATCCTCGCCGTAACGCTGACGCTCCAGCTCCGCGGCCGGCTGCGCAAGCGCGCGCAAATCAGCCGCCTGACAACCATTGTTTCGCTGCGCTTGCGACAACGCAAGCCCCTACCCGGGCCCTCCGGAGCAGCGCCATCGGCCGCGTAAGCTCCGGCGAGGCCATGCGGCGACACATGCGATCCGGCGGTCACCGCTTGCTACCGATGAATTGCAGCACAATTTCGCGTCGATGCGGCCGGGCACGATGCTCTAGGAGATAGATGCCCTGCCACGTGCCGAGCGCCAAGGTCCCGCCGATCACCGGGACGAACAGCGACACTCCGGTGAGCATGGCTTTTACATGGGCCGGCATGTCGTCGGGACCTTCCACGTCATGCTGCCAACCGGCATCGACCGGCGCCAGACGGTTCAGCGCGGTCGTAAGGTCCGCGCGGACATCGGCGTCGGCGTTTTCCTGGATCAGGAGCGAAGCCGAGGTATGTCGCAGGAACAGGAAGAGGGTGCCCTCGCCCGCCTCGATTTGCGCAACGAAGCGCGCGGCGGCGTCCGTCAGCTCCGTGAAACCCGCCCCTTTGGTGTCGATCGACAGCGTCGCGGTAGCGACCACCTGGACGGGTGTGATGGTGGCGGCGGACACGCGTCAGCTCTTCTTCATCACGTCCCGCTGCAAATGGATCATCATATCGACCAGCCGCCGCCAGGCTTTCTCCATGAACGTCATCACTCGATCGAGCTCGGCATCGCTCGGCAGCTTCAAATCATGGTCGCCGCCCTGCGTCTCTGACGGTGTTGATGCCGCGCCCGGCGGCAGATCGAGGCCATGCGCCAATAATTCCTTCTTCAGGGCATCATTCTCGCGCCGCAGCCGGGCGACCTCGCTTTCGAGCGCGGCCGGGCTCTCGGGCATCCCCTGGCAGGCCCACCCGACCGAGTGCGGGCTGCACAGGGAGACCTGACCGGTGCGGCTATCGAGCCGGACAAACCCCTCCTGCACCCGCTCGAACTTGTAACGGCCGTCCTCGCTCTCGGCCGGAGGGTTCTGCCCCAGCGCACAGGGCGCGAGCGCCGCTCCGCCAAGCAGGACCGCAAGAGCCGTGCGGATCATCCGCGCTTCCTCTTCACCCCAACACCGTCAATTACACGATATCTTAGCGCATGTTGCGGCGAAGTACGCCAATGATCCTGGTGCCGCTTGCGATTAATCCGGCCGGATGGCTTTGCGACCCGGCGCCGCGTGACGCCTCTCCAGCCAGGAAATGATCTGTCATTCCAACGCTTTGATCGAAAGTGTCGGTTTCTTGACTTGAAATCCTCCACTCATTATGGTCCGCGCGGCTTTAAGGGCGATGGGCTTCGTGCGATCTTTTGGGTTCGTCCGCGAGTGTCGAAGGCATGGCTGACGGCACGCGCGATAACGGAGATCGCAGGGACCCGCCGTCCGAAGAGGCTGCTCTCTCCGCGAGGCTTGCGCGTCTCGGCGATCGGCTCGGCCAAGTGCAGCCAAGCCCGACACCCGCTGCAGGCCCAGGTCAAACTGCCGATAGATCGGCTTTTGCACGCGGCATCCGGCTCTCGAGCGAGCTGGTTGGCGGCGTCATCCTGGGTGCGGCGCTCGGATGGCTGCTCGACCGCTGGCTCGCGACCTCGCCGTGGGGGCTGATTGTATTTCTGTTGCTCGGCTTTGCCGCGGGCGTCCTCAACGTGATGCGCGCGGCAGGCGTCGTCGCCGAGCGAGGCAGCGGCACCAAGCCGCCGCAATAAGGGAGCATTGCGCCAGCCGGCTCAAGTAACCGGCGCGACCGCGATACAGGTATTCGGCATGGGCGATCCTATCCACCAGTTTCAGATCAACGAGCTGTTCACGATCGGGTGGATGGGGGCGTGGAGCCTCGCCTTCACCAATTCCGCCCTGTTCATGACGATTGCCGTGGTGTTGATCGCAGGGTTCCTGCTCGGGGCGACGGCGCGGCGCGCGCTCGTGCCGGGGCGCATGCAGTCCCTCGCCGAGCTGTCCTACGAGTTCGTCGCCAGCACCGTCCGCAACACGGCGGGCAACGAGGGGATGCGCTTCTTTCCGCTCGTATTCTCGCTGTTCATGTTCATCCTCTTCACGAACGTGATGGGACTGATCCCGTACGGCTTCACGGTGGCGAGCCACATCATCATCACGGTGGCGCTCGCCCTGCTCGTGTTCTTCACGGTGGTCATTTACGGCTTTTGGCGCAACGGCCTGCATTTTCTCAAGCTGTTCGTGCCGAGCGGCGTCCCGATCGTGATCCTGCCGCTGGTCACGGCCATCGAGGTGATGTCGTTCCTATCCCGGCCGGTCTCGCACAGCGTGCGACTGTTCGCCAACATGCTGGCCGGCCATATCACGCTCAAGGTGTTCGCGGGCTTCGTCGTCATGCTGAGCGCGTTCGGCGTCGCCGGCTGGCTGGGCGCCCTGCTGCCGCTCGCGCTGACCGTGGCGCTGACCGCGCTCGAAACGCTCGTGGCGGTCCTGCAGGCCTACGTGTTCGCCATCCTCACCTGCATCTATCTCAACGACGCCATTCACCCGGGCCACTGACGGCCATATCGTCCCGCCAAACCTCAAGAAGGAGCTTTACATGGATCCAGTTGCCGCGAAGTACATCGGAGCCGGCATCGCCTGCATCGGCATGGGTGGCGCCGGCGTCGGCGTGGGCTCAATCTTCGGCCACTACCTGGCGGCAGCGCTGCGTAATCCGTCGGCGGCGCAAGGCCAGTTCGGCAACCTCATTTTCGGCTTCGCCGTGACCGAGGCGCTGGGCATTTTCTCCTTGCTGATCGCGCTGCTGCTGTTGTTCGCGCTGTGACCAGCTGCTGCGCTCGCATCGGTTCGCTCGATGGCTGAAACCACGACGGCGCATACGGAGGCTCCCGGCGGGCACAAAGGGAGCTTTCCGCCGTTCCAGCGCGAGACTTTCGGCGCGCAGCTCGTCTGGCTCGGCCTGACCTTCGTCATTCTCTACGTCGTTATGGCAAAGCTCGCTTTGCCTCGGGTGGGCTCGATCCTCGAGGCGCGCCACAACCGCATTGCCGGCGACTTGGCCGAGGCCCAGCGCCTCAAGGACCGATCCGATGCGGCGATGAACGCGTATGAGAAGGCGCTCGCCGATGCCCGCACGCGCGCGCAGGCGATCGCTGCCGAGACCCGGCAGCAGCAGCTCGCCGAGTCCGAGCAGATGCGCAAGTCGATCGAGGGCAAGCTCGACGTCAAGCTCGCCGAGGCGGAGCGCACGATCAGCGCCACCAAGACGCAGGCTATGGCGAACGTGCGCGGTATTGCGGTCGAGGCAGCCGGCGCGATCGTCGAACGGCTGATCGGCACGCTGGTGCCGGAGCAAGAGTTAGCTGCCGCCGTTGAGGACGTACTCAAGCATTGAGGGTGCAGATGTTAGAGCCCGAATTCTGGGTTGCGGTCGCATTCTTCATCTTTGTCGGCATCCTCATGTATGTGGGCGTGCACCGTAAGCTCTTGGCGGCGCTCGACCAGCGCCAGGCGCGGATCAAGGCCGAGCTCGACGACGCGCGCCGCCTGCGCGATGAGGCCGAAAAGCTGCTTGCGGACTATCAGCGCCGGCAGCGCGATGCCGAGCGCGAGGCGAGCGACATCATTGCGAGCGCTCAGGCCGAGGCCGAGCGGATCGCCACCGACGCGAGGGCCAAGATGGAGGATTTCGTTGTCCGCCGGACCAAAATGGCGGAAACGAAGATCGCTCAGGCGGAGGCGCAGGCCTTGGCCGATGTTCGCGCCGCCGCGGCCGAGGCGGCCGTCGCGGCGGCCGAGCGGGTCTTGACGCGGACGGTGCGCGGCAAGCTTGCGGACGAGCTCCTCGCCAAGGGCGTCGATGACGTCAAGAAGAAGCTGAACTAAGCCCCCCAGCCTCGCTTTTTCCTTCGCCAAACCGCTGTTTTCCACAGGCAGGGGCATTCCCTGTGCAAAACCGCCCCTGTCACGCGACGGTCGTTGATTACCGCTGACAGGCTGTCATTATCATAACGTTATACCCAATTACCTGGCGGTCAGGAGTTGGCTGGCCGCGAGGAATCGGAGCAGGCCGATGGTCATCTTCGATTGCAATGGCGTACTGGTCGACAGCGAGCCGATCGCCGCCGCCGTTGCGGCTCAGGAATTTACCCGGGCGGGCTTCCCGCTGACGCCCGATTTTGTCGCGCGCTATTTCACCGGCCGGCGGCCGTCGGACATGTTTGCCGCGGTCGAGACCGCCTTCAAGCGCAAGCTGCCACCCAATTTCGGCGCCGTCGTTGCGGCCGGCACGCTGCGTCGATTCCGCGCTGAATTGCAGCCGATGCCGCATATGGCCTACGCCCTTACCTGGCTGCGCGGACCGAAAAGCGTCGCCTCGTCCTCGACGCTCGACCGGGTGCGCGTGAGCCTCGAGACCACGGGGCTGCTTCGGTTCTTCGACACCAATCTTTTTTCCGCGAGCGAGGTTCGGCACGGCAAGCCGGCGCCGGACCTGTTCCTGCACGTCGCGGCCAAGATGGGCGTGCCGCCGGCGGACTGCATCGTCGTCGAGGACTCACCAGCCGGCGTAGCAGCAGCGAGCGCAGCGGGCATGACGCCGATCGGTTTCGTGGGCGGCTCCCATGCCGGCCCCAATTTGCCGGCCCAGCTCACCCAAGCCGGCGCGCGTACGATTATCGCCGACATGCGCGCCCTGAAGGGCACGGTGGCCACGCTTCGCGGCTGGTAGTATTATCGTGCGACCCAGATCACGGCTTCACACATTTCCAAGAAAAAGTTCTCTCAGCTGGGAGGCCGTTGCTTGGCTACCTTTGGCTTGCGCTCCGGCTTACGCTCGGGAGGTTTTGCCGACTGCGGATCGAAGCCCACATAGATCACGTAGGAATCGAGATCCTCGTTAGCTTTCGGCATTGGAAATGTCAGATCCTCCACGATGTGGGTGAACGGCACATTGGTTTGATCCGGCCCGACGGCAACGGGAATCAAAAAGAACCGCGTCACGACCGTCCTCGACTCTGGAGCCTCCTCCACGATCGCATAGCGCAGCGGCACCTCGATGGTGCCGGGGGCGCCAGCCGGTCCAAGGATCACCCGTCCCTGCACCCCGACCTTGATCCGCATGTCCGTTCCAACCACGGCGCATTGGCGTGCCGTGCGCCCAATCGTCACCTGATAGCGCAAGGCGATCGCCGACGGACCTTGCTCATTCGAGTTGACGGAGTAGGTCGACGCGCCTTTGCGGACGTCCACCAGTGGACAGTCGATATCGGTCGACGGACCGCCGACACCCTCCGTGGCATTTTTCGGCGGCGCAGCGCGGAAGAAGCTGCTCAAGCGGTCAGTCAGCCCCGGGGATTCAGCAGGCGGCGGCGCAGAAACCGTCGACGTCGTGTCAGAATCCTTGGGCGGCGATGAACCGAACAGGCCCGCGGAAGAGCAAGCCTCGAGCAGCGGCAACGACGCCAAGAGCGCGATCGCGAGCAACGGCCCGCCGGCGCTCCGTGTTGCCTCGATCATTCGCTTGCCAAGCATTGACCCCGACACCCCTCTCCGCCGCGTTATCATCCTACTATTGTATAGCAATCTGACGGTGGCGTTCCCAAGGCGACGTGTAGCCCGCCGATACGGTTAATCACAGCGGATCGTCCTGCAGCCGTGCATACAGCAGATGGTCCTGCCAAATCCCATTGATACATAGATACTCGTGGGCATAGCCCTCGCGCGAAAATCCGGTCTTCTCCAGGAGCCTAATCGAGGCCGCATTGGTTGGGATACAGGCCGCTTCGAGTCGATGCAATCGGAGCGTGCTGAATGTGAAGGGAATGAGCGCCTGCACCGCCGCGGTCATGTACCCGCGCCGCACGAATGGCGCACCCATCCAATAGCCGAGACTGCCCGCCTGCGCGACGCCGCGGCGGATATTGGCAAGCGTCAAGCCGCCGATCAGCTCTTCGTCCTCCCGGCGGAACAGAAAGAACGCATAGGCCTGGTCGGTGCGCTGATCCTCGGCATAGCGCTTCAAGCGTCGACGGAAGGCCGCCCGCGTGAGATCATCCGCCGGCCAGGTTGGCTCCCACGGCGTGAGGAAGTCGCGACTTATTTCGCGCAAGCCCGCCCAGGAGGCATAATCGGTCATTTGCGGCGGCCGGAGCACAACCCCCTCGCCCGCCAAGGCCGGGACCGAATCAGAAAAAGTAACGGCGCGAAAGAAGGCCATGGGCTAACAGGCGTGATACGCGCCGCAGGAGAGACCGACCACGACTGGATTTCCCCACCCGCCTCGACAGCTCACGCGGCTCGACGGGCCAGACTTTCGACGATGCCGACCGCGCTTTCAAGTCCTGTGCCCGGCCCAAGTGCAGCAATCGCCGGCCGGCCGCGTGCGATCAGCTCCCGCCCGGCCGCACGCGCGCTCTCAACGGTCACCGCATCGATCTTTGCGACGATCTCGTCGAGGGGGATCGGCCGGCCATAAATGAGCATCTGCCGCGCGAGTTGCTCGGCACGGGCGCCGGAGCTTTCCAGCGCCATCAGCAGTCCCGCTTTCATCTGCGCCTTGGCCCTGGCGATCTCCGCCTCGCTTAGCGTTTGCGCGGCAGCATTGAGCTCGTCCACCACGACGCGCATCAGCTCGGCTACGTCCGTCGCATCCGTGCCGGCATAAAGGCCGAACATGCCCGTGTCGGCGTATGGCATGTGAAAGGCATAAATTGAGTAGCAGAGGCCGCGTACTTCTCGCGCCTCCTGGAACAGGCGCGAAGACATGCCCCCGCCGACAATGCTCGTGAACACTTGCAGGCTGAAGAGCGACGGATCGAGCTGCGGGACGCCGTGCAGGGCGAGGGCAATGTGCACCTGCTCGAGGTCGCGCGCCTCGATCAAGGCGCCGCCGCCGAAGCGGGCCGGTTCCGGCTGCGCAGCCGCCGGACCCGTGAACGCCCTGAAGCTGCGGTCTACCTCCTCCAAGATGGCATCGTGATCCACCGCGCCCGCGGCCGCGACCACCATGTCGGGAGCGCGGTAATGGCGCTGCAGATAACCGAGCAACCGCTTGCGATCGAACGAGCGCACGGTCGCAGGCGTCCCGAGAATGGAACGGCCGATCGGCTGGTTGGGAAACGCGGTCCGTTGCAAGTACTCGAACACCAGATCGTCAGGCGTGTCCTCGGCTGCGCCGATCTCCTGCACGATCACGTTCTTCTCCCGCGTGAGCTCTTCGGGATCGAACGCGGAGTTGGCCAAGATGTCGGACAACACGTCGAGCGCGAGCGGGATGTCGGCGCGCAGCACGCGCGCGTAATAGGCCGTCGTCTCGCTGCTGGTCGCGGCGTTGAGATCGCCGCCGACGGCCTCGATCTCCTCGGCAATCTGCCGCGCGGTTCGCCGCGCCGTGCCCTTGAACGCCATGTGCTCGAGCAGATGCGAGATGCCGTGCTCGTCGGCGTGCTCGTCGCGGCTGCCGGAGCCGACCAAGACGCCGAGCGACGCGGTTTCAAGATGCGTCATCGCGTCGGTCAAGACCGTCAGACCGGACGGCAAGCGGGTGACTTCGACCGTCATGCTGCGGCTCCTTCGCGCGCGGCGCGGCTCGCCGCAAGAACAAACCGCTCGACCGCGGCCTCCTCAGCCGGGAGCACCGTGACGCGCTCCGGACGTTCCATGAGATCGGCGAGCCAATCCGGCAGCTGCGGCCACACCCCGCAGGCGAGTTCCACCGCTTGCGGGAATTTGGCCGCATGCGCGGTCCCGAGAATGATCATCGGCACCGCCGGATCGCGAATCTCTTTTTCGGCGACCGCAACGGCGACGGCCGTATGCGGGTCGAGCAAATAGCCGGTCTCGCGCAACACGGTCCGCATGGTGGCCGCGGTCTCCTCCTCGTCGGCGCGATCGGCGCTAAAGTGGGTGCGGATATCGGAGAGCGCCCGCGCCGACAAGGTGACGCGACGGGACTGCGCCAGCGACCCCATGAGCGCGCGCAGCGCGCGGCCGTCGCGTCCATAGGCGTCAAACAGCAATCGCTCGAAGTTCGAAGAGACCTGAATGTCCATGGAGGGTGAGGTAGTCGCCACCACCTCGCGCGGCTCGTAGACGCCGGTCGTCAGCGTGCGCACCAAGATGTCGTTGACGTTCGTCGCCACCACCAGCCGGTCAATCGGCAAGCCCATGCGCTGCGCCACATAGCCCGCATAGACGTCGCCGAAATTGCCGGTCGGCACCGTGAAGGCCGGCCGGCGCAGCGGCGCCCCCAATGTGACGGCTGCGGTGAAGTAGTAGACGGTCTGGGCGGCGATGCGCGCCCAGTTGATCGAGTTGACCCCGGACAATCGCACCCGATCGCGGAAGGCATGATGGTTGAAGAGCGCCTTCACGATGGCTTGGCAGTCGTCGAAGGTGCCTTCGATCGCCAGTGCATGCACGTTGTCGTCCGCGGCCGTCGTGATCATTCGGCGCTGAACGTCGGAGACGCGATTATTGGGAAACAGCACCACCACATCGATATTCCGACGGCCGCGAAAGGCCTCGACCGCCGCGCCGCCGGTGTCGCCTGAAGTAGCCACCACGATGGTCGTGCGCTCGCCGCGCAGCGCCAAGGTATGATCCATGAGGCGCGACACCACCTGCATCGCGATGTCTTTGAAGGCGAGCGTCGGCCCGTGAAAAAGCTCGAGCACGAAGCTATTGACGCCGAGTTGCACGAGCGGCGCGGTGGCCGGGTGACGGAAGGCCTCATACGCTTCGCGCACGATGCGCGCGAGATCGGGCTCGGGGATGCCGCCGCCGATGAAGGGGCGGAGGATCTCGAGCGCAACCTCGGGGTACGGCCGGCCGAGAAATCCGCCGATCGTCTGCGCGTCGAGCCGCGGCCACGTCTCCGGCACGTAGAGCCCGCCATCGCGGGCCAGACCCGCGAGCATCACGTCGACGAAGCCGAGCGGGGGAGCCTCACCCCGGGTAGAAATATAGCGCAAGTCAAGCAACCCTTCGCTTCAAGCAACAGCCCTTCAGCCCTCGCCGAATCCAACTCGCGCCGATCCGGAGATTATTTTCCTAGCCCGATCACCGCCGTGCAGGCCCATACTTAGGGCATCTCCATCCGGAATGGTATCCCGGCTTTGTGTCCGAAGATGCGAAAACGCAGCGCCGAGGCGCGCACGATGCCGGTACAGCCCCGTCGCGCCATGCTGTTAGCGGTGCCGCTTGCGGCAGCGTCCTACCGCGCGAGCGGTTTAGTCTTGTGGCACACAGCTGCCGTTCGCCGCGGTGCAAAAATGCGGTCGAGTACGCACCGGGACGCGCGTGGCTCAACGCCAAGAGTCGATTGAGACCGTCTTGGTCAAGCGGCCACCAAAAATTTTCCACGCGCCCTGCGTCTCCCCGCCGGCGACGACGACATTGATGTCCGACGGCTCGAAAATACGGATCAGCTCGTCGGGCTTGGCCTTGAGGCGCGAGGCGAACGGCTCGACGCCGGCGACGCCAAGCGGCCGATACAGCGTCTGGATCCACTGCTCGTCCCAATAATCGTGCGCGCTGAGACGCGCATTCTCGGCGCACCATTGGATGAGCTTTTCCTTGCTGTCGAAGCCGAGGGCCGCAAACCCGCGCGCCGCGATCGGGTCGAGCACGATGAGCGGCGGGGTGTAGTTGAAGGTGGCGAGGATGCGCCGCCACTGATCCTGCCAGGTCTCGCGCGGGCCGAAGCCGGAATTGGTGTGCCAACCGCCGAAGAAGATCGTCACCGCGCTCTCGTCGGGCTTCATGCCCTTCTGGACATGGAGCGGCAGCCACGGGCTGCGCTCCTCCGCCTCGGCGAAGCAGGCAGTGTAACCGTACCAATTACCCATCGAGCCCATATAGGATTCGCCAGGCACCGATCCGCCTTGCAGGTTCTGCGACAGCAGCGCATAGGCGCGGCCGATGGTGGCATTGGCGTGGTTGTATGGGCCGAGCGCGCCGATCCCAGTGTTCATGCCGATCTCGTCGCGGATCGGGCCGTTGACCACCGAGAGATTCGCCATCGAGGTCGTGCTGCTGGAGCGCGCGGAGACGCCGCTCGCCGCCAGCGCCAGGATCACTGGGAAATAGTCCGGCCGGGCGCCCGCCATGACCGCATTCACCGCGACCTTCTCGACGGTGTATTCCCAGAACTCGCGAAAATTCGCCGGCCGCATGCGCCCCACCACTTCGTTCGGCCTATGGCTCGTGCCGGTGAGCATCGCCGCGACGCGCTCGTCGGTCGGCAAAATGATTGGCAGCTGATCGGTCCAGAAATTATTGCGGAACAGGGTCTGGAGGTTGTCTTCGCTGTCAGGATCGAGGAGGCGCGGCGTCGAGCGCTCGTAGGAAAGGCCCTTCAGATCCTCGTCATCGAGCGGACGCGACAGGCCTTCGATCAGCTCGCGCATGAACGGGCGTTTCGAAACCGGGTCCGTGCCTTCGATATAGCTGCGCAGCTCGGCGGGGGACTTGTCGACGACCGGCTGTGGCACGAAGGCTTGCCGAGTGCGCGGCATCCCGTTCGCCAGAGCCGTTGCCTTCGCCAGGCGCGCGAACACATGCGTGTGGATCGCGACACTTGGTACGCCAGCTTCTTCCAGCGCCATGGTCAACCCGACGACCGTCGGGCTACAGGTGCTTCAAAGACCGACGCCGAGGATTGCGGCGTCGCCCTCCTTCTCGATCACCGCGCGCATGCCCGGATCGTCGACCCAGCTCTCGCGCGGCCTGATGATTCTCGTTTCGACGGCGGGCAGATGAATGCGGAACCAGTCTCGTAACTGATCCATGAAGGCCGCGGAATTGTCGAACAGGCAATCAACCAAATAGACCAATTTGCCGTCGAGCGAATCGAGCCGCGGTGCCAATCGCTTGCCGGTGACCTTGGGCGGATAGCCGCGCGGATCGTGAACCGTCAAAAGCTCGGCCATGAATCACTCCCAATCGCCCCAATCATCTTGGCGCAGATAGCGTTCGATCGCAATGGCTGCCGTGGCGCCTTCTCCCGCCGAAGCCGCCGCGCGACCCGGCCAGCCGGAACGCACGGCGCCTGCGGCGCAAATTCCCGTCAGCGCGGTGCGCGTCGAGATGTCGGTGGGGATTCCCCCGGTGTCGTCCAAAGCAAACAGGCCGCCAAGGAACGCCGTGTTGGGGTTTAGGCCTACATAAATAAACACCGCCGCGACCTCGAGCGTTGCCGTCGCTCCGGTTGTTTGGTCGCGCACGCACAGCCCCGTCACGTCGCTGTCGCCCAAAACTTCTTCGACAATTTGATTGAAGCGGGCCTCGATCTTCGGCTGTTGCATCACTCTTTCGCAATATGCGGCCTGCGCCGAGAGCACCCTACCGCGGTGCAGTAAGAACACTTTGGCGACGGACTCGGCCAAGGTCAGCGCCTCCTGTGCCGCCGAATCGCCGCCGCCGATAACGGCGACATTCTTGCCGCGCAACAGCGGCGCGTCGCAATTGGCGCAATGGCTCACCCCTTTGCCGCGAAGGCGCTCCTCACCCGGCACACCAAGCGGCTTAAGCGATGCGCCAGTGGCAAGAATAACGCCGCGTGCCAGATACTCTTGGCCGATGCCGGCAGCAAGCCGCCACCCGCCCGGTCGCGGTGCAATCCGGTCGAGCGTCGCCGAAGCGAATTCGGCGCCGGCCGTCACCGCCTGCTCTTGCGCGATCGGGCAGAGATCGTAGCCGGCTACGCCGTCCGCGAAGCCTGGAAAACCGTCGATATGATTGATGCTGACGAGCTGGCCGCCAAGCACATCGCCGGTCAGGACCAACGTTTTCAGCCCAAGCCGCGCGCCGGTTAACGCCGCGGTAAGGCCCGCGATCCCGCTACCCACCACAACAAGATCGAACTCGTCGCTCATTTCCTTCGCACATTCGTTTTCGAGCTTCGCGGATCCCGCCTTGGTTCACGCCGTACAGATCCTTGGTCCGTATCATGGCGAGGTCGCAACACGTATCAACGAGCTAACTTCTTACTACAAGAGATTTGGCAGGTATGCCGAGGCGGAGGCGCTCTACCGGCGCGCGCTTGCGAGAGCCGCCCGGTTGACATTCTCGAGGCTCTTGGTTGTCTACAGGAGACAGAGATGCCTGGTACTCTAATCGACGAGCGCGGTTTCTGGTTGGGTAGAATAGCAGAGGGCAGGATCTAGGCTGCTGAACGGCCCAGGATAATCATCCGAACCACTGATCCTCAGGCTGCCGAAGTTGCGCGTAACGCGAACCTCGCGGCTTTAGCAATAGGCAGGCCGTGCTACTTCAACGTAGGCAGCCCCACGCCATGAGGATAATAGGTTGCGAACACGAAGAGGCCGGCGAACAGAACGGCGGTCAGAATTGCCCCAGCCAACCGGTACCCAAGCGTTATGAAATTGGCGAAGAACGCTGCGATGAATGCGAAGCCTGAAAGCAGCAGAACGTAGCTCCAATTTACAGAGCCCCAATCTATTGACATGTTTTACCTCCTGCGAACGAGTAGCGATCCAGCTTACCGGTGACCGCGCATTCTAGTCCTCTCGAAGCCTTTCGGCCAATGCAACCGCAAGAAAGCCCTGGCGACAGTCGGCAGCCGAACGCGAAGAGCCAAGGGTATCAACCGTGTCGTCTTGTCCGATGCGCAACAACGCGGCGGTTAGGCGCGTTCCATCGTTGCCGCAGCGCCAACGCCGGGTGGCCCGCCCTTCGCACTAAAGAGAAAGCTCCGTCGAAGCGAGGCTTCGAGATGCTGCTTTCCGCCGTCAGCGAGAGTCCAGCGAAACACCCAAGCTGAATGCTTTTTGCCGTGTTGCTCCCACGGTCCGCTTGAGAGACTTGGCGATTTTTGGGGCGGGAGTTTTCGATTTCGCCATCGCCTTCAGCTCTTGAATATCCTGTTTGGTCCATTCGCGACGCTTTGATGCTTTCTTGGCCATGATGCCTCCACTGAGTTGGAACTGCTCATTCTCACGTGCGGCGCTTAGCATGTCAACCGACTAGCGAAAGGCGGTGGCTGGTTGACGCAGGCCTGTCTTCTCGGCATCTAACAAAAAGCCCCGTGGAGCGGGGCTGATTTGCCGCTTGGTAGCTTGCTGTGCGGCAGCATGTTCGACCCAACAGTCGGCGGAAAGCCGACCATCGAACCCCCGAGCGATCGTGATCAGAAGCGTAAGTTGACGCCAACTATGCCCATCTGCACGTTCTGAGTAATATTGATCGGAAATGTTGATCCTAGCATATTAGTGAAAGTCTCGGTTTGGGTGTTCGAGCTGAGGTAGTCATATTCGACGAACACCGACCAATGAGGCATAAACATGTGTTCAAGTCCAACGCCGGCGATCCAGCCGCTGCCGGCGGTGTAGCCCGTCGAGGAAAATGGCACGCCGGTTGCGGTAACCGCGGTGGAGATGTTGTTGCGTGCCAAGGCAGGACCACCTTTGGCGTAGATCAGCGTCGTCGGCAGCACAATGAACCCGATCCGGCCAGTCAACGCGGCGAGCCAAGGTACCGAGCCGCTATTCGTTAATGGCAGGACCGGTTCGACGCCGCTGCCTCTGATGCTCGTCCCGTCGATCATACCTTGGATGCCGAATACGAGGGAACCTATCTGGTAGTCGCAGCCGATCTGGCCGCCGCCGACGACGCCTGAGCCGTTAGTATTCCCGTCGCTGATTAGAAGTCTTGGGTCGTATGCCGATATGTTGGTCCAACCACCACCTACGTTGCCACCAACATAGCAGCCGCTCCAGCTCCACGCCGGCGGTAGAGCCTTACCATAGACCGGAGCGGGGGATAGGTCGGCAGCAGCAGCACCGGCAACTATGGCCAATGAAATCGCAGTTCCCATCATTAGCTTCTTCATGCTTACCCCTCACTTGGTTGATCAGGCAATGCGCTTCCCGACCGGCGTTCGTCAGCGCCTACTTGTTCACGTTTGACCTAATACCATTAACGGCCCGTCATCGATGCGGCACCTGCATTTCTCCAGGAGGCTTTTCCCCTTATTTTGTCGGCCCTATCGTGGCGACATCTGGCGGACAGCGATTTGGCCAGCACCGATGACGCTCCGCCTCTATCGGACCAACGAATAGAACCAGCCTCGACGGCGACATAGTTCCCGCTCGATGTCATCCTTATACTTTTTGAGACATTTCCTTCGGCAGAACTGCTTAAGGCCATACCGGTGCCTGATGAGCCCGAAAGTTCTTTGGCACGTGTGACATCGTTTTGCCATGACAACGGCCTGGCAATCTTTTCGATTCGCTTCAAGTCGGTGTTTCGCGTAGCCGCTCTGGATTTCGCGGGCGTCCGGTTTCCGGGGGGTACAGCGGTCTAGAAATGCTCGCTATGAGCCTTTCTCTGTTTGACGAGTCGCCCGGAGGACTTTCACCTCCGCGCGCTCCCAGAACCGTACCTGAACCTCTCGATGCATACGGCTCCCGATGTTCGGTCATTACCATGACACAGCAGCCAATGAGCAGAGAGCATCGGATTTGCGCGGCGTAGCCGTTCAAACCAGTCTCGTAGTTGGATGTCAGGGAACGCCGGACCGCCGGTTTTTGCAAACAGCCGAGCCCCGGCGGGCTGCCGAGGGGTCGGCATGCTTAGGGATAAGCGGCCGTTGGCGAGCATGCCCCGGCTCAATTCGGCGGCCCGAAATCGTACTGTGTAAGATATTTAGTTGCGTGCGATCTCGCGCGTGGCCGGCGTGCCGGCGCAGACACCCGCTAAGGTGTGATGCCGATCGGATCGCCATCTTTTTTGCGCTACGCGGCCTGCCGCCGCGCCCCCCGCGCCCACACAGCGAATACCGCCACGAGCGCCAGGGCAAGCCCGTACCAGGTCAAGGCGTATTGCAGATGCTCATTGCGCAGCTGCACGGTCAACGGGCCGGGGCGCGGCCATCCACTGGGCGGCACCGGCGCCTCCTGCTCGACCAAGAACGGCGCAACCGCGCCCCAGCCCTTGGCCGCGGCGATCACCGCGGGATCACGGACGAACCACAGGTTCTTGTCGGGCTCGTCGGCCGGCGTGAAGGCGCCCCGCGCCTCCGGCCAGCGCAGGACGCCGACGATGTCGAGGCTGCCGGCGGGCTCGCTTTGCGCCTTGCCGGGGCGCTGCGGTCCGCCCTGCGGAACAAAGCCGCGATTGACCACGACAACGGCGCCATCGGGAAGGCTGGCCGGAGCAAAGACCCAATAGCCGGGCCCGGAGACGTCGGTGCGAAACGCCGAGCCGCTGGTGTAGACCAAAGCCTCCTGGTCCGGCGCGAACAGGGCGCGAAAGGCGACGTGGCGAAACTCGTCCCGCGCCGGATCGAGGCGCGGCCAGATCGCGCGGGGAGGCAGCTCGACCGGCGCCGCTGCGACTCGTCGATCAAGCGTGTCGATCAAGGCCTCCTTCCAGCGCTTGCGTTCGAGCTGCCAGGTGCCGAGCCCAAGGAGGACCGCGACCGCGATGAGGGTCACGAGCGCAGCGCTGATGAGGCCCGTGCGGCGCTGCGGCGCAGGGTTGGCCGGAGCCCTCACGCCTCGCCCTTGCGTTCCAGGCGGCCCTCTGCGGCTTTGTGGTGATACTGCAACGCTATCAGCAGGCTCTTGAGCAGGCGCAGCGGCACTAGCGTTACAACGAGGATCAACGGTCCCCATAGCGCCGCGTGCACCCAGTACGGCGGATGATATCGCATCTCGACGATCAGTGCGGCACCCACCACCACGAAACCGGCGATCAGGATCACGAAGACGGCCGGCCCGTCGCCGGCATCGACGAATGAGTAATCGAGCCCGCAGACTGTGCAGCTCGGCATCACCTCGAGGAAACCCCGGAACAGCTTGCCCTTGCCGCAACGCGGGCAGCGGCAGGAAAGGCCTGCGACATAAGGCGAAGGCGTGACAAAGGACTCATTCGCCATGGCAACGCTCTTACCTGACGATAGCGCCGGCGCGAGCGCTACCCTGCGCCCGCCGCTTCGCCCGCACCAGAGCCCCACACGTAAATGCAGGCGAACAAGAACAGCCAGACCACGTCGACGAAGTGCCAGTACCAGGCCGCAAACTCGAAGCCCAGATGCTGCGTCGGGCTGAACTGCCCGGCCATCGCGCGCACGAGGCACACGATCAGAAAGATCGAGCCGATGATCACATGCGCGCCGTGAAAGCCTGTCGCCATGAAGAAGGTCGCGCCGTAGATGCTGCCTGAATAGTGGAAGGCAGCGTGGGCGTATTCATAAGCCTGCACGCAGGTGAAAGTGAGCCCGAGCGCGATCGTGCAAATGAGGCCCCATTTGAGCCCATTGCGGTCGTTCTCGAGCAGCGCATGGTGCGCCCAGGTCACCGTCGTCCCCGATGTGAGCAGAATGAGGGTGTTGAGCAGCGGCAGATGCCAGGGGTCGAAGGTCACGATCCCCTTCGGCGGCCACTCGCCGCCGAGGAGCTCCGTGCGCATCACCTGATGGACGTCGGCGGGGAACAGCGCGGTGTTGAAGTAGGCCCAGAACCACGCGACGAAGAACATCACCTCGGATGCGATGAACAGGATCATGCCGTAGCGGTGCGAGATCTGCACCACGCGGCTATGAAAGCCCTGGTATTCCGCCTCGCCGATCACGTCGCGCCACCAGCCGATCATGGTGTAGGCGATGCCGATGATGCCGACGCCGAAGATGAAAGGCGCCGCGGGGCTCGCTTGGTGCATCCACAGGATGAGGCCGACAGCCATGAGAAAGGCCGCGACCGAACCGACGGCCGGCCAGGGACTCGGGTCGACCAGGTGGTAGTCGTGGTTCGGCTTGGTGTGCGCCTCGGCCATCGTCATCGTCTCCGTTCTCATTCTGCTCGCGGCGCGCTCGCGCGCGCAGCGTCAAGTCCTTGCATTACAAGCGGCCGCCCGGCTCCGACGCGGCGCTGGCGGCAACCGGAGCCGTCGGCTGACGCGCCGGGTAGAAAGTGTAGGACAGCGTGATGGTGTTGAGACCGTCCTGCTCGGCGTCTCTCACGAGCGAGGGATCCACATAAAATACGACCGCAATCTCCCGCGTTTCGTGCGGCTTGAGATGCTGCTCGGTGAAGCAGAAGCAGTTGATCTTCTCGAAATAGCCGCCGGTGGTAGGCGGACTGACGTTGTAGGAGGCAAGGCCCGCGGTCTCGCGTCCGGATTCATCCGCAATGGTGTAGAAGGCGGTCGCCACCTCACCGATGTGAACCTGCATGGCGTTCTGCTTCGGCTCGAAGTGCCAAGGCAGCCCGCCCATCACATTCGCATCGAACCGCACCGTGAGCGTCCGCGCGAGCACCTCGCCGGGAGCCGCCGTCGACACCTGCGTCGTCCCGCCGAAGCCGGTCACGCGGCAGAACCAGGTGTAAAACGGCACCGAGGCATAGGCCATGCCAACCATCAGCACGACAAAGGCGCCGCAAGCCGCCGCGATCACCAGATCACGGGCTCGCGCGCGCTCTGTCTGCTCTCGCCGATGGTCTGTCGCAACCATTCGTCCGGCACGCCCTCTTTTACATCGGCCGGGTCAGCACGCCCGGACCCTTGACCAGGGTGACGGCATAGAAGATCGCCACCAGCACGCCGAGGGCAACGGCAATCGCAATCGAGCGGGCACGTTGGCGGCGCTTCTGCTCCGGCGTGAGCACGATCCCCGGCTCTCGATCATCAGCCATGCTCGACCCAGATCATGCGAAAAGGCCAGTGAGCGCTCCGCCGAGCTGATGCTCAAGGAGTAGCGCCGCGAACAGCAGGAAAAGATAGACGATCGAAAAGGCGAACAATTGCCGCTCCGCCGCCTCGCCTTTGCCCGCCCATACGCGTGCCGCCAAGCCGACCATCACGGCGCCGGTGACGACCGCCATCGCGCCATAGAAATAGCCGGCGAACCCAAGCAGCGATGGCGCGAGGCCCAGCGGCGCCAGAACGAGCGAGTAGAGCAGGATCTGTCGCCGCGTCTCGCGCGCGCCGGCGACGACCGGCAGCATCGGCACCCCGGCGCGCGCATAGTCGTCGGCGCGGCAAAGCGAGAGCGCCCAGAAGTGCGGCGGCGTCCAAAAGAAAATGATGAGGAACAGCACGATCGGCTCGATGCCGATGCCCCCAGTCGCCGCCGCCCACCCGATCATCGGCGGGAACGCGCCGGCCGCACCGCCGATCACGATGTTCTGCGGCGTCAAGCGCTTGAGCCACATCGTATAGATGACGGCGTAGAACAAGATCGTGAAGGCGAGCAGCCCCGCCGCAACCCAGCTGACCAGGAGGCCGAGCACCGCTACAGCACCCACGGCAAGCGTCAAACCGAATGCCAATGCCTCTCCCGGCAGCACGCGGCCGCGCGGTATCGGCCGCTGCGAGGTCCGCGTCATCAGCGCGTCGATATCGGCGTCATACCACATGTTGAGCGCACCTGCGGCGCCCGCGCCGACCGCAATGCAGATCAACGCCGTGGCCCCGATCACAGGATGCACCGCAGCCGGCGCGATGACCAACCCGACCAAAGCGGTGAACACCACCAGCGACATGACTCGCGGCTTGAGCAGCGCGATATAGTCGCCAACCTCGGCGAGGCTCGGCTGCGGAGCCGCAAAGGCGCCGTTCGCCGGCCGCAGACCGTGCATTGTGTCGCCTTCGGTGACCAGAGCCATACTTTTACGTCGTTCGTCTCAAAGCGATGCTGGTTGATCGGGACCGGACCCGGCTCCGATCCTTGTCTCTCACCGGATGCGCGGCAGGGTCTCGTATTGGTGGAACGGCGGCGGCGAAGACAGCGTCCATTCGAGCGTCGTCGCGCCCGCACCCCATGGATTGTTGGCGGCCTTTTCCTTGCGAATGAATGCCTGCGCCATGCCGAAGAGGAAGACGATCATCCCGAAATAGGAAATGTAGGAGCCGATGGAGGACACGAAGTTCCACCCGGCAAAGGCATCCGGATAATCGACAATGCGCCGCGGCATTCCGGCAAGCCCGAGGAAGTGCTGCGGGAAAAACACCAGATTCACGCCCACGAAGGTGATCCAGAAATGCGCCTTGGCGATCGTCTCGTCGTACATGTAGCCGGTCATCTTGGGGAACCAATAATACCAGCCGGCAAAGATGGTAAAGACGGCGCCGAGCGAGAGCACGTAGTGGAAGTGGGCAACGACGTAGTAGGTGTCCTGCAGCACCCGATCGACGCCGGCATTGGCAAGCACCACGCCGGTGACGCCGCCGACCGTGAACAAGAAGATGAAGCCGATCGCCCACAGCATGGGAGCGCGGAACTCGATGGAGCCGCCCCACATGGTCGCGATCCAGGAGAAGATCTTCACGCCCGTCGGAACCGCTATCACCATCGTGGCAAGGATGAAATAGGCTTGGGTGCTGGTCGACATGCCGACCGTGTACATATGGTGCGCCCACACGACGAAGCCGATGAAGCCGATCGCGACCATAGCATAGGCCATGCCTAGATAGCCGAACACCGGCTTGCGGCTGAAGGTCGATATGATCTGGCTGATCATGCCGAAGCCGGGCAGAATGAGAATGTAGACCTCGGGATGGCCGAAGAACCAGAACAAATGCTGGAACAGCAGCGGATCACCGCCGCCATCCGGGCTGAAGAATTTCGTGCCGAAGTTGCGGTCGGTGAGCAGCATGGTGATCGCGCCGGCCAGCACCGGCAGCGCCAGCAGCAGCAGGAATACCGTGACGAGGATCGACCATACGAACAGCGGCATCTTGTGCAGCGTCATGCCCGGCGCGCGCATGTTGAAGATCGTCGTGATGAAGTTGATGGCGCCGAGGATCGACGATGCGCCCGCGAAGTGCAGTGACAGGATCGCAAAATCGACCGCCATCCCGGGATGGCCGGTGGTCGACAGCGGTGCGTAGATGGTCCAGCCGGCACCGACCCCGTTGGATCCCTTTTCGCCTTCGACGAACAGGGAGATGATCAACAGCGTGAACGACGCCGGCAGCAGCCAGAACGAGATGTTGTTCATGCGCGGGAACGCCATATCCGGCGCGCCGATCATGAGCGGCACCATCCAGTTGCCGAATCCGCCGATCATCGCCGGCATTACCATGAAGAAGATCATGATGAGACCGTGCGACGTCGTGAATGCGTTGAAGGTGTGCGGGTTGCTGAAGATCTGCAGGCCGGGGTTCTGCAGCTCCATCCGGATGGCCACCGAGAGCGTAGCGCCGATGATCCCGGCAATGATCGCGAACACCAAGTACATCGTGCCGATGTCCTTGTGGTTCGTCGAATAGACATACCGCCGCCAGCCGGTGGGGTGGTCGTGCGCTTCGTGCTCACCATGAGCCGTCACAGTCGTGTCCATCGTCATCCGTTCCTTCGGTGATCGTCGCACCGTCCAAGCATCCCGCGCCTCACCTGATACCGGTCGCATCAACCGCGGCGAAGGCGGTCGGCGACGCCTCGTTGCCGCGGGCGAAGCCTTGCTTCTTCATGTCCTCGACCCAGGCCGTGAACTCGCTGTCGCTCACCACCTTCACCGCGATCGGCATGAAGGCATGATCGCGGCCGCACAATTCGGAGCACTGACCATAGTACATGCCCTCGTGCTCGGCCTTGAACCAGGTTTCGTTGAGACGGCCCGGCACCGCGTCGATCTTGATGCCGAACGACGGCACCGCAAAGGAATGGATGACATCGGCGCCGATGACTTGAACGCGCACGACCTTGTTCACCGGCACCACCATCTCGTGGTCGACCGCGAGCAGGCGCGGCTGCTTGTCCCGAGCCAGCAGCGAGGGGAATTCAAGGTTGCCATTATCGGGGTAGCTGTAGCTCCATGACCATTGCTGGCCAGTGGCCTTCACGGTCAGGTCGGCCGGCGGAATGTCGAGCTCCAGAAACAACAGCTTGAATGAAGGAACGACGATGACACCCAAGATAACGATCGGAAGCACCGTCCACACCACTTCAATGAAGGTGTTGTGGGTCGTTCGCGACGGCGTCGGGTTGGCCTTGGCATTGAACCGAACCATCACGATCAAGAGCAGAGCCAGCACAAGGATGGTGATGAGTGTGATGATGACGAGCAGGAAAGTGTGAAAACCGATCAGCTGGTCCATGACCACGGACGCAGACTCCTGCAGGCCGATCTGCCATGGGGACGGCTGCCCCACGCCCGCAAGCGCGACGGAGCCGCTGGGGACGAGCGCGGCCGCGATGGCCGCAATGGTCATGCACCACTTGAGCACCAGAATCGTCCTCCTTCGACGAAATCGCCATAAGGGCCGCGCAGCATGCGTATGGGCTCGCTGCCGGACCATCACCCGCTGAGCCAAACGTCCGATCGACGGGCCTCGCAGGTGCGCGGCGGGACGGGGGGAATCCCGGTCTCTCAAACCACAATTCCGGCCGGCCCGCAATGCACCTTCGCGCCTGCGACAAAAGGCTAGGTCTTCGCCCCGCGCCGCAAGCCCTCTCCGCCATCACGCGGCCGCCACAATGCGGGGTTTCTGCTTTCTCGATACCCCTGCGCCGCGTTGGTGGGTAGGTTACCGGCCCCGATTCGGTTCCGTCCGCACGAGGCGGCCGCCGACGATTTGAGGATTGTGACGATGCAGACATCGACCAGCGCTCGGAAGCGAGGGCTTGGAGGCATGCTCCTCGCAGCTATTCTGATGGCGCTGGCCCTCGGTGGTCGCCCCGATCTGGCGGTCGCACAGAGCGCCGTCCGCGCGACTTTCGGCGACTGGCAGATCCGCTGCGAAACGCCGCCGGGGACCAAGGACGAGGAATGCAAGCTGTACAAGTCGGTCGCCGCCGACAATCGGCCCAATACCGTACTCCACATCCTCGTGTTCAAGTCTGCGGACAAGAAGTACCCCGTCATGCGCATCCTCACGCCGCCTGGCGTCGAGCTCGACCAGTTTCTCGGCCTGACGGTCGACGACACTCCGATCGGGCGCGTTCTATACAAGCGTTGCGTGTTCGACGCCTGCATCGCCGAGCCGATAATCGATGAGGCTCTGATGAAGCAGCTGCGCACCGGTCGAACGGCGTGGTTTCATATCTTTTTTACGCCGGAAGACGGTATCAGTTTCCCGGTCGACCTGAAGGGGTTCAGCGAGGGCTTCGACAAGCTTCCATGACTTGCTTCCCTTCTCAGCGGTAATTAAGGACCTGATCGAATGCGGAGGGTTTGGGCCGCACGAATGGCAATCGCATGGCGGGCGGGCTTGTTCCTGGCCGCCGTTGCGCTGACGCTTGGGCTATGCGGCCGAACCGATCCAGCGGCCGCGCAGGGAGCAGTCCGCCAGGTCTTCGGCGAATGGCAACTGCGTTGCGAAACGCCGCCTGGTGCCCAGAGTGAGCAGTGCGCCCTCACGGCCCAGGTCGAAGACAAGGATCGCTCCGACGCCGTGCTCGGGATCCTCGTGTTCAAGACAGCGGACCGGAAGGCCAGCTTGATCCGGGTCATCGCGCCGACTCACGTTTTGCTGAGTGCTCAGCTCGGGCTGCGGGTCGACAATGTCGATTTGGGACACATTCCGTTTCAGCACTGCCTGCCAAAAGGCTGCATCGCCGACTCACCGATGGACGAGAGAGTGATCAAGCAGCTGCGCACCGGCCAGACCGCCATGTTCTCCATCTACTTCTCTCCCGAGGAGGGTATCGGCTTTCCCGTTGCGTTGAAGGGATTTAGCGAAGGCTTCGACAAGCTTCCCTGAAGTCCGCCGCCCCTTTCGTTGCGAGCCCGCTGGAATTGTGGTTGAGAAATCGGGTAATCGCTTGCCGCTGCGCGTCCACCAAAGGCCATCGCGCGTGGCACGTTGGATTTGTTGCGGAGTGTGGGGTCCGCTTGAGGAAGCGATGTGGAGATCAACCGCTGCGCGCGAGTACCGGTTGGCGGATATGTCTGTTCGTTTTCGCGGCGCTGGCGCTGAGCGCGCAGCCCGACCCTGCCGCCGCGCAGGGGGCGCTTCGTTCGGTCTTCGGCGATTGGGAAATCCACTGCGGAACTTTGCCCGGCGCGCCGGGCGAGCAATGCTCACTGCGGCAGCAAGTGGCCTCCGAGGCTGACGCCAATCTCATGCTCACCGTCATCGTGATCAAGGGTGCCGATCACACGGCGCGGCTGCGCGTGATCGCCCCGCTGAGCGTGCTGCTGCGGGCGGGCGTGGGCCTGCAGATCGACCAGACCAACCTCGGTCGCACGGATTTCGTGCGCTGCTATCCCGACGGTTGCGCTGCCGACGTACCGATGGATGACAGCATGGTGCAGCAATTGCGCACCGGGCAGACCGCCACGTTCATCATCTTCGTGAGGCCGGAGGAGGGCATCGGCTTCCCCATCAGCCTAAAGGGCTTCCGCGAGGGTTTCGACAAGCTGCCTTAACGCGTATCATTCGTTTTCGTCGCCCTCGCACTCGGCGCATTCTCGACCTATCTGTGGGCGAGCGCCGTTCTGCTGGAACATCATCATGGCTTTGACCTCGACCACCTCCTTGATCGACCGCGCCGGGCTCGACCGGGCGCGCGTTCGCCGCCATCTCGCGCACAGTCTCGCGGGCGCCGACGACGGCGAGCTGTTTCTGGAATATCGACAGTCGGAGGTGCTGGTCTTCGACAATGGCCGATTGAAGCAGGCGACCTACGATACGGCGCAAGGATTGGGGCTGCGCGCAGTCAAGGGCGAGGCGATCGGTTATGCCCATGCCTCCGATGTCTCCGAAGCCGCGCTCGCGCGCGCCGCTGAGGCGGTTCGGGCTGTGAACAGCGGACATTCAGGCCAGTATGCGGACGCGCCCGGCCACACCAATGTGCGCCTCTATGGCGACGAGAACCCGCTTGGCGCGCCGAGCTTCGAGGCCAAGATCAAGCTGCTCGAAGCGATCGACGCCTATGCGCGCAAGAAAGATCCGCGGGTCCGGCAAGTGTCGGCGAGCGTTGCCGCCACTTGGCAGGTGATCGAGATCGAGCGTGCCGACGGCGAGACCTACCGCGATGTACGGCCGCTGGTGCGGGTGAATGTATCGGTGGTCGCGGGTGACGGCGATCGGCAGGAAACCGGCAGCCACGGCCACGGCGGACGGGAAGGCTATCAACGCTTCATCGAGACCCACGCCTGGCGGGACGCCGTTGACGATGCGGTGCGCCAGGCGCTGGTCAATCTCGAATCGGTCCCGGCGCCGGCGGGAGAGATGGACGTGGTGCTCGGACCGGGCTGGCCCGGCGTCATGTTGCACGAAGCGGTCGGCCACGGCCTCGAAGGCGATTTCAACCGCAAGCAGACGTCGGCTTTTGCCGGGCTGATGGGCCAAAAGGTGGCAGCGGCCGGCGTCACGGTTGTTGATGACGGCACCATCGCCGGCCGGCGCGGCTCGCTGTCGATCGACGACGAGGGCACGCCGACCAACCGCACGGTGCTGATCGAGGACGGCATTCTGGTCGGCTACATGCAGGATCGGCAGAACGCCCGCCTCATGGGCATGCGGCCCACCGGCAACGGGCGGCGCGAAAGCTATGCGCACGTGCCGATGCCGCGCATGACCAACACCTACATGCTGGCCGGTACGCATGATCCCGCCGAAATCATCGCTTCGGTGAAGGACGGGATCTACGCGGTGAATTTCGGCGGCGGCCAGGTCGATATCACGTCGGGCAAGTACGTCTTCCAGTGCACCGAAGCCTATCGGATCGAGAACGGCAAGGTCGGCGCGCCGGTGAAGGGCGCCATGCTGATCGGCAACGGTCCAACCGACCTTCACCGCATCAGCATGATCGGCAATGACCTGTCGCTCGACAGCGGGATCGGCACCTGCGGCAAGAACGGCCAAGGCGTGCCGGTCGGCGTCGGCCAGCCGACCTTACGCATGGACCGCATCACCGTCGGCGGGACCGGCTGAACTACAGTCTCGTTGCCGGAAAATCTATTGGCGGCCGGGCCTTCCTATTGTTGGAGCATGATCTTTTCCGAAAACCGGTGCCCACCCTCGGGTCAAGCCCGAGGGCAGGCTTTTTCGGGATCATGCTCAGCGCACCACGCCCGAGATGCAACACGGCCGCCGCCGCGGCGGCTTGACCCGGTCCTTGAGGTAGCAGCGCGCCGCAGTGCCGGAATAGCCCGGTCGTAGATAGGTCCAGGCGCGGCATTTGGTTTCCGCTTCGCAGGCCTTGCCGCAGGAGCCGGCGGTCGGATCAGGTGGGAGCTCGAAATTGCGGTAGTCACCGCCGGGACGATCGATGCCATATTCGGTGGTCCCGACGCGCGGCTCGACCACGCCGGCGCCGCGCACCCCGGAAATGCAGCAGACATCCTCGGCGCGGGCGGTGACTTCGCTCTTGAGCCAGCAAACGGCCAAAGGCGTCTTCGTTGCCGGATAGGAGAAGCTCCAGGCGCGGCACCGTGAATCGTGCTCGCATCGGGTCGCGCAAAGGACCGGGTCGCCGGAGCGGATCGGAACGCTTGTGTAGTCGCCGCCCGGACGATCATAGCCCAACTGCGCAAGCGCAGGCGTGCATAAGACAATGCCGACTAATGCCAGAGGCAGGGCGCACCACCAGAGCCTTGGCCCGTAGCGCATGCCCGCCACCGCCTTTTTCCCAGACTCATCGCGCCCCGCGGCGATGTTAGAGAAGCTCAACCGCCAACGCGAGCCCTGTGGACAGGTCCATCAACTGTCGAAGTTGAGCGGCGCCCGCCGGCGGGCCGGCGGGGGCGCTACCCGGCCGTGAGTGGGGAGGATCGCGGCCGGATCAGGCCGCGGGGGGGACGGCGGCCTTGAAACATCAGAAGTGGTGCCGCGCGGGCCGATCGGTCGGCGGGAACGGGCGGCCGGTTCTGGCCTCGCGTCGTGCGCCCGGCTCGCGAAATACCTCGCACAGGACATCGCGGGAGATACCCATGTCGTCGAGCAGGCGCGCATCGGTCACGGCAACAATCCGGGCTCGGCGGCGGCGAAACCCGCGGCCCAATCGACGGGCGCCGCGCGCCACGAAGCCACCTAAGGCGATGATCGCCTGCATGAACGCCATGAGGCCGGCGCGGAGCAGCCAGAAAGCCGGAGTCATTGGAGCCTCCAATAGTTCCGGGGTGCGCCCGCTCGGGATCGGGCGCGACGACCAAAATGGCTTGCCGGAACGCCGCTACCATGGCCGAAGACCATTGATAAGTGAAACGAATGTTTGTAATCTGATTGATCACCGCTTTTGATGTGAAGCCATTGAATGGAATTCCGCCATGGCCGCCCTGCTCGATGTGGACCAACTGCGCACCTTCATCGCCATCGTCGAGAGCGGCAGCTTCACCAGGGCGGCCGACGTGGTGCACAAGACCCAGTCGGCGGTGTCCATGCAGATGAAGCGGCTGGAGGAGCGGCTCGAACGGCCGATCTTCGCCCGCGACGGACGCGCCTCGAAGCTGACGGAGGATGGCGAGCGGCTCCTCGACTATGCGCGGCGCATCGTGCGGCTGAATGTCGAGGCGGTGGCGGCCTTCTCCGATGCCGAGCTTTCGGGCCGGGTGCGGCTCGGCGTGCCGGATGATTATGTGGACCGCTATTTGCCGGAGATCATGGCGCGGTTCTCGCGCGCCTATCCGGGCGCCGAGCTGAGCGTGATCTGCGAGCCGACGGTCGATTTGATCGAGCGTATCGACGCGGGCGAGCTTGATCTCGCCATCGCCACCAATTGCGACGCAACCCGCGCGGCCGAAATTTTTCGCCGCGAGCGTCTGCTGTGGGTGGCTTCGAACCGCCATTCGATCCACATCGCGGAGCGGCTGCCGCTTGCGCTCGGCCGTCCGAGCTGCAGCTGGCGGCGCATGGCACTCGAGGCGCTGGAAGCGGTCGCGCGCCCCTACCGGCTCCTCTATTCAAGCTCGAACGCCGGAGCGGTGGCGGCGGCGGTCCTCGCCGGCCTTGCGGTCTCGGTGCTGCCCGAATCTGGTCTGCGGCCCGGAATGCGGGTGCTCGGTCCGGCGGACGGATTTCCCGAGCTGCCGTCCTGCCGGATCGGCCTCCTGCGCAACGCGCACGAGCGCTCCGCGCTTGCGGACGCGCTCGCCGAGCACATCATCTCCTCGCTGGATAACCTCTCGGAGACTGCGCGCGCGGCGGAGTGACTGAGCATGATCCCGAAAAGTGGGCACCGGTTTTCGGAAAAGATCATGCTCCAACAGGCGCAGCGTTCGGCGTGCTTCGCGTCGATCGGGCTCAATAGGCGTATTCGGTAAAGACCGGCTCAACCGAGCCGCCCCAGGGCCCGTGGAATTTCTCCAAGAGCTCCTCGGCCGGCGTGATGCCGCGCTCGAGAAATTCAAGCAAAGGTTCGAGGAAGCGGGTCTCGTCGCAGCCGTGGGCGTCCAACCGGTCGCGCCGCGCAAGGCCGGCGCGCGCAAGCTCGAGCGTCTGCCGGGCGAGATCGAGCACCGTCACGCCTCCGATCACCGCCGCAAAACCCAACGCCGGCACATCGTCGCGCAGCTTCTGCCGCTCCTTGGCGGTCCAGCTCTTCACCAGCTCCCAAGCCGCATCGAGGGAGGTGTCGTCATAGAGGAGGCCGACCCAATAGGCCGGCAGCGCCGGCAGCCGCCGCCACGGGCCGCTGTCGGCGCCGCGCATCTCCAGATAGCGCTTGAGCCGCACCTCCGGAAAAATCGTGCTCAGATGGTTCGCCCAATCGGAAATGCTCGCGCGCTCGCCGGGCAGCTGCGGCAGCTTGCCGTTCATCAGCGCGCGGAACGAGGAGCCTGCCACGTCGATGTAGCGGTCGCCCCGCTTGACGAAATACATCGGCACGTCGAGCGCGTAGTCGACCCACCGCTCAAAACCCATCGCCGGCTCGAAGGCCCAGGGCAGCATGCCGGAGCGGTCCGGGTCGGTGTCCTTCCAGATCTGCGAGCGGAACGACAGAAAGCCGTTGGGCTTGCCTTCGGTGAAGGGCGAGTTCGCGAACAGCGCCGTCGCCACCGGCTGCAGCGCGAGCGAGACGCGCAGTTTCTTCACCATGTCGGCCTCGGAGGCAAAGTCGAGGTTGGTCTGCACCGTGCAGGTCCGGTACATCATGTCGAGCCCATGGCCGCCGACCTTCGGCATGTAGTTCGTCATGATCCGGTAGCGGCCCTTCGGCATCACCGGGACCTCGGCGCGGGTCCATTTCGGCGTCATGCCGAGCCCGAGGAAGCCGATGCCGAGCGGCTCGGCGACCTCGCGCAGCTGCGCCAGATGCGCCTGCAGCTCGCGAAAGGTGTGGTGCACGGTCTTGACCGGCGCACCGGACAGCTCGAACTGGCCGCCCGGCTCGAGCGAGATCGCGCCGCCGCCGGTCACGTCGAGCAGCCCAATGATGGCGTCACCCTCCATGATCGGCTCCCAACCGAGCAGCATCCGCATGCCGTCGAGCAGCGCGCGAATGCTGCGCCTACCCTCGTAGGGCACGGGCTCATGCCGGCCGACCGCGAAGGGGAACTTCTCGTGCTCGGTGCCGATGCGAAACTCCGACTTCGGCCGGGCGCCGGAAGCGAGCCAGGCGACGAGCTCGTCGCGCGTCTCGACCGGCGTCATGTCGATCTGATCGCGTGCCATGCGGGGTCCGAACAAAAGGGCCGGGAACTTACAGTGCGGCTGGCCGCCAGCGCAATGCCGGGCGGCTCGGTCTGGCGCATGTTCGGGCGATGGTGGCGCCGATTTGCCGCCCGGAGCCCGCGCCAAACGGCGCACAACTATGGTCGACGCCGGCTGTCACGGCGGTCGCGAAGTTTTCGCTGCACGCGTTCGTCGAAGCGCGCCACATTGACGACGACCCTCGTATGCGTACCGTCGCCGATCCGTTCATTGTCGTCGAACGCCTCGACCCGGAACTCAAGGGCGCGTCCCTCGACCCGCACCAGCTCGGCGGTCGCGCGCACGCGCATACCGGTCGGCGTCGCCGCATAGTGCGCGACCGCGAGGTGTGTTCCAAGGCTCTGGTGTCCGGACGGCAGCAACTGCTCGGCCGCATCCAGCGCGGCGGCTTCCATCAGGTTGATCATGACCGGGGTAGCCAGGACATGCACCAAGCCGCTGCCGACACGTGGCGCCGTCTGCTCCTCGCCGACGACGATCTCGGCCGAGCCTTGCAGGCCGGGCACGAGCCGGGAAAGATCGGGCATCGTCAGCTCCCCTTGCCGATGTTTCGCACGCCGAAGGGTGGATGAGCGGAGCGCAATCCGCCGTCCTGCCGCGAATGGCGGATTACGCCTTCGGCTAATCCTACTGAGTCATAACGGCCTGAGTCAGAAGGCCGCATTCGATTTTTATTGAGAATCAGTGCCTTGTCGAGCCTCACGTAGGTGGAGGGTTGAGATGGGGATGGTCATTCGATCGCCGGTAT
>JBKQHQ010000179.1:0-21804 GCA_052148715.1 Xanthobacteraceae bacterium | reverse complement strand
CCGGCAATGCGTGCCGGGCCCCGCGCCGATCCGACCAGAGCGGCACCGCCGTTGGCTCGCAGCGGCGCGGGGCCTGCTTGCTCGATTTGGACAGTGCGCGCCATCACCCCTGATATTGCCAAGCCTTTTCCTGTCAGCGTCATGGCTGAGGAACTATCGCCATATGGTCATGATTTTGTGATCAACTGTTACCAACAACAGTAATTTATAGCGATCGTATATCGTGCTATTCTTGCGAATCGGCCTGCGCTGTGCTGTGGGTTGAACGGCGTTTGTTGGTTTTTCCACGTCTTGCCAAAGGACCGGAACCGGTTTTCCCGGCGGTAGTTCGCATCCAACAGAGGTAAGTCTGGTTTGCCACGCCAGCCTTGAGGCGTCGTGGACCAAAAGCATGTTGCTTCCCAGTTAACAGCAGCGCCATAACGGCGCAATCAACAGACCACAGAGGGGTTCAACAATGAAACGGATTCTATTCTATTCGCTGGCCGCCGCCACGACGTTTGCCATGACAATGAGCAACGCGGATGCCGCGGCACGCAAGCACTATTCTAAAGGTCACTTCGGAGCGGCTGCAGAAGTCCGGGCCAGGACCGAGGCGGGGCATCGGCATTTTGTCAAGGGGCCGCATCGACCTTTCGTCCGGCGGTCAGTCGATGGAGATCTTATAGATGGAGAGGGTTGGAGACTTGTGAACGGAAATTGGAATAATTCTTGTTTCCGCACGCTTGATTATCTTTCCTCCGCTTCCGCGTGCAGCGGAGGCGGTGGTTAACCAGAAAATACGTTATCTGAGTCAGCCGTCCGATCGAATAGCAAGTTTAAAAAGGGCACCGTCTTGCAGCCATGCCACTGAAGGCCGCGTAGGAGGCCCGGCCCCTACGTTGGCGTGCCGTTGATCTCGATCGGTGCGGGCGGCTTGAACGGCCGCCGGCACTGGTGTTGCGCTCGCATCCCGGGATGCCTTTGAGTTTTCTTCGAGTCATCGTTGCTCTGTCCAATTGTTGAAGCATGATCTTTTCCCGAAGGCCGGTACTCGCTTTTCAGGACCATGCTTTAGATTAGAGTATTGCTGCGCGCCAGCCGCGCCGGGAGCGCTGGCGGAAATCGCGGCTGGTCGATCCAATCAGCGCGGCGGGGGTGTGAACGAGGCCGAGGAGGCAGGCGCGAAGCTTCCCGAGGATGCTTGTTCCTTGGCGGCCGGCTTCGCAGCGACATGCGGCTTCTTCTTCACCGGCGGAGGCTTCGGCGGCTCCGGGGGAGGGGGAGGAGGAACAGTAACGAGCACGACACGGGCTGGGTTGGGGTCGAGATCTGCGTGGGCAGGAACGGCTCCCTCTCGCCAATCGCCGCGCGTATCGTGGACGTAGGTTTGCGCAACCGCGATGGTTTGCGGCTCATATCCGTCGAGGGTGAACGTTACCGTGATGTCGATGCCTTGCTTTATCCACAGCGAGCACGGGGTGCGGCAGCTGGATCCTACCGAGCTCCTTGCCTCGGCTCCGGCCGGCTCCGATTCTAAATCCAACCGTATCGCGCCGGACATCAAATCGGTGGGATTCGTCGTCATCTTCGAGAGGTCGAGGTCTCCACAGGCCGCAAGCATGAAGGCGGCGGCAATCAGTGCTGCGCTTCGACCCATGAGCTTTACCCTACGCCGTGCAGCCAATTGGATGTTTCGGACCTAAGGCCGTTGAAGGCACTCCAGCGCGGCTGCCTCCCCGGATACCATAGGAGTCGTGCGGCTTTGGCGCAACCACAGCAGGCGTTTTCGCTGCGTTTTCCACGACTTATAGGCGGTCCGAGAATTTGCCCTCGAATTGGCTCCGATTCGGGAGCGGGACCCGTCGGCGCCGGGCATCGGTTCCGGCCCGCATGGACGGTGGCCGGGACGCACGTCGACAGCACGGCGGGACCCACTACTCCGGCTAGTCTTGCCCAGGCCATCTCCGGGGGAGACCGGACCGGATGGTTCGTCGGCGGCGGTGTAGACGTGAAGACCTGGCTGGGCCTCTCCTTAGTTTGCCGATGCGATCACTACGATTTCGGAACGGCGACGGACGTCTACAATGTCACCGTTCCCGCTTCTGCAAGTTCCCTGGCTTTCCAGAGCACCAATGCCTTGCACGAAACGTCGTGAAGGTCGGCCTCAACGGGCACCCGGATTTCATCTGGCAAGGCCACTAGTCGAAACAAGCAGAGAATAGGCTCAGAAAAGCGCCCACCCTGGTGTTGAGTGCTTTTCCCATGCGCGCCCCTCGCTCGGCGACACGACGGTATGATGTGGACTCCCATCGCGCGTCCGGCGGAGCCCGCCTGCCAGGGGCTGTTGCACCGGCGTTGCCTGCCCCAAACAAAGATCTGAACGCCACATCAACTGCCGCAAGGCGTCGGAGCTCGAATCCCGCTTCCATTGAAGCATGTCCCTATCGCTGATTCGATGGTCCATTGCGCCTCGATGAGGCAGACGAAGTGACGTCAAGAGGTGCCGGAGCGGGGTACCTTGACGGTACAAAAGACGTCAATTCTTCCGTTAGCTAATTGAATTTCATAACTAATTTTGTTTCTTCACAGGGGGCGCCGATTGCAGGAAACTTGTGTCTTTCACGCAACGCTTCCGGAGAAAGCGGTGCAAAAAGTGGCAGCGTACAATCCTACAGCGGGCGAATCCAGCTTCACCCTTACTTTGTCACTGCGACGGAGGGGGGCATCTCCTAGGTCGTCTCTCTCGGCTCTTCGAAGATGGGCAGAGCCGGAGGTTCGGGGAACCAGGGGGAACTTTCCAGGGTGAATCTCACTCTGCGGAGAGGGGGCCCTCGCTAGTCGAGGAGGGGATTATGACGCGACTGAAAAAGACACTTTATGGAACGGTCGCAGCTTTGGCCGTCGTGGCCTACACGGAAACGAGCTTCGCTGAAGAGGGGGTCGATTTCGAGCAATTCTTGCGTGGCTCGACCATCGGCCTCACGGCTGCCGCACCTAAGCCCGGCCTCTATTTCTCCGATACGACGGTTCTGCTCCCCCAATCCAAAGGATACGGCCAAGACTCCCCCGCGACGACCAACACTTTTGCCAATGGGGTTACCATCCTTTGGTCGTCCGGATTGACCTTCCTTGGCGGCAACTACGCTCCGTCGGTCAACCAGGCATACTATCAGGCAAATGCGTTTACCACCATGGCCAATGATGGCGGCTTTCCCAGCTTCGTTACGGCGAGGAACGGAGCGACACTCTTTGACGAGATTCACAACACCTACATTGATCCGATAAACTTCCAGTGGAATCTGGGTAGCGGACTTTTCGCCAGCGCCGGAATGGGCGTCTATCTTCCGGACGGTTCCACGTACCTCGGATCACTCAATCCCGATTTCTTGTCGTTCCAGCCGCACGCGGTTATCAGCTATCTCGCCAATGGCTGGAATCTGACGGCGAATGCCAATTATATCATCAACACGCCTTCCGCGGGTAAGTTCGGCGTGTTCCAGTTCTACAGTGGCGCCACCACTGGTGCCACGACCACCGCCCCTTTGATCGGTTCAGCGCTAGGCACTGCGCTACAAGGTGCGGGATACGGTTATCTTTCTGGGCAGATCCTGGACGTGGATTGGACCGCGACGCGGACGTTCGGCAAATGGGAGTTTGGGCCGGTCGGATACTTCAAGACCCAGACGACGCTGGATCAGCCGGGGGGCGGATTTGTCTGCAACGGGCCGGGAGTTGCCTACAACGGACTAGCATCGAACAGTTTGCAAAAGCTGGCGTCGATATATGGCAATGGTCTGGTTTGCGGCTATGATCGAGGCATGGGGATCGGCGCTCTGCTGGGCTATGACTTCGGCCCTGTTGCCATGAAGCTTTGGGGTACTGTTCCTGTTCGCGGGGTGCTGGGCGACACCGATCAGTACTCGGGACCGAGCCTATTCTTGCGAATGTCGTTCAAGCTTTGGGACCCGGAATACAAGGAAATAGTCACGAAGTAACGGCAGGAACTCGACCGCCCTTGGCGTGTGAAGCGGCCCTGCGGGATTTCCCGCGGGGCTGTTTGTTTTTGAGCCAAGGAACGGGACAGCTCCGGCGGCTAGCCATTTGTCGCATTCGACCGCTGCTCCTGATTGGCGGAGAGCTGAGCACTTGAAGCCCACACCTTGCGGTGCCATCCCGCTTCGAACGGGTGCCGGCGCGCCTGTCCGGTTAGCTCTCCAGTGGCCGGAAGGCTGAGAGCACGATTCCCACACCCGGACATCGGGTGCCACGCGCTTTCCAGGCGGTGCCGGCGCTCTGACCGGTTAGCCTTCCGTATCTGGCGTTGAGAAGCGGACAGCGACTGGCAGGAGGCCTGCTCGATGAAATATGCCGATGGCACGCGTCTGGTATGCCGGTGTATTGAATGGGGTGCCATGCAGCCGTCCTACCAGGAGCATCTCCCATGCGGCATTTCGCTCTCGCCTTGACTGCCATTACGCTTTGGCCGGCCATAACGTTCGCGCAGACCCCGCCTCAGGCTGTTCCGGTTCAACCGCAGATTATGGAGATCGAGGCGATTTTTGGCGACTGTCCGGTATCCTCCGATAACGCGGGACGGCCCGTTAAGCGGTCCTGCCTTGATGACCTCTACAAGATCGCCCGCGAGGAATGCTCGAGGCGAGGCTGGTCGAACGGATATCCGAGCCGGATCAGCGGCTCGCCCCCGACCCTGCTCACGAGAATTTCCTGCCTGCCGTGAACAGCGGGCAGTGATCAGTGATCAGAGATGAGAGATCAGAAGCCGGATGAGACTATCCGATCACTGACTCCTGATTACTGATAGCTGATCCTGGCGCCCTAACGAGAATCGAACCCCGGTTCGCGCGTCGACAGCGCGCCGTCCTGCCATTCAACGATTAGGGCATGCCCGTGTCACTGACCCGGCGATCAGGGACACTGACTTTGAGCCTTGCAGGTGGAAAAATACCTAGAGGTGTGATAATGCTTCCCGATGCAGCGAATCGTATCCCGCAAGGAAGCCATGGCAGCGGGACTGGGCCTATATTTCACCGGCCATCCCTGTGTTCGCGGGCATCTCTGCGCGCGCCTGGTCGCCTGCCACAAATGCGTGGAGTGCCAGCGGCTGCTGAATACGCGCTTCAATCGCGCGAGGGGGCATCTTCCGGCGGCGAAGGAACGTCGCGCACGGGGCCTGATGTGCACGAATAGCAGCGGCTACAAAGGCGTGTCCTGGAGCCAAGGACAGCAACTCTGGCGAGCCCAAATCAAGGTGGGCGGCCGCACCCGGCATCTGGGATATTTCGATACCGCCGAGCGCGCGCACGAGGCTTATTGCACGGCCGCGGTCCAAGCCTGGGGCGACGACTTCAAGCCCGCCGTAGCGCGGCGCCAGGACCCCCCGCCCGCGCCGGGCGCCTTGCAGACCTCGGTCTGACCGGCGGACGCCTCCCGATAGAGGCATCGGGCCGCCATCGGCATCCTAGCCGGTAGACGAAGGGAGGGAATTTGGTGCGGGCCAGGAGAATCGAACTCCTACCGCCTGGTTGGAAGCCAGGCACGCACCCCAGTACGCCAGACCCGCAAAAAATTGGCGGAGAGTTGAGAGCACGATTCCCATGCCCGCAGGCACCGACGGTTTAGCAAACCGCGCCCACGCCCCGGTGGGTTAACTCTCCGTCGCCTCGACGGCATGAGTCGAAGATGCGACCCGCGCGAGGGGCTCGCCGCTTGGTCCGCCGAGCATCGTCGAGGGTTCACAGACTGGCGCTCTCACGAGGATTCGAACCCCGAACCTTGCGGGTAGAAGCCGCCTGCTCTGTCCGCTGAGCTATGAGAGCGTGGAGTTGCGGGCGGGGGTCGAACCCGCATGCTCGGTTTTGCAGACCGGCCGATATCCGCTCTCGGCACCGCAACTGAAAAACGCTTAATGTTGAACTGAAAATGGTTGGCAGGGAAGGTAGGGCTCGAACCCACGGCCTTCGCGTTCAGAGCGCGACGCTCTACCAGCTGAGCTACTTCCCTAATTGGTCAGGGTGCGGTGTTCTGCCCACCGGCCTCCGCGTTCCAAGCGCGGGACTCTTCTAACACGAGCTTCACCCTGTTGAAGCATTCCCGGAAAACCCTGCGCTCGGACTGGTTCCGAGGGTCGCCACCGATCTTCCGCAGGAAATGCGACCGAATGGAAGAATTGGAGCACACGGCAGGAGTCGAACCTGCAGCCCTCCGGTCCGCAACCGGAAGCTCTGTCCATTGAGCTACGTGTGCGTGGTGCGGCGACGGAGATTCGAACTCCGACCGGCGTGCCTGAGAAGCACGGGTCCTGACCGTTAGACGACCGCCGCAGATTGGCTCTCGGGGTAGGATTCGAACCCACATTGGGCGGGTAACAGCCGCTGGTCCTGCCGTTGGACGACCCGAGAAGAAATGGTGGAGCTGTGGGGAATCGAACCCCACGACGGCAATCTTGCGAGGATCGCCCGCTGCCCACAGCCAGTCCCGTGGTGGACCATCCGAGATTCGAACTCGGTGCCTCTGCCATGCCGCGACAGCGCTCTCCCGCATGAGCTAATGGCCCGTGGTGCCTGGGGTAGGTTTCGAGCCCACCTCTCTGCGGTTTCGGCGCAGCGCTGTCACCAGATCAGCTACCCAGGCGAAACACGAATCAGTGGTCAGTAGTCAGTAATCAGACGTCACTTCTGATTAACGACCACTGAGTTCTGAGTCCTGCGATGGTGGGAAGTGGACGGAATCGAACCTCTTGCCCGAAGGGACTGCGTTTACGGCGCAGCGACGGCACCAGCCTGTCCTTACCTGCACTTCCCGATGCCGGGGATCAGTAATCAAAGGTCATGAATCAGAAGTCTGCCAACCTCGAATCGTTTCTGATTACTGACCTCTGATTACTGCCCCTGATTGGCGGAGAGCTGAGCACTCGAAGCCCACACCTTGCGGCGCCATCCCGCTTCGAACGGGTGCCGGCGCGCCTGTCCGGTTAGCTCTCCAGTGGAGGAAGGCTGAGAACACGATTCCCACACCCTGATCGGGTGCCACGCGCTTTCCAGGCGGTGCCGGCGCCCTGACCGGTTAGCCTTCCGTATTTCGACCGGCGCCTGATGGAGGAGAGATGAGGTGTCGATCCCCACACGTCGCCGTGCGCCGCGTTTTCAGGACGCGCTCGGCCGCCGGGCCGATTATCTCTCCGCTCGTCAGGTATCAGCGATCAGATGTTGCTGGCCACGAGCACCTTGACCCCTGACCTCTGCCCCCCGATTGGTCGTCCCGGGGAGGATCGAACTCCCGGCCTCGCGGATCGGAACCGCGTGCTCTTTCCACTGAGCTACGGGACAAGGGTTGCCTGTGGTACGCCCGGGAGGAGTCGAACCTCCAACCGCGCTCCAGTCCGGAGCTTACGACGGGTATAAGCCGTCCGCTCTACCATTGAGCTACGGGCGTATCAGGAGGCAGAGATCACAGATCAGGTAGCAGCTCTCCACGTCATGGCCGTGCTCGTCACGGCCATCCACGTCCTTTTCGTGCCACCAGGTTAAGTCGTGGATGGCCGGAACAAGTCCGGCCGTGACGCGATGGGCTTGTTGCTGCCTCCTGGGCTGGCGCCCTAACGGAGAATCGAACTCCGGTTCGCGCATCGACAATGCGCCGTCCTGCCATTGAACGATTAGGGCTTGGTGCGTCCGGGGTGACTCGAACACCCACTGAATGCCTTCTCAGGGCAGTCCCTCTACCGGATTGGGGTACAGACGCGTGGAGGATCACCGGGGACTTGAACCCCGACCTGGATGATTAAGAATCATCGGCTCTGCCATTGAGCTAGTGATCCATTAAACGAGTGATGGTGGCGAACCCGGACGGATTCGAACCGCTTGCGCACGGGTTAAAAGTCCGCTCCCTCTCCATTCGGGTTTAACGCTCCGGGTCCGGTCGCGCATTTCGCACGCCGCGGCGAGCCGCCCCGGTTTCAGTAAGAATCAACCTCTCCGCCGTCATGCCCGCGCTCGTCGCGGGCATCCACGTCTTCAGGACCTTGCAGCAGCCAAGACGTGGATGGCCGGAACAAGTCCGGCCATGACGTGGTTCGATTGAGCGGGGACATGCTTTGGCAGTAAAATATCAGTAATCAGATCGCCGATTTCCGATTACCAACCTCCGATTACTGATGCCTGATGTTGGTGCTCCCTGGAAGATTCGAACTTCCGATCGCGGTTTGTAGGACCGCTGCTTTGGTCCGCTGAGCTAAGGGAGCGCGATCGGTGCCGCAGGCAGGCCACGATCCTGCACTGAAACGGGTTTAAGCCGTCTTCCTCTGCCGATTGGGATACTGCGGCGTGTATGGTGCGCCAAGGAGGATTCGAACCTCCACTGCACTCCTTCTGAGGGAGTCGCCTCCTACCTATTGGGCTACTGGCGCCTGGAGCTCTCTGGAGGCTTCGATCCTGCCGCCTCCGAGATACCAACTCGGCGCTCTGCCGACTGAGCTAAGAGAGCGATTGGAGTATTCCAAGGAGAGCGGCCTAAAATGCGATAACCGCCGTACAGGTGGTGCTGGTCGCAGGACTCGAACCCGCCGCCTTCCCCTTACGAGGGGGATGCTCTACCCGATAAGCTAGACCAGCTTAAAAGTGGACAAACGGCCGGCGTGCCGCTGACCACCACGCGCGGCGTGGGGCGGCTGCATGCGGGGCGCGCGGCGGCGCCGCCGGCCAATTCTGGACATTCACGATGTCAAACAACGCGATGCCGCAAGCAGCATCGAAGTCAAGCGATGGAGCGGCCGCACGCCGGCCAGGCGCGCGGTCGGAAATTGGTTTTGCTGCTTTGGGTATTCCTGCGGACCATCCGGTCCCTCCTGCCTGCTCGGCGGAGGGGTTCGGCCCGCCGCCAGTTACTCTGGTCTTGAACTTGGTCCTTGCTCGGACCGCATTGATTGAGAGAAGGAACAGAGGTTCGCCGCCCAAATGCGCGCGCAATGCCGATCGCTCGGTCGATTCAACGACCGGACGGCGGCGACGCTCAGCGCGGTATTGGTGCGTATCGAACGCATCGGATCCTCAATCTCGGGCCGGTCAACCTTGCAGACCGCGGCCCATGTGGCGCATCGTATGACACACCGGACATCAAAAATCAACTGATAAAATTGTAACAACTGAATCAGCTGCGCATCTTGCGACCAAACAGATGCCGGATTGCCACAGAAAATGCGGCCAAATATTGGCGTCAACCCCAGGCCGCGCTCCGTCCGCTCATCCCTACGTAAGCGCGGATGCTGGCTGGAGCCGGCAACATCCGGGTCATCGATTGCGCGGGGACGGCGGCGTGCATTTGGCGGGTGCCCGGCCGGTGCCGCGCGGCACAATGCGTCGCCTGTCCTTTGTCGCCCGCGCCGTGCTAGGACGCCAGGGCAGATAGGCAGGGAGGAGCGACGGATGGCGCAGAACACGCAAAAGATCGGCTGGGTGGGCATGGGCCGGATGGGGTATCCGATGGCCGAGCGCCTGCTCAAGGCCGGCTACGACGTCTCCATCTGGAACCGCACCAAATCGAAGGCGGAGCCGCTGGCCAAGCTGGGCGGCAAGGTCGTCGAGAAGCCGTCGGATCTGGCCCGGGTCGACATCCTCTTTTCCATCGTCTCGACCGGCAAGGATGTCGAGGACGTGTATTTCGGCAAGGACGGGGTCGCGACCCGCGGCAAGGCGCCCGGTATCTTCGTCGACTGCTCGAGCATCGCGGTCGATGAATCGGCGCAGATCCGCAAGCGTCTGCAGGACGTGGGGGCCGCCTTCGTGGCCGCCCCGGTGAGCGGCAATGCCAAAGTGATCAACGCCGGCAAGCTCGCGGCGGTGGCCTCGGGTCCGGAGGCGGCCTTCCGCAAGGTCGAGGCGATGATCCAGGTTTTTGCGCCGAACGGGGTCTCCTACGTGGGCGACGGCGAGCTCGCGCGCATCTGCAAGATCGCCCACAACGTTATGCTCGGCGTGGTGATCGAGAATCTGATCGAGATCATGCTCCTCGCCAACAAGATGGGCGTGCCGCGCCACGCCTTCCTCGCCTTCATGAACAACAGCGTCATGGGCTCGATGTTCACCCGCTACAAGGCGCCGGCGCTGGTCAATCTCGACTGGACGACGACTTTCACGCCGGAGCTCTTGCGCAAGGACCTCGATCTCGGCCTCGCGCTCGGCCGCGAGCACGACGTGCCGATGCCGGTGACCGCAGCCACCCGCGAGATGCTGCAGGCGCATTTCGGCGCCGCGACGCTGAAGCCGGATCCGCAGGACTATCTGCAGAAGGATTTCGCCGCGCTCGCCGAGACCATGGCGCTCGCCGCCGGCATGCAGCTCGAAAGCGAGAACAAGAAGGTCCCGACCGGGCTGGAGAGCTGAGGCCCTACTGCGTCGGCGCCGAGGCCTGCGCCGAAGCATCCTGCACGGCGGTCTGATAGCTGATCACCAGCTGCCAAACTCCGTCGCGCTTGGCGAAGAAGCGGGTGACGTGGATCGGCTTGCCGGCAGGAGGCTGATGCTCGGCGACCATGACGATGCCGTCGTCGAAATCATAAAGTTTCGCCGAGACGAGCGGCGACGGTGTGGAGGCGGCGCGGCTCACCGCCGCGAGCCGCTGCTCCTTGCTCTGCACGCGGTTCGGCCCGACCACCATGAACTCGTCCGCCGCATGCGGCGCCCAGTCGGCTGCCTTGCCGGCCGCGACGGCGGTCTCGAGCGCCTGCCAGGATTCGATCACGCCGCGCTCGTCGGGGCTGCGCGGCTTGAGCGGAAGCGTCTTGCAGGGATTCTCGCAGTCCTTGACGGCCGGGGTGACCGCCGCGGTCGCCTCCGCGGCGGGCGGGACCGTGACCTCGTGATAGACGACGGCACGCCAGCCGCGCGCCCGCTTGGCCCAGATCCGCATGAGGTAATCATTGTCGCGGTTCGATGTGATGATGGCGATGCGGCCGTACAGGCGCACCCTGGTCTCGGCGCCGATCAGGTCGGCAGGCTTGGGGAGCAGATGCTTGACCTCTTTCTTGGTCAGCGTCTTGCCTTGCGCGTCGGTCCAGGTAAGGCGCCCATCAAGCGCGCGGCGCACCGCTGTCGCATCGGCCCTGGCGATCGCTTGAAACAGGGCCTGGTCGGCCTGCAAGGCCGCCTCCTCGTCACCGGCGGCGATGGCCTGCGCGCAGAGCGCGCCGGTGAGCAACAGACTCACGATGAGATGCCGCATGCGCCTGCCCCCCTCGTTGCACCAGATTGTCGGCTGACCACTTTGACTAGGACGAAGCGCGTTCCCGACCGCATTGGGGACTGCTTCGGCTGCGCGGCGGCCGCGCAATTTTTCTGCCCCACCCAGCCGCCGGATTGGCCCGGCGGCTGGCCTTGCCGCATGGCGGAAGATGACCGATTCGCCGGGCGGATGCCCAGACCCATCGCCCCATCAGGGTCGAGGCAGCCCTCAATAGCGATGGCTGATCGGCAGCTCCTCGGCCGGAAACAGGCTGATGACGCGGCAGCCCTTGTCGGTCACCACCACCTCCTCCTCGATGCGCGCCGCCGAGTAGCCGTCGGTTGCCGGGCAATAGGTCTCGAGCGCGAACACCATGCCTTCCTTGATCTCGGTCGGGTGCGACAGCGAGATCACGCGGCTGATGATCGGCCGTTCGTGCAGCGCCAAGCCGAGCCCGTGGCCGAACTGCAGACCGAACGCCGACATCTCGTCAGGAAAGCCGAACTCCTCGGCCTTCGGCCAGACGCTGCAGACCCTGTCGGTGCTGACGCCGGGCTTGATCAGCGCGATGGCCATGTCGAGCCACTCGCGCGCCTTCTTGTACGCGTCGTGCTGCACCGGCGTGGCGCGGCCGACATTGAAGGTGCGGTAATAGCAGGTGCGGTAGCCCATGAACGACTGCAGGATGTCGAAGAAGGCCTGGTCGCCCGGGCGGATCATGCGGTCGGTGAAATTGTGCGGATGCGGATTGCAGCGCTCGCCGGAGATGGCGTTGATCGCCTCGACGTCGTCCGATCCGTTCTCGTAGAGGAACTTGTTCACCCGGGCGACGATGTCGCATTCGCGCACGCCCGGCTTGAGCTCCTCGTCGATAAGCTGATAGGCGCCGTCGACCATGGCGGCGGCGCGATTGAGCAGCGCGATCTCGTCGATATTCTTGATCTCGCGCGCCTCCAGCATCACCTGCTGGCCGTCGACGACTTTCAGCCCGGCCTTCTGCAGCTCGAACATCATCGGCGGCTCGATGATGTCGATGCCGACCGGCATGTCGCCGGCGCCCGCCTCGCGGATCAAGGCGGCGATCTCCTTGGCGTGGCGCTCCATCAAGCCGAAGGCTGGAGACACCGTGCCGCGCAGCCCGATCAGGCCGGCCTTGCAGTTCTCCGGCTTGAGCCAGGGGACGAACAGCTTGTGATGCACGGCGGCCGAGCCGAAATCCCACAGGATCGGGTCGCCGTCGCGGGTGAGCAGCGCCCAGCGGCACAGCTTGTCGCGCTCCCACTCGCCGATCTTGGTCGAGGTGATGTAGCGGATATTGTTGACGTCGAAGACGAGCAGCGCGCCGAGCTCGGAATTGCCGAGCGCCTGCTTCACGCGGCCGAGCCGGTAGCGGTGCAGCCGGCGGTAGTCGACCCGCTCCTCGAAATCGACACCCATGGTGCCGAGCGCCGGCAGGGCCCGGCCCCAATTGTAACGCGGATTGATATCTTCGGCCCGGATCGGGGCGGGCTCGACGTTGACCTGGTCCATAGGCGGCTCCCTGGGATGGCGTGGAGAATTTTTGTGCCGGCAATTATAGGGGCGTCGGACGGCGGAGGACAGGCGACGGGGGACGGAAATCCGAACGCCTTGAGGCACGCACAGCCGTCATCCCGGGCTTCGTGCCCGGGACCCATCAGGCAGCAGCTTCGGCCTGGGTCCGTATCCCCGTCGCCCCAATCCAGTGGCGAAATAGGTCCCGGGCACGGAGGCCCGGGATGACGTCGGAAGTGCGGCCCGGCCGTGCGTCTACGCCGGCTTTGCCTTGCCCGATCGGCGGACAACCGTGCTGAGGATTTCTTCCGTATCGGCGCCGAGGGAGGGCGGCGATTGACGAAAGCCCGGGCGAACGCCGTCGAAGGATAGCGGCATGCCGAGCAGCGAGAGGTCGCCCTCCGGACTGGTCTGCAGCATCCCCAGGGCCTGGGTCTGCGGATCCTTGAGTACCTGATCGATGGTTTGCATGGGCGCATTCGGAACCCCGGCGTCGTCGAGGATACGGCTCCATTCGGCGTTCCCCCGCGTGCGAAAAACTTCTTCCATCCGCTGATAGAGCGCATGCTTGTTCTTCACGCGGTCCGGATTGGTGCGAAAGCGCGGGTCGTCGACCCATTCCGGATGGCCGAGAGCGCCGGCCAGGAAGCCGAACAGCTTGTTGTTGCCGACGCAGATCATGATGAAGCCGTCGCTGGTCGCAAAGCCCCGGTAGGGAGCGAGCATCGCCGCGCCGGAGCCTTGCGGCTTGGGAAGCTCGCCAGACGCCTGGAACGATGCCGCGTGATAGACCATCCAGGCCAGTCCCGTCTCATAGAGCGAGGTATCGATCGTCGCGCCTTTTCCGGTTGCGGCACGCTGCAGCAAGGCCGAGGTGACGCCGATAACCGTCCACATTCCGGCGCCCATGTCGATGAGCGACGTGCCCAGCCGGACCGGAGGCCCCTCCGGCTCACCCGTGACGCTCATGAGGCCAGAGAAAGCCTGCATCAGCGGATCGTAGCCGGGAAGATCCTTGCGTGGCCCTGCTCTGCCGAAGGCGCCGATCGTGCAATAGATCAGGCTCGGTTTGATTCCACGTAAGGTATCGGCGTCAAGCCCGAGCTCGGCGACCGCTCCCGGCCGCAAGTTCTGGATCACCACGTCGGCGCGCTCGAGAATAAGGGCTTTCAGAGCATCGCGGGCGGCGGCGTCCCTGAGGTCGACGACGACGGAGCGCTTGTGGCGGTTGAAGCTCAAGAACATCGCCGACGTGTCGCCCCAAAAAGGCGGCCCCCACCGGCGGGCGTCGTCGCCCTCGGCTTTTTCGATCTTGATCACATCGGCGCCGAGGTCGCCGAGAATTTCCCCGGCATAGGGCGCAGCGACATTCTGGCCGAGCTCGATCACGGTCAGGCCGCGCAGCGGCAAAGTTTCGGACATCGTCTTGTTCACCGGCTGAGAGAGATGGAGAGATGGATACAGTCTATAGCAAGTTTCGCCGTCAAGCCGCCGCGGCGTTGCGCGGCTGATAGCCCTTCGGCAGTCCGGCCCTTCCGATCGAACCGTAGAAGGTGATGCCCGCGAGCTGCGCTTCCACCGTCCGCCGCACCTCGAGCAGCCGCGCCAGATCAATTCCGGTTGCAAAGCCCATGCTTTCCAGCATGAAGGCACAGTCTTCCATGGCGATATTGCCGCTCGCGCCGGGCGCGTATGGGCAGCCGCCAAGTCCTCCCAAGGACGCGTCGAACCGCCTGATGCCGACGTCCAGAGCGGCAAGGACGTTGGCGAGGCCGAGCCCGCGGGTGTCGTGAAAATGCGCGCTGACAGGGATCGAGCCGGCCAGCGGGACGATGCGGCCGAAGACGGATTTGACGGCCGCCGGATTGGCGTAGCCGACCGTGTCGGCGATGATCAGCTCGTCGGCGCCGGCCGCGAGCAGTTCCTCGGCCCACGCCAGGACTTTGCTTTCCTTGATCGATCCTTCGATCGTGCAGCCGAATGCCGTCGACAACCCGCCGGCAATGCGTATGCGCTTCGGCGCCGAGGAGGCATCGCGCAGCGCAATGATGCGCTTGAAATCGTCGACCGATTCCCGCGTCGAGCGCCGGACATTCGCCTGATTATGGCTCTCGCTGACCGACTGCACATAATTGAGTTGCGGTACGCCGAGTTCCATGCCTCGTTGCGCGCCCTTGAGGTTGGGGATCAAGGCACTGGCCGCCAATCCCTCGATCGCCAGCGCGTGACGCGTGACCTCCTCGGCATCGACGAACTGCGGCAGGAGCTTCGGCGGCACATAGGAGGTGACCTCGATCTCCCGGACGCCGGCCGCGAACTCCGCGCTGATCCAATCCTTCTTCTGCTGCGTCGGCATGAACATCGCGATGTTCTGCAAGCCGTCGCGCAGCCCGACCTCGCGTAACCAGACCTGCTCCGGCATGTCCTCTCCTTGTTGATTGTGGTGCGGAATAGAGTGGATGTCGTTCCGATTTGTAGGGTGGGCAAAGGCGGCCACGACGTTTTAGATTGCTGCACGGCACCGGGCCCGCAGTGCCCACGCGGGTTGCCACAGGGGACCGCAATGCCTGATCACGTGGGCACGGCGGAACACGCACCGTGCCAACGCCCTGAGGTCTTGGCCGCCTTTGCCCACCCTACCGGCCCTCGAAGCGCGGCTTGCGCTTCTCGTTGAAGGCGCGGACGCCTTCCCGCCGGTCCTGCGTCGTCACCATTCGGTTATAGGCTTCGATCTCGAACGCCATGCCCTCGGCGATGCTCATCTGCGTCCCGAGATCGATCGCGCGCTTGGCCTGGCGGATCGCAATCGGCGCGTTGGCAGCGATGGTCTGGGCGGCCGTGAGCGTCTCGGTCATCAGCGAGGCCGGCTCGCACAGCTTGTTGACCAGGCCCCACGCATGGGCGTCCTCGGCACCGAAGGGGCGGCCGGAGAAAATCAGCTCCTTGGCGCGGCGTGATCCGATGGCGCGCGGCAGGTTCTGGGTGCCGCCGGTGCCGGGCATGATGCCGAGCGTCACCTCGGTGAGCGCAAACCGCGCCGTCCGCGACGCATAGATGAAATCGCAGCCGAGCGCGAGCTCGCAGCCGCCGCCGAACGCCGCGCCATTCACGGCGGCGATCACCGGGACCGGACACTCGATCACCGCCCTGATCATCCGCTCGAAAACGAGGTGCTGGGCGTTCCATTGCTCATCGGTCATGCCGTGGCGTTCTTTTAGGTCGCCGCCCGCACAAAACGCTCGATCGCCGCTCCCCGTGAGCACGACGACGCGGGCGAGCGCCGGATCGGCGATGAGCTCGGAGAAGAGCTCGAGCAGCTCGCGGCCCAAAGCCGTGTTGATGGCGTTGGCCGCCGCAGGCCGATTGATCGTGACCACCAAGACTTTGTCGGCGCGGCTCTCGATCAGTAACGTTTCGAATTGGGTTCGCATTGTCACTTTAACCTTGCGTGTTTGCGCTCTGTCCCAGTGTGCTACTACAATCGAAGCAGCTCGCTTGTGCCGTCCAATCGATCGAGCGTCATCAAGCTTTCGAACGCCTTGGCCTTTGTCGGCGGCGCAAAATCATCGCCAAGGCAATCCGAGAACTTGAGCCACAGCTCTTCGCGCGACAGCGGTGATTGGGTGCTGCCTTTCGCAAATCGTATCGGAGGACTCGCAAAGGTTTTCCCCTGCGCCGTCCTGATCTCGACGGAATCGGCGCGAGCAAACGCGCTTCCTTCTTCTGCCTCGACGGTTGCCGCGCAGCGCACGCGCGGCATCAGGGCCTGCACCGTGGGGCTCTTGACAAAATCGTCGCGCAGTTGCTGCAAGCCGACGCCGCGGGCAACGAGAGACGCAGCGAGCGCGAACTGCATGCTGAATTTCGCCTCGAATCCGGTCTGCGGGCGGTCGTTGCGCAGCATCCGCACCTGCAACTCGCTGGTCGACACTTGGATCTCTTCGACATCGGCCGGCCGCAAGTCGTGACGCTGAACCAGATCGAGCGTGGCGTCGATGGCGCGATGCGTCGCATAGCAGATCGGGTAGCGCTTGATGTTCAAGCCTTGGCGCTCCAGGTGCCATTCCCGGCCCGTCCGTTCGAGCGGGCGGGCGCGGTCCCCCCGGCCGTCCGGCGAAAACGCGGCGAGATATCCGGACGGGTGCTCAAGTGCGTCCGGCGAGGCCGTCAGCCCGGCCGCGGCGAGGCGCGCGGCCAGCAGCCCGGATTGGGCGGCGCGGCCTACCTGGAAGGGTTTGGTCAGCGTGCCGAAATTGGCGACTAGGCCGCTCGCCATCGACCCGGCGAGCGCCAGCGCCGTGGCGGTGTCCCGCGGTCCGAGCCGCATGAGCTTTGCGCAGGCCGCCGCTGCCGCAATCGGGCCGCGCACGGCGGTCGGGTGCCATCCCTTCTGATGGAGCGGCACCGGCTCGCGTACCAGCAACTCGGCCCAGACCTCGTAGCCGGCGACATAAGCCGTCAGCATGTCGGCCCCGCTCGATCCGCAGGCCTCGCCCTGCGCCAAGATGGCCGGCACCAGCACGGCGCTCGGATGGCCATCCGACGTGACGTCGTCGTAATCGAGCACATGGGCCGCAACGCCGTTGACCAGCGCCGCATCTTCAACATTGCGTCGCGCACCGCCAGGTATGAGCGAAGCCTTGGCGGAACCGTCGGACCCGCTCAGCGTCCGGTCGACGAGCGCCACGGCCGGCTGGCGCGCGCCGGCAACGATGACGCCGAAGCAGTCGGTAAATCCGGTCTTTGCCACCGTGGTGGCGGCCACCGGGATGTCGTCCAGCCTCAATTGCGCGACGAAGTTTCCGAGGTCCGTGGTCAGAGCAGCCATTTGATTTCCTGTGCCCTTGCCCTGCATAATGCCGGCCGAACAGGGAGAATGCGCCGCAAATTGCGGGCACACAAACAAGAATGGCACCGCTCGCCGAGGTTGTTAGTCCGGTGCCGGCCGCGTCCGATCCCCATGGCGCGGTCGAGGCGATCCCGCGAGCCTACAACTTCGCCGCCCATATCATCGAGCGCAATCTCGCCGCCGGCCGCGCCGACAAGCCGGCCTTTATCGATCCGCGCGGCAGCTGGACCTATGGAGCGCTTGCGGATCGGGTCGCCCGCTTCGGACATCTGTTGCGGTCGATTGGCATCCGTCCGGAGGAGCGCATCCTCATCTGCCTCCTCGATACGGTCGACTGGCCCACGGCCTTCCTCGGCGCCGTCAAGGCGGGAACGATCGCGGTCCCGGTGAATACGCTGCTGACCGAGGACGACTACCGGTTCATCCTGACCGACAGCCGGGCCAGGCTCCTTGTCGTCTCGGACGCGCTCTATCCCAAATTCGCCAAGCTGATCGGCGCATGCCCCGATCTCAAGCATGTCATCGTCTCCGGCGGGAAGACGGACGGCCGTCCGTGCTTTGAGGATCTGATCGCCGCGGCCGTGCCCGATCCCTTCACTGCCGCGACCACGTGCGATGACATCTGCTTCTGGCTCTACACGTCGGGCTCGACCGGCAAGCCGAAAGGCGCCGTCCACGTGCACGCGAGCCTGCAGCTCACGGCCGATCTCTACGGCAGTCCGGTGCTCGGCCTGCAGGAGAGCGATGTCGTTTACTCGGTCGCCAAGCTGTTCTTCGCCTACGGGCTGGGCAATGCGCTGACCTTCCCGATGGCCGCCGGCGCGACGACGGTGCTGCTGCCGGACCGTCCCACGCCCGAAAGCGTCGCCGCGGTTTTGCGCCGGCATCCGATCACGGTCTTCTATGGGGTGCCGACCTTCTATGCGGCGTTTCTCGCGAGCCCGGCGGCGCCGTCACGTTCCGATTTGCAGCTGCGCCGTTGCGTCTCCGCCGGGGAGGCCCTGCCGCAGGATGTCGGCCGGCGCTGGAGCGAGCGCTACGGTGTCGACATCCTCGATGGCCTCGGCTCGACCGAGATGCTGCACATCTTCCTGTCGAACCGCCCCGGTGATGTGAAATACGGCACCACCGGCACGCCGGTGCCGGGCTATCAGGTCAAGCTCGTCGGCGACGACGGCGAGGCGGTGAACAAGGGCGACATCGGCGAGCTCCTCGTGCGCGGGCCGACCAGCGCGATCATGTACTGGAACAACCGCGCCCAGTCCCGCTCGACCTTTCTCGGTGAGTGGACCCGCTCGGGCGACAAATACATTGAGGATGCCGACGGGCACTACGTCTATTGCGGCCGCCGTGACGACATGCTGAAGGTGTCCGGCCTCTATGTCGCGCCGTTCGAGGTGGAGGCGGCGCTGCAGACGCACGAGGCCGTGCTCGAATGCGCAGTGGTCGCCTGGCTCGACGGCGACGGCTTGGTCAAGCCGAAGGCGTTTGTGGTGCTGAAAGTGCCGGACGCGGAATCCGACGCCTTGGCGCGCGCGCTGCAGGAGCACGTCAAGCTCATGCTCGCGCCCTTCAAGTATCCGCGCTGGGTCGAGTTCCGCCGCGAGTTGCCGAAGACCGCGACCGGCAAGATTCAGCGCTTCAAGCTACGGGGCGAAGCGGCGGCTCCGTGATATCGGCATGACCAGACTGGCCGATGAGGGTTTTCTCGACATCGGTGCGCAGCGGCTCGAATTCCGCATGATCGGGCCGCGCCCCGACGCGGCGCCGACGCTCGTCTTGCTGCATGAGGGGCTCGGCTGCGTCGGCCTGTGGGGTGACTTTCCCGAGCGACTGGCGGCGGCGACCTGCGCCGGCGTGTTCGTCTATTCGCGCGCCGGCTACGGGCGCTCGAGCGACGTGCCGCTGCCGCGCCCGCTCGCCTACATGCATGACGAAGCCCGCGAGGTCCTGCCGCGCGTGCTGGAAGCGATCGGCTTTCGCCGCGGGCTGCTGATCGGCCACAGCGACGGCGCCTCGATCGCCGCGATCTATGCAGGCAGCATCGAGGATCACCGTGTGGGAGGCCTGGTGCTGTTGGCCCCGCATTTCTTCGTCGAGGACATGGGCCTTAAAGCGATCGCGGCGGCGGGCACCGCCTACGCGACCACCGACCTGCGCGCCAAACTTGCCCGTTGGCACGCCAATGTCGACACGGCGTTTCGCGGCTGGAACGACGCCTGGCTCGATCCCGGCTTCCGCGCTTGGGACATCACCGGCGAGCTCGCCTATATCCGCGTGCCGATCCTGATCGTGCAGGGCGCCGACGACCAATACGGCACGCTGCGGCAGATCGAGGCGGCGCAGCAGGAATGCACTTGCCCGGTCGAGGTCGCGCTGCTGCCCGGCGCGCAGCACACCCCGTTTCGCGAGGCGCCCGACGCGACGCTGCGCGCGATCACCGAGTTCACCACGCACTTGCTGCGCGACGGGAAGCCGTAAGACTCACAAGGTCGTCGAATTGTCACGACCGCAGTCTCTCTGTTGTCATCATCCGCGAAGGCGGATGACCCAGTAGCCACCGACGCTGGACGCTTTCGCGCGGTCTGTGAGTACCGGGCGCCCCGATTTCGCGGAGCATGACGTGGAGAGGTCGTGGTCTCCACCTCGACCGTGGCTCATCGACCGTGAGAAAAGTTGAACCGGATGCTTTGCAGGCAAAGCGGTCGTTCCAGCGGCGCAGCGATTTACAGAAGTGATGTTGACGACGTCTTCTGAAAGTGATAGAGTGAGGCTGATTCAAAGGGGAGTCGCCGATGAGTGCGAGCGTGAAGCCGTTGCGCCGCGGCGACGACCTCATTATGCCCGCTCGCTGCGGCAAGCGGGCAGGAGTTGCAGCACGGGGATGGCTTCGAGCCCCCCTCCAATCGTCGAGGAAAAGACACCACCATTATCTCTAGTTTCCGTGTCTCACTTGAGGGACACTCCAGGGATCCCCGCCTGTTATTCTCCTGTATTTACAGGCAGCGGCTATGGAGCTGTTTGAAGGAAGCGTGAAACGGAAGGCCCTCAACTCTGGTGGCAGCTCATCATGAAACATCCGGGAATTTGCTGGATCCCGAAACGAACCCACAGGATCACCTGGGGCTCGGGGAAGCCGAACAGTGCCGTGTGAAACGAAGGCGCTCAACTCTGGTGGCAACTTATCATGAAACATCCGGGAATTGCCGGATCCCGAAACGAACCCACGGGATCAACTGGGGCTTGGGGAGGCTGAACGCCGCCATCTGAAACACAGGCGTCAAGCTCTGATGGAAACTTATCCTCAAACGTCGCAAGGATTGTGAGATACCGAAACGAACCCACGATGGCTTGTAGCTGGGGAAACCAAGCAGTCCGGCGGCGCGTTGGGCAAACGTCGGTCAACTGGTCAAGCTCCTCCTTCGTTGGGCGATCATCATGGTCGGCGGTGCTTGGCCAGCATTGAGCAAAGGCAGAAAGCCGTAATCCGTGCGGTCAATCAGCGCTCGCCTTCCCACGGCTCCTGGCGTGCGGCATGATGGATGTAAAGTAACTCTACCGCCTCAGCCGAGACCTGGTAAAAGATTTTGTATGGATATCGGACGAGCGAACGACGCGGACGCCCGGGCGCTGCTCCACTTCCTCTGCACTCCCCGGCCACATGCCAATGCGACGCTCCACAGTACGAAGTCGTTTTCGAAAAGACGCCAAGATGGTTGGATAATTGGAAGCAATGAACGTCAGTATGTCGTCGAGATTACGAGCTGCCTCGTCGGTATAGATGACCTTCATTCGCCGCGATGCTTGGCAAGGATCGCCTCAACTTCTTCGTCCGTGGCAAACCGTCCTTCCCGCGCAGCCTTGAGCCCCCGGTCGATCCCTTCAAGTTCCTCGGCTGTCGCACGATACAAACCACCCTTGAGACCCTCGTCGATTTCGAGCGCGATCTCCGCGAGCTCCTCCTGCGCCTCCTCCGGCCAAGTCTCCACTCGCCGCAACGCCTCTTTAAGCGCTTTTGCTGTCATGAACTCAGTATAGCCTATTAATTCGCCGGCAGTACAGGCAACCGATCATCACTCCCAGGGGGATCGGGTGAAGAAGTGCGTGACAAAGGGCTGAAGTGCTGAATCTGTCGTGATCCTCTGATTCGGTTTGCGGAGGATGCGATGGAGAGTGCTGCGGCGGCATTTGGGGCGATCAGCGAA
>JBKQHQ010000178.1:0-3064 GCA_052148715.1 Xanthobacteraceae bacterium | reverse complement strand
TTCGGTCATCTGCTGCATCACGTCGCGGTGATCTATGTTCTGACCCCCCTCGTTCTGTTCGAAAAGCCCGACGCCTGGATCGCCTGGGGCACGCAGTTCATCATCTGGATGATGTTCTGGGGCGTGCTGTATTCGCTGCCACATCTTCAGGACTCCGAAGTGAAGCAGCGATTCCGCCTGCTGCAGCAGGTCCTCGATTTCCCGCTGGTCGCCCAGTTGAGCGACATGATTGGGCGCTACAGCAAGGTTGTCGGCTGGTTGGCGACGATCAACGGCATCGGCACGGCGGTCTATACAGGCCTGCTGCTGCAGTCCTTCCCGGCGGTGGCGCTGTGGCATAACCCCGGCGTGCCGCTGCTCTTCACGGTATCTGCCTTCTCGACGGCGATGGCGTATCTGCTCATCGTCCTCTACGTATTCGAACACAACGGGGAGGACGAAGACATCCGTCAATTGTACGAGCGTCTCGACCTGATGCTCATCGGCGCCGAACTGGTGATCCTGTTCGCTATCATGCATTATCTGCAAGGCGGCGACCTGGATGGCCGTAAGTCGCTCGCCATCCTGTTCAGCGACAAAGGCTGGGTGATCGGCTTCCTCGGTTTCGGACTCCTCGTCCCCTTCGCCCTGCAACTGGTCGGCGTGCTGAGGGGATGGCGCTCTGCAGCGCCGGTCGTGACGTCCTCCGCGCTGGTGCTCATAGGCGGATATCTGCTGCGTCATTATTTCATGCTCGCCGGAGTCTACGCCTATCCGTGGTGAGGGGGCCGTGGCGTCGGCGAAAGACATGATCGGCGGCCGCGAGGAACTCGCCAGTGCGTGCCGAACGATCGGCCTGCTGCTAGCTCAGCCGGACGAGGAATCGGCTGAGGTCGTCGCCGAGCTCGCCACAGTCAATCCGTGGCTCGAACAGGCGGCGCGCGAGGTGGCGGCCATGCCGCTCGATCGCTGGCAGGCGGAGCACATGCGTCTCTTCGTATGCGGCTTTCCACATACCGCTTGCCCCCCGTTCGAGTCCCAATACCGCCACGGCTGCCTGGAAGGACCGGCGTCGCGCGAAGTCGAGGATATCTATCGCCGCGCCGGGCTCGAGCCACCCGAGGGCGTTCCGGCGGATTATCTAGGCGCGATGCTCGAATGCGCGGCCTGGCTGGTCGAGACGGCCGGCGAGCAATGCGGGCTGTTTGCCGAACTCTGGGTCGACCACCTCGACCTGTGGGCGACGCGTTTCGCCGGAGATTTGCGCGAAAACGCTGAGATCGGCCTGTACCGCGCCCTTGCCGAGCGCATACAATGGCTGATGACGGCGACCGGAATCGAGTAGCCGACCGTGACCCGAGCCTCGTGCCGCCAATGACCGCTCGGGGGGGAGCGCTGCTGGTCATAGCTAACGCGCCAGGGTGGGATTGCGGAGTCGAGGAAGGGCGCGGTGGCGTCGAGGCGCCGGGCCAATGGCGCCGTTTCCATTTCCCTCTCGTCTCGAGGACGAACTCGGAGCGTTCGTCCGGAATCGAACCTAGCGGTTTGCCGCACCCCTCGAGACGCCGGAACTACAGGAAACGGCTCTTATGAAGGGGGCGCCGCGGGCGTCAGCTCACCCCCAGCTTGCGTTGCAGGCTGGTCGACGAGGTCGTGTACTGGAACACCAATTTCTTCTCCGGATAGACGTAGTGGTGGATGCGCTGCGCGGCCAGCGCGCCCTCGTGGAAGGCGGAGAGGATGAGTTTCAGCTTGCCGGGATAGGTGATGATGTCGCCGATGCCGAAAATGCCCGGCGTGCTGGTCTCGAAGTTCTCGGTGTTCACCGGCACCAGGTTCTCGTGCAGGTTCAGGCCCCAGCCGGCGATCGCGCCGAGCTTCATCGTCAGGCCGAAGAACGCCAGCATGTCGTCGCACTCGACGTCGACGATCTCGCCGGTCTCCTTGCGCAACGTGACCGCGCTGAGCTGGCCGTTGGCGCCCTTCACCCCGGTCGTCTGGCCGAGGATGAAGTCCATTTCGCCCCTGGCGACATATTCGTGCATGGTGTTGACCGAATGCGGCGCGGCGCGGAACTGGTCGCGGCGATGCACCAGGATGACGCGCTCGGCGACCGGGTGCAGGTTCAACACCCAGTCGAGCGCGGAATCGCCGCCGCCGACGATCATCACCCGCCGGTCGCGGAAATGCTCGATGCGGCGCACCGAATAGAAGATGCTCTTGCCCTCGTAGGGCTCGATGCCCTTGAGCGGCGGCTTCTTGGGCTGGAACGAGCCGCCGCCGGCCGCAATCAGCACGCAGCTGCACTCGAAAGTCTTGCCCGTGTCGGTCAGCAAGCGGAATTTCGGGTGCTCGGCGTCGCCGAGCGCTTCCAGGCCCTCGACCATTTCGCCCAGATGGAAGGTCGGATGGAACGGATGGATCTGCTGTTCCAGCTTGTCCACCAATTCCTGGCCGTTGATCACGGGATAGCCGGGGATGTCGTAGATCGGCTGCTCCGGATAGAGCTCGGCGCATTGGCCGCCGCTCTTGGGCAGGATGTCGATGAGATGCGCCCTGATGTCGAGCAGGCCGAGCTCGAACACCGCGAACAGGCCCGCGGGCCCGGCGCCGACGATGACGACGTCGGTGGAAATCGTGTCGCTCATGATTCAGCCCTGCTTCGGCGGCGTGGTGACGACGAGGCCGTCGAGCGCCTCGGAAACCTTGATCTGGCAGGAGAGGCGCGAGTTCGGCCTGACCTCGAAGGCGAAGTCGAGCATGTCCTCTTCCATCTGCGCCGGCTTGCCGGTCTTCTCGGCCCATTCGGGGGCGACATAGACGTGGCAGGTCGCGCAAGCGCAGGCGCCGCCACACTCTGCGTCGATGCCGGGCACCGAATTGCGGATCGCCGTTTCCATCACCGTCGAGCCGACTTGCGCCTCGACCGTGCGCGACGCCCCTTCGGCGTCGATGAAAGTCACTTTGGCCATCGAGCGATATTTTCCCCGAGAACGCGCGCCGCCGCGCGCGCGCCTTCATAGGGCGCGACGCCCGGTCAGGAAAGGGGGATTAAACAGCGCGCTGCAAGTCAGGCGCCGAGACG
>JBKQHQ010000177.1:0-51241 GCA_052148715.1 Xanthobacteraceae bacterium | reverse complement strand
GCGCAAGTCACCAGAATAGGGTCTTGGCATCGTTCCCCCTCGAAAATCGAATCAAGGCGGCTAGCCTCGCTCATTGACAAGCCGTTGGGAATCCTCCCGATTCAATCCGAGCGGAAAATGCTCTAGGGTTTGGGATAGGCTCGTTGCAAATCTAGGTTCAAGGCCAAGACATTCACCCGCGGCTCGCCAAAAATTCCGAGACTGCGGCCGGTGATGTGTCGATTCAACACCATCGCGATATCTTCCGCCGGCACGCCGCGAGCGCGTGCCACGCGGTCGACCTGCAAGGCAGCATTAGCCGGGCTGATGTCCGGATCCAGGCCGGAGGCCGAAGTTGTGAGCATATCGGAGGGCAAAGGACGGCCCACGAGCTCGGGCTGCGCACCTTCGAGAGCCTTGCGATCGTCGGCAATCCGCTCCATCAGCTTCCTGCTGGTCGGACCCAAGTTGGACCCGGCGGAGCTCGCCGCGTTATACGGAGCGGGCATCGTCTTGGCCGGATCACTTGGATCACTATCGGTTGTCGCGGACGGACGCCCGTGAAACCATGCGGGGCCGTTCCACTGCTGACCGATCAGTCGCGAACCAATGATGGTGCCGTCCGGGCCGTGTTCGAGGCTGCCGTTTGCCTGAGACGGAAATATGCCTTGGCCCAGTCCGGTCAGCACCAGCGGATAGATGAGGCCGCACAGCAACCAGGTGACCAAGGAGGCGCGCAACGCGGTCATCGTGACATTCAACATGCACCAATCCTTTAAAGCAGCCCCGAAATGCACAGGTCGATCAGCTTGATCCCGACGAACGGGGCAATGAGCCCGCCCAGGCCATAGACCAGCAAGTTGCGGCGAAACATGTCCTCGGCACTTTTTGGTTTGAACCGGACGCCGCGCAGAGCCAGCGGAATGAGTGCTGGAATAATCAGCGCGTTGAAGATCAGCGCCGAGAGGATGGCACTTTGCGGTTTCGCCAAGTCCATGACGTTCAATGCGGCGAGCCCCGGCAACGCGACCATGAACATGCCGGGCAGAATGGCGAAGTACTTGGCGACATCGTTGGCGATCGAAAACGTCGTCAAGGCCCCACGGGTTATCAGCATCCTTTTGCCGATGTCGACAATGTCGAGGAGCTTGGTCGGGTCGGAATCCAAGTCGATCAGATTGGCGGCTTCCTTGGCGGCGGAAGTTCCGGAATGCATGGCTACGCCGACATCCGCTTGAGCCAGCGCCGGCGCATCGTTGGTGCCGTCTCCGGTCATCGCCACGAGCCGACCTTGCGACTGTTCGAGACGGATGAGCCGAAGTTTTTCCTCCGGCTTGGCCTCCGCGACAAAATCATCGACGCCGGCCTGCGCGGCGATCGCTGCGGCGGTGATGGGGTTGTCGCCGGTGACCATGACGGTGCGAATGCCCATCTCGCGCAATTGCGCGGCGCGTTCGCGAATGCCGGGCTTCAGCACATCGGACAATTCGATCACGCCAAGGATGTTGCCGCCGTCGGCAACCGCCAGAGGCGTCGCCCCGTCTCTTCCCACGCTGTCCACGGCAGCCTGGAGGTTGGCAGGCACCGGTGTCCCAAAGGTCTCACCGACGTACCGGACAACGGCTGCCACGGCGCCTTTGCGAATTTTCCGCCCATCCGGCAAGTCCGTGCCGCTCATGCCGGTCGCCGCGGAAAAATCCAAGCCGCGAGCGTGCGCGAGCAGAGGCTCGTCCTGGGCGCCCCGCCGCCGGGCGAACGTGACGACCGATCGTCCCTCCGGGGTCGAATCGAAATGCGAGGCTACCAACGCCGCCTGAGCCAATCGTTGCTCGGTGCATCCGCCCAACGGGATGAATTTCGTTGCCTGGCGGTTGCCCATGGTGATGGTTCCGGTCTTATCCAGGATCAACGTCTGCACGTCGCCCGCCGCCTCGACCGCCCTTCCGGACATGGCGAGCACGTTGAACCGCACCATCCGATCGATGCCGGCGATGCCGATAGCAGATAACAGTGCGCCGATGGTGGTTGGAATCAGGGCAACGACCAGCGCAATGAGGTCGGCGACGTTGATCGGCGCCTTCAGGTAATACGCCACGGGCGCCATCGCGGCCACCACGATGACGAAGATCAAAGTCAAGATCGCAAGCAAGACCGTCAAGGCGATCTCATTGGGAGTCCTCTGTCGCCTCGCGCCTTCCACCAAGTGAATCATGCGGTCAAGGAAGCTCTCGCCCGGATCGGCGGTGACGCGGACGACCAGCCAATCCGAGACGATGGTCGTCCCCGCCGTGACCGACGAGAACATGTCGGTGTTAGCCTCCTTCAGCACCGGAGCCGATTCGCCGGTGATCGCCGATTCATCGACGAATGCCGTGCCGTCGACCACTTCGGCGTCAGTCGGGATGATCTCGCCCTTCTCCACGCGAACAACGTCGCCCTTGCGCAAGGCCGTCGCGGGGACCTCTTCAAGATGACCTTCCGGACCCACCCGCTTGGCCGTCAACTCTTTCTTAGTCCGCCGCAGGAACGCGGCTTGCGCCTTGCCCCGGCCTTCTGCAAGTGATTCCGCGAGATTTGCGAACCATACGGTCAGCAACAAGATGAGAGTCACCACGCCGTTGTAGGTGGAGGAGGCGCTCGACGGACCAAAGAGTGCGGGCTCCACGGTCAGGCACGCGGTCACGAGCGCGCCGACCCAAACGACGAACATCACCGGGTTACGGAATTGCTCCCGAGGATCGAGCTTCCTTAGAGACTCGATCAGCGCCTGCCCAACCAGTCCAGCTCCGTAGGTGGCGCCGCGCCGTGCCTTGGGAGAAGCGCGCCGGGACGACGACTTCGAGCGGGTGTCGGCATTCGCTTCCATATCAAGCATTTCTACGAACGCGGTGACGCCTGATCCGCCATCAAAACACCAGCAGATGCTGCATGGCGAAATGCTCGGCGATCGGCCCCAATACCAGCGCGGGAACGAAAGTCAGGGCGCCAACCACCAAGATGGTGCCCAGCCAGAACGCAGCAAAGAGGCCCGTGTCCGTGCGCAAGGTGCCGGCGGTGACCGCGACCGTAGGCTTCGCCGCCACCGATCCGGCAACCGCCATCATGAAGATGATCGGAGGATAACGGCCGATCAGGATGACGAAGGCAGTCGCCAAATTGTACCAAGGCGTGTTGGCATTGAGCCCGGCGAAGGCCGAACCATTGTTCGCCGCCGAGCTGGTGAATGCGTAGAGCACCTCGGAGTAGCCATGCATTTCCGCATTGCCCATCGAGGCCAGACCATAGGGTGCGACCACGGACCAACCGGTAGGCGCCAGGATGACCAGCGGATGGATCAGCAGCGCCAGCGACACCAGGATGATCTCGGGCTTCTCTATCTTTTTCCCGAGGAACTCGGGTGTGCGCCCGACCATCAGGCCGGCGACAAAAACCGCGACAATGCCGTAGACGAGCGCAGCGAGGAAGCCCACGCCCTTTCCCCCGAACACGCACTGCAGCATCATCCCCACGAACGTTCCCGCGCCTCCCAGCGGAGTGAAGCTGTCGTGCGTGGCGTTCACGCTCCCGGTCGTGAACAGTGTCGTAACGCTCGCGAACAGTCCGCTCTGGGCTACGCCGAACCGAACTTCCTTGCCCTCCATATTGCCGCCCGGCTGCGTTGACGTCGCCGACAGCTCCACGCCCGCCTTGGCAAGCGTCGGCGTTCCCGCTTGTTCCGGGACCACGGCAATCGGCAAGAATAAGATCACCATGGCACCCATGACGCCATAGAGCACCCAGCCTTGCCGACGGTTGCCGATCATCTCGCCGAAGCAGAGCACGATCGAGCTTGGCAGAACGATCATCAACAAGGTCAGTATGACGCTCGAGACGGGCGTCGGGTTCTCGTAGGGGTGCGCCGCATTGGCATTGAAGAACCCTCCCCCATTCGTGCCCAAGTGCTTGATCGTCTCAAGCGATGCGACCGGCCCCAGCGTGATGGTCTGCTCGCCTCCCTGCAGGGTGTGGGCAGCCACGCTGGCGTCCAGTGTCTGCGGCGTGCCTTGCCAGATCATGACCAGCGCCAGCACGAAGGCCGCTGGCATCAGCACCCGGGTGGTGAAGCGAATGAGGTCGCGATAGAAATTGCCAAGGTTGGCGCCTCCGTCCTTGACGACGAAAGCGCGGATGAAGGCCATGGCGACCACGAAGCCGGTTGTAGCGGAGGTAAACATTGGAAAGGTGATGGCCGCCATCTGGCTGAAGTTGGAGAGCGTGGTTTCACCGCCATAACCCTGCCAATCGGTATTGGTGATGAAGCTGATCGCCGTGTTGAACGCGAGGATGGGTTCCACGCCGGCGAATTGCATCGGGTTGAGCGGCAGATGGTCCTGAAAGACCAAAATCAGGTAGATGATCGCGCCCATTATGGCGTTCGTCACCAGCATATGCGCCGTATAGGCCTTCCAGTTCATCGGCTTGGTGCAGGCGCGCCAGCCGATCAGCAAATAGAGAAGGTTGTCAAACGGGTCAAAAATCGGATCCAGGAAGGTTTTCCGGTCGGTCACAACCCGGGCGAGGTAGCGGCCGACGGGAATGCTGACCGCCCCGCCGATCAGCAGCGTCAGTCCGATCTGCAGCCAAGCCTGGAATGTCATGAGCGATCCCGCCAATCAGAACTTTTCCGGGTTGATCACCGCATAGAAAAGATAAATCACCAACCCGACGACGATCGCCAAAAGGACGTACAAGGCCATGATCGGTTCCTATGCCGCACGGCTTGTTGTGACCATGTCGATGGGCGCGCGGGAAACCCTCATTCTGCTATTCTTGCGCGTTGTCCCGACGGTCGGCGGTGGCCGTGTCGCCGACCGGGCGAAGAACGTTCTCCGAGAAGGGAACGAGCAATCCGACCAAAGCGAACGAGCCTATCAGCACCAGAAACATCAGCGCAGTTTCCAACACAGCCTCCCTCGCAGCGATCTTTCCCGCTCGCAAGAATTTTCAGGTTAAACATCACTCTCGCCGGACATTGACCCAAGTCAAAGCTGGGGCACTCTGGTTGCAGCCCACGTTAGCATGAACACGCGATCGCACGTCTCGCGTCCTGCGCGGAACCCCGAGCCGCGCCTCCTCCGACCTTGCTGGCACTGCGCCCCACTGCGACTGCCCCATAATCATCTCGGGCCTTCTACACCGCTTTGACGATCGACCGTCGAATGGTCCGTGTATACAGGCCATATTCGGCGGTCTGAATAGAATTTCAAGGTTGAGGACATGGCACAGGCATAAAGGCGGAATAAAGGGCCTCGACGGACGGAGCGGACTACCGGCACGCCCCTCTCTTGAGCAATCGGGTGAGCGGCAAACGCTTAATAGGCACCGTCGGCTGGAAGTGTTCCGGGTGAAATGACAGCCTAGAAGAGGTCGATCACGGGGCGCGCATTTCAACCCGTGTCGACATGCTGACTTGGAACGGGACTTGGCTCCGGTTGATCCGCTTTGATGGCGCCGCATATAGCTGCCGCCGCGCACTATCGGCACGTGACGCGGACCGTTCTCATCCGCGCGGCACAAAAAGCATCCTTGCGCTACCATGCGCGCAGCCGCAGGTTAACAACTGCAGGCTCGGGCTAATGAACGGGAAATGACAATGCTCGAATGTATTGCTGTGGTCCTTCTTCTCTTGTTCAATGGCTTTCTCGCCATGTCGGAGATGGCGATCGTGTCGTCGCGCCGTAGTCGGCTCGAACAGCTGGCAAATGAAGGCAATGCCAATGCCCGGCTCGCCTCGACGCTTGCCGCCGATCCCAGCTGCTTTCTCACCGCCGTGCAGATGGGAATGACCTTGATCGGCATTCTAGCGGGCGTGTTGAGCGCCAACGCACTGGCCGACCGAATTGAGGAATGGATCGATCTCTACGCAATCACCGCGCCCTACGGCAAGCCGATGGCGCTCGGCATCGTCGTCGTTGTGGTCACTTATCTCACTCTCATCATCGGCGAGCTCGTGCCGAAGCAGATCGCCCTGAAAAATCCGGAGCTAATTGCGCTGCACGTCGCGCGACCGTTGGCCCTCTTCGCCAAGGCGGCAGCGCCATTTGGATACTTTGTCGATGCATCCGCGAGATTCGTCATACGCCGTCTGGGGATTCGGCCGGGTTTTGAGCGACCGGTGACCGGCAAGGACATTCAGAGCCTTGTTCGGGCGGCAGAGCGATCCGGTGCGCTCGACAAGATCGAGCGCGAGATGGTCGAAGGCGTGCTCGATTTGGAGAACAGGGCGGTGCGTACGATCATGACGCCGCGACCCCTCGTCGTGTGGGTCGACCTCGACGAGCCGGAGGAAGCGATCGTGAAAACGATTCGCGACTGCCCTTACGCGCAGCTCGTCGTGAGTCGGGGGTCTATCGACGAAATTGCCGGAATCGTTCGCAAGCAGGATCTGCTAGAACAGGCTCTCGATGGGCACGCCGTGGACGTCGAAAAAGCATTGCAGCCTCCCTTGATCGTGCCCGAGGGAGCCTCGATCTTGCGGACGCTCGACCTCTTCAGAAAGACACCAGTCAATACAAGCCTGGTCGTGGATGAATACGGCACGATCCAGGGTATCGTGACGCGCACAGATTTGCTGGAGGCCGTAGCCGGAGATTTACCCGACGTCGACTTGGTTCCTGAACCGAAGGTAACCCGGCGCGAGGACGGCTCCCTCTTGATGGACGCCTCGATGCCGATTGCCGATCTCACGGAGATGCATGGCTTTGGTCATTTGCCGCGGGGCGATTTCGTGACTCTCGCGGGATTCGTGCTTGCCCAGCTCGGCCACGTGCCCGAGGTCGACGACCAATTCATCTGGAATGGTTGGAATTTTCAGGTCATCGAGATGGACGGCAGGCGAGTTGACAAGATCGTGATCAAGCCTGTCCAGCCCGCGTGAGATCCATGCCCTCATCACTCTGCTTTTGAAACCGACTCCACGTCGAGCCCTTCGGGTATCAGCATCACGGCGCAGCCGCAAACGCCGGTTTGCGTCCTGGCGAACCGCATCGCCGATGTTTCATCCGGAAAGAAGCCCCGGGCGCGCCCCTCGCACTCGCACACTACCCAAAGGCCCGCTCTGTTTCGCCCAACGAAATAAAGCGGGATCGAGTCGTCCAAGATCGTGCAATCCGGGCGCGTGAAGAATGCCATGGCCGACCCTGCCGCTTGCGCTCGATCGGCTCCCAATTTCTGGTCCATAGGCATGCGACCGCCGCAGCGAACGTTTTGATTACGTCGCAAGTGTGGGCTTAGGCACATAGGAATTCGAGAGGTGAGCTGGCACCTTCTCGTAAAGGCGGAATAAGCGTCCACGGTGCCGACGGCCGATATCATCGCGCGCCCGCCGACCGCCGTATATGTCGCCCTTATAAGAGGCACCGCCGTTCCGTCTCGAGTTCATATGCGGCCGCGAGCATATTTCCGAGCCAGACCGCATGATCGGTACTTGGCTGTGTGGCGGTCCACAACGCCTGCGACAACGGTGTGGCCGTTTCCGCGCGGCGGCTTGAGTCAAACCCGACCGCCAAGGTCGCGTGCGGCAATACCAATGTCGGGTCCTCGATGATCGGGCGGCGGCCGGAGTTCCGGCTCCATCCAAGCGCAGCCAGCGAAGAACGATTTTAGTGCCCGACGGCGACGCAGCTCACCGCTCGCCCAGCGTTGCTGCACACCGGAGCGCTCGGCGTCGCCATAGTCCGGCTGCGACGGGGTTTTGAGCGCAATAGCAACTGTCCGCAGGGGTAATCTGACCTCGCTCGATATCAGAGCTCCAGCTCCAATGGTTGTGCCGCGAGGCGAACGGCACCAGGGCGGTGATCGGTTTCGAACTCCGCGTAGTCGAGCGCCGCTTCACGCGAAACAAAGATGCCGCCGCCCAGACCGTGGGTTTCGCGGACGATCCAGTGACCCTTGCGGTCCTGGCCGATGATGAATCGGAGCGGGTTACGGGGAGGCTCGACGTTTTCCGGCGCCGAGCCGAATTCAAATGGGATCGCCATGGTCTTTCGCTTGTTGCACGGTCTCAGTCCGACCGCGCGTGAAAGTTGACCAAAGCGCCGTTAAGAAGCGAGATGAGCCGAAATGCGACGATATAGGGATTGCATAAGGGCGATCGTCGTATAGGAATTCCATAAGTGCCGCGGTCGGCGGCGTTGTCATTGCAGGCGAAGCGAGGCAATCTCGGGGCGCAGGCGCATGCCTACCAACCCTGCTTCCGGCTCGCCGCGAACGCGATGCTCAAGCAGGATTGATTGCGGTGCGAGTGCGCTGCTTCTATATGGGATTCCTATAAAGACGCCTCCGCTTTGTTCTCGAAATCATACTGCCGCAGTGGCACTTCCTCTCCTTCGCATAGGAAATGGGCTCTCGCCGGTTGATGGAGGTCAAAGCGCATCCCGGAGGGAACTCTATCCTTTTTCTACGCCAAGCTACGCCTCGTAGGAGCACAACCATGTGGGACGTCGTCATGCTGGCCCTCGGAATCGGCTTCTTCGCCTTGTCCGTCGGCTACACCATCGCCTGCGATCGGCTCTAAAGCACTTCCCGATTACCTTGAATCGAGAAGCGCTCTAATTCGTTATATTTGGTCGCATTTCCTGCGGAAAACCGGTGGCCACTTTTCTGGGAAATGCTCTGAGGGAGCATCGTCATGATCTTCGACTACTCGCTCGCCGGCCTCGTCACCGCGGGGCTGCTGGTCTACCTCACCTACGCTCTGCTTCGACCCGAGCGGTTCTGACAGGCGCACGACCATGACGTTCATACGAATTCTGCTCGATCTGTTCAATGCACTCGTCGGCGCCATATCGGTGATGACTGTCATCGGCTGGATCCAAATTCTGCTCTACACCGCGATCGTCGTCGCCCTGGTGAAGCCCCTCGGCGGCTACATGACGCGCGTTTTCAACGGCGAGCGTACGTTCCTCTCGCCGGTGCTGCGCCCGGTCGAGGCCGGGATCTATTGGCTCGGCGGCGTCGATGCGAAGCGCGAGCAGCACTGGATCAACTACACGGTCGCCATGCTGTTCTTCCATGTCGGCGGCTTCGTCATCCTTTACGCCTTGATGCGCCTGCAGGCGGTGCTGCCGTTCAATCCGATGGAGCAGACCGCGGTGAGCGAGGATCTTTCGTTCAACACGGCGGTGAGCTTCATCACCAACACCAATTGGCAGGGCTACGGCGGCGAGAGCACGATGTCCTACCTCGTGCAGATGCTCGGCCTCACGCACCAGAACTTCCTCTCGGCCGCGACCGGCATCGTGCTCGCGGTCGCGCTGATCCGCGGCTTCGCCCGCGCATCCGCCCGCCAGATCGGCAATTTCTGGGTCGATATCACCCGCTGCACTCTCTATATCTTGATACCGATCTGCATCGTCTACGCGCTGTTCCTGGTCTGGCAAGGCATGCCGCAGACGCTGGGCCCCTATATCGATGCAACGACGCTCGAAGGTGCCAAGCAGACGATCGCGGTCGGGCCGGTCGCCTCGCAGGTTGCGATCAAGATGCTCGGCACCAACGGCGGCGGCTTCTTCAACGCCAATGCCGCGCATCCGTTCGAGAATCCGACGGCGCTGTCGAACTTCGTGCAGATGATCTCGATCTTCGCCATTGGAGCCGCGCTCACCAACGTCTTTGGCCGTATGGTCGGCAATCAGCGGCAGGGCTGGGCCATCCTCGCCGCCATGGGCGTGCTGTTCATCGCCGGCGTCTTCATCGCCTATTCGGCAGAAGCCAGCGGCACGACCGCGCTCAATGCGCTCGGCCTCAGCGGCGGCAACATGGAGGGCAAGGAACTCCGCTTCGGCATCGTCGCCTCGGCGTTGTTCGCCGTCGTCACCACCGCGGCCTCCTGCGGCGCCGTCAACGCCATGCACGATTCATTCACGGCGCTCGGCGGCATGATCCCGCTGATCAATATGCAGCTCGGCGAAATCATCGTCGGCGGCGTCGGCGCCGGCCTCTACGGCATGCTGATCTTCGTCATCATTGCGATTTTCGTTGCCGGGCTGATGGTGGGCCGCACACCCGAATACGTCGGCAAGAAGATCGAGGCGAAGGAGGTCAAGATGGCGATGCTCGCCATCTTGGTCCTGCCGCTCATGTATCTCGGCTGGACGGCGGTGGCCACGGTGATCCCGTCCGCGGTCGCTGCCACGAACAATTCGGGTCCGCACGGGTTCACCGAGATCCTCTATGCCTACACGTCGGCCGACGCCAATAACGGCTCGGCTTTCGCAGGGCTCTCGGCGAACACCTTCTTCTACAATCTGACGCTGGCGTGCGCGATGCTGGTGGGGCGGTTCTTCATGATCATTCCGGCCATGGCGATCGCGGGGGCGCTCGCAGCGAAGAAATCGGTGCCGCCGTCGGCCGGCACGTTTCCGACCACCGGCGGCCTCTTCGTCGGCCTGCTCGTCGGCGTGATCCTGATCGTGGGCGGGCTGACCTTCTTCCCGGCGCTCGCGCTCGGACCGCTGGTCGAGCATCTGGCGATGACCGCGAACGCGCTGTTCTGAGCGAATTATCTTGGAGTGACCTTGATGGACGCGTCCAAATTGCGCAAGCGGATGCCAGTATCGGCGCTGGCTGATCCGAAGATCGTTCTCCCGGCCATCGCCTCGGCCTTGGTCAAGCTCGATCCGCGGACCTTGATCACGAATCCGGTGATGTTCGTGCTCGAGATCGTCACGGCGCTGACCACGATCATCTTTATCCGCGACCTCTTCACCGGAGGCGAACACCTCGGCTTCGAGTTCCAGATCATCGTGTGGCTGTGGTTCACGGTGCTGTTTGCGAACTTCGCCGAAGCCATCGCCGAAGGCCGCGGCAAGGCGCAAGCCGAGTCGTTGCGCAAGACGCGCATCGAGACGCAAGCGAAGCTGCTCAGCGGTTCCGACCGCAAGAGCTACAAGCTCGTGGCCGGCACCAGCCTGAAAGTCGGCGACGTCGTGCTGGTGGACGCCGGAGACGTTATCCCGTCCGACGGCGAGGTGATCGAGGGCGTCGCCTCGGTCAATGAGGCGGCGATCACCGGCGAGTCCGCGCCGGTCATTCGCGAGTCGGGCGGCGACCGCTCGGCGGTCACCGGCGGCACCCAGGTGCTGTCCGATTGGATCCGGGTGCGCATAACGGCGGCTCCCGGCTCGACCTTTCTCGATCGCATGATCAAGCTCGTCGAGGGCGCCGAGCGCCAGAAGACGCCCAACGAAATCGCGCTCAACATTCTCCTCGCCGGCCTCACCATCATCTTCGTCTTTGCGACGGCGACGATCCCGAGCTTCGCGGCCTATGCCGGAGGGACCATCTCGGTCGTCGTCCTGGTCGCCCTGTTCGTGACGCTCATTCCGACCACGATCGGGGCGCTCCTGTCGGCCATCGGCATCGCCGGCATGGATCGCCTGGTGCGCTTCAACGTGCTCGCCATGTCGGGACGGGCGGTGGAAGCCGCGGGCGACGTCGACACCCTTCTGCTCGACAAGACCGGGACGATCACGCTCGGCAACCGGCAGGCGACCGAGTTCAAGCCCATTCGCGGCGTGACCGAGCAGGAACTCGGCGACGCGGCGCAGCTTGCTTCGCTCGCCGACGAAACCCCGGAGGGCCGCTCGATCGTGGTGCTCGCCAAGGAGAAATACGGCATCCGCGGCCGCGACATGGGCGAGCTCAACGCCCGCTTCGTCCCCTTCACGGCACAAAGCCGCATGAGCGGAGTCGAGTTCGGCAACTCGTCGATCCGCAAGGGCGCCGTCGATGCCATCCTTTCCTTCGTGAATGCTTCCTCGACGACGGTAACCCCCACCGGAGCCGTTCGAGCGGTGCAGCCGGCGGTAAGCGCCGACACCGTGCGCGAGATTCAGGCCATTGCGGACTCGGTCGCGAAATCCGGCGGCACGCCGCTCGCCGTCGCGCGCGACGGGCGTCTGCTAGGGGTCATCCATCTCAAGGACATCGTCAAGGGCGGCATTCGCGAGCGGTTCAGCGAGCTTCGCCGCATGGGCATTCGCACTGTCATGATCACCGGCGACAACCCGACGACCGCGGCGGCCATCGCCGCCGAAGCCGGCGTCGACGATTTCCTTGCGCAGGCCACGCCGGAGGACAAGCTACGGCTTATTCGCGACGAGCAGGCCAAGGGCAAGCTCGTCGCGATGTGCGGCGACGGCACCAATGACGCGCCGGCGCTGGCCCAGGCGGACGTCGGTGTTGCCATGAATACCGGCACGCAGGCGGCGCGCGAGGCCGGCAATATGGTCGATCTCGATTCCAATCCAACCAAGCTGATCGAAGTCGTCGAGATCGGCAAACAATTGCTGATGACGCGCGGGGCGCTCACCACGTTTTCGATCGCCAACGATGTCGCCAAATATTTCGCCATCATTCCGGCGATGTTTGTCGCCTTCTACCCGCAGCTGCAGGCACTCAACGTCATGCAGCTGGGAAGCCCGCTGAGCGCGATCCTGTCGGCCATCATCTTCAACGCCTTGATCATTATCGCGCTCATTCCGTTGGCTTTGAAGGGCGTCGCTTACCGCGCGATCGGGGCCGGCGCGCTCTTGCAGCGTAACCTCCTGATCTACGGCCTCGGCGGCATCATCATTCCGTTCGTCGGCATCAAGGCGATCGACCTCCTGGTCAACGCCCTGCACCTCGTTTGAGGAGAAAAAGCCATGTTGAGAGAAATTCGCCCGGCCATCTTCATTCTGATAGCCTTGACGCTGATCACCGGTCTTGTCTATCCGCTGGCGATGACCGGCATCGCCGGCCTGATCTTCCCCCACCAGGCGCAAGGCAGCTTGATCCGGCAGAACGGGAAGGTGATCGGATCCGAGCTGATCGGGCAGGAGTTCACAAGCGACCGCTACTTCCATGGGCGGCCCTCGGCGACGACGGCGACGGACCCCAACGACGCGACCAAGACCGTACCCGCGCCGTACAATGCCGCGAATTCGGGCGGCTCCAATCTGGGTCCGACCAACAAGTCGCTGGTCGAGCGGGTGCAAAGTGACGTCGAGAAGCTCCGGACCGAGAATCCGTCCGCGTCCGTGCCGATCGATCTCGTCACCACCTCGGGCAGCGGCCTCGATCCGCATATCTCGCCGGAAGCAGCGCTGTTCCAGGTGCCGCGGGTTGCGAAGGCCCGCAACATGTCGGAAGATCGCGTTCGCCAGCTCGTCAATGAGCATGTCGAGGGGCGCACCTTCGGCCTCCTCGGCGAGCCGCGCGTGAACGTGCTGGCACTCAACTTGGCACTGGACGGCGCAGCCGCCCGCTGACGGGCACGCGCCGGTCCGACGGTCCGAAGGACCTTATTGCCGATGGCGGAACAGCGGCGCGACGCAGAGCAACGCCCCTCCCCGGACGCGCTGCTGGAAGCTGCCCGGCAGGAGGAACGGCGCGTTGGTCGCCTCAAGATCTTCGTCGGCGCCGCGCCCGGAGTCGGCAAGACCTACGAGATGCTGCAGACCGCGCGCGCCAAGCAGCGGGACGGCTTCGACGTCGTCATCGGCGTCGTGGAAACCCACGGTCGGAAGGAAACCGATGCGCTCCTCGAAGGCCTTGCGATCGTCCCGCGGCGGCGCATCGAATACAGGGGCCACGTGCTCGAGGAGATGGATCTCGACGCCCTCATCGCCCGCCATCCGCAGATCGCGCTGGTCGACGAGCTTGCGCACACGAATGCGCCCGGCAGCCGCCATCCGAAACGCTATCTCGACGTGGAAGAGCTGCTGAACCAGGGCATCGACGTCTACGCAACGCTCAATATCCAGCACATCGAAAGCCTCAACGACGTCGTTGCGCAGATCACGCGCATCCGCGTGCGCGAGACCGTTCCCGACTCGATCCTCGACCGCGCCGACGACATCGAGCTCGTCGATCTGACCCCGGATGATCTGATTCAGCGGCTGAAGGAAGGCAAGGTCTACGTCCCGAAGCAGGCCGAACGGGCGCTCGAGCACTATTTCTCTCCCGGCAACCTGACCGCTTTGCGCGAGCTCGCGCTGCGGCGCACCGCCGAGCGCGTGGACGAGCAATTGCTCACCCACATGCAGGCGCATGCCATTCCCGGACCCTGGGCGGCGGGCGAGCGCATCCTGGTTTGCGTCAGCGAGGATCCGCGCGCGGCCGGGCTTGTGCGCTACGCCAAACGCCTCGCCGACCGCTTGCATGCGCCGTGGACGGCGCTGTCGATCGAGACCGCGCGCAGCCTGGCGCTCTCCGAGGAGGAGCGCGACCGCGTGGCCGATACGCTGCGCCTGGCCGAGCGGCTGGGCGGCGAGGCGATGACGATCCCGGCGGCGACGCGGCGCATCGCCGATGATATCCTCGCATTTGCCCACGCCAACAACGTCACCCACATCGTGGCGGGAAAATCGACGCGCTCGCGATGGTTCGAGATCATCAACGGCTCGGTCGTGCACGAGCTGGTGCGCAGCGCCGGCAACATCAGCGTGCACGTCATCGCCGGCGATCAGATAACCGGGGAGCCGATCCCGAAGAAGACGGTGCGCACGGCCGAGCGCTCGGAAACCTTCGATGCGCGACCCTACGTGATCGGCCTTTTGGGCGTCGCACTCGCGGTCGGCGTCAGTGCGTTGATCCAAGCCTCGTTCAACGTCCACAACGTCGACCTCGTATTCTTGACCACGATCGTCGCCGTTGCGGTGCGCTTCGGCCTGCTGCCTTCGCTCGTGACCAGCATCGTGGCCTCGCTTGCCTACAACTTCTTCTTCCTGCCGCCGATCTATACCTTCACGATTGCCGATCCGACCAATGTCGCCGCCTTCGTGTTCTTCATCATCGTGGCCGTTCTCGTTTCCAACGTCGCGGCGAGCGTGCGCAGCCAAGCGCTCACTGCGGTCGGCCGCGCCCGCACGACGGAGCAGCTCTATGCCTTCAGCCGCAAGCTCGCCGGTGTCGGCACGCTGGACGATGTGTTGTGGGCGAGCGCCTACCAAACCGCATCGATGCTCAACGTACGGGTCGTGCTGCTGCTGCCGGAGAACGGCTCGCTCGAGGTCAAGACCGGCTATCCGCCGGAGGACAAGCTCGACGACGCGGATATCGCCGCGGCGAAATGGGCGTGGGAGGCCAATCGCACGGCCGGGCGCGGCTCCGATACGCTTCCCGGCGCCAGGCGGTTGTTCTTGCCGATGCGCACCGGCCGCAGCCCGATCGGCGTCGTCGGGATCGACAGCGACAAGCCGGGACCTCTGCTCACCCCGGACCAGCGCCGCCTCCTCGATGCGCTGATCGATCAGGCGGCGCTTGCCATCGAGCGCGTCCATCTCGTCGAGGACATCGAGCGGGTGAAGCGCACCGTGGAGACCGACCGTTTGCGCTCCGCACTGCTCACCTCCATCTCGCACGACCTGAAGACGCCGCTCGCGAGCATCCTCGGCGCCGCCGGAACGCTGCGCAATCTTGCCGGTGCCTTGGACGATGCAGCCAAGAGCGAGTTGCTCGCGACCATCATCGATGAGTCCGAACGGCTCAATCGGTTCATCGCCAACCTGCTTGACATGACGAAGCTTGAATCGGGCGCCATCGTGCCGAACACGGCGTTGTTCGATCTCAGTGAGATCGTCGGTACCGCGCTCCAGCGAACGTCAAAGATTTTGGCGCAGCATCACGTCGAGGTGGATCTCGCGGCGGACCTTCCGATGTTGGAGCTCGACGCCGTCCTGTTCGAGCAGGCCCTGTTCAATCTGCTCGACAATGCCGCCAAATATGCCGCGCCCGGCTCGATCGTTCGCATCCAGAGCTGGCGTGACAGCGGCTTTGTCTGCCTGCAAGTTCTCGATGAGGGTAGCGGGATTCCGCCGCACGACCTCGAGCACATCTTCGACAAGTTCTACCGGGTGCAGAAGGGCGATCAGGTGCGCGCCGGTACCGGGCTTGGTCTCGCGATCTCCCGCGGCTTCGTCGAAGCGATGCGCGGGACGATCACGGCCGCCAACCGCACCGACCGCACGGGCGCGGTTTTCACGATCAGGCTGCCGATCCCGGCATCGATCCAACCGCTGGAAACCGCCGCATGAGCGCCCCCCCGCTGCGTGTGCTCGTCATCGACGATGAGCCGCCGATCCGCAAGCTGCTGCGCATGGGCTTGAGCACGCAAGGCTATCAGATTCTCGATGCGCCGAATGGAAAGACCGCGCTTGAGCTCGTCGCGGAAAAGCCCGATCTCATCATTCTGGATCTCGGTCTTCCCGACATTCCGGGCCTCGACCTGCTGCGCATGCTGCGCGAGCGCAACGAGGGCGTGCCGATCGTCGTGCTCTCGAGCCGCGGTGACGAGGCCGCCAAGGTGCAGGCCCTCGACCTTGGCGCTGACGACTACGTTACCAAGCCGTTCGGAATGGACGAATTGCTCGCCCGGATCAGGGCGGCGCTGCGCCATCAGCTGCAGGTGCAGGGGGAGCGGCCGATCTTCCGTGTCGGCGACCTCTCGGTCGATCTGGTACGACGCATCGTCAAGCTGCACGACAAGGACGTAAAGCTGTCGCCGAAGGAATACGAGCTCCTGCGCGTGCTGGTCCAGCATGCGGGTAAAGTTTTGACGCACCGGTTCCTGCTCAAGGAGCTCTGGGCCGCTCCGACCGACGCGCAATATCTGCGCGTCTATGTCCGCCAGCTGCGGCAGAAGATCGAAACCGATCCCGAGCGCCCGCAGATTCTGCTCACCGAGACCGGCATCGGCTACCGCCTGCGCGCGCCGGATTAGACACGGGTGCTTGCAAATGACCTCCCCGCGCGCCATGACTTCACACGACGGAGCTTGCACCGGGCATCGGGTGATTGTTCACCGCCGTTGCGTTCCAAATATTGCCGCCGAGCTTGCTGCGCGATAGGTCCCGGGCACGGGGCCCGGGATGACGGCGGTGGTGGCGTCACGGCTTGAGAGATGCGGGCACGCCCCGGGACGTTGATGACGGCGCAAGGTCGTTTCCCGGCTCCGTTGCGCTGTGCCACAATGGCGGTCCACCGACCTCCCCCCTTGGAACACCCGTGCCCGCCGATCCTGCTCCGGAAAACGACGCCTCGGCCCGCTCGAGGGCGCTATTTTTCCTGACCGTATTCCCCTCGATCGTGCTGCCGATGTTCCTGGCGGTGGTCGACCAGACCATCGTGGCGACCGCCCTGCCGGCGATCGCCGCCTCGCTCGGCAATGTCGATCGGGTCTCCTGGGTGGTCGTGTCCTATCTGATCGCCAGCACTGTCGCGGCGCCGGTCTATGGCCAATTGGGTGACGTCTACGGCCGCCGCCGGCTGATGTTCGTCGCGCTCGGCGTCTTCATCGCCGCCTCGGCCCTGTGCGGGCTCGCGCGCAACATGGACATGCTGATCGGCGCGCGCCTGCTGCAAGGTCTCGGCGGCGGCGGGTTGATGACGCTGTCGCAGGCCTTGATCGGCGAGGCCATTCCGCCGCGCGAGCGCGGCCGCTATCAGGGCTATCTTGCCGGCGTCGCCGTCGCCTCGAACACGTTCGGGCCGGTCGTGGGCGGCTATCTGACCGAGCATCTCGGCTGGGAATGGGTCTTCTACATCAATCTGCCGATCGGATTGCTCGCCGTGTTCCTGACCTTTCGGCTCAAAGCGGTTCCCGGCGGCCAGAAATGGTGGCGTTTCGACACGCCGGGGCTGATCCTGTTCATTGTGTTCGTGGCGTCGACGCTGCTGGGGCTCGAACGCCTGCAGCGTTTCGATGATGGCGCCGCCTGGTCCACGTCGATCTGGGGCGGCCTAAGTCTCGTCTCGCTCGTGCTGCTGTTGAAGTTCGAGAGCCGCACGTCGTCTCCCTTGTTGCCGATCACGCTGTTGCGGCAGCCGGCGATCTGGCGCAGCGATGCCTTAGCGGCATGCCACGGCGCGAGCCTTGTGTCGCTCGTCACCTTCGTTCCGATCTATCTGCAAGTCGTGCGCGGCACGTCGCCGTCGGAAACCGGCCTCCTGATGCTGCCGCTGACATTCGGCATCGGCATCGGCTCGATGCTGACCGGTCGGCTGATCACCATGACGGGGCGCACCACGATTCTTCCGAGCTTCGGACTGTCGTTTGCCGTCGTGGTGCTGCTGATGATGGCGCTCTTCGCCGCACGTCTGAGCACGACCGAACTGGCCGGCATCTTTATGCTGATCGGGCTGTGCCTCGGCACCACGATGGCCGTCGTGCAGGTGACGGTGCAAAATGCCTCCGGCCCCAAGATGCTCGGCGCCGGCGCGGCGTCGGTGCAATATTCGCGCTCGGTCGGCGCCGCCTTCGGCACGGCGACCGTCGCCGCAACCCTGTTCACCGTCCTCTCGGCCATGGACCCGCAGACCGCCGCCATGTTCAGAAGCCTGGTGGAGCATGGAGCGGGCGCCATCGCCGGCGTCGAAGCCGGCCACCGCGCCATCATGCAGACCGAGATCGCCGCCGCCTTCCGCGCCGCGTTCCTCGCCATCGCCGGCTTCACGACCCTCGGCCTGACCTGCGCCCTCTCGATCCCCGCCAAGCGGATCTGATCACACGTAGGGTGGGCAAAGGCGGCCCCGAGGTTTTGATTGATGCACCACGCTGGCTCCGCCGTGCCCACGCAGCCGGGCGTTGCCACAGAGCACGCAAAGTGAAGCCTCGCCGCGTGGGCACCGCGGAATGCGCACCGTGCCAACGCGGAAACGTCTCGGCCGCCTTTGCCCACCCTACGCTGCGTCGACTCCCGCCAGGCGGATTTGATGGACTGCGCTAATGCGCCATGAACACCGGCAGCGTGGCGTTGTTCATGATATGGCGGGTGGTGCCGCCGAAGATCATCTGCCGCAGCCGGCTCTGGGTATAGGCGCCCTTGACGACAAGGTCGCAGCCGTTAGTTGCCGCATAGGCCAAGATCACTTCGCCGACGCTGCGGCCGCCGGGCTTCAAGGTCACCGGCATTGCCGCGATATCGTTGCGCTTCAGCCACCGGGCCACGTCCTCGCCGAGCGGACCCGGCACCGATCCGCCCTCGACCGTCAGCACCGTGATTTGCTTCGCCTGTTGCAGGAGCGGCATCGCAAACGCGGTGGCGCGCCCCTGCTCGGTGCTGCCGTTCCAGGCAATCAGGATGTTGTCGCCCATCCGCTGCGGCGCCGCGGGCGGCGCGATCAGCACCGGCCCGCCGCTCTCGAACAACGCCGATTCGAGGGTCGAGATGTGCGGCCCATGCGGATCGGTGCTGGGGCGTCCCAAGACCGAGACGTCGAATACGCGACCCCTGCTGCCGACGAAGTAATCTCCGTCCGGCGTCTCCTTCACCCAGCCATAGCGCGGCCCGCTGCCTTCCCCCGCGGGAACGCCATGCGCCTGCATGAAGGTTTCGAACACGCGGCGCGCCTCCGCCTCCACCTCATCGTTCTCTCGCTCGAGCCGCGAGATCGGCACCGCACTGACGATGTCGGTCGCAACCATTTGCGCCAGGCTGAAGCGCAACGCGAACCCCTCGATGTAGGAGCCGAACCGGCGCGCCAGCAGGAGGGTAGTCTCCAGCACCGAATTGAGCGTGTCGTTCTGCTCGATCGGAACCAAGATGGTTTTCATGGGGTGGCCTCAAAAACAGCGCCCGATACCGCCGTCCGCGGCCCGATGCGCGCCCGCAGCCGATGGACGAGCATACACTCGGTTGCAGCTATTCGTCCAAGCAAACGCCAGCGCCGAGCGGCCCTCAGGAGGCCGCTCGGCCGCCGATCAGCCGGCATGGTTAATCGCGGCGAGGCGGGCGGTGACGGCTTCGCGCCCCTACAAGGCCCCCGGTCATCCCTTTTCGAGGCCTTTCGACGGGACGGAAGCGTGATGCGAATGGCGGCGGATGAAGCCCAGCGCCAACGCGGCGCCGACGAACTCGACGACCGCCCCGCCGATATAGGCTAGGCGCAGGCCCGAGAGCATGGCCGGGATTTGGACCGCGCCCGCGCCGCCGGCGCCAGCCTCGCCTGCATAGACCGCAAAGACGGCGCCGAGCACCGCAACGCCCATGGTCGCGCCGACGATGCGGGCCGTGTTGGCCAAGCCCGACGCCGTGCCCGAACGCGCGGGCGGCACGTTGGCGACCGCAACCGCCATCACCGGCCCGGCATTGAGCCCAAGCCCGGCGCCGATCGCCAACAGGGCAACGGCGATGAGCCAAAAGCTCGTATTCACGGACACCAGCGCCAGCAGCACCAGACCCGCCCCCATCAGCGCCATGCCGGCCGTCATCACCGCGCGCGCGCCGACGGCATTCGTGAGCCGTCCCGAAATCGGCGACACGACGACGAAGGTGATCGCAAGCGGCAGCATGTCGAGCCCGGCGGCAAACGCCGATACCATCCGCACCGATTGCAAGTAGAGCGGCGTCAAAAACAGCATCGCGTACATGCCGAAGGTCATGCAGGCCGCGACCGCCAGCGAGGCGGTGAAGACGCGGTTGCCGAATAGATCGAACGGGAGAAGGCCGCTGCCGCTCCCGCTTTCGACCCACAGGAATGCTGAGGCCGACGCAAGGCCGAGGCCGGCCGCGCCGAGCACGAGCGGTGAATTCCAGCCGAGATGCGCTCCTTCGATCACCGCGAATGACAGCGATCCGAGCGCGAGTGCGGCCCATCCCTGGCCGGGCAGGTCGAGACGGCGTCCCTTGGCATCCGAGGATTCGGGCACGGCGCGCAGCGTCAAGACCAACGCCAGCACGCAGATGGGAACGATCACCAGAAAGATACTGCGCCAGCCGGCCCAGTCGACCAGAAACCCGCCGATGGTCGGGCCGATGATCATGGCGAGGCCATTGCAGCTCGCCCAGATTCCGATCGCTCGCACGCGCTCTTTGGCATCGGGATAGGCCTTGGTCAGAATCGCCAGTGAGGTTGGCAACTCGAGCGCCGCGCCAAGCCCGGTCAGTGCCCTGCCGGCGATGAGCACCGCGCCGTTCGGCGCGAGCCCGCATACGAGCGAGCCCGCCGTGAACAGCACGATGCCGAGGGCAAAGACGCGACGCCGGCCATAAAGGTCGCCGAGCGTGCCGCCGGTCATCAGGAAGCTCGCATAGGCCAAGTTATAGCCGTCGACCACCGATTGCAGCTCGCTGACACCCGCGTCGAGGTCGGCGCCGATATGCTTGACCGCCAGATTGACCACCGCCATGTCGACTTGCGCGATCAGCACCCCGAGCGATGTTACGAAAAGCACAAGGGCTGGCGCGACATGGCGTGCGACCACGCACGCTGAGAGTACGGCGGGTCGAGTGATCACCGAATTCATGGCTCAACTCCTGTGGAGACGCATGTATCGATCGGCGCGGCCGGAGCCGCTTCGTTTTGTTGCTGCGGCTTACGTGGCCGGCCTCGCGCATGCTTCGCAGGGCCAACGCCTATACTGCCCGCCCACGTTCCGATGCTTCGGCTGCGGCCGAAATGTCGGGACTACCGCGGCGCCGGCGCAGCCGTTACATTCCGGTCATGATCGGGAACATGGACATCGCCGTTGTCGGCTCCCTCGTCGGTGATCCGGCGCGCGCCAACATTCTCTGCGCGCTGCTTGACGGGCGCGCCTTGACCGCCACGGAGCTTTCCTACGCCGCCGGCGTATCGCCGCAGACGACGAGCGGGCATCTCGCCAAGCTCATCGACGCGCATCTGATCACGGTGCAGCCGCAGGGCCGCCATCGCTACTATCGGCTGGCCGATCCGCAGGTCGGCCGCATGCTGGAAGCCATCGTCGCGGTCGCCGCCAATGGCCAGAAGCGCCATCGGCCGCGCTCGCCGACCGATGATGCGCTGCGCCAAGCGCGCACCTGCTACGATCACTTCGCCGGCCTGCTGGGCGTCGCGCTCGCGGACGCGCTGCAGGAGCGCGGCTGTGTGGTGCTCGGCGAGGACGGCGGTGAGGTCACCTCAGCCGGTCATGCCTTCTTCACGACCTTCGGCCTTGATCTCTCGCGCGCCAACACCCGCCGCGTCTTCTGCCGCCCCTGCATCGACTGGACCGAACGCCGGCCGCACCTTGCAGGCCTGGTCGGCGCCGCGCTCGCGACCCGCTGCTTCGACCTCGGATTCGTGGAGCGCATGCCGCAGGGCCGAGCGCTCACCATCACGCCGACCGGCCGCCGCGGCTTTTCCGACGTGTTTGGACTGCGCCTATAATGCCGCGAGGCCGCAGCCTCTCCCCTCACCGCTCGATTGCCTTCCAGGTCAGGCCGTACTCGGCGGCCCAACGCTTCACGACCATCACCTCGTTGGCATAGGGCAGACGGTTGGCAAAGCCGCGGCACTGCACGATCGCGCCGTCGTTGCGAAGCTCCAGCGTCACGCCGAGGTTGAGCTTGCCGATCGGATATTCGCAGGTCAGCGACCAGATCGAGATGTCGGCGGTCAAGCAGCCCTGCTTGTACGACGCGACGCAGTGGCGCATGCGCTCGCCTTCCTTGAACAGCCCGTTTCCGGTCTTGATCTGGCGCAAGCGCCAGATCGCGCGCCGGTCTTCGCTGCCCGCCTCGAGGTCGACATCAGGCAGCGGATGACCTTCCCACATTCCGCCGCATACGGTCTCGCGCCGGCGCAGCATGCGGTGCCACTGCGCCATGCGCCGGCGCAGCCCATCGAGGCTGCGGCCGCGCAGCGAGAAGCTTTCATCCTCCTCACGGGCTGCCCGCAAGAAGTCGATCACCTCGTCCATCTCCGCTACCGAGATCGGATTGCGCGCGAAATAACGCGCCACCTCGGGCCAAAACGGCCTTCCGGCCGCAAACGCGGGGAGCCGCGCGCGCGCCACCTTGAGCGCCACGTTCACGTCCGTGGTCTGCGCCCGCGCGATCGCGTACCAGAAGGCGCGCTGGGTCGTGGCCAGGTTGTCCGGCGCATTCAGGAAATGGTGCGTCTCGAGCTTGGACAAGAAGGGATGCGTGACCTCCTTGTAGAGGGAGCGGCCCTGCGCGACGATGACGTACCAGCGGTGGCGGAAATCCTCGACCGTGCGGCCGGCGCCCGCCGGCGCCTGGGTCTCCTCGATCCAGGCGTTCTCCAGGTGGCGCGCGACGCGGTAGCGCGCGAACGTGAACCGCACGAGATCGAGGAAGCGCCGCTCCGGCGACCAGCTGCGCAGACGGCAGCGCCAATCCTCCGGCGGGCGCAGCCGGCAGTACCGCTGGGCCTCGACCCTGTTGCGATAGATCGACGGGAAGTCCGTGTAGTAGCCGATGACGGCCGGGTCGGCCCTAGTCTCCGGGCGCGCGCGCAATCGAGCGGCGATCTCTGCTTCCGCCGCACGCAGCTGCGCCTCCCGTATCTTGATCTTCTTGCCCATGGTTTCTCGTTCCAGACATGCGGATGCATTCCCGCCCGTTCGGGTGGGTCGCAAAGCCGTGTGCTTTGTCGAACCGCATGTCTGTCACTCCATAGGTTCCTTCCGCTGATATTCGTTACAAATATCAACGGTTTAGCAGTTTACGATTTTATGTAACCAATGCCCGTATTAATTTTCAGCGGGCAGGCACGGCTGGGTTCATATTTCGCAAAGGCGGCAGATTTTCGACGAAGGATAAGAAGCCGTGGTTTTCGCAGAGTCATTTGTCCAGGCGAAAACCCAGTTGAGGTTTTTTTCAAATCAGAAGGACGTCTGGAAAACTCGTTTTAGCGGATTGACCGTCGGCGCTGCAGATTGCAACGGCACGGTTATGAACTACGCACCAACCCGCCATCAATCGCGGCAACCAGACAGGGATTCAATGGCCCATTGATGAAATAACCGTCGTCGAAACCCTGCGCACCGATCTGGGGATATTGCTGGCTTTGCGCGCGACATCGCGGCAGAAGGACGTGATCGAGGTGAGCCAGTCGGTCGGCTTGGCGGGGCCTAGCTGCTCAACGAGGCGGGCGACGCTGTAGCGGCCACGGCGCCTGCACTTGTCACACGCGACGACAAGGTATTCGAGCTTGCCGGTCAGGTCGCCGAAGAAGCGCGGAGCCGGACGGGACGAATGAAAAGCCCCGCCGGAGCGGGGCTGAAGATGATAATGCGAGTATCAGAACCGGTAGTTCGCGCCGACCCGTAAAATGTTGTCGGTGATCCCAGACCCAGCAGAGAAACCTGCCGCATTCGGCGCTCGCTGCACAGCGTCGTCGCCGAAGATGGAGCCGAGGTCCATGTAGAGATACTCTATCTTGCCGGTCCAACCCCGGCCCAGTGCCGCCTCAATGCCGGCACCAACGGTCCACCCTGCCCGCAATGTACTGACGGAGAGCGTGGCTGGGTTTGGAAATCCCAAGCCGTTCATCGATATTTCGCCATAGGCCAAGCCGCCGGTTGCATAGACTAGAACTGTCGGCGTCACGGTGTACCCTAGGCGACCACGTGCCGTTCCGAACCACTCGAGTTTCTCATCTATTGTCGCCGTAACGCCGGGAACGGGGCAGGCGGTACCACAGGCGAAGGTCGCGCTCCCTTGCTGGCCTGAGGCCTGGATATCGGCTTCAAGCCCCCATACCCATTTTCCCGTCTGCCAGTTGTAGCCGGCTTGGCCACCACCGACGACCCCATCCATGCTGAAGGAACCGTTGGTCGATCCCAGCGGCGCTTGGGTGATGCTGTCGAAGAAATCGACGGTCGTGTTCGAGTTACCCCAGCTATAGCCGACGTTACCGCCGACATAGAAGCCGGTCCAATTGTAAACCGGCGCTTTAACGTACATGTCTGCTGCACTGGCCGATGCCGCCAGAGCCAGCGACATTGCGGTTCCGAGCAGTAGCTTTTTCATAGAGACCTCCCCTAACCGGGTTCTCCGACGCCGTTTCACGACGCGGGACGCGCATCGAATGGTAATTTCATATTCCGGGTACGCCGTTACCCGATTCGATGCTGTAGCAAGAATGCAATATCCACAGCTGAATGCAGCCAATGCTTGTATTTGAGTGTACTTGGAGGGTGTCTAAACCCACACGCCTAACGGGCGGTCGTCCAAGAGGCTCAACTAACAAACGGAAGCTGGCCGGAGTCACTGTAAGGTGCGGTTAGTCATGACGCGGCGGCGGCGTGGCCGGTTTCGGTCTTGGCCGCTTAGGGTCAAACTACCCAGCCCAATGGGCCCGAAAGCTGCTTGGGTGCGGCGTGGGTGCAATATTTCGTCGAGTTCGTTGGCCACGCACTCCAACGCGTGGTCAATCATCGGGCCGTATTCGGTGATGTCGCGGAGCGGAGCGCGATCCCCACCCCACCTCCCCTTTTTCAAGGGGGGGGAGAAGAGATGGTTCGCCTTATCGGAACATCCCGAAAAATCAGTTCGTCGCCGCCGGCGCAGACTTAAAGTCCGAAGCCATCACCGGGGCGCGGCGGCCTTTGGCCTCGGCGGAGCTGAAATTGAGCTCGACCTTGACGCCGTTTGGATCGAACAGAAACAGTTGATAGAGGCCCTGGTCGTTGACCTGGCGCTCCTTGAACTCGATCTTGCGGGCACTGAGATGGGCGATCATGGCCTCGAGGCCGCTCGCCCGGAATGCCACATGGTCGATCACGCCGGAGCCGCGGGTTGCGGTCGATTCCTGCCCCACATAGGTCTTTCGATTTTGCGATACATTGGCGCCGCCCTGGGTGAGGTGCAGCACGTCGCGGTCGCCGACATAGAGCCAGTAGACCGGAAATTTGAAGTCGGGACACGGCCCGACGCGCATGCCGAGCACGTCGACGTACCAATCCTTGGTGGCCTCGAGATCCTCGGCCTGCAGCAGGAAATGCTCCATATGATCGAGCGGCATGCGCATCCTCCAAGCTCCGGGCGCCGATAGCGCCCCGGCACGGTCAAGGTACCCAATATAGGCTACCGCCCCAGAATCGAGGGGGCAAATGCGCGCGGGTCGCGCGGCGGCCAGCGGCCGACATCGACGGCGTGGAAGAAGTCGGCCAGGTGGGCGTTGAAGGCGGCCGGCTCCTCGAGATTGATGGCGTGGCCGCTGTTCGGCATCACGATCAGCGCCGCGGTCGGGATCGCGCGCTTGAGCAGGAGCGCCGGCTCGTGGCAGGACCAGTCCTCGTCGCCGGTCATGATCAAGGTCGGCGCGCTGATGGTCTTGAGCTGGTCGACGAGTTCGAACAGCGACGGGCGCCGCATCTGCACGCCGCGCATGGTCAAGGCCGAGCCGCGGGCGGAATGCTGCGCGAGCTGAGCGGCGAACTCGCGAAAGCCGCGCGGGTCCTTGTTCTGCAGCTGCACGCGTGAAGGAGAAAGCGCATAGGCCTGCGCCGCCTGCTCCATGCCGAGCGTCTCGAAGCGGGTAGCGGCCGCCTCGGTCTCCTCGATGAATTGCGCCCGCTTGTCGGGCGCGGCGCCATAGCCGCAGCCGGCGATCACGAGCGAGCGGGCGCGCGCCTGATACGTGAACCCGAAATGGACCGTGGCGAAGCCGCCCATGGACAGGCCGACGATATGCGCGCGATCGATGGCGAGCGCATCGAGCACGGCGCGAATGTCGTCGCGGGCGCGGGCCTGCGAATAGGCGTCGACCTTGTCCGGCACATCCGATGGCGGATAGCCGCGCGCGTTGAACGTGACGCAGCGGTAGTAGCGGCTGAAATAGCGCACTTGCTGCTCGTAGGAGCGGCAATCGCCGGCGAACTCGTGCACGAACACGATTGGAATGCCGGAGCCGGTCTCCTCGTAATACAGCTTGACGCCGTCGTCGATTGTCAGATGGGGCATGGTGCGCTCGCTTCTGAGATTGGCATCGTTCGATTCCTTCATACCACCTTGGCGGTGCGCAGCCGTGCGATATCGGCCGCGTCGTAACCGGCCTCGGTGAGGATCTCCTCGGTGTGCTCGCCGAGCCGGGGAATCATGGTCTCGACGCCAGGGGGCGTGCGCGACATCGCCAGCGGCTGGCCGACGACCCGGATGTCGCCGCGCGTTCGGTGATGACACGGCACGGCGATCCCGAGGTGCTGGACTTGCGGGTCCGCGAACACCTCGTCGACCCGGTAGATCGGACCGGCGGGAACGCCCGCGGCTTCGAGTGCCTGCAGCCAGTCGGCGCTGGTGCGCGCCTTGAAGATCTCCGCCAGCTCGCGCTTGAGGGCCGGACGGTTGCGCAGCCGGTCGGCCTGCGTCGTGTAGTCGGCATGCGCGGCGAGGTCGGGCCGCGCCATGACGGCGCACAGGTCGCGCCACTGGCGATCGCCGCCGACCCCGATATTGATGTGGCCGTCGGCGGTTTGCATGACGCCCATCGGCGTCGAGAATGGGTGATCGTTGCCGGCCGGCCCGGGCACTTCGCCGTCGACCAGATAACGCGCCGCCTGAAAGTCCATCATGGCGATCTGGGCTTGCAACAGCGAGGTTTGCACCCACTGCCCGCGCCCGGATTTTTCACGCTCGGCGAGCGCGATGAGGATGCCGATCGCCGCATAGTTGCCGGCCGAGGAATCGGCGACGGCGATGCCGGCGCGCATCGGACCCGCTCCCGGCTCCCCCGTCACGCTCATGAGCCCGCCCATCCCCTGCGCGATCTGATCAAAGCCTGCGCGCGTGCGATAGGGGCCGGTCTCGCCGAATCCGGAGATCGAGGCGAGAATGATGCGCGGGTTTTCCGCCTCCAGCACCGCGTAGCCGATGCCGAGCCGGTCCTTCACGTCGGGACGGAAATTCTCCACCACCACGTCGGCCTTGGTCACGAGCCGCAAGAACACCGCGCGGCCTTCGGCCTCCTTGAGGTTGAGCGTCAGCGACCGCTTGTTGCGGTGCAGATTGATCATGTCGTAGCCGTCGCGCCGGCCGCTGATGGTGTCGTTGGGATCGACGCCGGGCGGCGCCTCGATCTTGATCACGTCGGCACCGAAATCGGCGAGGATGCGGCAGCAGGTCGGCCCGGCACGCACCCGCGTGAGATCGAGCACGCGTAGATGCGACAATGCGCTCGACGCCGTCGGCCTGGTCATGCTTCCGTCACCCCCCGCTCATCCCCGCGAAAGCGGGCACCCAGCTCGCGATCACGGACTCGCAGCACGGACTAGATCCCCGCTTTCGCGGGGATGAGCGGGTTAGAACGCCGCGCCCCGCAGCGCGAATGCAGCCTTGAGACCGCGCCGGCACCGTGTATCCTCGCTTGCGCACCGAAGGGAGCAAGCGTGACGGATACACTGGGGTTTCGCAAGCGCATCGGCATCGTGGTGCCGTCGACGAACACCACGGTGCAGCCGGAATGCGAGCTGCTGCGGCCGCGCGGCGTCACCAACCATACGGGGCGCGCCACCATCAGGGAACGGCCGCTCAATACGGAGGCGGCCTTCTTCGAGCACATGCAAGCCATGCGCGAAGGCATGGTGGTGGCGGTCGATCAGATCATGACCGCCAGTCCCGACCATCTCATCATCGGCATCGCGCTCGAGACGTTTTGGGGCGGGGTCGAGGCCGCCGCCAAGCTGCAGCAAGAGCTTGCGCGCCAGGCCGGCGTCGGCATCTCCATGGGTTCGACCGCGGCGGTCGCGGCGCTCAAGGCCTACGGGGCAAAACGCATCGCCGTCCTCACGCCGCATCAGCCGCGCGGCGACGAGATGGTTCGCCTCTATCTGACGCAGGCGGGCTTCGACATCGTCAGGCTCAAGGGCCTCAAATGCACCTCCCCGCGTCTGATCGCCCAGGTCGGCAGCGACGAGATCCGCCGCTCGCTGCAGGAGCTCGACGGGCCCGATATCGATGCGCTGCTGCAGGTCGGCACGGCGCTGCCGACGGTGGCGGTCGCGGCCGAGGCGGAACGTTGGCTCGGCAAACCGGTGCTGGCGATCAATGCGGTCACCTACTGGGACGCGTTGCGCCAGTGCGGCATCGAAGACCGCGTCTACGGCTGCGGCCGCATCCTCGAGGAATTTTGACGGAGACCAAATATGGACGTCCCCGTCATCATCGTCGGCGCCGGCCCGACCGGCCTCACCGCCGCTCTGTTCCTCGCCGGGCGCGGCGTGCCTGTCGTCGTCCTTGAGCGGCACGCCGAGCCGTTCGAGGATCCGCGCGCCTCGACGTTTCATCCACCCACCCTTGAAATGTTCGCCGCAAGCGGCGTGACGCAACGCCTGCACGATCTCGGCATCATCGCGCAACGCTGGCAGTTCTGGGGGCGGCGCGAGGGTCTCGTGGCCGAATTCGACCTGAGCCTGCTCGCCGATGTGACGCCCTATCCGTATCGCCTGCAATGCGAGCAGCACAAGCTCGTGCGCGTCCTGCTCGACAAGCTCGGCGGCAGACCCGGCTTCTCGATCCGATTCGACGCGGAGGTCACCTCGGTCGAGCAGGACAGCGACGGCGTGACGGTGCGCACGCTCGACGGCGATGCTTTTCGCGCGGCCTTCGTGATCGGGGCCGACGGCGGACGCAGTGTCGTGCGCAAATCGCAGGACATCGTATTCGAAGGGTTCACCTATCCGGAGCGTTTCCTCGTCATCACCAACCCCTATGATTTCGAGCGGCAAGGCTACGCCTATAGCTCCTACGTCTCCGACCCGAATGAATGGTGCGCACTGTTCAAGGTGCCGGGAAAGGGCCCGCCGGGGCATTGGCGGGTCGTCTTTCCGACGCAGCCCGCCGAAGAGGAGCGCGATCTGCTCGATCACGGCAACGCGCAGCGGCGCCTGCAGGGCTTCATCGCCGCGGACGAGCCCTACGACGTGATGCACACCAACCTCTACACCGTGCATCAGCGGGTCGCGAAGACCTACCGCGTCGGCCGCGTGCTGCTCGCCGGCGATGCCGCGCATGTCAACAACCCGCTGGGCGGCATGGGCATGAATTTCGGCATCCATGACGCCGTCAGCGTGGCGCAGACGCTCGGCCGCGTGTTGGACGGCTCCGCCCCGGAGACGGAGCTCGACCTCTACGACCGGCGCCGCCGCACCGTCGCCAACGACTTTCTGCAGGCGATGACGATCCAGAACAAGCGCGTGATCGAGGAACGCGACGAGCGGCTGCGCGCCGAACGGCTCACCGAGCTGCATGACACCGCCGCCGACCCCGACAAGGCGCGCGCCTATCTGCTGCGCACCTCGATGATCGAAGGCTTGCGCGCCGCCGCGGCAGTGAGGTGAGCAGAGTTTTTGCCCCCTTTAGCCGCTCTTCCCCGCGAAAGCGGGGACCCAGAAAAAAGTTTGTAAACAAAGGTTGATAAAGCGCCGGGTCCCCGCTTTCGCGGGGACGAGCGGAATGGCATCAACTTGCTGATACGCGGTGGCGACGCAGGCGATCCTCATCGACGTCAATGCCGAGGCCCGGACGGTCCAGGACATCGGCGAAGCCGTGGTCGATGCGGACCGGCCGCGCGGTCACGTCGGCGGCGAGGCCCGACTGGGTGAGCGTCAACGCCCAGTCGATCCGCGGCAGCACCGCGGCGACATGCAGGGCAGCGGCGCAAGCGATACTCGACTCGCCGGTCTTGCAGGAAACATTGACGCGCATGTCGAGCGCCTCGCACAGACGGCCGGCGTCCACCACCGCGCGCAGGCCGCCGAGCTTGATGGCCTTGAGGCTCACGCCGCGCGCCGCGCGGCTTTCGTGGTGGCGGCGAATGTCGTCTGCGGAATGGATGCCCTCATCGGCGCCGATCGGCACGTCGGTCGCGGCGGCGACTTCCGCCATGGCGGCAAGATCGCTCGCATCCACGGGCTGCTCGAAGAAACCGAGCCCGCAGCCCGCGACCGCGCGCGCGTAGGCCAGCGCCTGCGCGACCGAATAGCCCTGGTTGGCGTCAGCGGATATCAGACGATCCGGACCGAGCAGTGCGCAGATCTTTCGTGTCCGCTCCGCGTCGGCTGCCGGCGTGTCGACGCCGACCTTGATCTTGAACGCAGTGAAGCCTTGTTGCTTTTTCTCCTTCGCCTGCCGCAAGTCATCATCGAGATCGCCGGTGCCGATGACGCGCAGGATGGCAACGCGGGAGCGCTGCTGCTCGCCGAGGAGTACGTGCACCGGCCGCTGCGTCGCCCGGCCCAGGAGATCATGCAGCGCAATCTCGATCGCGGCCTTGGCGCCATGGTTGGCGTACATGCGGCCATGCATCGCCGCGAGCGCGCCGGTGATGTCGCCGGCGTCGCGGCCTTCGAGCGCCGACGCCAGATGGCGCACGGCGGCGACCATGCCGGGCACGGTCTCCCCCGTCATGGTCGGCGCGGACGCCGCCTCACCCCAGCCGACGAAGCCGTCGGCGGACGCGACGCGCACGAGCACGTTGTCGGCGCGCCGCACCTCTTCGCCCGCCATGATGACGGGCTTGACCATCGGCAAGCTGACCGCAATAGGCTCGACGCGCGCGATCTTCATGGGAATCTTTCGCCTTGGACCGCGGTCCATTTTTCAGGGAAGATGGCCGCGCGGGTCAAGCCCTGGCGCGCGCGCCCGGATGACGCTCGACAGAATGCCGCGGAGGGAACGATGGATCTGGGTCTTGCCGGCAAGATCGCGCTGGTGACCGGGGCGAGCCGCGGCCTCGGGCGGGCGATCGCGCTGGCGCTCGCCGAAGAGGGCATGGATGTGGCGCTCACGGCGCGCAATCAGGATCTGCTCGACGGCCTCGCTCGCGAGATCGAGGCGATGGGACAGCGCGTGCACGTCTGCCTCGCCGATCTGCGCGACGAGCCGGCGGCCGCGAAGACCGTCGAGACGGCGATCGGAAAATTCGGCCGGCTCGACCTCCTCGTCAACAATGCCGGCGCCACCAAGCGCGGCGACTTCCTGAAACTGAGCGATGCCGATTGGGCCGACGGATTTGCGCTAAAATTCTTCGGCTATGTGCGCATGTCGCGCGCCGCCTGGCCGCATCTGCAGAAGACCAAGGGCTCGATCATCAACATCGCCGGCAACGGCGGGCGCACCGCGGGCAGCGAATTCACCATCGGCGGCAGCGTCAACGCGGCGCTCGCGCTGTTGACCAAGGCGCTCGCTGACCGTGGCGTCGCGGACGGCGTGCGCGTCAATGCCATCCATCCGGGCCCTTTCGAAACCGAGCGCTTCCAGGCCCGGGTGCAGAATTATGCGTCGGCGCACAAGGTCTCGCCCGAGGAAGCCTACCGGCACCTGCTCGTCGAGCACCGCATCGCCCGCTTCGGACGCCCGGAGGAGGTCGGCCGCCTCGTCGCCATGATGGCGTCGGGCCGCATCGAGCAGTTGCAAGGCGCGGTGATCGATCTCGACGGCGGCGAGACCAGGGCGGTGTGACGCCGTTTCGGAGTGAGCGCGGCAACCATGAGCAATTCCTCCGTACAACGCGGTCCGGTTCGTTCAGAAGCGCGTGCGATCCTGTCCGGGCTCGGCGCGCTCGACGCCGGCTTCGCGCGCGACGGGCTGGCCGCCCGCTCGCCGATCACCGGCGAGGTGATCGGACACGTTCCGATCACCAGCAAGGAGCAAGCGAGCGCGGCCATCGAGCGGGCGGCGGACGCTTTTGCCGCGTGGCGCTTGGTGCCGGCGCCGCGGCGCGGCGAGTTCGTGCGGCTCCTTGGCGACGCGTTGCGCGATGCCAAGGGAGATCTGGGCACGCTCGTGACACTCGAGACCGGCAAGATCCTGTCGGAGGGGCTGGGTGAGGTCCAGGAGATGATCGACATCTGCGACTTCGCCGTCGGCCTTTCGCGCCAGCTCTATGGGCGCACCATCGCGACCGAGCGCGCCGAGCACCGGATGATGGAGACCTGGCATCCGCTCGGCGTCTGCGGCGTCATCTCGGCTTTCAACTTCCCCGTCGCGGTGTGGTCCTGGAATGCCGCGCTCGCCTTCATCTGCGGCGACCCGGTGGTGTGGAAGCCGTCGGAGAAAACGCCGCTCACCGCCCTTGCCGTCCAGGCGATCGTGCGGCGTGCCGTCGCCGGCTTCGAGGAAGCGCCCGACGGGTTGTCCGAGTTGCTGATCGGCGGCCGCGATCTCGGCGAGGCGCTCGTCGACGACCCGCGCGTGAGCCTGGTATCGGCCACCGGCTCGACGGCGATGGGCCGCGCGGTCGGCCCGCGCCTCGCCGCCCGGTTCGCGCGCGCGATCCTCGAGCTCGGCGGCAACAACGCTGCGATCGTCGCGCCGTCGGCCGATCTAAAGCTCGCGCTTCGCGCCATCGCCTTCGCCGCCATGGGCACCGCGGGCCAGCGCTGCACGACGCTGCGAAGGCTGTTCGTGCACGAGAGCCTGTACGATCGCTTCCTGCCGCGGCTCTTACAGATCTACGCGTCGGCGAGCGTCGGCGACCCGCGCGACCGCGGAACCCTGGTCGGGCCGCTGATCGACGCGCACGCCTTCGCGGGCATGCAGCGGGCGCTGGCGGAGGCGCGCGAGGCCGGCGGCCAAATCCATGGCGGCGAACGCATCACGGGCATTGGCGGGGAGGACGCCTATTACGTGCGTCCGGTCGTCTGCGAGATGCCGGAGCAGACCGGTCCGGTGCTGCGCGAGACGTTTGCCCCCGTCCTCTACGTCATGCGCTACTGCGATCTCGACGAGGCGATCCGCCTGCACAACGCGGTCGGCGCCGGCCTCTCCTCCTCGATCTTCACCCTCGACCTGCGCGAGGCGGAGAGATTTATCTCATGCATCGGCTCGGACTGCGGCATCGCCAACGTCAACATCGGCCCCTCGGGCGCCGAGATCGGCGGCGCCTTCGGGGGCGAGAAAGAGACCGGCGGCGGCCGCGAGGCGGGATCGGACTCCTGGAAGGCCTATATGCGGCGGGCGACCAACACGATCAATTTCGGAATGCAGCTGCCGCTCGCCCAAGGCGTCAGGTTCGACGTCGAGGGATGACGGCGCGGCCGCTGTTTCACCGGCGGTATCGCGTGCCGGCGATCGGGAGCATTTTTTGATGATCGAGAGCATCAGCGCCATCACGCTCGCCACCCACGACATGCCCCGTGCGGTCCGCTTCTATCGCCTGCTGGGATTTGACATCGTTCACGGCGGCGAGGATGCGGCGTTCACGAGCTTTCGCGCCGGGAACAACTATCTCAATCTCATCGTCCAGCCGGCCGAGCGGACCTGGTCGTGGTGGGGCCGCGTCATCTTCTACGATTCCGACGTCGACGCTCTTTATGCGAAGGTGGTCGCGGCCGGCCATCGTCCCGACACGGCGCCGCGCGACGCCGAATGGGGCGAGCGGTTCTTCCACCTGACCGACCCGGACGGCCACGAGCTCAGCTTTGCCTGGCCGCGCCCGTGATGTTTCGTCATGCCCGCGCTCGTCGCGGGCATCCACGTCTTATTGCGCTGCAAAGCACCAAGGAAGTCGTGGATGGCCATGACAGGCACGGCCATGACGCGGAGAGTTTGTTCGCTCCCACGTCCACGTCGCTGCGGCTGATCGACCGTAAAAAGTTGAACCAGATAGCCGTTCCTACCGCAGCGCGTGGCGCTGCGAGCCGTACTTCTTGATGAAGGTCTTGACCATCTCGACCGCCTTCACGGAGTTGGGGGCGAAGGGGTGCTCGTTGACGAAGGTGTGGCGCTCGCCGTCGAACAGTTCCAGATCGAAAATCCCGCCGGCTGAGCGATAGTCGGCGGCAAGGCGCTCCGCGAGCTCGACGGGAGTCCATTCGTCCTTCGTGCCCTGGAACACCAGGGCGGGCGGTAAATAAACTTTCTCGCCGCGCTCGATCGCAAGCGCCGGCGTCGCCTCGATCTGGGTCTCCTCGTTGCCGAAGAACGTGTCGTGGCTCTTGACCAGATCGAGCTTGCCCTGGGCCTTGGCGAGCTTGTAGCGCTCGAGCGGAAAGAGCACGCCCCAGCCCGAGATGACGAAGGCGAGCCTGGCGTCCATGTCGGGCGCTTCCGCGAGCGGCAGCGCCCGGTAGCGCGGATCGTCGGGGCGCATCGCCGCAAGCAGGATCTGATGGCCGCCGCTCGAGGTCCCATAGGCGCCGACGCGGTCGGCGCTGCTGCCGAATTCGCCCGCGTGGGCCTTGAGCCAGCGGACGCCGTAATTGATGTCCTGCACCGACGCCGGATACGGCGCCTCGGGCGCATTGCGGAACTCGATCGAGAGCACGACGATCCCGGCGGCGGCGAGATCCAGCGCCGTGTTCTGGCCGTCAGTGCGGTCCTTGCTGTTCCAGGCGCCGCCGTGCACCTGCAGCACGGCCGGAAACGGCCCGCTGCCGGCCGGCTGGTAGAGTCGCGCCAGCCGCTCCTTTCCGCCATGGTGCTGATAGACGATGTCCTTGACCATGAACTCGTAGCCAACCTTGCCGCCGGAGTTTTCTTGCGCTTGCGCCGTCCCCGGCAGCATCGCGCCGCCGAGCGCCGCGGCGCCGGCCTGCAGCATCGTCCGCCGTTCGAGATCGATCGTCATAGCCGCCTCCTTGTCGTTTGCGGTCGGTAGCGTCATCCTAGCACAAGCCGCGTCCCTCACGTCAGGCCTCGCGTCTTCCCGGCAGGAAGGCCGGAAAGGTGCGGGAGCGTTGATACGCGCGATTCGGGCGAGAAAAGGAGAAGCCAATGATGTCGACCGTGGTCGGCGGCGCCATGCTGCCCCATGCGCCGCAGTTCTTCACCATGCCGGAGACCGAGGACAAGGCGAATGTCGAGCACGTCCGGCAAGTCGCAGCCGATATCGGCAACAAGCTGCGCGCGCTCAAGCCCGACCTGTGGATCATCTTTTCCAACGACCATGCCGAGCAGTTCTTTCACAACGCCGCGCCGCCATTCACGGTCCATGTCGGGGGCGAAGCGAGCGGCGAGTTTGCCGGCCGTAAATTCCACTGGAAGATTCCGAGCGAGATCAGCTTCGAGATCGTTCGCCAGCTCTACCGGCAGAGTTTTGATCCGGCTTTCACCAGCACCGCCAAGATCGACTACGCGATCGGCATTCCGCTTACCCATCTCGGCCACACCGACCCGGTGCTGCCGATCTATGTCAATGCCTATCTGCCGCCGCAGCCGACTATGGAGCGTTGCTACGCCTTCGGCCAGGCGGTCGCGCGCACCGTCACAGCCTTGGGCCTCAAGACCGTGATCCTGTCGAGCGGAGGCATGTCGCATTTCCCGGGCACCGACCGCTATTCCAACCCGGAGCTCGCCTGGGACAATCGGGTGCTGGAAAAGCTCGCCGACGGCAAGCTGAAATCCCTGATCGGCTTTGACGAGACCGAGCTCGACGCGACCGGCAATATCGAGCTGCGCTGCTGGGCTTGCGCCGCGGGCGCGCTCGGCGAGCGCAAGCCCGACGTGGTCTCGGTGGACCCGAGCTGGCATCACAACTATGCATCGCTCGCCTGGTTCGGCCGCGAGCCCGCCGACCGCGCCGCGCATTACCCGTCCATCAAGCCGGAGCTCGTCGAGCTGACCTCGGCGCTGCACGGCCTTGCGCATGATGCCGGCGAGCGCGCGCACTATGTCGCCGATCCGGGCGCCTATGCGGACAGGTTCCGGCTTGCGCCGGATCAGCGGGAGGCGCTGATCAAGCTCGACATGCCCGCGATCGTGAAGATGGGCGCGCATCCGCTGGTGCCCTTCCTGGCGCAGATGCAGATTCAGCGTCTGCGGGCGCCGCGCTGAGGAAGAAGTAGGTTGGGTTAGCGCGGCCCCGACGTGTCGATGAAAACCCAGGAGATTGAGCCGCGCGTAACCCGACGCCGTTGCGCGGATGTCGGGTTACGCGCGGAACATGCCGCTGTGCCAATTACGGACGTCCGGGCCGCGCTAACCCGACCTACAAATCGGGGCTCGGCGAATAAGGTTGCCTGAGCCCTCCCCGCTCCATTCTTGGCAAGACCTCCTGGATGAAGAACGGCATTTCCTGCAGGTAGTTGAGGAAGACGAGCGCGGATCCGGCAAGCCCGGTGCGCTTGAGCTTGATCAGCTCGTCGACGACGTCGTCAGGCGCGCCGACGACCGGATACATGCCCGGAAACATGCCCGAATAGCTCTTGCCGCTCGCCTGCGTGAACCGGTTCATCGGCGCGCGCGAATAAGGCAGCTCGCCGGCGGTCGCGCCCTTGCTCAGCGTTGCCAGGCGCTGCCGGCGGAAATAGTCGAGCGCATCCTGATCGGCGTGCTCCTCGGCGAAGTAATAGTAGTAGTCCTCGGCGTCCTTGCGCGTCGGCCGGCAAACGATCTGCGTCTGGACATAAACATCGGTGCGGCGCCCCTGCCGCGCCGCATCTTGCTGCACGCCCGCAACCACTTGCGGCCCACGCTCGAGATCCGGCAGCACGGTGAACAGGATATCCGCCGACTGCGCCGCGAACTGCCGGCCGGCGCCGGACACCGCCGCCGACATGATCGGCGGCCGCGGCCGCTGCACGGAGAGCGGATCGGTGACGACGCCGCGCAGGTGATAGAACTCGCCGTCCCAATCGAACGGCGCGCCGCCTTCGAGCGTCTTGGCGAATATCTTGAACCATTCGAGACCCTGATCGTAGCGCCGCTCCCCGTCGATCGCGACGCCATGCAGGCCGAACTCGTCCTGATTCCACCCGCACACGATGTTGAGCCCGGCGCGGCCGTGCGTCACGTGGTCGATGGTCGCGACCGCCTTCGCCGCAAAGGCCGGGGTCACGATGGGAACATGCGCGGTGACGAAGACGCCGATGTTCTTGGTCAGCGCTCCAGCCGCCGCGCTATGAGTGAACGTCTCGTAGGATCGCCCCCACATGTCGGCCTTGCCGCCCAGGCCGCGCCATTTCGCGATCGGCAGGATGAACTCGATCCCGGCCGCGTCGGCGAGCTGATACACTTTGACGATCTCGTCCCAATCGGCGCGCCAGCGCTCCGGCGCGGTGGAGAGCGACATGCCGCCCCCGCAATTGGCGCCGAACACGCCGAACTTGAAAGGGTTCGAACCGAACAGATTGGCCATGCGCGCTCCCGGTCTCCGTCTGGCTGTGCGGTAGTCTCGATATTGAGATGCGGGTGATTCCGTGCGGTGGCAGGAGGACCGGGACGACGGTATAGTCCGCCAATCCAACGAGGCTTGCCATGGCTGAACCCTACGAAGTCACGAAAAAAGAGGTCGAGTACGCCGTGCACGACGGCGTGCGCCTGATCGGCGATCTTTATGCGCCGCGCCGGAGCGAGCGCGGACCGGCGCTGATCGCGGTGCATGGCGGCGGATGGCAGCAGGGTGAGCGCGCGCTCTATCAGCATTGGGGGCCCTATCTGGCGCGCCGCGGCACGGCGCTTTTCACCATCGACTACCGGCTCTCGGCCGCGGGCAAGCCTTCCTATCCGCAGGCGGTGCACGACGTGCGCGCGGCGGTGCAATTCGTGCGCGGGGAGGCTTCGGAATTCGGCGTCGATCCCGAGCGCATGGGCCTCATCGGCGATTCGGCCGGCGGCCATCTCGCCTCGCTCGCCGCGCTCGCCGGCGACAGCGCGCTGTCCGCCGGCGGCTACCGCGATGACCGCCATGCGCGGGAAAGCACGCAGGTCAAGGCGGCGGTCTCGATCTACGGCGTGCATGATCTAACGGCGCAGTGGAATCACGACCTGAGCCGCCGGCCGCGCGACTCGATCGTGGAGAAATTTCTCGGCAAGAGCCTGCTCGACGACCGGAAAATTTACTTCGAGGCTTCGCCGTTGAGCCATGTCACGGCGCGCGCGAACCCGCCCGCCTTCCTGCTCGCCTGGGGTACGGCGGACGACATTGTCGATCAGCCGAGCCAAGCGCTGCCATTCCGCGACGCGCTCAAGCAGGCCGGCTTCTTCGTGCGCACCGCGGTGCTCACCGACGCACCGCATTTCTGGGTCGGCGATCCGCTCGACGAGCCGGGTTCGTACCCGGGCTTTCTCGCGCCGCGCCTGCTGCGGTTCCTGCAGCAGCGGCTGTAGGCCCGGACGGTAGCTAGAAGCGGATCTCATTTGGGTCGATGCACGGCATCACGTGTAGGGTGGGCGAAGGCGGCCCCGAGGTTTCGACTGATGCACAGCGCTGGAGCCGCCGCGCCCACGCGGTTTTCGGGAGGTCCATGCGGCACGGTCTGATCGCGTGGGCACGGCGGAACGCGCACCGTGCCAACGTCCTCAGGCCTCGGCCGCCTTTGCCCACCCTACGCCGCCACGCCTTACAGCGAGGCCCAGCCGGCGGGCGGGGTCTTGCCCGGGTGCAGGGTGCCGCAGTTCTTGCAGGTGCGCGCGCGCTCGTCCTTGTAAAAGGCCTCGTAGAGCGGCGGCAGGTCTTTCACGAGGTCCTCGACCTTGGTTTCGACCCGGTGCACGCGCTCGCCGCATTGGAAGCAGAACCACTCGAAGCCGTCGCGCATGTCCGGCATGCGCGTGCCTTCGACCACGAGGCCGATGGAGCCCTCGAGCGGACGCTGCGGCGAGTGGCGCGCATGCGGCGGCAGCATGAACACGTCGCCCTCGCGGATCTTGACGTCGTAGATCTTTCCGCCTTCGGCTATCTTCAAGATCATGTCGCCCTTGAGCTGATAAAAGAACTCTTCGACCGGATCGTCGTGAAAATCGACCCGCTGGTTCGGACCGCCGACGATCTGCGCGATCATTCCGGTCTTGTGGTCAAAAAGCTGCTTGTTGCTGACCGGAGGTTTTAGGAGCTGGCGGTTCTCCTCGATCCATGCCTGGAAATTGAAGGGCTTGAAATTCGGGTGCGCGGTCATGGGTATCTCCAGCTCCAGAGCTATTCTAGGCTACACTAATCCGATTGTGCATCGGCGCAAGGAGCCGGGGGTTGGTCATGCTTTACATCGTCTATCAAGAGGACCGCGATGACGGGGAAGCCATTCGGGCGGCGACGCGGGACAGCCACTTGGCCTATCTCGCGCAGCACGAGGACGTTCTGGTGCTGGGCGGAGCGCTGCTCGCCGACGACAGCGACAAGCGGCTGGGCAGCTGCCTGATCATCAATGTACGCGACCGCGCCGCGGCAGAAAAATTCTCGCGCAACGAGCCGTTTCGCAAAGCCGGCTTGTTCAAGTCGGTGAAGGTCACCCGCATGCGGCGCGGCCAGTGGAACCCGAACGCCGCCCCGGCAACGGCCGAAGGAGATTAGCGCCGTGCTTTGCTCCGAGCGGCCGGACGCGCACCGCCCTTCTTGGCCGCCGCCTCCTTCGTTCCCGCAGAGGGCTTGCGTCCGTCGGCGTTTTTTGACCGGGCGGCCCGCGCCGTGACCAGCGGCGTATCGGGACTTGCGGTTTCGGCCATCTCCAGCCCGAACAGGGCCGCGACGTCGCCGTCGTCGAGGACGTTCTGCACCGGAGGCGCTTTGGTCAGCGGCAGATCCTGTCCGGCACCGGCGAGCAAATCTTTTTCATCGACGCCGCGCAGCACGAACAGAAGCTGAGGCTTTTGGTCAAGCCGCGCGCCGACGCCGTAGAGCACCGCCGCGACGTGCTTGCACATGTCGGCCCAGTCCGGACAGCTGCAGGACAGGGTGATCTCACGCGGCGCCGGAAACAGCCCGTCGCCCTCGCGACACACCCGGTCCATGACCCCTTTGGCCAATTTGCCCTGCAGAAGCTCGACCAGCGAGTCGATCGTTCCGGAGCAATCGCGGCAGATGGTCTTCCAGTGCGCCGCCTTCACCGGGGCGATGCTGATCTTCACGCTATACAGATCGGAGCCGCTGACCGTCGCCGCGACCGTGCCCTTGGCGATCTGCAGATCGACGACGGAGCCGTTGCGGACATAGCTGCGGCCGCGCGGCAAGCGCGTCGCATAGTCGCTGTAGCGCTCAAGGTTGACGCACCACGATTTGCCCCAAAAGCTGTTGGCGATGGTGCGGCCCTCGATCGTCACCGGCGCAACGGACTTCCCCTCCTTCTTGAGCTTGGTGAGCCGGCGTTGCGCCTGCTTGCGCCTTTCGGCGACCGGCACATAGGGGTGCCATCCGAAATAGCTCATCCGCCCTCCTGCATCGCCGCGCCGAGATCGAGAGTGACGAGCTTCAGCAAGTCCTCATCCTTCATCTCGGTCAAGAGCATGTCCGCGCCGCCCCCAAGAAAATCGCCGGCCAGCTGCTGCTTCGATTCGATCATCTGGTCGATCTTGTCCTCGACGGTGCCGCGGCAAATGAATTTGTGCACGAGCACGTTCTTGGTCTGCCCGATGCGGAAGGCGCGATCGGTGGCCTGGTTTTCAACGGCCGGATTCCACCATCTGTCGAAATGGATGACGTGGGAGGCGGCGGTAAGATTGAGTCCAGTGCCGCCCGCCTTGACCGACAGCACGAAGAACGGGACGCCATCGTCCTCCTGGAACGCACGCACCAGCTCCTTGCGCTTGTTGACCGGTGTTGCGCCATGCAGGACGAGGCCGGACCGTCCGAACACGGTGCCCAGATACGCAGCCAGCGGCTCCGTCGTTTCCCTGAACTGCGTGAAGACCAGCGCCTTTTCCTGGCGCGCGGCAACCACCTCGGCAACATCGCGCAGCCGCGCGAGCTTGCCGCTGTCCTCCTCGGCCCAGGCGCCGTCGCCGAGCCAGTGCGAGGGATGATTGCAGATCTGCTTCAGGCGCATGAGAAAGGCGAGGACGATGCCCTTGCGCTGCATGCCGTCGGCGTGATCGAGCTCGCCGGCCAGCTCCTTCACCGCCTGCTGATAGAGCGCCGCCTGCTTGCGACTCAACGGACAAAAGACTTTCATCTCCGTCTTGTCGGGCAAGTCCGCAATGATGCTCTTGTCGGTCTTCAGACGCCGCAGGATATAGGGGCGCACCAGATCGCGCAGCGGGCCATAGGGATTGTGCGGCCGGTCGGCGAGGCGTTTCACGAAGCCTGAGAACTGCGTGGAGGATCCCAACAGTCCCGGGTTGATGAAGTCGAAGATCGACCACAGGTCGCCCAGCCGGTTCTCGATTGGCGTGCCGGTCAGGGCGATGCGCGTATCGGCGCCGAGCTGCTTCACCGTCTTGGTCTGCTTGGCGGCCGGATTCTTGATCGCCTGCGCCTCGTCAAGAACAACCAAGCGCCATGCCATGCCATGCAGCCAGGGTGCGCGCGCGAGAAAGCCGTAGCTCGTGATCACCAAATCGACATCCGCCAGCACATCCGGGCCGCCCGCCTTAAGCTTCTCGGCCGGCATCCCGGATGGATGGACGATCATGGCGTTGAGGCTCGGCGCAAAGCGCAAAATCTCCGCGGCCCAGTTGGCGAGCAGCGAGGCCGGCGCCACCAGGAGACACGGCTTGCGCTGCGCGGGCGCCTCGTTCTTCAGAACGAGCAGCAGCGACAGAACTTGAATGGTCTTGCCGAGCCCCATGTCGTCGGCGAGACAGGCCCCCAAGCGGAGCTGGGCGAGCAGATAGAGCCACTGCACGCCCGCCTGCTGATAGGGCCGCAGACTGCCCTGCAGCGATCGGCCGGGATCGGCCCGCGCAAAGCCCTCCGGACGGCGCAAGGCCGCAAGGGTCTCCGCGAGCCAGGGGCCGGCCACGGTCTCGCTCCAGTCGATGGCGGCCTCGGTCCCCTCCCCGCCGATGCCGGCCCCGGCCAGCATGCGCATCGCTTCGCCGAACGACAGGCCCTCAGTTGCCGCGCGCCGCTCGACCGCCTCGAATTGCTCGAGCGTCCGGCTCAAGCGTTCACGGTCGATCTCGACCCACTTGCCGCGGACCAGCGCCAATCCGTCGGCCTGCGCGAGCAACCGCTTGATCTCGGCCGCCGAGAGGCGTTCGCCGTCGAGCGTCACCTCGACGCGGAAGTCGAGCAGCGCATCCAGCCCCAGCGTCGACGGCGCTTTGCCCCCGACCGTGGCCTTGACCTGCGGACGTGGCGGGCGATTCAGCCTCCAGCTCGCCGGCATCCGCACCATCACGCCGGCGCTTTCCAACGCCGGCACGTCTTTTAGAAACTGCAGCGCCTGCGGCGGGCTCCAGCGTAGCGCGTGATAGATCGCGCCGGAATCGACCATGGTCTTCAACCAAGGACAGTTCCCGGCGGCGCGCTGGACCGGCAGCAGCAGCGACAGCAGGCGGTCATGGTTTTTTGCGCCGGCATATTCCTGCAAGGCCTTGCCGAGCGGCAGATGCTGGGCCTTCGCCTGCGCCGAGAGCCGCGTCGTGTAGGTGGCGAGAAAGGCGAACGGCGCCTCCTCGTCCTTCTTGTTCTCGGCGAGATTGAAATGCACGCGCCCGACCAGATTCCAGGCCGGATGGCGGTGCTTGAGGAATTCCTGCACGGAGAGGTTGGCCGGCGCCAGCTCGGCATCGAAGGCGGCGTCGATGCCTTGCCAAAGATCGGCGAGGACCGCGGCCGTTAGGTATTCCGCTCCGGTCATCGGCGGAACGGCCGCCGCCATCGTGTCGAGCTGACCGTCGGCGGGAACGGGCACGGGCGGCTTGGCACCGCCCTCCGCGATGCCGGGAAGGGAGCACAATGCTGTAACGTAGCGGGCGCCGAGGTCGCGCCAATACGACAGCACAGGCGGCAGCAGCGTCCCGACCTCGTCGGCCCCCAGGCACAACAGCCCATGCCCCGAGCCGCGCGCAAACGCTTTCTCGATCCGCGCGGCCTGGTCCGGCGCCAATGGTTGCCCTTCCTCCGCCGGCCGAAGGGTCAGCAAGCCATGCGGAGTGAGAACGGGCGCCAACGGCATGTGAAAAAGATCCTCGCCTCGATCGACGGCGAGTTCTTTTCGCTGCGCCTTTGCGCTGTCAATGCGTAAACGCGCGAGGCGTGCTGGCGGCGTGTGGCAAAATCTCTTACGCTCGCGCTCTTCCGATCAAGCGCGGTCGGGATCGGTGGGACTCTGGTGGAACCAAGCGGATGTCGGCTCGGCCTTGGCGTCAATTCATCGTCGCGGTTCTCGGCTTGCTCGCGCTCACGGTTCCCGCGGCGGCGCAGACCTATCCCGATCGCGTCGTCCGCATCATCATTCCGTTCTCGCCCGGCGGATCGGTCGACCTCCTGGCGCGCATCATGGCGCAGAAGCTGACCGACGCGCTCGGGCAGCAATTCATCGTCGAGAACCATCCCGGCGCCGGCGGCAACACCGGCGCCGAGCAGGTCGCAAGATCCGACCCCGACGGCTACACGCTGCTGTTCACCGCGCCCGGCCCGCTGGTCATCAACCAGACGCTCTACGTCAAAGGGCTGCCCTATGACCCGGCGAAGGATTTTGCGCCGATCGCGCTCTTCGCCATCGTGCCTACCGTGTTGATGGTCACCCCGGACCTGCCGGCGCACAACGTCGCGGAGCTGATCGCGCTCGCCAAGAAGGAGCCGGGCAAGATCAGCTTCGGCTCGGCCGGCAACGGCTCGACCAATCACCTCTCCGGCGAGATGTTCAAGAGCCTCGCGCACGTCGACATCGTGCACGTGCCTTATCGCGGGACCGGGCCGGCGATGAGCGATCTCGTCGGCGGGCACATTCAGATGTTTTTCGACCTGCTGCCGACGAGCCTGCCGCAGATCACCGGCGGCAAGGTGCGCGCCTTGGCGAACGCTGGCGCCACGCGCTCCTTCGCGCTCCCCGACCTACCGACCGTCGCCGAGCAGGGACTGCCGGGCTTCGCGGCTTCGTCCTGGGTCGGCTTCGTCGCGCCGGCGCGAACCCCGGCACCGGTCGCCGCGCGGCTATCCGACGCGGTCGCCAAAATTCTCAGCGAGCCCGAGATGACCGCGCGTCTGCATGCGCTGGGCGCCGAGCCGGGCACGCGGTTCGGCAAGGATTTTTCCACCTTCATGCAGGCGGAGACGGAGAAATGGGCCGCGGTGATCCACAGCTCGGGCGCCTCGGCAGAATGAAGGCCGGCGCGCGGCGCCCTCACACCGCCTTCAGGTGCGCGTCGCGGCGCTCGTAGAGCTTGTCGTCGGCGTAGCCCATGGTCTCCGGCTTGGCGCGGCCCAGCATCACCTGCATATAAACCGGCTCGAGGCTGTCGTTCTGATAGCCGTGGATCACGCCGGCCGGGCACGAGACGCACTCCCACGGGCCGAGCCGGGTTGTCAGGCGCTTGCCGCTCTCGTCCTCGATGAAGACGTCCATGTAGCCCTGCAGGACGAAAAACACCTCCTCGACCTCGTGGGTATGGGCGGCGTTGCCCTGGCCGGGCGGCACATACATGATCGAGAGCGTAAAATTCTTTGCCGGGATGACAGTCGGATCGCCGTGCTTGCCGGAGCCGCCGGCGCCGATGAAACGGTGCTGCGCGCGCTTGTAGCCCTCGATCTTGGCATCCTCGAAGGCCGCCCAGTCGGGCTTCCGGTCGCGGAAGCGCCCGACATACTTTTGCATGATCTCCTCGAGCGGCACGCCGACGAGCTCGGGCGGAAGGGGGTGTCGGGCGACGGCCATGGTCACGCTCCTATCGGTTGGCAAGGCATGGGGGAGAGCCTACCGCACGCTCGGCAATAATGAAATCGGTCATCCCCGCGCCGCTTCGATCAGCTGCCAGACCGCCGGCGGCGACAACGGCAGCGCGCGCGGCTCGACGCCGAATGCGCTCAACGCCGCGGCGATCGCGTTGGCCATGACCCCGCCCACCGAAATGATGCCGCCCTCGCCCGCGCCCTTGGCGCCGAGCGGATTGATGGGGGACGGATGCGTGCCCATCACCACGGCGCGGATGGTGGGAAAATTGCTGGCGATGGGGACCATGTAGTCGGCGAGCGAGCCGGTCAGAAGCTGGCCCTCCTCGTCGTAGATCAGATGCTCGAGAAACGTGCCGCCCAAACCTTGAACAACCGCACCGATGAGCTGCCCGCGCAAGGTCATCGGATTGATGACCCGGCCGCAATCCTGCACCGCCACGTAGTCGATGAGGTCGACCTGCCCGGTCTTCGGGTCGACGCTCACATGCGCCGCGTGCGCGCCATAGCTCCAGGTGTGCTTCTTGTTGGAGAAACTGCCTTCGGCCGACAGGCCTTCCGGCGCCAGACCGGCGGCCAGGTCGGCAAGCGAAATGGACGCGCCTTGCGGACCGACGGCCTTTATCCCCTCGAGGATCTCGACCGCGCCCGGCGCGCAGCGCAGGCGCGGCGCGGCCGCAACCCGGATCAACGTGCGCAACTGCGCCGCAGCCGCCAGGATCGCCGAGCCGCCCATCACCACCGAGCGCGAATGATAGGAGCCGTAGCCGTCGCTGACATAGGCGGTCGAGCCGTGAAAAACGCCGCGGATGCGCTCCATCGGCACCTCGAGCGCGTCGCCGGCAATCTGCGCGAAGGCGGTTTCGAGCCCCTGCCCCACCGCCGAGGAGCCGGCGAAGACCGAGAATAATCCGTCGGGCTCGAGCACGAGGCGCGCCGTCTCCTTGGGACCCGCGGCCCCGCCTTCGATGAAGCAACCCGCCGCCAGCCCGTGGTAGAGCCCGTCAACCTCCTTGCCGTCGAGCTTGATCTTCTCCTTCCAGCGGATCTCCTCAAGACAGCGGTCGAGCGTCTCCTGATAATCGCCGCTGTCGAGCTCGTCCTTGTGCTCGTAAGGAGTGATCGTCGCCAGCGCGTAGGGCATCTCCGCGGCCGCTATCAGGTTGCGGCGGCGGAATTCCACGCGGTCGATCCCGAGGTCGCGCGCCACCATGTCAAACAGCCGCTCGCGGAAGAAATCGGTCTCGAAGCGGCCGGGCCCGCGATAGGTACCGACCGGCGTCTTGTTGGTCATCCACATCGAAACGTCGAGGTCGATATGCGGGATACGATAGGGGCCGGACATGAACTGCGCGATATTGCGCGCGCCGACCGCGCCGTTGGTGCGCATATAGGCGCCCATGTCGGTCACCGCCTGACCGCGCAGCGCAAGGATGGTGCCGTCGCGGCGACAGGCGATCTCCACGTCGCATTCGGCCTCGCGGGCGTGGTTCATCGTCATCAGATGCTCGCGCCGGTCCTCGATCCATTTCACCGGGCGGCCGACGTGACGGGCGGCGAACGGAATCAAAAAATCCTCCGGGTAGAACTCGCCGCGGGCGCCGAACCCGCCGCCGACGTCGTTCTCGACCATTTCGATCGCGGCCTCGGGGAGGCCGATTTGCTTGGCGAGAATCCGGCGGTTGAAGAACGGCACCTTGGCGGCGCCCCAGATCGTGAGACGGCCCTGCTGCGCGTCCCATTCCGCCATCACGCCGCGCAGCTCCATGGGCAGCGCCGTATGCCGCTGCACCGAAAATTTTTCGCGGCGCGTATAGGGGGCGTTGGCGAACGCCGTCGCGGCATCGCCGCGTACGGCTCTGTAGGTGAGCGCGAGGTTCGTGCTCTGCTGCTCGAACAGCCGCGGTGGGTCGCCCGAGGCGGCGCCGCAGCGCGTGACCGCCGGCAGCGGCTCGATGTCGACCTCGATGGCGGCGAGCGCATCCTCGGCAACGGCGGCGCTTTCGGCGAGCACCACGGCGATCGGCTCGCCGACATAGCGGACCTTGTCATGCGCCATGACCGGCTGCTCGAACGGCTCCAACTCGGGCAGCGGCTGCAGCCGCATCGGAATGATCGGCACCCGGCTGCCCAGATCGGCCGCGGTGATGACCGCGTGCACTTGCGGCAGCGCCAGCGCCGCCCTCGCATCGATCGAACGGATCCGCCCATGCGCGATGGAGCTGCGCAGGATCACCGCGTGCAACAGATCCGTGCGGGTCAAATCGTCGACGTATTGGCCGCGGCCGCGCACGAAGCGCAGATCTTCCAGACGCTCGATCGGGCTGCCGATCAACGCATTGGTCGGCTTCATGCGGGTGCCCCGTCCTTGCCTTTTTGATACGCCGATCGCGCGTCCAGCACGGCTTCGGCGATCGAGATGTAGCCGGTGCAGCGGCAGAGATTGCCGGACAGCACCTCGCGCACCCGCGCCGCGTCGCAGTCCGGCTCCTCGCTCAGCAGTGCATGGGCGGTGGTGATCATCCCGGGCGTGCAGAAGCCGCATTGCAGCGCATGATGCCTGCGGAACGACGCCTGCAGCGGGGTGAGATGATCGTCATGCGACAGGCCCTCGATGGTCACGACCTTCGCGCCTTCCGCTTGCACCGCAAGCATTAGGCAGGCGCGGACCGCGGCGCCGTCGACCAAGACGGTGCAAGCACCGCAGACGCCGTGCTCGCATCCCACATGGGTGCCGGTGAGCCGCAGCCGATGGCGCAGGCAATCGGCGAGCGTCAGGCGCGGCTCGACCTCGATCTCTACCGGCTTGCCGTTCACTTCGAAACGTACGGTCATTCTCCCACCGCTTTCACGTTGCCGCGCGCTTCAGCGCCCGCTCGACCATGGTGCCGACAAGCGCGCGGCGATAGGCGGCGCTTGCATGGATGTCGTTGGACGGATTGACGGCAGCAGCGGCGACGCGCTCGGCTTGCGCGATCGTCTGCGCGTCGATCGTTGCGCCGTTGAGCACGGCCTCGACCTCGGCGAGCCGCTGCGGCCGATCACCCGCGCCGATGACCCCGACATGGGCATTGTCCGCCTTGCCGTTCGCCAGCACATCGTAATGGAGCGCGACCGCCGCCATGGCGAAATCGCCGCGCCGCCTGGAAAACTCTTCAAAACCCCAGCGCCGCTTGGCCGGCCAAGGCGGCAGGCGGATCTCGACGATGATCTCATCGGGCGCAAGCGCCGTCATGAGGGGGCCGAGGAAGAAATCAGCGGCATTGATCACCCGCGCTCCGGCGCTGCCGATGACCGATATCTCCGCCTCGCAGGTCACCGCGATTCCCGGCATCTCGGCAGCCGGATCGGCGTGCGCCATGCTGCCGCCGACCGTGCCGCGATTGCGGATCTGATAATGGGCGACGTGATCGATGGCGGCGACGAGCAGCGGCTGCGCCGTGGCGAGCCGCGCATCGTCCTCGATCTGGCGCCAACGCACCATGGCCCCGAGCCGCACGCCGTCATCGCCGATGTTGATGTGCCGAAGCTCGGTCAGCTTGTTCAGATCGACGAGCAGCGCCGGCGCGGCGAGGCGGAAGGCGAGCATCGGCACCAGGCTTTGTCCTCCGGCAAGCGCCTTCGCCTCGCCCTGACGCGAGGCGAGCAGCGACACCGCCTCCGCCAGCGTCGTCGGGCACGCATAGTCGAAGGCCGGCAATTTCATCAACCAACTCCCGCGCGCCCCGACAGGGCGCCTGCGCCATGCTTAGCCGGCCGCGTCTATAATGCCAACGAAGCGGTATTCGAGGACGACGCTTGTCGCTATCGCCAGGCGGTGGGGGTGGCGACTATAGTGCGGCTGGATGCCGAGGAGGACTGACATGGCTAGTCAACGTCTCACCATTCGAAAACCCGACGACTGGCACCTGCACGTGCGCGACGGCGAGATGCTGAAGGCTGTGTTGCCCTTCACCGCCAAGCATTTCGGGCGGGCGATCCTGATGCCCAATTTGATTCCGCCGATCCGCACGACGGCGGATGCGCTGGCCTACCGCGAGCGGGTGCGCGAGGCGCTCCCCCCCGGCTCGAAATTCGAGCCGCTGATGACCTGCTACCTGACCGACGATACCGACCCGGACGACGTCGAGCGCGGCTTCCGCGCCGGCATTTTCACCGGCGTGAAGCTTTATCCCGCCAACGCGACGACGAACTCCGCAGCCGGCGTGACCGATTACAGAAAAATTCGACCCGTGCTGGCGCGGATGGAAAAGATCGGCATGCGGTTTCTCATGCACGGCGAAGAGGTCGACCCCGAGGTCGACATCTTCGACCGCGAGGCCGTTTTCGTCGAGCGGCGGCTGATGCCTTGGACGCGGGAATTTCCAGGGCTGAAGATGATCTTCGAGCACCTGTCCTCGAGGGTCGGCGTCGATTTCGTCCGCGCCAAGGCGCCGCAACTGGGCGGCACCATCACGCCCTATCACCTGGAGCTCAACCGTACCGATTGGCTCGGCTGGGGCAACCGCCCTTACATGTATTGCATGCCGGTCATCAAGCGGGAGAGCGACCGGCAGGCGCTGCGCAAGGCCGCGACCTCAGGCGAGGCATGCTTTTTCCTCGGCACTGATTCGGCGCCGCATCCGATGGCGAAGAAGCTCGATATCGTCGGCGCCGCCGGCCTGTTCAACTCACCGGTCGCGCTCGCTTGCTACGCCAAGACGTTTGCCGACGAGAGCGCGCTCGACAATCTTGAAGCCTTCGCGTCGCTCAACGGACCGGCCCATTACGGCCTGCCCCCCAACGAGGAGACGATCACGCTCGAACGGCGGTCGTGGGTCGCGCCCGCGGAGGTCCGCGTGGACGGGCCGGACGAGCGCGCCCTGATCTATCGCGGCGGCGAGACGCTGGATTGGCAGGTGGTCGCCGCATAGTGGCCGGGCGGCTATTTGGCGGCGAGGCGGGCGAAGAACCCGGCGCGCGCGGCACGGGGCGTCTTGCGGGCGCCCGCGCCGCCCGCCAGCCGCCCGCGCAAGGTGCCGATGAATCGCCCGAGCGGCATCGGCTTGGCGAACAGATAGCCTTGTCCGACCTGGCAGCCGATCCCTTGCAGCTTGTGACTTTCGCGCGCGCTCTCGATGCCCTCGGCCACGGTCTTGAGCCCGAATCGCTGGGCGAGCTCGACGATCACCTCGCACAGGCCCGCATTCATCCTGTCGGAATGGCAGTTGGCGACATAGGAGCGGTCGATCTTCAGCTCGCTGAACGGCAATTGCCGCAACCGCGCGAGCGACGAGTAGCCGGCGCCGAAATCATCGACCGCCAGGGCGCAGTTCAGCGCCTGCAAGGCCGCGGCCACCTCATTGGCGAGTTGCAGGTCGCCGATGATCTCATCCTCCGTCACCTCCATGATCAGTCCCGGCCAGTTCGGCGCCTTCGGCCGTTCCTCGCGCAGCAAGGTCGCGAGCGGCAAGGTCGTGAGCGCGGAGACCGGGACGTTGACGGCGAGCTTTACCGACACGCCGTAGGTGTCGCACGTCTCCCAGTCGCGCAGCGCCGTGAGCACCACCCGCTCGGTCAGCGCCAGCATTTCCTCCTCGGTCGCGCCGGGAAGAAACACCGCGGGGCTGAGCACTCCGCGCCGCGGATGCCGGCCGCGCACAAGCGCCTCCGCGCCGGCAAGACGCCTGCTGCGCAACTCGACCTTCGGCTGGTACCACAGCTCGAACCAGTCATGGGTCAGGAGATCGGTGACGGTCACCTTGCCGTCGTCGTCGGGCTCCTCAGGCGCGGGCGAGAACCATCGCTGCAACGCGTTCAACATGCGCAAGGCTTCGGCTTTGGCGAAAATGCTGCAGATCGATCCTACGCGGCCGCCTTGCGAGGGACGTTAATGCAACTGCAAGAAAACGGTTAATGATCCGCGACAGGATGTCCGCTCGGCGATAGGGGTCGGGAAGGGTTTTGGCCCTCCCCGCCCTCCGAACCGTACGGGCGGTTTTCCCGCATACGGCTCTCCAGTTGGTGGTTTCCTCATCGGGAGTGTCTGGCGGTCAGCCAGGCCGTGTGT
>JBKQHQ010000176.1:0-6449 GCA_052148715.1 Xanthobacteraceae bacterium | reverse complement strand
GCCGAGGCGCTGGCGATGATGGGCGCCAACCGGCATTTCGGCAAGATCGTGATAACGGTGTGAGGAACGCCGTTGGCGACCGTTTACGAACACATGCTGCGTGATCGGGTCGTCGATCTCACGGATGGGTTCGCTTTGCGGTTGGCGGGGAATCGGAATGGTCTGTGACGCGGCGGTTCCCCTCGCAGGTCCATCCCGTGCCGTGCGAGATAATCGAGGCCGGCGCCGGTGATGCGATAGCCTTCGCTGCCGTCCCCCGCGACGGCTGGCTCGAGCAGACCTTCATCGGCGAGATCCGCGAGGATCTGCTCGAGCAGTCGGTTTGCCCGGATGCGGGTTTGTCTGATCGACGGGGCTCGCGTGCCGGTCATGGGCACTCTCCCTGGCTAGGCGTCACCATGGACGCCGCGCTAGCCGGGGCCGCTGCTGATCGGCCTATTGGCCGGGTCAGGCGTGGCCCGGTATTCCCAGAAAATGCGACCACCTGTAAGTCCAGTGCATGCTGCGATTGAATTCCAATCGGAGCGTGCATAGGCAGTATAGGAACTATTTTGCGCGCAGTCGGTCGGATAGACGACTCTTCGTGGCGATTCTTGGCAAATCTTGGCGGGCACTGAGCTGAGCCGAATTCTAGAGCACGATGACTTTTCTTCGCGTCGTCATCGCGCCCTATCGTATTGTTGGAGCATGATCTTTTCCGAAAACCCGTACCCACTTTTCGGGATCATGCTCTAGCGCCCCTTCATCGTGCGCCGCTCGACTTCGAGCAGTGCTTCGAGACCGGCGGTTTTCTGCGCTGCCTTCATCTCGCGCTCGACGCCGCCGCGACCGAGGAACGGATCAAGGCTGTCCTTCGCCAGGTGTTCGTAGGATTGGCGCACCGCCTTGACCATCGCGGCGAACGCCGTTCCCGGTGAGGCGGCGAGCCGGAAGCCGAGGGAAGCGAGATCACGCCGCGACAGCGGGAAGTCGGCAAAACCGTCGGGCGGGGCGAACATCATGAGCGGGGGCGGCAGGCGCTCGCCGAGGATGCGCATCTCCTCGGGCTCGCGGGTGTAACAGAACAGCATGTCGGCACCGGCGCGTTGGAACGCCTCGGCCCGGCGGAGCGCGTCGTCGAGACCATCGACGCGGCGCGCATTGGTGCGCGCGATGATGACGAGATCCGGGTCGGTGCGCGCCGCAATCGCTTCTTTGATCTTGGCAACCGCGAATTCGGTCGGCACCAGGTGGTCGATGCCGATATGGTGCTCGACCCGGCGCGGCAAGAGCTGATCCTCCAGCTCGATGGCGGCAAAGCCCGCCGCCTGCGCCAAAGCGATCGTGCGATGGATATGCATGGGATCGCCCCAGCCGCCGCCGGCGTCGAGCACGATCGGCAGCGGGCAGGCCGCGCGCATGTCGAGCGCAAGGCTTGCCATTTCCGGCAAGGTGATGTTGGCCTCGGTGTTGCACTTGTACCAGCCGAGCGACCCGCCGCTGAGATAGACCGCCTTGAATCCGGCATCGTGCGCGAGCCGCGCCATGATCGGATTCAACGCGACCGGCGCCACGATAAGGTCATTGCCGGCCATCAGCTCTCGAAACGATGCCACCTGCATTTCTCCTTCCATTTTGCCCGCGGCTTCGCGCGATTGCTTCGTCGCCGGTTTGACCGCACGCAACTTTTCGTGTTGCGCTTGCTGATTATCCTCGACTTTAGGACCCCGGCTCGGGCGACGTCTTCGCCGCGTGGAACCTTTGCCCATTTGAGCACGTTACGGCCGAGTTCATGTATCGGAGGGTTGATCATGTCCAAAGTCAAAAGCCTCGAGTTCCCCGCCAAGACGGTCGCTGCCCTGGATACCCCGACCGACCTTGCCGCCGATGCGGTTCCCGCCATCTCGGGAGCGCTCAACGCGGTGCTGGCCGACGTGTTCGCCCTCTATCTCAAGACCAAGAACTTCCATTGGCATGTGAGCGGCCCGCATTTTCGCGACTATCATCTCTTGCTCGACGAGCAGGCTGAGCAGATTTTCGCCGCCACCGACGACATCGCCGAGCGGGTGCGCAAGATCGGTGGAACGACATTGCGCTCCATCGGTCAGATCGCCGAATTGCAACGTATCCATGACAACGACGCCGAGTTCGTGGCGCCGCTCGACATGTTGCGCGAGCTGATGGCCGACAACAAGACGCTGGTGGCCCACATGCGTGACGCGCACGCCGTCGCCGACGAGCACGAGGATGTGGCGACGACGAGCCTGCTCGAGAGTTTCATCGACCAAGCCGAACGCCGCACCTGGTTCCTGTTCGAGGCCAGCCGCACGCACGGCTGACGTCGATAGTAACGCTCTTGTTTTCGCGGCGGGCTATGTAAGCGACAACCCCTCGCGTCGTGGCCGGACTCGTTCCGGCCATCCGCGATTTGTTTGGTGGTAGGAAAGACGGCGATGGCCGTGACAAGCCCGGCCATGACGCCGGGAATTCTTGTTCCGACATCCTCTGCGTCTTTCAGTAATACGAGATCGAGCCGGATGGCCGCGTCCCGCGGCTATCATCATCCGCCCTTCACCTCGCCCATGCGGCAGACGATCTTCCATTCCGCGTCGGTCACCGGCTGCACCGAGAGCCGCGACTGCTTCACCAGCACCATGTCCTTCAGCCGCGGCTCGGCCTTGATCTGTGCCAGCGTCACCGGCTTCGGCAACGCCTCGACCGCCTTCACGTCGACGACGACGAACTTTCCCGTCGCGTCGGTCGGGTCCGGGTAGTGCTCGCGGATCACCTCGACGATGCCGACGGCGGCGCGCTGCTCGCCCGAGTGATAGAAGAACGCGCGGTCGCCCTTCTTCATCGCCATCAGGTTTTGCCGGGCGGTGAAGTTGCGGACACCGGTCCACGCCTCCCCCTTGGCGCCTTTGCTCACCTGCTCGTCCCATGAATAGGCTTCGGGCTCGCTCTTCATCAGCCAGTAGGCTCTCGCCCCGGCTTGCCGCGTATTGACGGGTGTTGCCAATGGCTTAGGTGGTTTCACGGTCGGTGCTCCTCCGCTCTCGGTCGGCCCGGGGCTACCGGGGGGCTACGCCGACAGTTGCACTTACCGTGCGCGGTGGCGCGCGCGCCCAGACTTGTGCTCGGCGCGGCCGGTGTCAACGCGACCGGGGCCAGCTCGGCTGGATGTACCTGCTGCCGGCTGGACTACTTCCCGCTATTCACACGCGTCGGCCGCAGAAATGAAGACACCCACTGGGAATCGGATGATGCTGCCTCATGGTGCGCGGTCCAGTTGAAGGTCGCCTCGGCCTTGGCCGGCTCGTGTCTCGGGGGGATAAATGGGCGCGCAAGTGATTTGGATGTGGGGCCGTGTGATTTCCGCAGCCACGGAGCTGGGGACATACTTGACGGCGTCTCTCGCTGTGCTGAGAGACGAGGGAATATGGGGATCGCTGAAGCTGGCATCTGACTGGCTCAGGCCTTACGCCGAAGTCGTAAAGCCGCTTCACGACATTGGTGCATTCACGCTCGCCATCCTGTTCGCAGTCTATCAGCTCTTGAGCAAACGTAAGCTGAAGCTGAAGCTCGAACGTATCGAGCGAGCCCTCGGCGGCGAACAGCACGAAACTTGGTTGCTTCATAATCCCCATCCATACAAGGAGAGCAAAGGCTTGTTCGGTGCTTTCACCACCCCAGCTCCGGGCCTCAACACGAAATACATCTGCATCTACAATCAGAAGGGCGGCGTGGGTAAGACAACGCTAGCCATGAACCTGGCGGCCTACTTCCAGCAGAGATTGGGCAAGTGCGTTCTGCTCGTCGATTTGGATTATCAGGGCTCCCTGTCGAGTGCGATGTTATCCGCGTGCGAGTACGACGACGTGGAGTCAAAAGTTAACGAACTCTTCGAGAACCCGGGACTAACGGGCGCGCAGGTGATCGAACGCAGCGACAGCTTGGCGAAGAAGCTCCCCAACGCCCGCATAATTCCGGCCTTCTTGGAGTTTGGAAAGCTCGAAAACAAGCTGATGTTGAGATGGCTGATCGACGACCACTACACCGCCGATATCAGGCACGTCGTCGCGAGGGCTGTCTGCACGCCGCAGGTGCGGCAACAATTCGACGTGGTTATATTCGATTGCCCGCCGAGGCTGACCACCGGAACGGTGAACGCGCTTTGCGCGAGCACGCATCTGTTGGTTCCAACCGTTCTTGACAAGATGTCCGCCAGGGCGGTCGGGCCGACCCTCGAGAATGTGAAGAGGCTCGCGGACAAACTGAACCCGACCCTCGAGTTGCTTGGAGCAGTTGGTAACCTCACGCGGCAGGACAGGCTAAGTGAAGCCGAAGAAATTGCGCGGGTGACCGTACGCAGCGGGCTAGAGGCATGGGGGCCGGGTTACCCGGTGTTCGACAGGACTATTCCCAGGCGCCAAGTAGTCACCAAGGCAGCCGGTGAGGAAATCGCGTATCTGGGAAATGCCCAAGAGAATAGGGATTTTCGCGACCTATTCAATAAACTCGGGGACCAGATCTCGAATGTGCTATGGCCATTAGCTGGATCGGACCCGCCGTGGCCGACCAACGAAGCGGCGCACAGGGAATCGATAGCATCGAACGGGATTCCCGAACGAATCCCGGCTCCCGTTTGAACAAGAGGTCGACGTGGCCAAACGTGCGCAAGCTCAAGTCAAAGCTATAAACCGTCCACTGGTCGATCGATACCTAGACAGGCTCAGGAAGGCGGGATCGACGAGATCGGACTTTGACACCGTCGTGGCCCATCTTGCTGCGGATAAGACCGCCCGTAAGGCGGAAGTAGTCTGCATCGCATCCGAGTATCTGGGCACTTCGCTACGGTCGAAGCACACGAAGCTCGATGCTGTCCAGATTATCAGGAAAAGATTCGTTGAACTGGTTCGCTCGCAGCGAGAGCTGGAGATTGCCTCCAAGACGACGCCGGCTTGAGCTTGATTCCGCTCGACCGTTTGCCTGTGCAGGGGCCGTCCGGTTGGTAGCGGAATTCTGATTGCGGCGGCAGAATGTTCCTTGCGCTTTGTTCCCGCTCAGGTTGAGCTGTACATGCGCGGCGGAGCAATGGCCCCGCCTGCACCAACCAACGAGGACCCGCGATGACCACCCCGCGCAAAGGCCGCCCCGAAAACGAAGGGCGGGCCGAGGAAGTCCACCGCCAAGCCGCGCGACCATCGCCGACGCCGGCACTATCCGAGGGCAACCCGCGGCGCGAGGGCACCGGCCGGCACGCGGCCTTCGCGGCGCTGCGCAAGTTCGACGGCAAGACGGTCGAGGCGTATTTTGCTGCCGAGGGCGACGGCGGCGCGCTGCGCGGCGCCGTCCGGCACGGGTGGGCAAAGCTTGAGGGAGGCCAAGCCGCTTAGATCTTCACAGCTTGATCGGAGTGCGAGCTCGGCACCAACAGTTTGCGGGTCGTTCGCGGTTGTCGCGGTCACGGCAACCCACATGCCCGGCCCCGTCGTCACGAAGCTAACGAGGCGAACCGAGAATCTGGAGCATATACAACGAAGAGCGAGCCGTGGCTGGGTCTGTGTTTTCATCTACTTCCTTTTCTTTTGGGAATTGACCAGGGTTGACCCAGGGGATGAACCGCCAATACTTCGCGTCCCCATAATATTTGAGACTAAGCTCGCGTAAGGAACGGACGCCAGATAGGTCCGCGGTTAGGAGCACCAGCCTCAATGGGGGTGCCCGCAATTCGTTGCTTAGCGCGCTGCCGTCGAAACGAATGCCGCGCGTAGCGAGGGCAAGCAGGTCTCTGTACGCCGCCGCACCGTCCCCCACACTCCTGGGTATCTCAACTTCCGACCTATCGTAGATCAGCGCTCGGTCGATGTGCTGATAGTCGAACACTATTCCCATAAAAAGAATGCTCCACAAAGCAGGTTCGAAAAGACCCACATAAAACTCCAATATCAACGACCTTCCGATCCGCACCCCCACAAACCTATCCTCCCACTCCTTGGAAAACAGGCTGCTATCGACCTTTGCTAAGTTATAATAGGCACGTCTAAGCTGAAGGCTGGTCAGTACCTCGCTAAAAGCCCATGCCCCCTGAAGTAAGATACCGGCTAATGCTAGCGTGAATACAAAAACGGGCGGAACATGGCTCCTCCAAATTGGAAGAATAACCACCACGATAACGAGCGCTGTGCTCAGCGCACGGTTCACAAGGACGGACGGCAGACGCGCTCGAAGTCCTTGGCAAAGAGTCCCGAGAGCTGCCGAGCGCTGGTCACGCGCTTCGCGCGTGTCGTGGCCTTGTCCTTGGCGCGCTGCTTCAGCTCGGCGTCCTCGACGCGCAAGGTGCTGTTGATGTGGAGGCACACCTCTTCGATCTGCTCGCGCGAGTAGGGGAGCGGCTCTCCTTTCAGCTTGGCGCGTACCTGCCGGTGGAGCACCAGATCCGCGTAGCGCCGGATGGGCGAGGTGAAGTG
>JBKQHQ010000175.1:0-11781 GCA_052148715.1 Xanthobacteraceae bacterium | reverse complement strand
AGCCACTGCCGATCTCGATCTCGATCGGCATCCATCCGATCGAGATCGCCGGCTCTGGCTATCGCGCGCCGCTCGGCGTCGACGAGATGGGAATAGCCGGCGGCATTCGCGGCGAGCCGGTGGCTTTGGCGCCGTGCGCCACCATCGACCTGCCCTACATCGCCGATGCCGAGATCGTGCTCGAGGCGGAAATTTTGCCGACCGGCTGGACTTGGCCCGAGGGCCGCTTCGGCGAGTTCACCCGGCTGATGGGCGGCCTGCACTGGAATCCCCTGGTGCGGATCAAGGCGATCTCGATGCGCAAGGACGCGATCTATTACGCCCTGCACATGCCGTGGGAGAATACCTGGCTCGCCGCGCCGACCCGCTACACCGCCATCCGTCAGGCGCTGCGGACGGCCGGCGTCGTCGTCAAGGACATCAACGTGACGCTCGGCGGCTGCGCGTTCTGGCACGCCGTGATCTCGATCAAGAAGCAGCCGGGCGAGGCCAAGAACGCGCTGCTCGCCGCGCTGTCGGTGATGGACCTCAAGCACGTGGTCATCGTCGACGACGACATCGACGTGTTCGATCCGATCGACGTGGAATGGGCGATTGCGACCCGCGTGCAGGGCGACCGCGACGTGATGATCGTCACCAACGCCCGCGGCAAGCCGCTCGATCCGAGCCTGGCGCCGACGCCGGTCGGCGTGGTGCCGACGACCGCCAAGGTCGGCATCGACGCCACCATTCCGGAAGGCGTGCCGCGCGAGCGTTACGAGCGCATCGCCTATGCCTATGCGGACCGCGCCAAGATCGACGACTACGTAAGGGGCAAGGCGGACCGGGCGGGCACGGCCGGTGACGCAGCCGTGGTGGCGCTGATCGCGCAACAGATCCTGGACGTGATCGCCGAGGAGCCGATCTATTACACGGAGATCGCCGAGCGGTTCTCGGCTTACGATTTCCAGACCGTCGCGCGCGCGCTCGGCCACCTGCATGCGACTGAAGAGCTCTGGCACGACCCGCGCGGCCGCCTGTGCGTGCGCGGCTCAAGCTTCGCGGCCAAGCCGCCGGCGTAAGAGGCCCACGCGACCGCACGGCTACCGAGACCGCTGTTGCCGAAGCCGCGTGGCCCACCGCACTCGGGGAGCGAGCCCTTGTTCCGCCCGGCTCTTGAAAATCGATTGGATCAGAGTTAAATTGTCTCTCGCCAATAGAATGATTTTGGAGCCGCAAATGTCTGGCCAAGAGCTATTTTCACCAGCCGAGATCGGAGCCGTTGCGGGTGTTCCGTTGAAGGCGGTCTATAAGGTGATCGAGCAACGCTTGCCGGCCGGCTGCGTCATCCGACGAAATCGTCAACCGCTGCTCACCCGCTGGGGGGCCGTCTGCGTCGTGATCGACCATGTAATGCCGAGGGACGTTCCGGTCGCCGTTCGTAAGCAGGTCTATGCGCAGATCAAGGGATTGACGCGGCCGCGAGAGATCAAATCCAAGCGCGGAATCTTGCACTATGTCATCGATGTGAAGTCCGCAGCTGACACAATGGACGCGAATCTCGTAAAATATCGCAAGGCAATGAAGTTGATCATCGAGGATCCTGACATCCAGGCCGGCGCCGCGACTTTTAGGGGCACGCGTATTCTCGTGCATCATATCGCCGACCTTATTTCTCAGGGCGCGACCGAGGCAGAACTGCGTGAAGATTATCCGCGTCTAACGCGCGAGATGATGGCCGCCGCCGCGATTTATGTGAAATCGCATCCCCGTCGCGGCCGACCTCGAAAGCCGTCCTGGCGCAACAATCGGCCGCTATCGGTGCGGACCATCGAGAGCCGCGGCGCTTGAAGGCGCCGCGCTTTCTCGTCGATGAAAACCTCTCGGGTCACGCTTCCGAAGGTGGCCCATGAACGCGGCTTCGAGGCCACCCACGTAGTGCACTTGGGTCTGGGCCAATGGAAGGACTGGAATATTCTTGAAGTTGTCGAGAGAGACGGTTGGGTGCTGGTGACAAACAACGCCACAGAGTTCCGTTCGAGGTATCGCGCGATCGAGATTCATCCTGGCGTGATCTTTTTGCTCCCATCCGTGCGACGGGCGCAACAACTGTCGTTATTCGAGGCTGCGCTAGACGAGGTCTCGCTCAATCCAGATTTGACCAACCAGGCTCTCGATGTCGATCTGTTCGACAACACCAAAATTGTCGTCCGTCGCTACGCCCTCGCTTAGTCGCATAAGGCGCCATCCCGATTTCCAGACCGTCGCGCGCGCGCTCGGCCACCTGCACGCGACCGAAGAGCTCTGGCAGGATCCCCGCGGCCGCCTCTGCGTGCGCGGCTCAAACTTCGCGGCCAAGCCTCCGGGGTGACCCGAGCCCTACCAGGCCGCGGCGAGGATCGCCTTGCGGATGCGCGCATAGGTGCCGCAGCGGCAGATATTGGTGATCGAGGCCTCGATATCGGCCTCGGTCAGCTTCGGCCGCGCGGCGAGGAGCGCGGCGGCCGCCATGATGAAGCCCGGCTGGCAATAGCCGCATTGCGGCACCTGGTAGTCGATCCACGCCTGCTGCAAGCGATGCGGTCCGTTGCGCGACAGGCCTTCGATCGTCGTCACCGTCGCGCCCTCTAGCGAATCGATCGTGTAGGCGCAGGAGCGCACGGCCTCGCCATTGACATGAACCGTGCAGGCCCCGCATTGGGCAACGCCGCAGCCGAACTTCGTTCCGGTCAGGCCGAGGTGATCGCGCAGCACCCACAGCAGCGGCGTGGTGGGGTCGACGTCGACTGAGGCCGGCGCGCCGTTGAGCGTGAAGTTGAACATCGCCATGGTCTTCCTCTCAGCCGAAAATTTTTCCGTAGGCCGTGAACACCTGCGCTTGCGCAAGCGGCAGCGCCCGGTGCCGCACTCCGGTCGCTGCAAACAACGCATTGCACAGCGCGGCCGGCACGCAGACCGGCCCCACCTCGCCGAGCCCGCCGAGCGTTGCGCGGTTCTCCAGGAAGTCGGTGACGAGCTCGGGCGCGTCGGGCAAGGTTGCGACGCGGTAGGCGTCGAAGTTCGTTTCGCGGTTGCGGCCGTTGTTGAAGGTGATGGCCGAATAAAGCGCAACGGATAGTCCCCACACGACACCGCCTTCGATCATCGACGTGGCGTTGACCCGATCGAAGACGCGGCCCGGGTCGCACACCGAGGTGATCTTGTGGAGCTTGATCGCCCCGCCTTCCATCGACAGCTCGACGACCTGACAGAGATAGGAGCCGAAGCAATCGGCAAAGGCCAGGCCCTGGAAACGCCCGCCGCCCGCGCGGCCCCAATTGGCCAGCGTCGCGGCGCGATCGAGCACCGCTTGGGCCGCCGGATTGTCGACGAGCAGCCGCCGCCGATACTGATAAGGGTCGAGGCTTGCGGCGTGGGCGAGCTCATCGATGAATGATTCCAGGGCGAAATTGTTCGGCCCGTGGCCGGTGGTGCGCAACACCATGGTGGGCGTCGGCACCGCGAGCATGTTGTAGTCGACCTGCCGGTTCGAAATGCGATAGGGGTGCTCGACGAGGCCTTCGACGCACAGCCCATCGACCATGCCGGGCTTGATCGGTTTTGGCGATACGGGAGAGAGGATCGTTGGGGCAACGAGCCGATGCTCGACCGCGGCCGGCATCCCGTCGGCATCCAGCGCGCCGCGGATCTTGTCCAAGAATGCCGGGCGGTACCAATCCTGCCGGATGTCTTCCTCACGCGACCAGATCAGCTTGACCGGCTTGCCGACAGCCTTGGCGCAGAGCGCCGCCTGCACGACGAAATCGGCCAGCAGCCGCCGGCCGAACCCTCCGCCGAGGTAAGTGCGATGGATCGTGATCTTCTCAGGCGGCAGCTTGAGGACGCTCGCCAGAACGACCTGGGTCATCTGCATGCCCTGGGTCGGCACCCACACGGTCGCGCCGTCGTTGGTCACCGACACCGTGGCGTTCATCGGCTCCATCGGCGCGTGCGACAACCAAGGCGACCGGTATTCGGCTTCGATCACCCGTCCCGACGCCGCGAGCGCGGCACCCGCATCGCCAACCTTCTCCGCCTGCGCCCAACCGGAATCGCCCGCGAGCGCGTTGCGGTACATGGCGTCGAGCGTCGCATCGTTGAACGCTCCGCCGGGCCCCGGTTGCCACGTGACTTTCAGCTTCGCGAGCGCCAGGCGGGCCTGCCAATAGTGCTGCGCCACCACGGCGACCGCACCGTCGAGCGGCACGACCTTGATGAGCCCCGCCATGCGGTTGACCGAAGCCTCGTCAATGGCCGCCACCTTCCCGCCGCTCGTCGGCGCGCTCACGACGGCCGCGTAGACCATCTCCGGGACTTTCACATCGATGCCGAAGACCGCCGTTCCCTGCACCTTCGCCGGCACGTCGCGACGCAGGAGCGAGCGACCGCCGCCGACAAGCCGCCACTCGGATTCGGGCTTCAGGCGCGGAGCGGCCGGAACCGGCTTGCCGGCAGCAACCGCCGCAACCTCGCCGAAAGTAACCGAGCGGTCGCTCGCGGCATGGCGGACCACGCCTTCCCTCGCCGTCAGCTCGGTTGCCGGCACGTTGAGTCGATCGGCCGCGGCCGCAAACAGCATCTCGCGCGCGGCGGCGCCCATCTTCCGGATCAGCGCATGATACGAGCGGGTCGACTCCGCGTTGCCGGTGAACTGCCAATTGATCACCGGATGGCGATAGGCCGGAGCGGCCGGCGAGAATACGATGTCGCACTTGGACCAGTCGGCTTCGAGCTCATCGGCAATGATCGCCGCGAAGGTCGTATAGATACCCTGCCCCATTTCCGAATGGGCGCATTGCAGCGTGACCATCCCGTCGGGAGCGATCGCGATCCAGGCGTTGATCACGGCCCCGCGTTGCGCCGCATCCTGCGCCAACACCTCCATGCTCCCGAGCTGTCCAGCAACAAGCACGACCGTCCCGGCGGCCATGCCGTTGAGCAGATCGCGGCGCGACACTGTTGCGTCGGATGCGAGGCGGGTTGGTTGCATCGATGCAGCCTCCTCAGTTCGGACAAGGCGCGCCGACGTTGGACCAGGTATCGAGCGCGGTCTTCAGCTGCGCTTGCGAGACCGGTGGCGGCGCGCGGTTGGAGCCGGGGCTCCAGGCCCACTGCACCAAGGCATCTTTTGTGAGATGCGCGACGAGTTCCGCAAGACTGCGACGACCGTTCTTCTGCGGGTCGAGCATAGTCCGGCATTGCTCGGATCGGGTCAGACCGACCCAGCCCATCGATGCCGGCGCCAGGTGCCAGTGGGGTGCGCCGGGAATCCCGGCCATGTCGTTATTGTGGCCTTGATGGCAGGTGCTGCAGCGCATGGCAGGCACGCCGTCGTTGTCCGCGCCGCGCTGCACGTTCATGCGGTGGACGTGCATGTCATCGCCCTGGGTCGGGCGATCGCTGCGCGGATGGCAGTTGAGACAACGCGGGCTTTGCAGCACGCTCGCAATCTGGGCGTAGGCGGCGAGGCCGTCCGCCACCCGGCCTGGGCCGCCGTCCCTTGCCATGCGGCTCATCATCACCACCAGCGCAATGACGCATGCGCCTGCCAGCGCAACGAAGATCCATCCCCTGCGTGTCATGCCGCCTCATCGCCCGACATGCTATGATTGCCAACCTGTAGCCGGCTCGGCGATTTGTGCAATAACTTACGAGGAGGTAAGCCTCCATGGCGGACGTGGTCATCGAGCGGATTTCCGATTGTCCCGTGACAACGGCGATCGGCATTATCGCGGGCAAATGGAAGCCGACGATTCTGTGCGAGCTGCGTGAAGGCGCCAGACGCTTCAGCGATCTCAGGCGCGAGATTCCCGCCATCTCGGAAAAGGTGCTGTCGACCCATTTGCGCGATCTGGAGGCCGACGGAATCGTGTCGCGCCGAGAGTATCGCGACGGCGCCGTGCTGGCGACCGAATATGCCTTCACCGATTACGGACGCACCTTGATCCCGGCGCTCAATGAGCTCGCCCGATGGGGAACGCGGCACCAACAATTGTCCCGCTGACGGCGAATACGCCTTGCCGCAGATCACACCCGGCTGGGCCGACTAAACTCATGCTGTCTGCATAGATTAGCAACTTGGTTTCACGCGTGTTGTTCCGGGGCGCCGCGAAGCGGCGAACCCGGAACCCATAACCCCGGTCTGTGACTAGGGATTCCGGGCTCCCTCGCTACGCTCGGGCCCCGGAATGACAGCGCCAAATGTTAGGATCAGTAGACTAGTAACGCGTAACCGGCGGGGGCTTGCGCCGTTTCCTGAAGATCTCGGCGAGCTGGCGCGTTGCCAATCTGAAACCGCTGCTTGCGTCGTCGGCCGCGTCCCCCTCGACGGTCCAGCCGCGCGGACCCAGGATCTCCCAACGCTGCTCGCTGCCGAACCCTGAGCGGCGTCGAACCTTGTAGCGCAACTCTTCAGGCGGACGGTCGTACATGATTCGGATCATGGTGCCGACCGGCGCGCAAGGCTATCGGCTGGATCTAAAAATCATCCATACTGATAACTTATTCACAGACACTCGGCGGATTGCTCCAAGCTTACCTTTTTGTCAGGTCACATGATACCGATAAATGCTTGTCGCGGCGATGCCTGGTATTGGCGTCACTCACGCCCGCGATTGTCCATGGTGTCCTGATCGGGGCGATCAGGAGCACGCTTGCCAAGCGCCGCCTCGCGATCGCGCAACGCCGCGTTTGTGCCGGCGCGGGCAACAAAGCTGTCGACGTCGCTGAGCACCGGGGCCAGGAAGCGCAGCACGGGCGCGAAGGCGCCAATGATCGTCGTATGTCCGACGCGGGGATAGACGATCTCGGTGGCGGCTCCGCCGGCGGCCCGCAGCTTTGCGGCGAGCCGGGTCGTATTGCCGGGCTTGACGGTTTGGTCAGCGGCGCCGGTCACGAGCAGAGCCGGCGGCTCACCGCCCGTCACGAAGGAAATCGGCTGGGTGCGGTTGAGGTCCGGGCCTGCAAAAATCGTCTGCAGCGTCGGGTCGCGCAGCGGCAGAAAATCGTAGGGACCCGAGATGCCGATCAATCCGGCGATGTCGCGGCGCGACTGGAGGCCGACCTCGCGCAGCCATTGGCCGTCGAGCGTGAGCATCGCCGCAATATGCGCACCGGCCGAGTGCCCCATCAGGAAGAGCTTGCTCGGGTCGCCGCCGAAGCGAGCCGCGTTGCGCTTCGCCCATCCGATGGCCTGCGCGCCATCCTCAAGAAAGGCAGGAAACCTCGCCGGCGGGTAGATCTGATAGTCAGGAACGATCGTGACGTAACCGCGGGCGGCGAGCGCGGCCGCCACGAACAGATACATGTCCTTTTGCCCGCCTTGCCAATTGCCGCCGTAAAAGAAAACAATCACGGGCGCGCTGTGGCGCGCGTCCTTAGCGGCGCGCGGACGATAGACGTCGAGCGTGTGACGCGTTCCATCCGCATAAGGCAGGGAGGTCATGTCCCAGGAACCGCGCGGCGCCAGCAGGTTGAGCGGATCGGCCGGCGTGCAGCCGGCCGTGATGAGGACCGCCAATGCACCGACGGCGCGCCGCCATGACGGCCGAGAAGCGTCGGTCATTGGGCCCGCGCCTACATCCGGACGAACGGTTGCAGCAGACGCCCCATCACCCCGGCGAATCGAAGCTGTCCTTGCAGCGCCACCAGGCAGATGCATTCCTCGCCGGCTTCGACCCTCGGCCAGTGCTCCATCGTGTCGTCGGCGTCATCGACGTCGCCCGGGCCATAGCGGCCGTGATCATGCCGAAACGCACCCTTGAGCACGCAGGTCAGCTCGGTTGCGGTATGGAAGTGACGTGGAAGCCTGGTTCCGGGCTTGGCCTTCAGCATGAACACGTGGGTGCCGCCCTCACGCGGCACCGACACCCGGCGATAGTGCACGCCGCGCCCGACCCATCGCCATGGACCGAGCGCGTAATGCGATAACGGCGCCGGATAGACCATCGTCTCGTCACCGGCCGGAGGGCTTGATCGGGTAGCGACATCGGCCGTGGCGGGAGCATCGATGCGGGCAAGCGTTTGCGCCAAAGCATCGGCCGCCATCGGGCTCGGCGGGAGGCTTTCCAGCAACGCTCCGCCGACGCATTCGAACGTCGCCACCCCTCGGCGGCAGTCCGCACAGGCGGCCAGATGCGTCGCGACCACGAGGCTGCGGCCCTCATCCAGCGTCCCGCCGGCGAAGGCTGCAAGCGTCGTATCCATCGGGTGATGCTGGATCGTCATGTCAGTCCAACCAACAGATCGCGCAACCGGTTCATCGCGAGCCGGAGCCGCGATTTGACCGTGCCGAGCGGGATGCCGAGCGTGTCGGCTATTTCTGAATGAGCCTGTCCTTGGAAAAATGAAAGCTCGATGACGCGAACCTGGTCCGCCGACAGTTTCTTCAGCGCATCCCGCACCAGCGCGTCGCGCTCCGCGCATAGCAGCGCCTGGTCGGGCGGCTCCGGCGCCTCGCCCTGATCATGGTCCTCGTTGAGATACAGCCGCGCGCGCTGGTCGCGCCGCAAGCGGTCGATGCGCAAATTACGAGCAATCGCGAAGATCCATGCCGAGGCGGTCGCCCGTGCGGCATCGAAGTAGTGCGCCTTGCGCCAGAGCGTCAGCAGGGTCTCTTGCGCCAGCTCCTCGGCAACGCCCGCGGGAGCACCGCAGCGCATCAGATAGGTTTTCACGCGCGGGGCGTAACAGGCGAACAGCATGGTAAATGCCTGCCGATCCTGACGGGTCGCGATCGCGCCGATGAGGCCCGCGGCGTCCAGCTCCTCGGTCTTCGGCGTCGGGTTATCGACCATGCCGGTCTCGCGCGGGGCCACCAGCCCAAGCCAGCGCCGCCTGCCCGGCGCAACCGGCAGCCAAACTCCCTTCATCGCGCCGCATGGTTCGAGGGCTTGCATGCCGACCATTACGCGCCTGGCGCCGTCTTGGATCACTCGGCCGTGATCCGACGAAGACGTCCACCCGGAACGGCCAGTCGAGCAGGGAGCGCCGGAACGGCCGCGCGCCTTGGCGACACTTTAATGGAAACGATGCCAGCAAGTTGACCCCGTCAATCAGCTGCGTGCAGCAGTCGTCGGACCAGAATTTCCGGTTTGTTTCGGCGGCTTGGCTACTCATCCGGCACTGTCAAGTGACGGCACACGCGCGCCGAGCAGTTCGACCGCCACTCTAACACCGTCGATGCGCCCGATGCCAACGGCTCGGTCCCTTGCGCTCCTGCGTCTTAGATGAAGATCGGCCGCCGCCCGCAAAATGGAGTGCGTCGCGCGCCGCCTCCGCTCCAGAGAAAAATGAATTCGGCAGCAACAAGCGGAGCGGCGAACGTCGTCGGTGCCCCTAGTTGATGAACGACAGCCGGCAAAAGGAGCGGACCATGACCACGTCGAATAGCCCCGCGATCGCGCCATCGCGCCTGCCGCTCACATTCCATCGCTTGGCCTGGTCCAATCTCGCCGCGCAATCGGCCGAGCAGATCGGCTTGGCCGCCGCGCCGATCGTGGCGGTGCTCGCGCTCGGCGCAACCGAGGGCACGATCGGAATGCTGCAGACGGCGCAAACGCTGCCGTTCCTGCTGGTGTCGATTCCGGCCGGCGTCCTCGCCGACCGCATGTCGCGGGCGCGGTTCATGGCCTATTCGGAGGCGCTGCGCGTGGTCTCGCTGCTCGCGATCCTGGCGCTGGTGGCACTCGGCGGACTGAGTGTTTGGCTCCTCGCCGTCCTCGGATTTGTTGGAGCGTGCGGGACGGTGGCCTATGGCGTCTCGGCACCGGCGCTCGTGCCGGCGCTCGTTGCGCCGAAGGCCCTCCCGGCAGCCAATGGACGCATCGAGCTTGCCCGAACGGCCGCGTTGGCGGCGGGGCCCGCGCTCGGCGGCGTGCTCGCCGGCTGGATCGGCGGCAGCCCGGCGTTCGGGATCGCAGCGGTGCTGTCGCTGTGTGCCGTGGTCCTGCTCGCCGGGATCAACGAGCCGCCGCGAGCCCTGTCCTCGCGGCGCCATCCCTGGCGGGACGTTCGCGAAGGCGCCGCCTTCGTGCTGCACCATCGACTGCTGCGACCGATCTTCGTCACGCAGTTCATCTTCAACACCGCGCTATTCGTGATCCAGGCCGTCTATGTGCCCTATGCGATCCACACGCTTGGACTGTCGGCGGCGGGGGTCGGCGCGACGTTGGGTGCACTGGGCGCGGGCATGGTCGTCGGCGCGCTCTTCGCGGCGCGCATCATGCGTCGGCTCGCCATGGGTACGGTCATTGCCATCGGACCGATCGCCGGCTTCCTCGCCTCGCTGCTGATGGCTGCGACCATCTGGATCCCCTCCCCCGTGCTCGCCGGGTGCAGCTTCTTCCTGATGGGCGTCGGTCCGATCCTATGGGTGGTAAGCACCACCACGTTGCGGCAGACCATCACGCCGCAGAACTTGCTCGGCCGCGTGTCGGCGATCAACACGCTTGCCACCGGCGCGCGCCCGGTAGGCGCGGCCATCGGTGCCTTGGTGGGCGCACTATCCGGCGCGGAGGCCTGCCTGTTCGTGGCGGCGATCGGATTTCTGATGCAAGCGCTGGTGATCCTGATATCGCCGGTCGTGCGCCTGCAGCCCGAGATCAGCGCAAATGCCCTATCCGCGACGTGAGCGGCTTCACCGATCCGTCACGCCCGCGCTTTTTTCAGACCGTGCATGTAACGTTGTTGATAAACTGCGCTCATACCGGAATCGGTGGTGCGATGAGGAGAGCGATCGCCGCGTACGCCGCCGCCTCGTCCCAATGGGTCAGCACCGGAGGAACAAGGTCCTCGCCACGCACAAGGGCGACGGCACCGCAATACACAGCCGATAACGACAGCAGGCTCGCCAATGCCCGCGCGAAGTCCGGGCTCAGTAGGGCAAAGAGGCTAAGCAAGGCGAGGCGCAAGGCAAAGCGCGCCACGGCTTGCGCCGTGATCATGTCATAAGGGACGGTGGGTATCGGCTGCATCTTTGCCATCCATTACCGCTTCGTGCGCCGCGGTCTGAGGCTCTTGGCCCCCGGTCCTTGCGGCCCGGGGGCGGTCCGCCCCCTCAGATTTCCAGTTCCATGGGCTGCGCGGCGAGGCGAACGGCGCCCGGCCGGTAGTTGCTTTCAAACTCGGCGTAGTCCAACGCGGCCTCGCGTGAGACGAACAACCCGCCCGTCCGTCCGTGCGTCGCGCGGACGATCCAGTGACCTTCTCGGTCCTGGCCGATAATGAAGCGAAGCGGAATACTTGGAGGTTCCGCGTCTTCCGGCGCCTGGCCGGCATCAAGCAACCTCGGCATGGTGTTTTGCCCCGTGCACGGCCTCACTCGACCGCACGCGCAAAATGGGCAAATCGCCGTTAAGAAGCGAGATGAGCCGAAATGCCACAATATAGGAATCTCATAGGGCCCTCCTCGGACGACCGGCTCGTCACTCGTTCGCTAAAAGAGTGCCTTGCAGCGGGGCCGGCAACGAATGTCTTAGAACCCAGGGAAATCGATCGGGCCCTGTGGGAATTTGATGAATGCGGCACAGAAATACCATCAAGCGCGGGAAGGAGATTAACGAACCGCTAACCAATCCGAGCGCGGGGATCTCGGGGAGGACAAGTCAACAAACGCGACGCGGCATCGGCGCGCGTTTCTAGAGCGGATTCCGCTCATGTTCGAACATAACCGGCGTGGCGAAAGAAGTTCCTGCATTCTTTTGGGCTGAAACTGTTAACAATGCGGCCGATCCTACGCCGCAAGCATTGAATTGTGCGCTCTGC
>JBKQHQ010000174.1:0-3311 GCA_052148715.1 Xanthobacteraceae bacterium | reverse complement strand
TGGGGGCTTCGGAGATCGCCAAGGCCCTGAAGATCGGTCCCGCCTCCGTCTATCGGGGGCTTGGAGAGCGAGGGTAGGAGGCAGACGCCACACACCGTCCCAATCAAGTTGCAGGCGCCGCCGGTGCGTTTTCTTGGGTGAGGGCTGGGGCACAGGCTCGAACCCATAGGCGGCCTCCGCAGGCGCGACTGGGACCGGCGCCAATAAATAATGAAGGGCTGTGAATTGCGTCACGCTCAATTTCCGCGAGGGCGCCTACGTTGAAGGTGTTCGAAATCTCGTCAAGCGCCAACGGAGACCAGTCATGAAGACCTTCATCACAGCAATGACGCTCGTCTTCTTGCTCGCCACCGGTACTTCCATGATGGCGCTGACGGTTCACACCGATCGAGCGCACATTAGCCAAGATAGTCTTTCCATAGCGGTCTACCAAAAAACGGCCCTCGTTTATTGAGTCCAGAGTACCGCGGCGTCGATATCGCCGAGCGCCTTGCGGCTAGCGCATGTTCGACAAACTCCCGTCTAACCAATTGATTTAGTTAGGGTGAGCATAGCGGTCTGTCACTACATAACGGTCTGGCCTGGTTGCGGCGGGTTCGGGGGATCGAGGTCTGTGATGGCGAGGGCGCGGAGCACAGAGGCGGCGCGCTGAGTGCCGCGGGTGACGGAGCGCTTGGTGGTGCCATTGCCGAGATCTATGTCGACGACACGCACGGACCGGAGGGTGCGCAATGCTTCGGTGGCGGAGAGGTCGAGGCGTGCGGCCTTGAGCTTTTTCTCGATGGCACGATGGAGCAGGAAGGCGAGCGCGGCGACGAAAATGTGAGCCTGCACGCGCTCGTCGGTCTGATGATAGATCGGCCGCATGTCGATGACGTCCTTGAGGTTGGCGAAGGAACGTTCGACTTCGGAAAGTTCTTTGTAGAGGCGTACCGCGTCCACTGCGGACAGATTGGGCTCTTCGGTTTGAATGACGTATTTGCCCTCGTAAGCCTGCTCGCGCGCGAAGTGGACGGGATGCTCGAAGAAGCGAAACACGCCGTCGTCGTAGGACCAGTCATAATAGCGGTGGCCATGATTTTGGGCGAGCACGCGGGTCGCGGCAGCGCCGACTTTCTCGGCCGCCTTGAGCCGGCCGTCGCCGATGCGCCGCTGCAGCTTTTCGAGCCGTGTGCGCACGCGATCCATGGCCTTGATGCGCTGGGCGCGCTCATACGCCAGGCGCTCTTCGGAGTGCACCACGAACACCCGCACGCCTGGTTCTTGTGCGACAACCTCCTGAACCAGCGTCTTGGGCGGTGTCGCCTTCTCGCGGGCCGTGATGCCGACCGGACATTCGATCCAGGGGCCGGTCGCGCTTTGGATATAGTCAAACACCTCACCACTGCGGCGGCGATTGCGGCCCACAATGTAGCCATGACCATTGCCGCGCAGGTCTTCGAGGTTCTGGCTCGTCACCATGCCGCGGTCGCCGACAAAGACGATGCGTTTGAGCCCGAAGCGCTGCTCGAGATCGCGCAGAACATCCGGGACCGTTTTGGCATCGCGCCGATTGCCCTCGAACACATGATGAGCGATCGGCCAGCCGTCGACCAGAACCAGACCAACCAGCACCTGCGGGTTTCGCGGCTTGCCATCGCGACTGTGGCCATGGGCGCCGATCTCGGGCGGCCCCCGGCCCTCGAAATAGGTCGAAGTCAAATCGTAGAACACCATGTCGACCTGAAGCGAAAACAGGTCGCGCAGCCGCACAAACAGCGCGGACTCGACCTGCGCCTTGCACGCGAGCAACTGGTCGAGCGTCCGATACCACTGCTGCAATTGTCGCGCCGCCACGCGCACGCGCGGCGTCCGGCTGGCTTGGCGTTCCGCATCGTCGCGCCATGCCGCGATGAAGCGCCGACCGCAACGATCACAGACAAAATCGCTCTCCAGCCACTGCGCCAGCGCATGCTCGCTGGCCGGCGCCGTCAGCCGATTGGCCACCAGCACAAGAGCCCGATCACTCAGCCGCACCGCCTCGCGGCGATCGGGCCGCGCGAGTTGGTCGAGTGTCGTGTCGAGGCCGAGATCGCTCCACATCCGGCGCGCTGCCAGCAGCGGCCCCCAGTCCCACGCTCCGACCGCCCCGATATCCTTGTGCGCGACGCGATCATCGCCGGCCGCATCGCCATGCAGCAGACGGCGAAGCTTGCCAAAATCGAGGTGCTCCGCCAGCAGATCTTTACGACCGAGATTGATGACGGTGCGATGCCGCGTCTTGCCGTCGCGGTCGCGATAGGCTTCGACCACGCGCACATATTCGCGTTTCACGCCCTTGCTGACCGTTGCTCTGACTACACGCAGGAACATGATCGGGTTCGCCAAATCGATCGATAAACCATGTCCCTGCAAATATGCGCGCCAGCATCGGCGATTCGCAATAAAAAACCGAATAATTCAAATAAACCTGTCCCTACAAAAAGGCGAAAGTCCGACACCTGCCCCAGCAAATTCAATCACTTAACGCGCAGCCACCCTTCCCAAATGTCAAACATGGGCTAGACCACGACAGCGGCGACGGCATGCACGAAGCTGACCCGCTCTAGCTGGCGCGGGCAGGCTTCTGATTCCATGGCCAATCGATGACCCCGGCACAGAACAAGGCCACCACACGAGAACCGGCTGCACTAACAACCTCGGGCCGTGATACCACCAGCTGTCGGGAACCGGCGGCAGATGGATGCCTTCGATGGCATGCTTGATATTGGCGGGGAACACCGACACCGCGTAAAGCGCCAGCATGACGCCGGCGACCCATCGCAGCCGCCGGGTGAGCAGCGCGAGGCCGCCCACGATCTCGCACACCCCTGTCGCAAGCACGACCTCACTTGGCAGCGGCACGAAGTCCGGCACGATGGGAAGAAATGGGGCGACGAATGCCCGACGAGGACGCTCGGCAGATCAAACGCTGGAAGGCAATCCGCCGTCATGTGCGTCAGCTTCAGCTTGCGTGCGAGCCTGGCGATGTCGGCGGCCTTCGCTTCCCCCCGACCGACCCCAGCGGCTATGCAGCAATTGCATAGCAAGTGCGTCCTGTGTCGATTTAAAAAACGGTCATACTACTTCGAGTCATTGCAAATTTGCATAGCTGGATAAGACGTTCGGCCTGCTGCTGACCGCGTCCTCCAAGCGAACCCATCCATAAGGATCCCGTGGCAATGATGCCTCTTATTCAAATCATATCACACTTACATTCCCGCGTCGGCGTCAGCCGGAGGTGGCCTCATCGGCGTACTCATCGAGCCCCCGCCGGAACGGCCATAATTTGC
>JBKQHQ010000173.1:0-48362 GCA_052148715.1 Xanthobacteraceae bacterium | reverse complement strand
GTCATGCCGCTTCGCTTGGACAACGCAAGCGTTGCCCACATGCCCACAGCCTCAACAGTAGCAGAAACAACAAAGGGCATTGATCGAAATTGACAAAAAATAACCCACACGACTTCGCGATGAAGCTAAAGATTCTTCGCCTGGTCGAGACCGCATGCTTGCGCCCGGCGGAGAGTTCCACGGCAGCCCGCCCGGCGACGCTTCGTCCGCCGGATCGAAGGCAATAGGGCTTACCCAATGGCGAACACCCAGGGCACCCCCACGATCAAGAACACGCCGAAGAAGATCAGGCCGAAAATCGCTCCCAACCTCCAGTACTCGCCCGACGGCAAGTAGCCGCTGCCGTAATAGACCGGGCTCGGACCCGCTCCATACGGCGAAATGATGCCCATGATCCCGAGCGTCAAGCACAGGAGCAACGCGTATTGCTTCATCGGCATCCCCGGAATCGTCGCGCCGACCGCGAGCATGACGGGTAGCGCCGCAGTCACGTGAGCGGTAATGCTCGCGAACATGTAGTGCGACACGAAAAACACCGCGACCAAGATCAGCATGGCGGCGGTCGGCGATACGCCGGTGATTTGATGCGCAATCGTTTCGGCGAACCACTTGACGAAGCCGACCCGGTTGAGGCCATCGGCAAGTGCGACCAAGGTCGCAAACCATGCAAGCGTATTCCATGCCGATAAGTCTTTGAGCATGTCCTCCCAGGTGAAGATCCTGGCCACCAGCATAAGTGCGATTACGACCAATGCCACGGTCGTCGCATTGATGTAGCGGCCGCCAAATATCCACAGCGCGAGCGCGATCAGCACGAGCACGCCCACCATCATTTCACGCAGTGTCAGCCCGCCCAGCTTGGCAAGCTCCTGGGCTGCCCATTTCGGCACGTCTTCACCTTCCCTGATCTCCGGCGGATAGAGCCAGTATGTCAACAACGGAACGGCGATCAGGAGAACGATCCCTACAGGCGCAAAGGCGACGAGCCATTGCAGCCAACCAAATTCGACGTTTGCAATTCTTTTCACGAGTTCAGCAGCAAGCAGATTGGGTGCAAGCGCTGTCAAGAACAATGAACTGGTGATGCAGGTCGCGGCGATCGCAACCCACATGATATAGGAGCCAATCTTGCGCGCCGATGGGTCATTCGGATTCGACTGATACAATCCGGGCAGATGGCGGATGACCGGATAGATCGTACCGCCGCTGCGTGCCGTGTTGGACGGCGTAAACGGCGCAAGCACTGCGTCGGCGATTACCACCGCGTAGCCGAGCATTAGGGTCCTGCGCCCCATGAGCTTGACCAGCGACAGCGCGATGCGTTTACCGAGCCCAGTCTTCTCATAGCCGAGCGCAAACATGAACGCCGCAAAAATCAGCCACACGGTTGCATTGGAGAATCCCGACAATGCCCAACCAAGCGCGGCATCTGCCGGACTGAAGCCCGGCCGGGCCAAGTCCACCGGGCTGTAGAGCACAAACTGCGCAAGCGCCGTAACAGTGGTAACGCCGATCAGTCCGACAGCGCCGCCCGGCAGCGGCTCAAGCATCAGGCCGACAATTACGCCAACAAAGATAGCGAAATAATACCAAGCAAATTGCGCCAATCCCGGGGGTGAAGGCAGTAGCGCGAGCACGCCGGTGACCGCAATAGGCGCGATGGCCTTCACGGCCTTTTCAAGGTCTGTTCTCCGCCCCCCCGACACCTCAAAACGTCCAGTCTCAACAATGTCTGGCGCGTGCGCGGCCATCGGTCGCCTCCCCGAAGGAAACTGCAACAGAATGGAAGGACTGAACCCCGCGCGCTTTGATCCTGCTCAAACGGTGCGCAACGATGAGGCGCGATGGAATCGGGCGGGATAAATCCGTTCGGCAGCCCCTAGAGACCGGCGCGGCTCTTGCCCTTCACGGCCGGGTTCACGACGTTGACCGGCCATTGACCGGACAGAACCCGGCGCACCTCGCTCGGCGCCCCGGCCTGCAGTCCCACCATGGCTTGCTCGCTGTACCATGCGGCGTGGGGAGTAATGATGACGTTCTCTCTGCCCCGCAGCGGATGCGAATCGGGAAGCGGTTCCGGATCGACGGTGTCGAGCGCACAGCCGGCGATGGCTTTTGCGTCCAGCGCTCGCACCAGCGCGTCGGTATCCACGATCGGCCCGCGTGCGCAGTTTACGAGGAAGGCTGTCGGCTTCATCCGCCGCAGCGCCTCGTCGTTGATCATCTTGCGGGTTTGCGGGAGAAGCGGCGGATGCAGCGAGACGAAGTCCGCTCCCATCAACAGCTCGGGCAAATCCACCTTCTTGGCTTTGGTGCCGTGTTGTCCCTCCTCGACGAAAGGATCAAAGAACAGCACGCGCATGCCGAAGGCTGCGGCCCTCGCCGCCACTTGCCGGCTGATGTGGCCGAAGCCGACCAGCCCCAATGTGCTGCCCACCATGCGAAACATCGGTTTTCCTGGCGGCAGAACCCACTTGCCGGCTCGGACAAGCCGATCGTAGAAGGCGACCTTGCGGGCGCAGGCGAGCAGCAGAGCCATCGTGTGCTCCGCCACCTCCTCGATGCAGTAGGCGGGATTGTTGGTGACGATGATGCCCGCCTTGGTGGCGGCTTCGAGATCGATCGTGTCCACACCGATCCCGTAGCGGGCAATAATCTTGCAGTTCGGCATTCGCGCCATCACGTCCGCTGTGATCGGCCCGGCATAGGTATTGAGCAGGGCATCGCAATCGCCAACATGCGGCAGGAACTCTTCCGGCGTATTCGTCTTGAGGGGGATCAGCTCGGCAAGTCCCTCAAGCGTCTTTTTCTCGACGTCGAGCGACTCCCATACGTAATCGGTGAGGACGACCTTCGCTTTCTCTGCCACTCCGATTCTCCCTGTGGTGTCCCGCCGTGCTGACGGGCTGCTGGCGTGAATTTATCGTTGGTCCACGACGCTGCACGATGCACTGCGCCAAGGCGGAACTCGGTCTAGCACGTGACTCGTTTCCGCTCCTGGCCCGTTCCGGCGCCTTGCCGGCCTCACCGCTCCAGCGCTATGCCGCGTATCGGCCGACGACCGTTTTGGCAATCTGGCGGAACTCGGCTTCGGTCAACAGCTTCTTGGTCTTCAGCGACTGGCTCTTGACCGCCGCCAGTATTTTGAGGGCGTCCTCGTCCGATGCCTGCATGCCGATCTGCTGAAGCCAAATATAGACCGAATCGACGCCGCTGCCTTTGCCCATCACCACTTTGGCGGGCGGCTGCCCGACGACACCCCAACGGAAGGGGAACACCTCGGTTGCGAATTTCTCGCCGCAATTCTTGAACCAACTGGCAATGATTCCGGATTGGATCTGGTATAGCGAGCTGCCGACGATAGGCTTGTTGGTAGGGACGACGACGCCGGTCAGTTGCTGCACCAGGTTGGCGAGCGGAGTCAGTTTGGTGTAATCGAGCCCGATGTCCACACCGTACATCGTCAACAACGCCATGACGGTTTCTTCCATTGGGGTATTGCCGGACCGCTCGCCGATGCCGAGCACGGTCGTGTGCATCACCTCCACGCCTTCGGCGAGCGCCATGATGGTATTTGCCACCCCCATGCCGAAGTCCTGATGGAAGTGCGCCTCGAGGCGCTTGTTGATGCGCGCTTTGACCTGGCGCACGAAGTACTGCATGGCGTGAGGCGAGACGACCCCGAAGGTGTCGACCAGGGCCAGTGCATCCATGTGCCCCTCCTTGCCGACGCGCTCGATCAAATCCAGCACCCACTTCATTTCGCCGCGTGAAAAGTCGATCGGGAAGAAGACGACTTCGAGCCCGTTGTCATGCGCAAACTTGGTAGCCTCGATTGAAGTCTCGATCGCCTTCTCCATTGGCCACCGATAGCCGAGCTCGATGAGATGTTTGCTGGATGGGATCTCCATCACCACGCCGCTGACGCCGGTATCGATCGTGCGTTGGACATCCTCTTTAATGCAGCGCGCAAATGAGAAGATCTGCGGTCCGAGCTTCCGTTTCACGATCTCCTTTATGGCTTCGTTGTCGGATGGGGAAACGGCCGGCATGCCAGCCTCGATGCGGTGCACACCGGCCTCGGCCAGCCCTTCTGCGATGCGAATCTTCTCGTCCTTGGTCAGAATGACGCCGGTTTGCTGTTCGCCATCCCGTAGGGTGACGTCGTGCACCTTGATGTTCTTGGCGAATTTGAAGTCCTTGCACACTTCGTCCGCGTAGTTCCACTCGCTCACGAACCAATTGTCGGTTTTCCAGGGCTGATTGGCCATTGTGTGCTCCCTTCGGCGCCAGATCGCATGAAACGAAATCGTCGATGATTCCGATATCAGGCCGCGCGTTACCGGTTGTTGACCTATATCAACTGCGACGGAGCTCAATCGCAGCTGCCATCCGTTAGGCGCCGACCGAGGCTTGCCGCCGGTTGATCTGCCCTCGCAACGGCTGCAGCGAGAGCGGAACCAGGCATGAATCCGAAACGCGGCTTAGGGCGCGAGCCGACGGTGAATGCGACCACGCTGTTTGGGTTGGTTTGTGCTCGCGCCTGCGTAGCAGCGACAGCTTGGGCGCTGTTTCGAATGCGGGTGAGCTGTCTTGATCTAGATCATGTCATTCGGGGCATCGGTGTGTTTACCATTTATTTTGCGAGGACGCCGGATGAAACGCAGCCAGTATCCTCGCAACCATATGGCTGGGTTTCGAACGCTGGGGGGAGGAGTCCCTCATAAGGCGTCGCGGCTTGGCGGTTATACGTGCGGCAGTCGCTAACAACATCGAGGACCGTCCAACATGCCGTTGAAGCGAACGCGTGTGACTGTCCGGGCAACTACAAGGGAGCGAAAGATGAGACGATTGTGGGCTTTGCTGGCGATATCAACGGTCTGTGGCATTCTGGGTCACGACGACGCGCGGGCGGCCGATCCTAGTAGTATCAAGGTAGGCATCCTGCTCCCGCTCACCGGGACGTTCGCCGCAGTGGCAGAAACCCAGAAGCAGGGGGCCCAGCTCGCGGTCGACGTGATCAACAAGCGCGGCGGGCTCGACATGCCGTGGGGAAAGGTGACGGTGGAAGGCACCGTCGACGATGACGAAGCCAAGCTCGATGTCGGCGTCCGACGCTACCGGTACATGGTTTCGCAAGGGGTCAAGGGCGTCGGCGGTCAGACCTGGGCCCCACTCGCCTATGCGCTGAATGCGATGGTTTCAAAGGAACCGATGCCCTACTTCCCAGTATGCGTCATGGCGAAGGAAGCCTTTGAGAAGGGCAAGATCGCCGACTCCACTTTTGCCACCGCGTACAGCCCCTGGACGGTCGGATATATGAGCGGCCAGTCGGCCATCAAGACGCTGGGCAAAAAGCGCATTTTTTTCCTGGCTCGCGCCGACAGCTGGGGTTGGGATATGCGTGACGGCGTCTATGCCGCCGCGAAGGAATATGGCGGCGAGATTGTCGGCTATGACGAGGTGTCGCTCGGCACCAACGATTTCACCACGATCCTGCAGAAGGTCCTGGCCGCGAAGCCGGATGTCTTCATTGCCGCTCAATTCGCCGCCGATGCGGTCGCGCTCCTGAAACAGGTCCACCAAATGGGCCTCGGCAAGGAAATGACCATCTTCAACGGCTTCATCACCAACGTGGTCGCGAAAGGCCTTCCGCCGGAGGCCCTCCAGGGCGTCTATGCGATGCACTATTTCTACTATGACCTGAGCGGGTTCGAAGACAAAGAGGTGGCCAAGAGCGCGCAGGAATTCACCGACCTGTACCGCGCCAAATACCAAACCCCTCCTGATTCCTATGCGGCGATCGCCTATATCGCCTACATGGAAATGTTCAGGGGGTTCGAAGCTGCGAAATCCCTCGATCCGCAAAAGGTGTCGGCGGCGCTGTTGGCGAATAATGGCGAGTTCAACAGCGTCAAGGGTCCTGCAAAATGGCGTCAGGACCACTCGGCAGTCTTCAAGTATGCCGCCTTCCTGGTGAAAGGCAAAGGTCCCGGCGAACAGAAGAATGAGTGGGATCTGTTCACGGTCATGGGCTCGCTGGGGGGCGAGGCAGTACTGCCGACGCTCCGCTCCCTCGGCTACTGAAGCCACACATCCGCTCCAGCCGAGTGCCCGCCCTTCGGGCGGGCACGTGACACAGCACCCCGACGCGCGCCATCGTGCGTGCGCGGGGTGGAGGCGAAGAAGGGTCGAACGTGACTACGGATGCGCGCCCCGAGATCATCAGGACGGAGTCGGTCACGAAGCGCTTCGGCGGAGTGGTTGCGGTCGACCACGTCAATTATCTGCTGCGCGAGAATGAGGTCGCCGGCATCATCGGGTCCAACGGAGCTGGCAAGAGCGTGTTCTTCAATCTTCTGACCGGATATTACCCGCCCGACGAAGGAACCATCTTTTACCAGGGGAAAAACATTACGCGTCTGACGCCGCAGCAGCGGGTTGCCAGGGGAATGATGCGCACGTTCCAGCTGACCTCTACTTTCGACAACCTGAGCGTGATCGACAACCTGGTTCTTTCCTTCTTCAGAGCGCACAGAAAGCCGTCTCTGCTCCAGCTGTTCCTCAACACTTGCAAGGGACAACACGGCGAAGAGAAGATTGTCGGGATGCTGGAGACCTTCGACCTGCAGGATGTGCGCGACAGGCAGGTCAGGAATCTCAGCCTGGGCGAAAAGCGGCGCCTGGAGATTGCCATGGCGATCCTGGCCGAGCCGAAGGTGCTGATGTTCGACGAACCGCTTGCGGGGCTTGCCGAGTCCGAGATCCAGAGGGTTTTAGAAGTGCTGCGCCGGCGTGTAGGCCGGCAGACCATCCTGATCGTCGAGCACAAGATCTCCCACGTTCAGGACTTCCTGCAGCGGCTTACCGTCATGCATGAGGGCCGAGTGATCGCCGACGGCGCGTGTGATGAATGCCTGCGGCACCCGGAAGTGCGAAGAAGCTACTGGCAGATCGAAGTCCCTGTCGAATCGAACGGAGTTACCGTTTCATGATCAACAGCGACGACGTCCTGACGGTCACCGGGCTGAATGTCGCGTACGGCGAATCGAAGGCGCTCTTTGATGTCAGTATGCATGTGCGCCCATGCGAGGTCGTCGCCTGCGTCGGCCGCAACGGTGCCGGCAAGACCACTCTGCTCAAAAGCATTGCCGGATTCCTGAAACCCACCTCGGGGGCGATCATCTCCGACAAGACGAGCCTGATCGGCATGGCGGCCTACCTCGTTGCCGGAATCGGGGTGAAATACGTGCCGCAGGACAAGAAAGTGTTTTCCGACCTGACCGTCAGGGAAAATCTCGAGCTCGGGAGCTACGCGACCAAGGATTACAACTGGACCAAGGTAACCGACTACTTTCCCAAGCTCAAGCAACTGATGGACCGCAAGGCAGGTTTTCTGAGCGGCGGCGAGCGCCAGATGCTGATGATCGGCCGGTCGATCTTGGGCAGCCCCAAATTGCTGCTGGTCGACGAGCCCACCGAAGGCCTGGCCCCAAGCATCGTGACGCACCTGAAGGACGTTTTTTTGGAATTAAGGAAGAAAACGGCGCTGGTGATCGTCGAGCAGAACCTGCCCCTGGTGTGCGCCATCGCCGACAGGGTGTACGCTTTTAAGGAGGGACGCATCATGGCCGAGCTGACGGATCGCAGATCGATCAGGCCGGAGGCCTGCGAACGATATCTCTGATGGCACCCGAAGGGTCGCCATGTGAAGGATTATGACGGATCGCTTCTTTGGCTCGTAGAAACGAGGATCGACAATGGGGGCTGCCGCGATGAACGTTTGGCGATGGTGGCGGGGCTTGTTGCTGGCGTTCTCAGTGCTCGCTTTGGTTCGGATATTTCTGCCGCTGCCCTTTGCCAATGAGATCATCATCTTCTCGATTTACACGATGGGTTGCAACTTCCTGCTCGGCCGCGTCGGCTTCATATCATTCGGCCAGCCGGCTTATCTCGCAGTGGGCGCGTATGCGGCTGCCTTCTACCTCTTCTACTTCGGCACCAATGCGTATGTGGGCATCCTGGTTGGCATCATGGCGGGGATAGTCGTATCGCTCGCGGTCGGCTCGCTGTTCGTCAGGTTGCGCAGCGACTACTTCGCCCTGGTGAATCTCGCGCTAGCGGTGATCATCTTCTACCTCATGCAAAAGGTGCTGGCGGGTGTCACGCATGGCGACAACGGGCTTTGGTTCCTAACGAGCCTCGCATCCACTCCCGTGCTGGACCTGTCAAGGCCGGACCAGTTCTTCATCTTTGCGCTCTTGCTGGCCTTCGCCGTCTGGGCGTTCTACAAGTATGTCGACGACTCGATTTATGGTGCTTGCTGCCTGGCCGCCAAGATCAACGAGGACAAGCTCAACTTTCTCGGTTACAGCAATTTCAGCATCCGCCTAGTCGCCTTCGTCATCGCCAACACGACAACCGCTCTGGCCGGAGCGATGTATGCCGTATATCTCGGGTTTGTGAGCCCCGAGATCACAAGTCCGGCGCGTGCCGCCGACCCCATTGTCGTGACGATTCTCGGCGGAGTCGGCACCCTGTACGGGCCCATCGTCGGCTCGATTGCCTACACCGGCATGAAGGACCTGATCAGCAAAGTCATCGGCAATTGGGAGTTGATCATCGGCGCCCTCCTGGTTTTCACAATGCTGGCCGGAGAGAAGGGCATCTGGGGCACGCTGGAACCTCTCCTGAAGAAGGCATTCTCCCGCGGGGCTGCGCCGGCCGGCACCACGAGCGTTGGAGGAAAGATCAAATGATCGACGCGCAGCTGCTGACCTCCAGCGTCATCTTCGGATTGAGCCTGGGGAGCATCTTTTTCCTGATGGCGATCGGGCTCTCCCTCTGTTTTGGGTTGATGCGCGTAATCAGCCTTGACCAGCTGCTCTATTACTCCGTCGGCGCGTACATCACCTATTCCATCAGCTTGGCCACGGGCAACCTGTGGCTTGGCGTGATCGGCGGTATGGTGGCCGGAGGGATTGCGGGCTTTGCCGTAGAACGGCTGATTTACCTACGTATCTACGAACGCGACATCACCTTCACCATGATCACATCCTTTGGGATCCTGATCTGCGGTGTGGGCGTCATCAAGTATTTCTGGGGGGTGGTGCCGCGCCCGGTTCCGGTGCCGATCGCTGCCCAACTCGACATACTCGGCACGGAGGTCCCCGTCTATCGTCTAGTCGTCGTTGCAATCGCCGCGCTTGTCTATATCGGCATCTGGCTGTTCCTCAACCGAACGATCATCGGCAAGGCGATGCGAGCCGGTATCGAAAACGTCGAGCACGTCGAAGGTCTCGGCATCAACGTATACCGGCTTTTCACCGTTATGTTCATCATCGCCGGAGGGTTGTCCGGTCTCGCGGGCGGATTGCATGCGCCGCTGATCATGGTGGACCCGCAGATGGGGCTCGAGGTATTGGCGTTTGTCTTCATGATCGTGATCATCGGCGGTCTGGGGAGCATCAAAGGAACGCTCGTGTCGGGATTCTTGGTCGGACAGGTCGTCTCGCTCGGTTCCCTCATCTATGCGCCGCTGGCGCAGATGGCGCCCTTCGCCATCATGCTGCTGATCCTCCTGATCAAGCCGACTGGTCTCTACGGCAGTCCATTGCTGAAACGATAGGAGACCGGAAATCGCCGTAGCCGACTTGCGCGGCCAGAGGCTCGCGCGGGCTCAGGCCGGTATCTGCTTTCGCTCTTCGGCGCGCTTGGCCTTGATGGCGGCGAGAACCTTTTCCGCCGTGGCGGGGAGGGAAGTGATGCGCACCCCGACCGCGTCATGGATGGCGTTCAAGATCGCTGCCGCCGTCGGCACCAGGCTCGGCTCGCCGACGCCCTTGGCGCCGAACGGCCCGGTCGGGTCGTAGCTGTCGACGATATCGACGGCGATATCCGGCATATCGAGCGCCGTCGGCATGATGTAGTTGGTGAGATTGGGATTGATCTGGCGTCCGGCGGCATCGAACAGGATCTCCTCCTGCAGCGCGAAGCCGATGCCCATGGCAATGCCGCCCTCAACTTGGCCTTCCACCAGCATGGGATTGATCGGCGTGCCGCAGTCGTGCGCCGCGGCGATGCGCAGCACCTCGACTTCGCCGGTCTCGTCATCGACCTCGACCTCGGCGATCTGCGCCGCGTAGACATAGGTACTGAACGGCTTGCCCTGGCCTGTGTCCGGGTCCAAGGCGACGGTCGGCGGATTCCACGACGCGCTGCCGATCGGCGGCTGGCCGAGCACGGCCTGGGCACGCCGCGCGGCGTTGGCGATGGGAATGCTGGCTTGAGGAAATCCCTTCACCTGGATCTTGCGGTCGCGCGCCTCGAGCTGGTTGGGCGCGACATGCAGGACCTGTGCGGCCGCATCGAACAGAACCGCCTTGGCGTTCTCGGCCGCGAGCCGGATAGCATTGCCGGTGACGTAGGTTGTGCGGCTCGCAATCGCGCCGGCGTCCATCGGGGTAGCATCGGTATCGGCCGAAACCAGATGCACATCATCGGAGGCGATTCCGAGCGCCTCGGCGGCGATCTGGCCGAGCACGGCGAGCGAGCCTTGGCCCGTCTCCACCGTTCCGGTGAGCACGGTGGCGGTGCCGTCCTCGTTCACTTTCACCACGGCGGCGCTGGGATTGGCGGCGACGGTGAAGCCGATCGGATACCACATGCAGGCGACGCCGCGTCCCCGCCGCCTCATGATCGTGCCTCCCAGCCGAACCGGGCGGCTGCCTTGAGTAGGGCCTCCTTCACCACGACGCTTTGCAACACCTGGCCCGTGGGACTGACCGAGCCATCCTCGAAGACGTTGCGCAGACGAATGTCGAGCGGGTCGATGCCGACCGCCTTGGCGATGTCGTCCATATGCGACTCGTAGGCGAAGCACACCTGCGGCGCGCCGAAGCCACGCATGGCGCCGGTCATGGTCTTGTTGGTGTAGACCGCGCAAGCTTCGGAGAGGACGTTTTCGATGTTATAAGGCCCCGGCGCGAGGATGCAGGACTTGCTCAGCGTCGTCTCGCTCCACGAGCAATAGGCGCCGCCATCGAGGATGAGCCGCACCGCGCGGGCGCGAAGGCGGCCCTCGCGGGTCACTCCAGTCTTGTACTCCATGATGAACGGGTGGCGCACCGTGCTGGCGATAAACTCGTCGTTGCGCGTGAACACGCCCTTCACCGGCCGGCCGCTCTTCCTGGCAAGGATCGCCAGCACCGGTTCCTGACTGATCTCGTTCTTGCCGCCGAAATTGCCGCCGATGATCGTGCCGACGAGGCGGATGCGGCTCATCGGAATTTTCAGGGTGCGGGCGATGTCGGCGCGCGCGAGTGTGATGCGCCCGATCGTCGTCCACAGCGTGAGGCGGCCGTTGGCGTCCCAATCGGCGATCGCGGCGTGCGGCTCGAGCGCGGCATGCTCAACCATCTGAGTGGTGAACCGCCCCTCGAAAACATAGTCCGACTGGGCAAAGCCCTTATCGACGTCTCCCTTACGGATCCCGATGCTGGCGTAGATGTTGCTCCCGGGCGGATGCACCTTGGGCGCGTCTTCCCGCATCGCCTCGAGCGGATCGAGCACGACCGGCAGCGGCTCATAATCTACGACAATCTTCTCGACCGCCGCGCGCGCGATCTCTTCGGTGGCAGCGGCGACCGCGGCAACACCATCGCCGGCATGGCGCACGATATCGTCGGCGAGCACCGGCTGGTCTTGCAACATGGGCCCGAAGGAATTGACCGGGATATCGCGGCCGGTGACCACCGCAGCTACGCCCGGCATCGCTTCGGCCGCGCTCGTGTCGATGCGCATGATCCGCGCCGAGGCAATGCCGGCGCGCTTGATCTTGGCGTAGAGCATTCCCGGAAAGGCAAGATCGTCGATAAATTTTGTTTGCCCAAGTCCGTGGCTGCGGCTGTCGGGGCGCGTGACGCGCTGGCCGACCGCACGGGTCTGCTGGCGTGGCTGCGGCACCAGCGGCTCGATCGCAAAACTCCGAGGCGCGACGACCGGCAGCCGCAAAGCTTCGTCGCTGGAGAGCAACGTCTCGTTCAAGGCCGACCGCTCTTTTTCCAAGACCTTTGGCTCGTCAGCCATGATGGTGCTCGCTCGTTTCCAGCTGGCGCGGTTCTCCCATTCCTTCGCTCCGCATCGTGCGTGCGGCATCCTGCACCGCCTCGATCATCTTGGCATAACCGGTGCAGCGGCACAGATCGCCGGCGAGCGCGTCGCGAATATCGTGCGTCGACGGATTCGGATTCTCGTCGAGCAAGGCCTTCGCCGATAGGATCACGCCAGGCCCGCAGAAGCCGCACTGCAGCGCGCCGCTCTCCTCGAATGCTTTTTGCAGCGGATGCAGCCGATCCTTGCCGGCCAGCCCTTCGATGGTGAGCACGTGGCGACCGTTCAGCTGAGCCGCGAGCATCAGGCAGGCATTCACGGCCTTGCCGTCGACGATCACCGTGCAAGCGCCGCAGTCGCCGACATCGCAGCCGAGCTTGGCGCCGGTGAGATGGAAATGATCGCGCAACAGCTGGAGCAGCGTCGTTTCCGGTGGTGCACTGGCAGTGCGCGCCTCGCCATTGATGATGATTGTCACGTTGGTCACGGACCGCGTTCCTTGAGTTTCGCACATGACCGCGCATAGGCGCTCGCCAAGGCTCGCTTCACCAGCACGGCGACGAGTTCGCGCCGGTAGTCGGCGCTGGCGCGGAAGTCGCTAATCGGCTTGGCCTCCGTCGCAGCGATGCGGCCGCTCTCGGCCATGGCCTCCGCGGTGACGGCATGGCCTTCGAGATAGGCTTCCGCCTGCGGCGCGCGGATGACAGTGGGTGCGACCGCGCCCAGTGCAATCCGCGGGGCGCGGACCGTGGCACTATCGCGGTCGATCCAAAAGCTCGCCGCAGCATTCACCAGAGCGAGCGCCTGGCCCTTGCGCAGGCCGAATTTCTGAAAGGCGGCGGGTCTTCCGAAATTGTGTTTGGGAATGATGATCTCGACAAGCAGCTCGCCGGGGGCGAGGCTCGTCTTGCGTGGACCTGAGAACAGCTCAGCGAGCGGTAGCTGCCGTCGGCCGCTCGGCCCGGCAATGGTCACGATCGCTTCGAGTACGATCAGCGCGGGGCCGCTGTCCATACACGGGAGGCAGGCGGCTAGATTGCCGCCCAAGGTGCCGAGATTGCGCGTCTGCACCGCTCCAATCGAATGCGCGGCCTCGACCAGGACAGGGAACATGTCCTTGATCAGCGGAGAGCGCATGATCTCGCTGTGGGTGACGAGCGCCCCGATCCGCAAGCCCGCCTCCGTGATGGCGATGCCCTTCAGATCCGCGGCGCGCGAGATATCGATGACGACGCCGGGAGCGTGGAGGGCGGATTTCAAATCGACCAATAGGTCCGTTCCGCCGGCGAGGATCCTGGCGTTGGCGCCATATTCGGCCAGGAGCGCTACCGCGCGACTGGAATCCTCGGCTGCGACGTATTCAAACGGCTTCATCCGACCCGCTCCAGGCGGTATTTATTGGCCGCTTCACCGCTACGGCGCAACGATCCAAGAAAACCATCGCACGCATGGGTCGAACTGCGTTGACAAGGATCAATTGGCCGGACGCAGACGGCTAGTCGACAATTCCGCCGTTCGGATGAATGATGTATATTGCCTGAACTTCTCCGCTTGACCCAATGACGGGCCTTGGATTGACGCTGATCAAAACCTCCTCGTTGCAATCATGTCTTAAATCACTTCTCGAAGACCGCAACGCTCGCAAAGGGGCTGGGAGCACGCCATGGAATGGGAGACTATTCGCAAGCGCCCGGATGACTACTCCAGCGCCAACCTTGCCGACTACGACAGCTACGCCAAGGCATTCTCGTGGTCACAGGCGCGGGCACTGCTTGACGGCCTGCCGGACGGCGGGCTCAACATCGCGCACGAGGCGGTCGATCGCCACGTAGCGGCGGGGCGCGGCGACAAGCTCGCGCTGCGCTGGATCGGCCGCGACGATCTGATCCGTGACTTCACCTATGCGGGCCTGCGCGCCCAGACGAACCGGTTCGCCAACACTTTGGCGGCGTGTGGGGTCGCTAAAGGCGATCGCGTATTCGCGCTTCTCGGCCGCAGTCCCGAACTCTACATCGCCGCTCTCGGCACGCTCAAGAACGGCAGCGTGTTCTCGCCCTTGTTCTCGGCGTTCGGACCGGAGCCGATCAAGGCACGCATGACAATCGGCGATGCCAAGGCGCTGGTCACCTCGGAGGCGTTCTATCGCCGCAAGATCGAGCCCTGGCGCAAAGAGCTCGCCAGCCTTCGACACGTTTTCCTCACTGAGTGCTCGGATTCTCTGCCGCCCGATACGATCGACCTTGGCGCCGCAATGGCGACCGCGTCCGACTCGTTCGCAACCGTATGGACGGCCCCGGAGGACATGGCGCTCCTGCACTTCACCAGCGGGACCACGGGACGGCCCAAAGGTGCGGTGCATGTGCACGAGGCCGTTGTCGCTCATCACGTGACTGGCCGTATTGCGCTCGATCTGCATCCGAACGACGTCTTCTGGTGCACTGCCGACCCCGGTTGGGTGACGGGCACGTCCTACGGCATCATTTCTCCGCTCACCAACGGCGCGACGATGATCGTGGACCAGGCCGAGTTCGACGCCGAGCGCTGGTATCGCATCTTGCAGGAGCAGAAGATCACGATCTGGTACACGGCGCCGACGGCCATTCGTATGCTGATGAAGATCGGCGCCGACATCACCAAACGTTACGATTTATCGAACTTGCGCTTCATGGCCAGCGTCGGCGAGCCCCTCAATCCCGAGGCCGTGGTGTGGGGTGTCGAAGCGTTCGGCAAGCCGTTCCACGACAATTGGTGGCAAACCGAGACCGGCGGCATTATGATCGCCAACTACCCGTCGATGGACGTAAAGCCGGGGTCGATGGGCCGCCCGCTGCCCGGCGTGAAGGCGGCAATCGTCGAGCGGACGGAGGGCGGGCAAGTGCGGGAGGCCGCCAAGCCGATGGCGATGGGAGAGCTGGCGTTGCGCCCCGGGTGGCCGTCGATGATGCGCGCCTATCTCAACGAGGAGGAGCGCTACCGCAAGTGTTTCGTCGGCGGCTGGTACCTCACCGGCGACTTGGCCATGCGCGACGCCGACGGGTATTATTGGTTCGTCGGCCGGGCCGACGACGTCATCAAGAGCGCCGGCCATCTGATCGGCCCGTTCGAGGTCGAGAGCGCGCTCATGGAGCACGCGGCGGTCGCCGAAGCCGGCGTGATCGGAATCCCCGATGCGACCGCCGGCGAGGTGGTGAAGGCGTTTGTTGCGCTCAAGCACGGATTCGAGCCCGGCGAGCCCCTGCGCAAGGACCTGCTCGGCCACGCCCGCAAGCGGCTCGGTCCGGCGATTGCCCCCAAGGACATCGCGTTCCGCCAGAACCTGCCGAAGACGCGCAGCGGCAAGATCATGCGCCGGCTGCTGAAGGCGCGCGAGTTGGGATTGCCGGAAGGCGATATTTCGACGCTGGAAAGCGAGGAGCGATGACCGCCACGCTGGAAAAGCCGCGCCTGTCGCGCGCGCATGCCTTGGATCTCTTGAAGCAGATGATCCGCATTCGAATGTTCGAAGCGAAGTGCTTTGAGCTCTACACGCAGGAAAAGATCAGGGGCTTCATGCATCTCTACGACGGCGAGGAGGCGGTCGCGGTCGGCGTCATCCCCGTGCTCGAGCAACGCGACCGGATCGTTGCGACCTACCGCGAGCATGGCCAGGCGCTGGTGCGCGGCGTGCCGATGACCACGACGCTCGCGGAGATGTACGGCAAGCGTGAGGGCTGCAGCCGGGGACGCGGCGGCTCGATGCATCTGTTCGACCGGGCGACCAATTTCTGCGGCGGCAATGCCATCGTCGGCGGCGGACTTCCACTCGCGATCGGTCTTGCGCTCGCCGCTCGCATGCGCGGCGAGGACGTCGTCACCGCCTGCTTCTTCGGCGACGGCGCCGTGGCCGAGGGTGAGTTCCACGAGAGCCTCAATCTGGCGGCGCTCTGGTCGTTGCCGGTCCTGTTCGTGTGCGAGAACAATCTCTACGGCATGGGAACGGCGCTCGCGATCGAGGAGTCGGAAACCGACATCCAGCGCAAAGCCGCCTGTTATGGGATCGCCGCCGAGGCGGTTGACGGCATGGACGTGGTTGCGGTCGAGGCGGTGGCGCGGCGCGCCGTGAACGCAGTGCGGCAGACCGGAAAGCCGTATTTCCTGGAGTGTCACACCTACCGGCTGCGCGGCCACTCGATGTTCGATACGCAGCTCTACCGGGACAAGGCGGAGATCGACGCCTGGCGGCTGAAGGAGCCGATCGTGCGCTTTCGCCAATGGCTCGAAGCTAGCAATATGCTGCATCCGCAGGATTTGGCGCGCATCGAGTCGGAGGTCGAAGCCGAGATCGCTGCCGCGGTCGCCTATGCGGAGGCCGGGACCTGGGAGCCGGTGGAGGATCTCACGCGCTTCACCTATGCGGAAAAGACCGCTTGAACTCAGCGCGAGGAATCATGACACAAGCGGCAGCCAAATCTGAAGCGATCAAGTCGGAAACGATCAAGTCCGAAGCGACCGAAATCACCTATCGCGAGGCGGTCCGCGAGGCGATCCGCGATGCGATGCGTCGCGACGATCGGGTTTTCTTGATGGGAGAGGACGTCGGCCGCTATGGCGGCTGCTACGCGGTGACCAAGGGCCTACTGGCGGAATTCGGACCCGAGCGGATTCGCGACACGCCCCTGTCGGAATCGGGCTTCACGGGCGCCGGTATCGGCGCCGCCATGGCCGGCATGCGGCCGATCGTTGAGTTGATGACCGTGAACTTCAGCCTGCTGGCGCTCGACCAGATCCTCAACACCGCCGCCACCGTGCGCCACATGTCGGGCGACCAGTTCGGCGTGCCGCTGGTGATCCGCATGGCGACCGGCGCCGGGCGCCAGCTCGCAGCCCAGCACTCGCACAGCCTGGAAGGATGGTACGCGCACATTCCTGGTATCAAGGTGCTCGCCCCGGCGACAGTGGAGGATGCGCGCGGCATGCTGTGGACGGCGCTCGAGGATCCCGATCCGGTGCTGATCTTCGAGAACGTCATGCTCTACAATATGAGCGGAAAAATCGTCGCGGGGGCCGGCCCCGTCGAGATCGACCAGGCAGCGATCCGCCGCGTCGGGCGCGATGTTTCGCTTATCACCTATGGTGGCTCGTTGTGGAAGACCTTGGAGGCCGCGACAGCGCTTGCCGCCGAGAAGATCGAAGCCGAGGTGGTCGACCTGCGGAGCCTGCGGCCGCTCGACGACAAGACGATCGTGGCTTCGGTGAGCAAGACCCGCCGCGCCGTCGTCGTCGACGAAGGCTGGCGTACCGGCAGCCTGGCTGCCGAAGTCTGCGCGCGCATCGTCGAGCAGGCCTTCTGGCAGCTCGATGCGCCGGTCGGCCGCGTTTGCAGCGAGGAAGTGCCGATCCCGTACGCGCGCCATCTGGAAAACGCCGCGATCCCGCAGGTGCCGAAGATTGTCGCGGCGGCGAAAGCCGTCCTGGGACGGGCGTGACGGGCGGCGGGAATGGCTGAGTTCCGTATGCCATCGCTGGGCGCCGACATGGAGGCTGGGACGCTGGTCGAATGGCTGGTCAAGCCTGGCGATCGGGTGAAACGCGGCGACATCGTCGCCGTAGTGGAAACCCAAAAGGGTGCGATCGAAATCGAAATCTTCGAGACGGGTCAGATCGAGCAGATCATGGTCGATCTCGGCAGCAAGGTGCCGGTCGGCAGGGCGCTCGCTATTGTTCGCACCGACGGGGAAGCTGAAGCCGGCATCCCCGTCGCCGCCCCGCCGCCGGTCGTGGCGCCGCCCGTGGTTGCTCCCGTTGCGCCGCGGCCGGTCGTGGAGCCGCCGCCCGTGGCTGCGCCAGTCGCGCCGCGGCCGGTCGCGCCGCCGCCCACGCTTGTGGCGGCGGAAGCCGGCGCTCCCGGCCACTCGCCGGCATCACCGGCCGCGCGGCGTCTCGCCGAGACGCGCGGCATTGATATTGGCGCGATCACCGGCAGCGGTCCGGGCGGGGTGATCGTCCTCGCCGACGTAGAGGCGAGCCTCGCCCCGATCAGGGCGCCGATGGAAAAGCGCGGTGCTGGCCTCAATCTCAACGCCATGCGTGCGGCCATCGCGGCCGCCATGGCGCGGTCGAAGCGGGAAATCCCGCACTACTACCTCGCACATCAGGCCGATCTCACGAAGTGCGAGCAATGGCTTGCGCGGGCAAATGCCGAGCGGTCCCCCGACAACCGCCTGCTGGTCGGCGCTGTGGTGATAAAAGCCGCGGCCGTGGCCGCGCGCCGGTTCCCGGCGTTCAATGGCTTTTACCAGAATGGGCGATTCGAGCCTTCCTCCGCCGTCCATGCCGGGGTGGCGATCTCCATTCGCGGCGGCGGGCTGGCGGCGCCAGCGATCCATGACGCGGATCGGCTCGCGCTCGACGAACTGATGGCACAGATGCGCGACCTGGTGGCGCGCACGCGGACGGGCCGGATTCGCAGCTCGGAGATGGCCGACCCGACGATCACCATATCGAGTCTCGGCGAGCGAGGCGTCGAGGCGCTCTATGGTGTCATCTACCCGCCCCAGGTGGCGATCGTCGGCTTCGGCAAGGTCGTGGTGCGTCCCTGGGTTGTCAATGGCGCCATTGGGCCGCGCCCCGTCGTCACCATCACGCTCGCGGCCGACCACAGAGCAAGCGACGGCCATGCCGGGGCGCTGTTCCTGGACGAGATCGGCAAACTACTGCAGGAGCCGGATAAGCTATGACCAACGTCGACATTCGTATCGTGGTGGAGGAAGAGCTCAACAATATCGCCCCGGAGGTTGACCTTAAGGCGATCGATCCGTCGGCCGATCTGCACGAGGTCCTCGATATCGATTCCATGGACTTCCTCAACTTCATCACCGCCGTCCATCATCGTCTCGGTGTCGACATCCCCGAGATCGACTATCCGAAACTGGTCACGCTCGACGGGGCGATCAAATACCTGAAGGCGAAACTTGAGTGACGATATGATGAGAGGTCATCCGGCACATTGCCGGTGGCGACAGGTGCCGAGCGAACGCATTGTCACCGTCGCGGTCAGCCACCGAACCGCAGGCGCGACCCGAAGCGATGCCTGAGCCGCGTATTTGCTTCGAGTGCGCCAATTGCTACGCCGTAATCATTCAAAAGGCCGAACGCATCGTAGGCTATCTTAAAGGCAAGGGGAGAGTGTGATGGGAACTATCGTTTTTCAAGGGCAAGAGCCATTTGAGCTAGTGCTCCAGAAGGCGCCCACAACAAGTTCTGAAGGCGAATGTGTATTGGTGACTCTGCCGGTATTCGCTGCCGGCTCTCCTGTAAATTTCTTTGACGTTCGGATGCTGTTATCGATCCAGCACGCCGAGCAATTGGCGGCTCAACTTCAGCCTGCCTTGACGATGGCCCGGGCGAGCGCGCGGAAAGGAGTCTAGTCGCCTACGGCGTCGAATCGGTTTCCGACGCACGCAGAGCTCAAGCTGTTGCTGCCCACATTGCGGAACTGCGCTTCAGCGATCGCCCACCAGGGCCTGACCTGGTGAAGGATTATCGGAAAGCTCGCCGGCTGGTTCGACGTCGCCGCCGAGGCAACCGCGGTGCCTGATCACGCGCCAGATCAGCGGATGCCAATCGTGCCGGACTGCCTCCGCGTCGGCCTGCAGTACGCCGGTGCCACGAGCTGGGAGAGCGCCCTCGAGGGTGCAGGGCGCCAGTGCCGCCGATGCGCGAATTTGCAGGCGGCTTTGATTCAGGATCAATGGAGCGGCTCCCATCGGGTGCGCAAATTGAGCTGGAGGACTTCGTCCGGCGCTGGAAGCCCCGGCGAGCTAGGGCGATCAGATGCATGGGCGGAATCATGCTGCTAGCATTGATGGCGGACATTCACGGGAACCGCGAGGCCTTCACCGCGTGTCTGGCGCATTCGGATAGGTGCGGTGTCGACCGCTATGTGTTCTTGGGCGACTATGTCGGCTACGGTGCTGATCCGGGTTGGGTGGTCGATCAGGTGATGCGTTTGGTCGAGCGCGGCGCTGTGGCGGTGATGGGCAATCATGATGCGGCTGTGCTGCCTGGGCATAGCGGCATGAATTCGCTTGCCCAGGATGCGATGGAATGGACGAAGACCCAGCTCGACGACGGTCAGCGCTTGTTCCTGGGGACGCTGCCTTTGACCGCCGAGGAGAGCGGTCGGCTGTTTGTGCACGCCAACGCGGCTGCCCCCGGGAAGTGGGGCTATATTCTTGGTCCGGACGATGCGCGCAGATCGCTGCAGGCGACCCGCTGCCGACAGACCTTCTGCGGACACGTGCACGTCCCGGCGCTTTATTATCTCGGCCCCACCGGCAAGTTGGCCGAGTTCACACCCGTCGCGGGGGTCGGGATCCCATTGCTGCGGCGGCGGCAATGGCTGGCAGTAATCGGTGCGGTCGGGCAGCCGCGTGATCACAATGCGGCGGCGTGCTATGCCCTGCTCGATGACGAACGCGACGTGCTGAGCTTTGCCCGCGTTCCCTACGACGTGGCTACGGCCGCGCGGAAAGTGCGGGATGCCGGACTTCCCACCGTCCTGAGTCTGCGTCTCGAGAGCGGATTCTGACCGCGTCATGGCCCGCTTATGCGCCGTCGGCGATGTGATCGACGGTTTCCAGATTGAGCAAGAGATGCCCAGCGGCGGGCAAGCGAGCCTGTGGCGCGTCCGGCGACCGGACATCGATTTTCCAATCCTGATGAAGGTTCCGCTCCTGCGGAGCGGTGAGGATCCGCTGAGCATCGTCGCTTTTGAAGTCGAGCAGATGATTCTGCCGCGGTTGTCCGGGGTGCACGTGCCGCGTTTCGTGGCCGCCGGCGATTTCGACGGCCCCTACATCGTCATGGAATACATCGAAGGCGCGTCACTCAAGTCGCGTCTCGCCACGCTTCCGCTGCCGTACGCGGAGGTGGCGAGCATCGGCGCCAAGGTGGCTGCCGCTTTGCACGATATTCATCGCCAGAACGTCATTCACCTCGATCTCAAGCCGAGCAACATCATGCTGTCCGATCGAGGCGAGGCGGTATTGATCGACTTTGGGCTGTCACGCCATACGCAGCTTCCCGATCTGCCTGCCGAAGAACTCGAGGGCCCATTCGGCACCGGGGCCTATATCGCGCCGGAGCAACTCCACGGCGTCCGCAGTGATCCTCGCAGCGATCTGTTCGCGCTTGGCGTCATTCTCTACTTTCTCAGCACCGGGGAGCGGCCGCACGGCGATCCGATGGCGTATCGCGAATGGCGGCGACGCTTGTATTGGGATCCGGTTCCGCCGAAGGCGCGCCGCGCCGACTATCCCCCTTGGTTGCAAGAGGTGGTGCTGCGCTGCCTGGAGCGTGATCCGGGAAGGCGCTACCAAACGGCGGCGCAAGCGGCATTCGATCTGCACCATTCAGATCAAGTAATCCTAACCGAGCGCAGCATGCAAGTGAAGCGCGCCGGTGCGGCAAAAGCCGTCGCGCGCTGGCTGCGGCAGGGTGTGACCGCACAGGCGGCGTTGCGGCAGGTTCTGACCGCGCCATCGTCGGCGCCGATCGTGATCGTTGCGCTCGATTTCAGCGAGGAGAATGCAGAGCTTGCCGAGGCGCTCCGCGCGGCCGTGCGTCGCATCCTGCAAACCGAGCCGGGCGCCAGGCTCGCGTGCATCAACGTCTTCAAGCTTGCGCGCTTGCGCTTGGACGAGTTCGAGGATTCGCTGGGGCGCAATATCCATCTGCAGCGCCTCGCGGAGCTTCAACATTGGGCGCGCCCGCTGTCGGCATCGGCGAGCGAGATCACCTATCACGTCATCGAGGCGACCGATCCCGCTACGGCGCTCATCGAGTTTACGTTGAGAAACCATGCCGACCACGTCGTGCTCGGGGCGCGGGCGAGTTCGCGATTGCGACGCTATCTCGGCAGCGTCTCGGCGCGCGTGGTGGCCGAGGTGCCATGTACGGTCACGGTGGTGCGCACACAGTAAGCTCTCGGGCGGCGGAACCAAACAGTGCCGCCGCGGGAGGCTCGCCGATTTCAGGCAACTCATTGCGAAGAAACATAAAATTTCTCGTCTCGTGCGGCGCGCCTGGATTCATCCAGAAGGCGAACTTTCGAGATATACTAGTGACGCGCCTCCGCAATTCCCCTTAGGGAGGTTATCTGAATTTTCATCTGCGGTGTGCTGCGTACGTTGATGCCATGAATTTTGAAAGGAACCGGGCCATGCTGATACAGACCGCACGTCATGAAATCCAGACCAGGCATATCGTTGGACGCGACCGTAATGCGCCGCCTGCTTTCCAAGCTCTGTTCGCCTCCATCGAGCTTTCCGGCGCGCCGATGCATTTCGATCGGAACTCCGAGATCTATGGCGAGGATGAGGCGGCCGATTATGTGTACAAGGTGCTGCAGGGCGCGGTGCGGACCTACAAAGTTCTCAGCGACGGGCGTCGGCAGATCAATGCGTTCTATCTTCCGGGCGATATCTTCGGCTTAGAGGTAGGCGATGAGCATTCTTGCTCGGCCGAGGCGGTCAGCAACGTGCAGGTTCTCGTCGTCAAGCGCAGCTTGGTCATGACGGTTGCCGATCGTAACACCGACGTGGCGCATCGTCTTTGGTCGATGACTGCCGGGGAGCTTCGCCGCTCGCAGAATCATAGCCTGCTTCTCATCAAGAGTGCCCGGGAACGGGTCGCGGCATTTCTCCTCGATATGGCGGAGCGGCTTTGCACCGAAGGCTCGGTGGAACTGCCGATGTCGCGTCAGGACATCGCCGATTACCTCGGGCTGACGATCGAAACCGTCTCTCGCACGTTGAGCCAGTTCGAAGGCTCGGCGACGATCGAATTGCCAGCATCGCGCCGGATCGTGCTGCGCAATCGCTCGGCTTTGAGCCGCTTGAACGCCTGATATGGAAGCGGGCCGGCGGGAGGAAGTGTTATGAACGCAGCGGACGTGATGACGCAAGGCGTCATTACAGTAGGGTCCGATAGTTCGGTGCTGGAAGCGGTACAGCTCATGCTTCAGCATCGAATCAGCGGTCTGCCGGTCGTGGACAAGAAGGGGGAGTTGCTCGGGATTGTTAGCGAAGGCGATCTGCTGCGGCGAACGGAGACAGGCACCCAGCGTCGTCGGCCCCGATGGCTGGAGTTCCTCATCGGGCCGGGCAAGCTCGCGAACGAATACGTACATGCGTCCGGGCGCAAAGTGAACGAGGTCATGACGCCCAGCGTGACGACCGCCGCCGAGGATACACCGCTTGAGCAGATCGTGGAGCTGATGGAACGGCACCAAATCAAAAGGGTGCCAGTCATGCGAGGCCGGGAGGTCGTCGGTATCGTCACCCGCGCCAACTTGCTGCGAGCCCTGGCTGGACTGGCGCGCGAGGTGCCGCCGTCTGCAACCAACGATGCCGCGATCCGCGAGCGATTGCTGGCCGAGCTTGGCAAGCAACCTTGGGCGCCGATTGCGCAGCTCAATATTCTGGTGCGCAACGGCGTTGTTCAGCTCTGGGGCACGATTTTTGACGAACGGCAAAGGGAGGCCATACGCGTTGCGGCCGAGAATATCCTTGGCGTCAAGGCAGTCGAAGATCATCTCGTTTGGGTAGAACCCACCTCGGGTATGGTCATCCTGCCCGAGGAGGAAGGGCCGCAAGCGAAGGCGTCGTAAGCCTCTCCACCTTCGTGGCCGCACTCGTCGGCGAACGGGAGTAATCTGTGACAGGTCGATTGTGATAAGTCGACCGTCGTCAACCGCCCGCAAAATTGATCGAGATCAAAGCTTCGGTTGATCAACCAGGCATCATCTTCCAGTAACTCCAAGGAGCGAGGCGATGCCAACAGAAACCGTGATTGTCGTAAGCGCCATTATTGTTATCTTCGCTGTTTTCACGGCGATTTTGGCTTGGGCGGACACCCAAACAAACGGACTCAAACGCTGAGCAGTCCAGTTGCAGCTTAGTGCGACATAAGTGCCGGCACCGTCAGGGACGCCAAAATGCCCCGGGTAGCTCCCCCAAGCACAAATTCGCGCAAGCGCGAATGTCCGTACGCCCCCATGATCATGAAATCGATTGACAGGTCGGCCGCATAAGACAAGATAAGACTAGCAATATCGATATTCGCCGCCGCGGCGCGGTGGACTTCAATCTTGACGCCATGCCTGGCGAGATGCTGACCGATGTCCGCACCGGGAACCTCATCACGCTTTCCGCGCTCGCCGGCCGCGATCAGGACGTGCACCTCTTTGGCGCGTTCGAGCAGGGGAATTGCATCACCAAAGGCCCGTGCGGCGGCTCGGCCACCGTCCCAGCAAACAAGAACCCGATTGAGGCTGAACGCCTCCTTTTGGATATAGGGGACGATGATGGCCGGACGACCCGATTCGAACAAGGCAGCCTCGGCGATCATGTCCTCGGGCCCAACTCGATCGGGGTCGGCCTGACTGACGACCGAAATGTCAAAACGGCGCGCCAAGCGGCCAAATAAATCCCCGGCGCCGGCAACAGAGACATCGAAGACATGGGTCTCGGTCGAGAGGCCATCGGCGATCGCGGCTTTATCGAACCGTGTTGTGGCCGCACGCGCGGCCTTGTCGCTCTCGGCGCGTTGCATCTCGATGAAGTCGGCAGGAATTCCACCCATTACGGTTGCAGGAATCACCGGCTCGAAAGCGAAGGATATGCCGGCAATGTGCGCACCGAAAAAATCGGCAAAAGAAATCGCGTACTCGGCCGCTGGGTCGCGCTCTTCTCTCACCGACAGGGCAACGATGACATCCTTGATCATGGCTCGGTCTCCGAGGTCGGTTGGAACATAATTAGCTACCCTGCGCACTCTGAACGGGCATTGATTTGGGTCAAGCACATTCATTGCAGGGCGTGGCCGACTGCGCGATCAGAGGCGGCGGCCATCGGTCGGGGAAATCCCAACGCGGCGGATCAATCCCGGTCAGTCCTCACCGCATCAGAACGTAGGTCCCGGGCGCGTCCGCGATGGCCGGATAACCTTCCTCGGGCTTGCCGAGCGGAGGTGGCGGGACAGGGGCGCCGGACCGACGGGCAAGCCAGTCGCTCCAGGCGGTCCACCACGAACCTTCCCGAGGCTGGTTGGTCGCGGCCCATGTGTCGGGATCGACATAGTGGGATTCGGGCGGCTTGGTTGCAATTCGATAGTGCCGGCGCGCGTGGCCGGGCTCTGACAGAATGCCGGCATTGTGGCCGCCATTCGTCAGGACGAAAGTGGTTTCCGAATCGTTGAGCAGGTTAAACTTGTACACCGAACGCCAGGGCGAAACGTGATCCTGCTCGGTTCCCAAGGCGAAGATCGGCAGCCGAATGTCGGGAACCGCGACTGGCCGCCCCGCGACCTTGAGCCGTCCCTCTGCGAGGTCATTGTTGAGGAAGAGCGAACGCACATACTCGGAATGCATGCGGTAGGGCATGCGCGTAGAGTCCGCATTCCAAGCCATGATATCCATCGCCTGGGATCGCTCGCCCATCAGATAGTCGTGCACCATTCGCGACCAGATCAGATCGTTGGATCGCAGCAACTGGAACGCGCTGGCCATCTGGCGGGAATCGAGATAGCCCTGTTGCCACATGATGTCTTCAAGGAAGGCGATCTGACTCTCGTCTATGAAAAGCATTAGCTCGCCGGCCTCGGTAAAGTCGGTTTGCGCCGCAAAAAAACTCAGCGTCTGGAGGCGCTGATCCTCGTCGCGGGCCATCGCCGCCGCGGCGATCGCCAGCAGGGTGCCGCCAAGACAATAGCCGACGGCATGGACCTTGGCTGCCCCTGTGATCGCGGTCGCCGCGTCGATCGCAGCGAGCACCCCTTCCACACGGTAATCGTCGAGCCCCACATCGCGGTCTTCAGCACCGGGATTTTTCCAAGAAACCATGAAAACCGTGAAACCTTGACCGACCAGATATTTCACCAACGAGTTCGCCGGCGAGAGGTCGAGGACGTAATATTTCATGATCCACGCCGGGATGATGACGATCGGTTCGGGCCGCACCACCTGTGTCGACGGCGTGTACTGGATCACCTCGGCGAGGCGTGTGCGCCGGACGACCTTGCCGGGGGTCACTGCAACGGTTTCGCCGACCCGATAGGCCTCCGATCCCGCGGGCAGCCTACCCGTCAATAGACGCGCCGTATCATCGCCGAGGTTGGTGAAGCCGCGGACGAGATTGACGCCGTACTGCTCACGCGTACGCGCCAAGACTTGCGGATTGGTGGCGAGGAAATTCGAAGGCGCAACGGTGTCGAGCAATTGCCTGGCCGCAAAGCTAACGACGCCTTCGTGCTGCTTACTCACGCCTCGGACACCCGTCGTCGCCTTCTCCCACCAGCGCTCGATAGACAGGAAAGAATGCGCTAGCGCATTGTATGGAGCGGTCTGCCATTCGGGTGCGCGGAACCGGCTGTCCTGCGGGAGCGCGCGGGCGTGCGGATGCTCGGCCTGACCGAGTACGCATCCGGTCGCGTAGGCGATGTTTTCAATCGCACCGGTCATGGCGGTCTGCGCGAGCTCAAACTGCTTTCCCGGGGATTGGGCAAGATGCGCGGACCAATCGAGCACGGCGCTCCCGAGAGCCGCAGGTGACAGCCCGCCCGTGAAGCTCCCGACGAACGCGTGCAGCGTCCTATCAAGCAAGGATTGCGATTCGGCCGACGATTGCACTGCTCCGTTGACCGGAGCGGTGGGCACCGACGGCCGTCGTGCGACCCTTCGGGCGTTGGTATCGGTGACGCGCGCAATTGAGGACATCGAACGGCTCCATCATCGAATTTAGGGATACCAGCGGCGGTCCAGCGCAGCAGTCGGAGTATCAAAACGCATCCGCCTTGCCCGAGATAATGAGTGGTTGTGGCTTCAGCTGGCGCGAGTTCGAACCGAAGTCATGCTCTCAACGGGAGGTCTGCGCGCCTTGCGGGATATGTCCGGCACAGCAAGCCAATGAGCTATTTCACGCCAAGTCGTCAAGAGATTCCGCTCCCCCATAAACAAACTGAGATGCTCGCCTGGAGCCATTGCCTTGCGGAGATGGCGCGCAGCCGTACCAACGAGGTGTTCGGTGGCAAAGACCTGCTCCGCTGCGACCAGATCGTCGTGTTGTGCTGCGAGCAGGAATAGAGGGATCTGCACACGTTTGAGGTCGATTGGCTGGCCAAGGGCGACGAACCGACCGGTAGCGATTTGATTTTCCTTGAAAATCCGCTCCACGACCTGAAGGTAATACACTCCGGGCAAGTCGACGGTCCAAGCGTGCCAAACGCGAAACTGGGCTTCGAGCGCGCGAAACTGCGGCGACGCGATTGCATGCGCGCACTGCAACACTTTGTGAACCAGATCCGGCGTCAACAATGTCGGTTCCCAAAATTGAAGCACCCGATGACCGAGAATACGGCCATCGCCGAGATGAACCAGTTGCTCAAAGACGGGCATCGGCACGTCTCGCGCGAGCTGTGATAAGGCCGACTGGCCAGCCGCGAGATCGATCGGAGCACCTGCGAGCACCAGCTTACCGACCTTGCTCGGAAAGCGTGCCGCGTAGATGAGCGCCATCCAGCCGCCTTGGCACAGCCCGATGAGATCAACCTTACCGCCGAGCTGGTCGACAAGCACATTCAGGTCTGCAAGATAACCATCGATGGACATGAAGGACATGGCCGGCGACGCGGAGCGCCATTCGGTTGCAAAGACTCGTCGCAGGCCGGCCGTCTGCAGCGCCGTTACCAAGCTGTGGCCGGGCGCGAAGTCAACGACCGTCGCTCCATGCAAGGCAAAAGGCGCGCAGATTAAAGTCGGCATTCCCTTGCCGGTAGCGGCAAAGTCGCGCAGGCGCACCGAATCCAACTCAAGGGCCACCTTGTTGCAGGTCGCCCATTCAGGTTCAGGGCAGACACTCGCTGCGTCGCTCCCGACCGCGAGGTTGACGAATTCCTTCGCCAGCGCCGAGGCGAAGTTGCTCGCGGAAGCGGCGGCGAGCGCCGGCCACAGAAATGCAAGCGATGCTGATGGCACACCGGAGATTTCAGCCATAATGATCAATAAACGCTAAGTTACGCGTCCCGCCTTGCGCTAGATCAAAGGGCAAAGATCTCGGGAAAAGGCGGCCCACGACTGGAGCAGCGAAACAATGCGGGCGCGGACGGCCCCACCAAGCCCTAAGGCTCAGCAGTGACCTCCGAAGGACCCAGTTGTCAGCGCAGACCATGTTTTCCGAGCATCTTTACGGTAGATGCCTGTGGGCCTTTCTCGCCCATCTCCTCGAAAAACGTCACGCGCTGGCCCGGCGACAGGCTGGCAAACGCGTCGTCCAGCACACTGTTCCGATGGAAATAGATTTCGCGTCCATCGGTGCTCTCAAGAAAACCGAAGCCGGCCACATCGTCGAGCCGCACGACCTTTCCGATCGGCGGCTCCGCGTGCGACTTCGTCTGCCCTTGTAGCCGACGCACCCGGTCCTGCAATTGGCGGCGCGCCCGCTTGAACGCGTCATTGATGGCAAACGCCAAGTCCGCGCGCCGCTCGTCAGCGGTTGCCGTGCGCCCGATATTGACCTCGCGCCCGCCTGGCATCGTGATCCGGATATGGACCTCGAACAGGCCGCCTTGATGGTGGTGGTTGCCTGGCGCCTTGATCACGATCCGGCATGCCGTCATACGCCCGAACCGTTGCTCGAGGCCGGCGATATGAGATGCAATCGATTGGCGCACCGGTTCGGTGGCGCTAATGCCCTGAAAGTCGATGTGCGCTGCCGTTTCCATATATTTCTCCTCGACCATGTCAACGTGCCACGATATTTGCGGATCCCGGCGGTTGAGGCTGACCTTCTCCAACCGGGGCGAGCTGATCGAGCAATCGAACCACGTCCCGATCCCCGACCTGACGGAAGTCCGCATAGAACAAACCGATCGCCGGAAATGCATCGTGCGCCTCTAGGCACACAACATCATCCGTCTCACCGCGGAGCTCATCGAGCGCCTGCGAAGACGCCACGGGGACGGCGAGCACGAGCTTCTTGGGATGGCGCCGGCGTACGGCGCGAAGCGCAGCGCGAACCGTGGCACCGGTCGCTATTCCATCATCGACGACGATCGCCACTCGACCCGATATGTCGGCCGGCACCCGCTTCCCAAGGTAAAGCTCGCGACGCCGTTCTATTTCGCGCAGTTCGCGCTGGCAGATCGCGTCGAATTCCTGCTCGCTCGTTTGCGTGGCTTGGATCACGTCCTCGTTGCGCACGACGAGGGGAGGGTCGCCGTCGACGACGGCGCCCATCGCGAGTTCCGGCTGTGACGGCACGCCGATCTTGCGAACGAGAATTAGGTCCAGCGGCGCGTTGAGATGCCCGGCAACTTCCGCCGCCACAGGAACGCCGCCGCGCGGCAAGGCGAGAACGATGCATGGTTGATGTTGGTAGCGGGCCAAAGCATCGGCGAGCTTTCGTCCCGCGTCTGATCGATTGCGAAATGACATCGCGCTTCCTCAGAATAGGTCCGGGAAAACATCCCCGCCGGTTGAGTGCTCCGCTCGAAGATGATGCTCGAACCAAGACACGGCGCCGTCGATGACCGTCTCCATGGCGCCGGGCTCGGGAAACAGATGCGTAGCACCCTCGATAATGCGTAGCGCTTTCGGCGCATGCAGATCCGCGAATGCTCGTCGGTTGAGGTCGAGCACCTCGGTATCGGCGCCACCGACGATCAGAAGCGTCGCGGCGCGGACCTTGGCGAGTGCCGGCTTAGCCAGATCCGGGCGTCCGCCGCGGCAGACGACAGCGCCCACCCGCTGGCCGAGCTCGGCCGCTGCCACAAGAGCCGCCGCCGCGCCGGTGCTCGCGCCAAAGAAGCCGAGCGGAAGCCGGGCCAGGCTCGAATCGAGGTCAAGCCAACGGACGGCCTCGTTGAGCCGCCCGGCAAGCAGCGGGATATTAAAAACATTAGTTCGATCCTGGTCTTCGTCGCGATGCAAGAGATCGAACAGCAATGTCGCAAAGCCCCGCTCGTTCAAGGCTTCCGCGACAGCGGCGTTCCGAGGGCTGAGACTGCTGGATCCACTTCCATGCGCAAAAGCAACAAGGGCGCGCGCCTTCGCCGGCACGACCAACGTTCCCCACAGGCCCGCCGGTTGTATCTGCACATCCCGCCGACCAGGACCTAACCTAGTCCGGCCTGGATGCTCAGGGCGTAGCGCCGTATGAGTCACGAGGGCCTCCTCAACAGCAAGAATACGTCTTAACTCTTTTTATAAGTTGATCAGGTCCGACGGCGAGATTCATTGACCTAGCGCAATGCTCGCCACAGAGGCTTTTCCTTTTTCGCGGGGAACGCCTTAAGCGGCCGTGAGTGACCATAACCTCGACCGTCACGCTTGCGCTTATCGCACGAGACGCTCCAGACCGAGCCGTAGCCATCTCACAAGCGATTCATCTCGTAATCTTCACATGAACAGTCGAAGAGCGAAAGCGCCTCCTCCAAATAGTCGGAGAGTAGCGGTATTCCCAAGAGGTACGACGGAGTCCGTCGATTATGCGCGCGATCGGCTTCAGCCCGCAGCGCTTGCCAATCCTCGATCGTGCCGTCGCCGCGCCCAAGCCATGTGAGTGCCACGAGATCGATTTGCTCATCTTCCGTCAGCGCTCCGATGAACCCATTGAGCTCGGCGAGGACGGGATCGTCTTTATGATCCTCCAGCACCGAAACCATGGCGTCATCGCTTGCGTTTGATCCGTCATCCGGGTCGGTCACGACATCCTTCACGTCGAACTCGCGTGCCTTGATGATGATGAAGCACACCTTCTCGGGCGAAATAGACAGCGCCGGTATCGTTTCCAACATAGTCTCACCTCGCATGAACGGGCACCGCCGACGGGGCCGCTCGAAAATTTAAAAATATAGGCGCCCAGCGCGGTTCGCGTTGAGAAAGATCAAATTGGCGGCAGAGGGGTGTGGGGCGGAGGCTCCGAGCGAAGACATAGGATTGCGAGGGCCGTCCACGAGCCTTTATTCCCGGATTAATCGGGGCCCGGTCCGCGCCTCACCCAACTGCTGCCGCTCTTGACATAGGACCGTTTGACCGCCGCCCACGCAATGCGGTGAGCGGCCTCCTCGCGACGCGGGTCGGTCAGATGTGCCGAATAGGCGTGATTGAAGGCCTCCCGATAGATGTCTTGGGCATGCTCGGGAAGATGACGCTGGACCGAGTCCGGCAGGTCGGCATTCGTTGGGTACGGCATGGAGTGTTTCCCTTCGCTGCTTATCTTTAAGGCATTCGGCCTGCTGCAAACCTTGGAAAATTTTACCAGCTAACCCCAAGGGCCCTTTTTGAGCCAAATCAAGAAGGCTCGTCCACGGGCATTTATAATGTAGTTATGACAGGCTCGCGAGTTGGGGGTTGGGTTAATGCGTATATTCTTAGCCGATGAAGAAGTACCGACATGACAAAGCCTGTTCCTGACAAGGCCGAGGTCGCGCTCGATTATCCCGATAAGTTCTATATCGGGACGTTCGAACGTACGGCGCGATTCGAGGCGCACCTTGACGCGACCGGCGTATCGCTGATGCTGCAGAGCGGAACGGAGGCCGAAAACCGAAAGTCGGTCCACGTGCACATCAATTATGAGTTGTTCGCCGACATCCTGCGCGACTTGGCGGGCACGGTTGCGGCTATGCGGCCTGACGATCTGCTACACAGAGAATCGTTTACCGATGCGGCACGGATGTTGCACATGGCACTCGAAACCCAAACGCAGAAGCGGGCGGATTAGCCTTATCGCCGATCGGGATAAGACAAGTATCGAGAGGACGCGACGCCAAAGCCCGCAAGACATTGATCTACCGCAATGCCGCGCTCTGGCAATGTGCTGGAATTGTCAAATGGCTACCCGCGCAGGACGAATGTCATGAGCCAGACGAGCGGCCGCAAGACACTACCGCCTAAGCCCGCCGTACAATTCGATCCGGCAAGCTTTCAGTTGCCTGTCATCGAATTGGCGGCATTCAACGAGATGACCGAGAAGAGTTCAGCGCAGGCAAGGGAGGGTTACCGAGAGGTCAAGGCGCTCGCCGGGCAGGCCGCCAACGTCCTCAAGGACACCTGCTCGATCGCGGTCCAGAGGGCGACTGATTACAATCGCTTGGTGACTGAATTTTCCCATGCGAATATTCGCGCTTCTTTCGATTATGCGGTCGCGATATCTGCGGCAAAGTCACCGAGCGAGGTCATCGAGCTTTCGACCGCGCACGCACATAAACAGTTCGAGGCCGTCGTCGAGCAGGCCAAAGATCTGGCTGCGCTCGTGCAGAAAACGACAGCGGAACTCGCCGAGCCGATCACGAAGGCGCTCAACAAAGTGGCGTAAGGAGTTGAGTTACGTCGGGACGCCTCCAAGTGGCATATGGGGTACCGCAGCGACCCATTGTCCCGCTCCGGCGCATGGGCCAGTTCCTCCCAGTATTTTCTGCCGCCGAGCGACGGATCGTAGCGACCTCGATCACTAGACGAGGGTCAAGTGGTCCTCAACGGATTGGACGCCGGGGGCTGACCACGCTGCATTCTTGATCGCGTCGTGCTCAATCCAGTCATGAACCGTGCCGGTGAGTGTGACCGTTCCACCACGCACCGTCACCTGGATGCCTTTGGCATCGATCTCGGCGTTTCGCTTCAGAGCATCCTCGATCCGCTTCTGGATCTCGGGAACCTGAAGGCGGGAATTGATTGTGATACGATTATTAACTCCCGCCACGCCGGACAACTTGCGTATGTCGTCCTCTGCCGCTCGTCTTTGGAACTGCCAGTCGACCGCGCCATCCAGCGTGACCCATCCGTTTTTGACCGTGATCTCGATGGCGTCGATCGGAACTTGAGTATCCCAGCCAAGAATATTCGCGGCGCGTTTGGCGATCTCATCGTCCGATGTCTTTTTCGCATACGGCAAACGGATCTCGATCTCCTCGGCGATGGCGCGGACGCCCCTAACCCGACGAACCGCACGCTCGGCAGCCACTTTCTCGGCGTAGCTTGCAACATGGCCGGTTAAGGTCACCACGCCTTGTTCCACGGCGACCCCAATATTTGCCGCGCTGATGCTCGGATCCCATTCGAGCTCGTCGACAACGTTCTGGCGCAGTTGCGTGTCGCTCATGGCTACTCTCCTCAGTTCTTTCAAATCAGCAAAGACGGGATTAAATGCTCGCACATTGATGCAGATCAAGCGATCGCCCGGATGAGGCCCACCGAGCCGTTGGTCGCCGCGAACACGCACTGCTTTTGATTTCAATCAAAGCGCATCAGTGCGTATTCGACAATGTGCGTGCGATACCTCGGACCCGGCGGGGCGTAAGCGAGACGAGATGAAGCAGCCCGTGCAGAAGTTGACCGCATACCGCAACAAGGACGAGGTCTCTCGTCGCGGGTTCCTCGCCGGCGCAGGTACGATAGCCGGAGGCGCCATGCTCGAAACCAGCGTTGCCGCGACACGCGCCGTTGCGGAGGAAAAGGCCGATGGGGCGATTATTGGCCCCGATCCGGTGCCGGTTCCGCTCCGAATCAACGGCGTCGTACGGACCATCGTTATTCCCCCGCATACGACACTTGCAGAAGCCTTGCGCGGGCCGCTCGATCTGACAGGAACGAAGATCGGCTGCGATCGCGGGGCATGCTCGGCGTGCACCGTGTGGCTGGACGGTTCCCCGGTTGCGTCCTGCATGATCTTGGCGATCGATGTTGGCGACCGGTCCGTGATGACCATAGAAGGACTCGCCGATGGCGATAAGCTTCATCCCGTGCAGGCCGCGTTCATGGAGCACGATGCCATGCAGTGTGGTTTTTGCACACCGGGAATGGTGATGAGCTGTGCGGCGCTGCTTGCGCACAATCCGCATCCCTCGCTCGAGGAGGTGAAGGCGGCGACCAGCGGTCACCTCTGCCGGTGCGGAACCTATCCGAAGGTGTTCGCGGCGACCCTCGCCGCGGCCGAGGCTAACAAAGGCTGACCATGGCGCCCAAAGAGCCAATACGGCGGGACACCTTTCCGTTCGGAATCTCCAGTGTTTCCCTCGCCGAAATTAAGCGGCAGGTTCCCGTCGGCGAGGCGTCGCCGCTTGCGCCGAACGATCGCCTCGCGGTGATCGGAAAGCGGGTGCCGAGGATCAACGGCCGAGCCAAGGTCACCGGCGCCGCGCGCTTCACCGTCGATATCAAGCTGCCCGGCATGCTGCATGCGCGGGTATTGCGTTCGCCGCATCCCCACGCGCGGATCATTTCGATAGATACACGAGCGGCGGAGAGCCATCCGAAAGTGCGCGCCGTTCACGTCATCACGGACATTGTCGGCCGCGCGATCGAACGCACGCCCGAGGCCGATCGCGCCGCCGGCGCGGTTCGCATGCCGCGCGCGCTCTATGTCGGAGCGCCGATAGCGGCCATTGCGGCGACGACCCCGGATGCCGCGGAAGCGGCGGTGGGCTTGATCAAAATCGAATATGAGATATTGCCGTTCGTGGTCGACATGGACGAAGCCCGTAAGCCGGACGCGCCGGTAGTCTTTCGATCGCCCGTCGTAGGCTTCAGCTTCGGCGGTGGCGTGCCGACCGGATCGGACGTGCAACAGCATGGCAACGCTCGCGGACCTGCCAAGGCGGGAGGACGTGGCGATGTGAAGAGTGGGTTCGCCGAGGCCGACGTGATTGTTGAAGGGGAGTTCCGCACGCAAGTGCAGACCCATTGCTGCCTGGAAACTCATGCGGTCGTCGCCGATTGGCGAGCGGATGGCCTGACCGTCTATATCTCGACCCAGTTCACCGCCGGAGTGCGCAACGAATTGGCTGACGCCTTCGGTCTTCCGCGCAGCCGCGTTCGGGTTGTCGTCGACGCGATGGGCGGCGGGTTCGGATCGAAATCGAGTGCGGGCAATTACGCGCGCGCGGCAGTTGCGCTGTCGCGTGCTGCCGGCGCGCCGGTTCGGCTGGTGCACGATCGGCGCGAGGAACAGCTCGACTCCGGCAACCGGCCGGGGACGTTCCAGCGGCTCAAGATCGGAGCGCGCAAGGACGGTCCGCTCAGCGCAATCTCACTCTACACTTACGGAACGGCGGGAACCGCGCTAGGCGCCGGTGTCGGCAACATCGCGCAGGCGATGTACGATTGCCCCAATTTCGATATCGAGCAGTACGATATCTTCATCAATGCGGGGCCCGGCTGTCCGATGCGCGGTCCGGGCAATGTGCCCGGAGCATTCGCACTCGAACAGAGCATCGACGAACTGGCGGAGAAGCTGGAGATCGATCCCTTGGCGTTGCGCGACCGAATTGACGCGAGCGCGGTTCGGCGCGAGGAGCGGCGCATCGGCGCCGAACGGATCGGCTGGAACCGCCGCCATGCTGCGGGCGCGGACAGCGGCACGATCAAGCGCGGCATCGGCGTCGCGCAATCGCTGTGGGGCGCCAATGTGCAGACGAACGCATCGTGCGAAGTGCGCCTGTTGCGGGACGGGTCGGTCGAGGTTCTCTCCAGCGTGCAGGACATCGGCACCGGGATCGGGACCGTGCTCGCGCAGGTCGTCGCGGAAGAGTTTCGCTTGCGCGTCGAGGACATAACCGTTCGAATCGGTGATACGGACTTTCCTGCCGGGCCTCCATCCTACGGCAGCAGGACCACGGCCTCGATCACGCCGCCGGTGCGAAATGCGGCCCACAAGGTCAAACGGATGCTGTTCGAGGTGGTCGGCCCGCATGTCGGAGCCGCTGCCGAGGATTTGGTCGTCCGCAACGGGCGGGTTGTCGTGCCGGGCGATCCGGCGCGCAGCATGAGTTTCCGCGAAGCAGCAGCAATGTTGCGTACCGATCAGATCAGTGCTTTCGCGAGTCGTGCCGACGATTATGGCGGGTTTCGCCGAGAAATGATGGATGCCGCGCTCGCCCAGAATGATCTCGGCGGCGTGCAATTCGCCGAAGTCGCCGTCGATATCGAGACCGGCATCGTACGCGTCGAACGCTTCGTCGCGGTGCAGGACTGTGGACGGCCGATGAATCCGTTGACGATCGAGAGCCAGGTTCAAGGGGGCGTTCTGCAAGGCATCTCCTACGCCTTGTTCGAGGATCGTATCCTCGACCAGGCGAGCGGCCACATGCTCAACGCCGATCTCGAGCACTATAAGATCATCGGCTCCCGCGAGACGCCGGAAATCGAGGTCGTGGTGCTTGAGAACTATCAGGGCCAGAGCGCGACCGACGCTTACGGTATTGCGGAGCCGGCGAGTATCGCGACCGCGCCTGCCGTCGCCAACGCCGTCTACAACGCAATCGGCGTGCGGTTGCGGCACTTGCCGATGACGCCGGCCGCCGTGCTCTCAGCACTTGGCCGCATCCCCCGCGGGAGCTAAAGAGATGCAGCAGTTCGAGTGGCTCAATGCGCGATCGGAAGCCGAAGCGGTGGCGTCGGGGGCCACAACTGTTGCGGCTGCCACAGTCGTAGCGGCGGGCGGGGGAGCAGCGCAGGACGCCGTCGTCTTCAAGGCGGGCGGCATCGACCTTCTCGATCTCATGAAGGAGGGTTTGATGCAACCGCGCCGCATCGTAAATCTCCGCAGCATCACGGGACTCGACCGGATCGTCGAGGAGGAGGACGGCGGGCTGCGTATAGGCTCCCTGGTCACGATCGCGCAAATCGCCCGGCACCCTGTTATTCTTCAACACTACACGGCCTTAGCCGACGCCACGCGTTATTCGGCGAGTCCGCAGATCCGCAACGTGGCGACGCTCGGCGGCAACCTGCTGCAGCGGCCGCGGTGCTGGTACTTCCGCTCCACGCACCACCATTGTGCGCGCAAGGGCGGCCAGACCTGCTTCGCATTCGGCGGCGAGAATCAGTATCATGCCATCTTCGATCATCACGGCTGCGCGATCGTGCACCCGTCCACGGCCGCGACCGCGCTTGTGGCGTTGGGCGCCGCCGTCGAGCTGGTGCAAGCTGACGGTTCGCGGCGTGAGGTCTTGTTGGAGGAGTTCTTCCTGCTCCCGGAGAAAGACGTTCACCGTGAAAATGATCTCAAGCCGGGCGAGATTCTTTCCTCGGTCGTTCTGCCAAAGCTGGCGCCGCGCGTGCGCTCGGTGCATTTGAAGCAAGGCGAGAAGGATTCGTTCGATTGGCCGATTGCCGATGTGGCGGTTCTGCTCGATCGCGATCCGGACGGGCTCTGCCAGCGGGTGTCGATCATTCTCGGAGCCGCCGCGCCGGTGCCGCACCGGGCGAAGGCGGCGGAAGCTGCTATGCTCGGAAAGCCGGTTTTCGAGCAGACCGCGCGGGTTGCCGCGCGCGCCGCGCTGACGGGGGCCGCGCCGCTGACAAAGAATTCATACAAGCTGCCGATTTTCGAGGCGCTGGTCCGGCGCGCCATTCTGGCCGCAGCAAAGGCGTAAATTGAATTGTTCCACATCGTTATGGGATTTTGTAGCTGCGGAGCCTAGCGGCGCGTGACCCGCCACGCATTCCTTGCCGCCGGCAAGGGTGCCAATGGGTAACCACGATAGATCGAATAATGCAGCCACACGCGCTTCAAAAAAAGAGAATGGGCCTAGCTTCCTCCTCTTCAAAAATTAGTACCAAGCAACATCGTGGCAAATCCTTGATTTGAATCAATGCCTCGGGCTGGTATCTTTCGCTCTTGTGAAAGGCGGCTCGCTTGCTGTCGAGGTGGAAGCAGGTATTCGCCGATCGGCCGAAGAAAGGATCTAGCCATGATAACGCGTCGAGGCGCCAACGCTGGTCTGCTTTCAAGCGCCCTCATTACCGCGGCAAGCGGCGTTGCCAAGAGCGAAGAGCTGCCTGCTATCGACTTGCCGGCGCCGGAAAGGCAAGGAGGCAAGCCGCTGATGGACGCACTGATGCTACGGCGTTCGACCCGCGAGTACGCCAATCGTGCGTTGCCGACGCAAGTGCTGTCGGACCTCCTATGGGCCGCATTCGGTGTCAATCGCCCGAGCGGGGACCGAACCGCGCCCTATTGGCGTCATATCATGGTCGTCGACATCTATGCGGCGATGGCCGACGGCGTTTGGCTTTACGACCCCAAGACTCATCGCCTGCTGCCGCACATGCCCGGGGACATTCGCGCCGAGACGGGGGTGCAGGACTTCGTCGGCACGGCGCCGCTCAATCTCGTTTACGTCGCCCATGGCGAACGTATGCAGGACGTTCCCCCGGAGGAACGACGCCTCTACGCCTCGGTCGACGTGGGTTTCATCGGCCAGAATGTTTATCTCTATTGCGCGTCCGAGGGACTGGCGACGGTATTCCGGGCCTCGGTCGATACCAAAAAGCTGGCGCGCACGATGAAGCTCGCGGACGGACAGTTCGTCACTTTCGCGCAGACGATCGGGTATCCACGCGCTTAGTCGGGCGCTGAGCTTTTTGGTCTTCCGCGCCGGAGCAAGACCATGTTGTGAACTGCCTCGGCTGATCCGGAGGAATGAATGAAGGTCAAATTGCGAATTACGAAGGACGATGTCTTGCTCCATGCGGGTGTCTACGATGTTGCGGACGCAGACAGTTTTGGCAGGGCGTGTGCCGATGCGTGGTCGAAATTGAGGCAAGCGCAACTGGATCAGGAGAGCAGCATTGGCGCGCTGATGGAGCATCTCGATGGTAATGTGCTGGATCGATTGAACGGAGCGCATCTCAGCTTAGAGAGAGCATGATCGAGCCCGCCCGCGCCCGCACGCGCGCATCAGGAGAGGTCAGTGCGCGCCCACATCTCGCCATTGAATGCCGATGGGATCCCGCTTGGCGACAAGGTCGCATTTCTCCGTAGCACCGACGCCTATCCGCATCCGTTGCCTGACGTCGTTTGTCGGGAGACGCACATGTCCTTCGTCTTTCTCGCCGGCGACACGGTATATAAGCTCAAGAAACCGGTGCGGTTTCCTTATCTCGATTTTTCCACACTCGCCCGCCGTGAAGCCGCCTGCCGGGCGGAGCTGGTGTTGAATCGTCGGCTGGCACCGGATGTCTATCGAGGCATGGCGGCACTCGTGCAATCTCCGCGCGGTTTGGCGATTGGCGGGTCAGGAGATATCGTTGATTGGCTGATCGTCATGCGTCGCCTCGACGAGAGCCAAACACTCGAACATGCCCTCGTGGCACGTCGGCTCGCCCCTTGGCAGCTCGACCGTGTCGTGGCGACGTTGGCGGCTTTCTACCGGCGCGCCGGTGCGGTCTTTGCCTCGTGCGACATGCATCTCTCCAATTGGCATCGGAGCCTCGCCTACAACAGGAGCGTTCTCCTCGATCCGCGCCTCGACCTGCCGGCAGGGCTCGTGCGCCGGGTCGATCGCATCCAGCGCCGTTTTCTTGCCGAGAGAGCGGGACTCATCGCCGATCGCGTGCGCGGGCGCCATGTCGTCGACGGGCACGGGGATTTGCGTCCGGAGCACATTTGGCTCGGCGATCCGGTCAGGATCATCGACTGTCTGGAGTTCAATCCATGGCTTCGCGCCGTCGATCCATTCGACGAGATCGCCTTTCTGTGCGTTGAATGCGACCGCCTGGGCGGCGGCTGGGCCGGCGAGTACATCAAGCGCCGCGCCCTGTGCGCATTGCACGACGGCGTGTCCGCAGATCTCTTCGCCTTCTACCGGTGTCATCGCGCGACGTTGCGCGCGCGCCTGGCAATCGCTCACTTGCTCGAGCCCGATCCGCGCACACCGGACAAGTGGCCGCGTCTCGCCCGGGTCTATTTGCGGCTTGCGGCGGCGGATGCGCTGCGTCTGGAGTGTATGCTCAGAATACCAGTAGGTCGGTAAGCGACCGGCCTTCGTGGAGACGCCGAATTGTCTCCGCTAGCAACGGTGCGGCGGATATGATGTCGACCTTATTGCTCACGGCGCCCGGACCGAGGCGGAAAGCGGGGACGGCATCCGTCACGACGAAGCGTTCAATCGCCGGGTTGGCGATCACCTCCGCTGCACCTGACGTGAAGAGGCCGTGGGTAACGAGTGCAATAACCCTCTTGGCACCCGCTTTCCGAGCTGCGTGCGCGGCACGCAGAAGCGTGTTTCCCGTGCTGATCAGGTCATCGATGATCAGAACGGTCGCCCCAGCTGCATCGCCGACGAACAGATCACCGGTGACGACGCCGGCGCTGCGGTGCTTCTCGGCGAAACCCTTTCCAACGGGGCGGCCGACGGCGGCTTCCAAAGCCTCCCGAAACAATTCGGCGCGCTTGACGCCACCGGGATCGGGCGACACCACGCAAAGGTTTTCATTGCTCAGTACCTGGGCGTAGTCGACGAACAGTGGAGCGGCGGTAAGCGTGACACTCCGGCAGCGGAAGGCGTTTTCGAAGGCAGCCGGATTGTGCACCTCCAGCGTCACGACGCCATCCGTGCCAACCGCCTCGAACAGGCTCGCCACATATCGGGTCGTCACGGGGTCGTTCGGCTTGGTGCGGCGGTCCTTCCGCGCATAGCAAAGGTAGGGTACGACCGCCGTGATCCGGGCGGCCCCGGCATCCTTGAGCGCACCAATGAAGAACAGCAGGCGACAGAGTTTATCATTGGCGCTCTCGGACGGACCACCGTGGAGGCTCTGCACGACGTAAACGTCGGCGCCGCAAACGGCGTCCAGCGGGCGCGCCTTGTGCTCGCCGTCCTCGAATTCGCGTTCCTCGTGCGCGGCAGGCGCCTGGCCAAGAGCGCGCGCGATGGCCCGCCCCAGCTCGGCGGTCGCCTGCAGTGCAAAGAGCCGGAAGTGGGCTCCGTCGGCCAGACAGAGCTGGCCGTTTTGGGGCGACCACAGCTGCGCTTCATTCATCACGTGTGACCTTCATCCAAACGTCAAGTCCCTTAATTTGAATATGAGATGGAATGAACTAATCAAAGGGAAGTTCCTCTAATACCAAAAAAAATCGATACGATCCTTGATTTCGATCAATCCCTCGAGGCGATCTTTCCCTCATTTGACATTAATGCGCCTGCTGTCTTGGAGACAGCGAGGCACGCGGGTCGATAGAGTGAAGCAAGGATATGGCCGGGACGACGCGCTGCCTGGCGAAACTGGGTTGATCGATTGCCACCATCAAGCCGAGCTCAATGAATGCCAGCGATAGCAACCGGGAGACCAACGCGAGGGGGAGGGAGGCGCCGGAGCACAACCGGTGCGACCGTAACGGAAAGAATCGATCGCTTCCTCGATGCCGCACGTATCCCGACGCCGTTTGTCGTCATCGATCTCGATGTCGTACGGGCGAAATATGCCGCTCTGCGCATCCTGTTCCCAAATGCATTGATTTTCTACGCCGTGAAAGCCAATCCGGCGGCCGACATCATCGGCGCGTTGGCGAAGCTCGGCGCGAGCTTCGATCTGGCAAGCGGCGGGGAGATCGATCGGTGTTGCGCCGCCGGCGTGCAAGCCCATAGCCTGTCGTTCGGCAACACGGTCAAGCATGAGACAGAGATTGCCCGCGCCCATGGGCTCGGGATTGATCTCTTTGCCTTCGATAGCATCGGTGAGCTTGAGAAGATCGGCCGTGCGGCGCCCGGAGCGCGTGTGTTCTGTCGCATCCTGGTCGAGAGCAAAGGGGCCGAATGGCCGTTAACCCGCAAATTCGGCTGCACGCCGGAGATGGCGGTTGAACTTCTGCAACGTGCCAAAATGCTTGGCGTGCGACCGGTAGGGGTGTCGTTTCATGTCGGCTCGCAGCAGACCGACCCGCGCCAATGGCGTGCCGCCATCGCCTCGGCGGAATTCATATTCCGCTCGAGTGCGCGCGGCGGCCTCGATCTGGAGCTGCTCAACATCGGCGGTGGCTTGCCTGCGCACTACCGCAGCCCGGTTCCCCCCATTGAAGCCTATGCGGAGACAATCGAGCGCGCGTTGACAGAGCATTTCGCGCTAGCGCGGCCGCAGATCATCGTGGAGCCCGGCCGCTACATCGTAGGCGATGCCGGCGTCCTGCGGGCTGAGGTACTCTTGGTGGCGCGCAAGACGCGTGACGCTATCGAGCGTTGGATCTACCTCGACGCCGGGCGGTACAACGGGCTCGTGGAATCGCAAGGCGAGCGCATCCACTATCAGATTCGCACGCCGCATGATGGGCAACCCGCGGGCCCCGCGATCCTGGCCGGTCCGACGTGTGACAGCACCGACATCATCTACGAGCGCGCGCGATACGCGCTTCCGTTCGATTTAGCCATCGGAGACCTGGTCGATTTCCTGTCCGCAGGCGCTTACACGGCAAGCTACGCTTCGGTGGAATTCAATGGTTTCGCTCCGCTCCAAACTCATTGCATCTGACACGCGCGACGATCCGGCCAATGGAGCCCGGCGCCGGGCGCTAACGGCCGCGCCGGCGCAGATCGATCCGGCGATGAGTGTGCGAGAGTCCCTGGCCGTCATCGCGCAAGCCTGCGTCGCTCACATCGCTTCCAGCGTGGCGTACGCGAGCAAGAGCGACGATCCGGAAGGCGTGCACGAGCTTCGCGTGGGCATCCGCCGCATGCGCGCCGCCTTTTCGATCTTCGGCTATGCCCTGCCGAAGAAGGCCCGCTCGCCAATCGCCGAGGAATTGCGCGTACTGCAAAGGAGACTCGGCGCTGCACGCGAGTGGGATGTGCTGGTCGAAGAGACGATCGGCCGCGTGCCTAAACGACTGCGCGAGCCTGCAGGCGCATTGATCAAGATGGCACTGGCGAAGCGCGCCGAAGGCCATCAGCGCGCCCGGGCGGTGCTTCGAGACCCTGACTGTAGCGACCTGTTAGTGAGGCTCGCGCGTTGGATCGATGGCCATTTCGGTCTCGGCGCACCGGGAGGCAGCAGGGCAGGGGCAGTTCTTGCGGGCCCAGTGGCGGGTTTTGCTGCAGAAGCACTAAGCGATTATCACGCCAAGGTTCGAAGGCTTGGCAAGAGGATCGATGAACTCGATACAAGCGATCTTCATCGGCTGCGGATTCGCGTCAAGAAACTGCGCTATGCGACAGAGTTCTTTGGCGATGTCTGGCCAGGCCGGCGGACTCAACGCTATCTCTTTGCAGTCAAGGATCTGCAGCGGGCGCTCGGAACATTGCACGATGGCATCGTCGGCGCCGGGCTCCTCGCTGATCTCGGGGCAACTGCTGGAACGGACGTCGCATCCGTGGCCGGCCCGATCAGGCGCTGGCTAGCGAAGTGCCAAGAACGGGATCGCAGGGCCGCAGTCGAGCTTTGGCGATGCTTCGCCAAGCGGAATCGGTTCTGGTAAAAAAATCATGCCCGTGTCCATTACCAGGCAGGCTCACGATTACTTCACCCGAATGATGACGGCCATGGTGGACAGTTTCGCAAGGACACGACAGCGCCGACGTATCGGCCACCAATCGTAGAGGAAAATTTCCAAGGGGCGCCACATGGCCACCCAACCAATAATGAGCATGCCTTCGCCAAAAATCTCTGATGGGGCGCCGTTCCCAAGAGAAAATGCAAGTTGCCGTAGCAACGTGCAAGAAAAAAGAAATACGAGGCCGATGAGCAGGGCGGCCCGGCCGTCCCGAAACAGCAGCCGCAGCCGGCGGCGGGCATTCGTCCCCTGATAGAGGAAGTAATTATGGATCGCTTGTTCGAGAGCAGGCGCGCCAGGCGGCGGCAATTGATCTGCAGGCAAGTGAATGATCAGCTTCATCGGTCTCGGCAAAGGAATTTCCTCGGCCGAGCCGACGATGTATTCCTCGGCGTCTTGATCAAGATCGCGCTCGTGAAAGGGAGAGGGGTCGAGGGAGTTGAACAATTGTTGCAATCGGCTGAGGCTGATCTCGATTGTCGCCTCCGGCTCCGAAGGATTCTGCACTGGTGGCTGGACTTTCTCGCGGTCCGTGTCGATCAGAGGGGAATTAGGTTCATTCATAATTGCCCCGAACGCGGATTGACCAAAATAACGCGCGCCGCGTCCGCACACGATAGGAAAGCGCTCCGTGCACACGAAAGGAAGAGGAGCAGTCTGACCTGAGCTTTGAGCAAATCAATGGGGCGCTCTCGCCTCGTTTCGCTTCCGTTTCGACCTCGTCTCGCCCACGGGCTCGATCATGAGCAGCGGCACCCCTCGCAACGACGCGAGCAACCGCGCGACGTCACCACTCAATGCCCCGCGGCTGACGACCACGAGGCGCTCCCGCAAGGGGGGCAATAGGGACGCCAGCTTCGACGCATCGGTCGCAACGCCGGCGGCGGCGATATGCTCGATCGGAATGCCCGATCTTTCCGAATCCCCGGCAAATGTAACCGGTGGTGATTTACCGGTTACATTGACCACGATCAGCCGCTCTTTCACCATCGCAGCGATCGCCAGCGCGGCGCTGATGCTGGGATCGTCGGAAGCAACGACCACGGCCACGATGGGGCCGGTCGCGCGCACCGGCCGGCTTGGGACCACGAGAACAGCCGCGTCGGCCTTAAACGCCGCTTCGACGAACCCGGTGAACTGCTGCGTGATCCGTTCTGCCGGATGCTTCGGCTCGATGATCGTCACGATATCGTCGGCTTGCACCAGCGCCGCAATCGCCTCCGATCCCTGCACCACGTCAAAGTGCGCCTCGATAGTGCGACTCTTGATCGTCTCGCTAAAGCGACGACGCGCGTCTTCGGCCGCGCGCTTTAGGTCCTGCGTGAGTTGCTCAAGATCGATCGGATGCCAACCGCGCCTTAGAAGCTGTAGTTCGCGCACCGCCGGGATTCCAGTGAGCCCGAGCACGGTCGCGTCCGCAATGAACGTAGCAAGAAGCTCAACTTGCAGCGACTCTGCGAGATCAACGGCGGCGTGGACCGCGGAATAATCGGCGGCGCTATGCGGTAGGCCAAGCACCATGCGCCTGAACTCCGGGCTCCGCCTGGTCATGGCGGACTTTCCAAATGCGTCGACAACGCTTGCTGCGCGAAGCTCTGGCGGACGCGAGCAAACGACCGCAGCCGATCTTCGACCAGCCGATTGAGGCTCTGAGGCGGATAGATCCCACCGTAGTCACGCTCGCCGGCCGGCCGATTCGTCAGAAGTACCATCCCCTCATCGATCGTCGTTACCGGATAAACCGTAAATTGGCCGCCGCGCAGGCTTCGATCACGTCGCGGCGGAGCATGAGGTGCTGCACGTTGGAGCTCGGAATCATGACCCCCTGGGTCCCGGTAAGCCCGCGCGCGCGGCAGATATCGAAGAATCCCTCGATTTTTTCGTTCACGCCGCCGATGGCCTGGATCTCTCCATGCTGGTTCACTGAGCCGGTAACGGCGAGATCCTGGCGCACCGGAAGCTCGGCCAGAGCGGAGAGGAGCGCATAGAGCTCGGCCGAGGAGGCGCTGTCTCCTTCAACGCCGCCGTAGGATTGCTCGAAGACGAGGCTTGCGAACAGCGACATCGGCGTGTCCAAGGCATACCGGCCGGCCAAGAAGCCGGACAGGATCAGCACCCCCTTGGAGTGAATGGGGCCACCGAGCTCGACCTCGCGCTCGATGTCGACAACCTTGCCGCTGCCCGGGCGGACCCGACAGGTAATCCGGGTCGGCCGCCCAAACCGGAACCCGCCGAGGTCGGTGACGCTGAGCCCGTTCACTTGGCCGATCCGCGCGCCGCTCGTATCGATGAGCGCGACATCCTGAAGGATGACTTCCTGCGCCCGATCGCGTAACCGTGAGCAGCGCCGCATCTTTTGCTCGATCGCCATTTCGACATCGCCGCGCGAGATGACGGTACGGCCCGCCGTGCCAGCCCAGAAATCCGCCTCGGCAAGCACGTCGTGGAGCTGATCGAGCACAAGCGTAAGCTTGCCGGCGTGGTCGGCAAGCCGGGCCGCATGTTCGATCATAAGGCCCGTGCCAGCGCGATCGACCGGCTTCAGGCCGTGCTCGCGGATGATCGCGGCCATCAATCGCGCGTGCGCGGCCTCGGTCAGCGGGGATCGATCGACATCGTCCTCAAAATCGGCCAACACCTTGAAATGTTCGTCGATTTCGGGATCAAAGGCCGCAAGCAGGTAGTATAGCAGCCGATCGCCGAACAGGATCACCTTTACGTCAAGCGGAATTGGGTCGGGCTCGAGCGACACCGTGCTGGTCAGACCAATGAAGCGGCCGATGTCTTCGATCCTGATTTGGCGCTGGCGCAGCATTCGCTTCAACGCCGCCCAACTGTACGGCTCGATGAGCAGGTTGCGCGCATCGATCAGGAGGAAGCCGCCGTTGGCGCGGTGGATCGCGCCGGCTTTGATCAAGCGAAAATTGGTGACCAGCACGCCGTGCTGCGACACGTATTCGATGCTGCCTAGGAGATTGGGCAAGGTCGGGTGCAGCTCCTCGACGATTGGAACGCCGGACTTGCGGCCAACTTGGCTGACGAGGAGATTCACCTCGTAGCGATCGAAGGGGCCGCCAAGTCTGTTGTCTCGAGGGGGCCCTTCTTCGCCTTCCCCTTTCACGACGGACATGGCAACGTCTTCGATCAGGTCGGCACGAACCGCTTCGAGGTGACTCATGACTCTGGGAATGTCAACGAAACGTGCCGCCGTGGTGTCGATGAAATGTCCGACCGCAAACTTGGAGGTTTCGCGATTGAGATTGCGAATCTCGTCGCGCCGCTCCTTCTCCCATTGCGGTAGCTGGCGCACGATGTGCTCGAGATCCTTCTCCAGGGCCTCGATGGTGTCTTGGATTTCGCGCCGCTTGGGCTCCGGCCAGCTCCTGAATTCGTCGGGCGGGAGGGCTTGGCCGTCACGCGCGGGCGCGAGGGCGAAGCCCATCGGGGTGCGGAGAATGACAATGTCCTTTTCCGCCGCCTTATCACGCAAGGTCGAAAAGGCGTCACTCTGCTTAGTTTGGAAAGCCTGATCGATGGCGCTGCGTCGCGTCTGATAGTCCTCACTTTCAAAAACGGCTGGCAGCGCCGTCTTGAGGTCGTCGATGAGCTCGTGCATGGCGTCGCGGAGCTCGCTCGCACGCCCTGACGGCAACTCGATGGCTACCGGTTTATGCGGCTCATTAAAATTGTAGACGTAGACCCAATCGGGCGGGGGCTGCCGTTCGCGCGCCGCCTCTTCGAGGACCGCCTCGACGGCGCGCTGCATCCGCATGCCGCGCGGGCCGATGACGAAAAGATTGAATCCCGGCTTGTCGATGCGTGTGCCAAAGCCGATCGCGTCGCGCGCGCGATGCTGGCCGACCAATCCGTCCATGGGCTCCACATCGGCGGTCGATTGGAAGGATAGGGCCGAAAGGTCCGCGGGACGGTAGAGCCGCTCGGGCGCAAGCGGCACCATTGGTGTCGCTTGGCGACTTGGCTCGCTCGGCTTCAAAACAGAAGCCGGCATGGCCACGCTGCTTGGGTCCGCGGCTTCCACACCCGCTGCGGGCGCCCCGCTGGCGGACACATCGTTCGTGGTCGGTGATGACATGGAACCTCATTTACGTCGGCCGCTCGCGTGCCTGACGTCCTCTGGAATTCATCGTCTAGGAAAACCGACCGATTCCCTTGATTTGGCGCAAGAGCGGGACGGCGTGCGCCAAGCGACATTTGATCCGAATCAAAGACGCGGTCTGCCTGCTGCGCTTTGCTCCTACCATTGGAATGGTGCTCAAGTCCATCAGGAGGAGATCAGCTATGGCGGAAGCAGCAGCTAGGGTACCGGTGAAAACGGAAACGAAGGAATCAGAGCGTGCGACAGGTTCGAGCGTCCGGCCGTTCGAAAGCCTGCGCCATGAGGTCAATCGCCTGTTCGATGATTTCTATCGTGGGTATTGGCGCCTACCGTTCGGTCGTGCGCTATTCGATGCCGAGCCGCTCTGGCGCGGTGAGATGGCCTTCGGAGCGGTGCCGGCCGTCGACGTTGTCGAGACCGGAGACGCTTACAAGGTCAAGGCGGAGCTGCCGGGGCTCAGCGAGAAAGACATCGACGTGAGGTTCGCCGACGGCGTGCTGACCATCAAGGGCGAGAAGCAAGAAGAAAAGGAGGACAAATCGGAGGACTATTACGTCTCCGAACGCCGCTACGGGTCGTTCCGACGCTCGTTCCGGGTGCCGGATGGCGTGGCGGCAGACAAGATCGAGGCCAGCTTCAAGAACGGCGTCCTCACGGTGCAGTTGCCGAAGGCGGCCGAAGTCCGTAGGAACGAGAAGAAAATCGAGATCAAGGCCGCCTGAGCCGGCCGGAATGGCATGGGGCCCGCCAAGCTTGTTGGCGGCCCCATCGCTATGTGGCGACGACAGAGCAGATGATGGTGGAAAATGGAACCGGAAGCCCGCAAACGTCAG
>JBKQHQ010000172.1:0-13982 GCA_052148715.1 Xanthobacteraceae bacterium | reverse complement strand
ACGTGGATGCCCGCGACAAGCGCGGGCATGACGGCGGAGAGGTTGATTCAATCCGACCGAGACCCGCTTTATTATCATCAGAATGTGACGCCGAGCGTAGTGCAGGCACTCTGGCGGCAGGCAGGATGAGGCCTGCGAGCTTGTCGCACCGGTCTATGGCTGGTTCACGGAAGGCTTCGATACGTTGGATTTGAAGGAACCCGAGGCGGTGCTTGATGACCTTAGCGTCGTGATGGCGATGAGGATTGTGCAATGGGGCGATGTCGGCTCAGGGTCAAGGAACGAACCGCTCGCTCGCATGCGGCGCGCTCCCGCGTGCCAGGAAGTGACATCAGCATGGCTTCCGTCAGCCGGAGCCCTCGTGTACCATCCCGTGCTACTCCCGTTGACGGCGCCGTCGCAGACGCAGCCTTCGTGTTGCTCTCGCCTGAGCAACGCCGGTTGGCCGCGGTTTAGCCGATCACGCGGATATGGCGACCGTCGACTTGAGCATGGACTTGCTGTGATGAGACCCCGCTTTGGCGCCGCCCGCCTCGCCCTCTTCATGATTTGCGCCGCCGTTCCGATGGGCGCCCGCGCCGCACCGGTCGAGCCGGTTCGGTCGCTGGCCGCTAACGAGAAGGCGCCGCTCCTCGACACGTTGAAGGATCTCGTGTCGATTGAATCCGGCAGCGAAGACCGCGAGGGGCTCGACAAGATCTCTGGTTTGATCGCTGATCGCCTCAGAATGCTCGGCGGCCAGGTCGAGCTGATTGAGCCCAACCCCGCCGACACCTATCGCATGGTCGATACGCCCAAGGAGATCGGCAGGATGGTGCGTGCGCGGTTCACCGGCACCGGCAGCAAGAGGATCCTGCTGATCGCGCACATGGACACCGTCTACCACCGCGGCATGCTTGCGCAGCAGCCGTTCCGCATTGACGGCAATCGCGCCTATGGTCTCGCTGTGTCCGACGACAAACAAGGCGTCGCATTGGTTATTCATGCATTGGCGATGCTCAAAGCGATGAGCTTTCACGAATATGGCCTCGTGACCGTGCTGATCAACGCCGACGAGGAGATCAGCTCCCCCGGCTCGCGCGCGATGCTCGCCAAGCTCGGCAGCGAGCACGACGCCGTCTTTTCGCTCGAAGGCTCGCTGGTCGGGTCGGACCGGCTCTCGTTGACGACCGCCGGGATCGGCGCCGTTCTGCTCAACGTGCAAGGCAAGGCGTCGCATGCGGGCCAGGCGCCGGAGCAGGGGCGCAATGCGCTTTACGAGCTGGCGCATCAGATCATGCAGATGCGCGATTTTTCCGACGCGGCGACCGGCGTGAAGATGAATTGGACGCTCGCCGCCGCGGGCAACAATCGCAACGTGATCCCGGCCATGGCGTCGGCCGTCGCCGATGTGCGTGTGCTGCGCATCGCCGACTTCGACGGCATCGAGCGGCGGGTTCGCGAGCGCATCAAGCAGCAACTGATCCCGGATACCAAGGTCGAGATGAAATTCGAGCACCGGCGTCCCCCGCTCGAGATGACCGCAGCCTCGCAAGCTCTCGCGCAACACGCGCAACGCATCTATTCCGAGCTAGGCCAGAATCTGCTGATCAGCGAGGTTGCCGAAGGCGGCGGTACCGACGCCGCATTTGCTGCGTTGCAGACCAAGGCGCCCGTCATCGAGCGGTTTGGATTGCGCGGGTTCGGTGCGCATTCGAACGATGCCGAATATGTCGATATCGATTCGATTGAACCACGCCTCTACCTGCTTACGCGGATGATCATCGATGTTGCCCACGGCAAGCATGAGTAGGCGGCCTGAAGCTCCCACAATTGCTTGAACCCCGCCCCGGCGACGGCAGGCAGACCGAGCAGGAATGAGAAGCGCGCCGCCTCGCCTCGCTTGAACTCGAGTGCGGCTGCTCAATTTCCGCCCGCTGCGATATGTATCAGTCGTTCACTGATGCTCTTGCGAGCCGCATTGACCAGGACTTATACCGTATTCATCAAGCCAGATGTCGCCTATGAACAAGATTCTCCTAACCCGCCATGGGCATGTTGAAGGCATCAAGCCCCCGCGATTCCGCGGTCGCGCCGATCTTGCGCTGACCGATCGCGGACGGGCCGAGGCGCAGGCTGTCGCCAAGCGGATCGCCTCCGCCTGGCATCCCAGCGAAGTGTACACGAGCCCAATGGGACGTTCCGTGGCAACCGGCGCGGCGATAGCCGGAGCATGCGGTCTGCAGGCTCGCGTGCTTGATGAGCTCAACGACATCGATTATGGCGCGTGGCAATCCCGGAGCTACGACGAAATACAGAAGGAGAATCCAACGCTTTTCGCCAGATGGTTCGCGAGCCCGCACCTCGTTCGGTTTCCCGACGGAGAATCGCTCCAGGATCTCGTCGCCCGCGCATCCGACGTGTTGAGATTCGTCCTGGCACGTCATGTCGACGATACGATTGTCCTGGTCGGCCATGACAGCGTGAATCGCGCCCTACTGCTTCAACTCCTCGATCAACCCTTGTCGTCGTATTGGCGACTTGCCCAATCTCCGTGCTGCATCAACGAGATCGATGTGGTCGATGGGAACGTCCGCGTGGTGCGCGTCAACGAGACGCATCACTTGGACCAAATGAGCGTCGAAAAGGTTGATCGCACGTCTCCGCAAAATCATTCAAATCCATAGTGCCGATGACAGGCGGCGCAAATCTTGTCCAATTGGTCGCTGACCTCCGAGATTGATTTCAGATCGTGGGCCTCCGCAGCGAGATAGGCCTTGTTCGCGGCCTCCGCCAAGTTCTTCACATAGAAGCTCCACTGCGGATCGAGCGCCCGTTGCGGGATCATCAGCGCGTTCGTTGCCTCCGCCAGGGTTGCGGCACCAGTTACGATCCGTTCCCAATCGGTATCTGATTTGGGGGACAGGTCGTGCTCACCCTTTTCATCGGCCACGAATCCGTTGACCCTCCAGATGATTGTTGCCGCTGGAGTGAGAACGTGCTCCATGAAGGTTTTCATGTCGACATAGGGCTGGAAGGGCGACATCTGGGCGGCATTTTCACAAATCGACGGCGACGCGATCACGCAAGCGACGGCGATCGCGGCAAAGCTGCCGTGAGAAACGCGGACACCGATCATTTCATCCGACCTGCATGGTAAACCCGATCCAACGCCCGCACGCGACCACCGCGACCCACAAAAGGATCGATAGTCCTCCCGCCAGCCGTGCCGGAAGCGGCGGCTTGGCTTCGCTCTCCCACCGCGGCAGGTCTTTGGCGCTCATTGCGTGAAAAATCGCCATGTTCACTCCGGCGACGCAGATCAGAGCAATCTTGGCGATGAAATAGCCGTTGCCCAGATACTTGGTTGCGTTGGAGATGAACAGGAGACCGCCCGAGGCGACGGCGACCACAAAGGCGCACCAGGTCAGGGGCAAAATTCCCTGCGTGACGCGGCTCACCGACTGGTGAATCGAGGCGAGCCCAAGCAGTCTCAGGTCAACCGCAAGAATGGACCCGACCACGAGGCAAATCGAGAGGACGTGCACCGATTCAATGAGGGGAAACAGCACATCGTTCTCGCGGATGTTGTCCGCCAGACCGCTGTTCTCGAGATATGAAATCAAGTCCACAAGCTGCGGCATCATCCTTCCTGGGTATAGGCAATCCAGCGTCCGGCGAAGAGGATGCCGCACCAGACCAGCACGGAGAGGGTCGCCGCAAGCTGCCCCGCCATCCGCCGCCGCCGATCCTTCTCCCAAAATTCCGGGGCCAACGACAACGACCACTGGAGCGCGCCGGTCAGCGTCACGGCTAAGGCAAGGAGCGCCATTTTGAGATAGAAGGTGGTGTTGAGGAGCGAACGTCGCGGCTCGCCGATGATCAGCAAACTCCCCGTGATCAGAAGGATCAACAAGACCGGCCAGATCATTGGAAGGAATCGCCGCGCAACTTCCGGTAACGGGACGTCGCGTTGAATCAACCGCAAGATCCGCAGATCCACGACGATCGCCGAGGAAAAAAGCAGGGCAACGCCGAGGATATGCATCGTCTGCAGGGTTGGAATGACCCAGCCGGTCGTCTGGATCGTGTTGCTCAGCGCCGTCGCCGCCAGCCACTTGCTCAGGCTTCTGAGGGCGGCGCCGATCATCGCGTCATTCATCGGCCGGCGGCGTCAGGCTGTAAGTGAGCTCCTGACCGCTCGGCAAGGTGACCTTCAGCAGAAATCCGCCGAGCGTGCCGTCGCGAAGCGGCGCATAGCGGAAGAGAGCGTGATCTCCGGGCTTAAGAGAGTGTTTGGTCCAGCCCGAGCGGGTCAAAACCCCCGGGCTCGAGACCTCGAACAGCCAGGAGCGAGCCGGCTCGCCATCCTCGGCATCGGACTCGATGACAAAGGTGATGTGGGGGTTGGTCCAGTTGACTGTTCTAACGGTGCCTTCGATGGTTTTGGGATGATCGAGATCGTAAGCGGCATTCGAGTGGTGTGCCGGCGCCACCCCGCTTAAACCGAGGGTCAGGCCGGCGGCAAGGAGAGCGATTTTGGGCGACAACATCTAATTATCCTTATTTTGTTGCGCGGACCGACCCGTCCGGGTTCTGTGGATGAGGAACGAATATGTCGTTGCCGAACTCATCCTTGCCGGGGACAAGGTCTTCCTGCATGCATTCGCCTTCAGTGATCTCATAATGACGATCCGGATAGCGGCGGAAAATACGCGTCGTCTTCCAAGTTGCAGTCAGAACCTTTGGCGCCGTGATTTCCAGGTCGTCATGGAGAACATTCGGCCTTGCCAGATGAAGCCTTTCGACGATATGCATGCCGCCGTTGTTCGGAATGCCGACCGCCTCGCTGATCGCGATATAGACCTGCGGTGCGATGCCGGTCGTGTCGATCACCAAGACGTCGCCGTCCCAGTGGCCGATCGAGTGGCCATGCAGCGTCAGATCGGGGTCTTCGGGATGCGGACGACCATCCATATAGATTCGGCGCATCCGGTTGCCGTCGACCTCACCGAGCATGGTGATGCGGCCGGGCGTCGTTAGAAGCTCAAACGCATTGTGCGTGATCAGCATCCAGCTTGGCATGCCGTGCGGCAGGCAATGGCTGAGCACAAGGAAAGGCCGACCCGCCTTTTCCTCGGCAGCCAAGCGCTGAGCCTGCAGCAGAATATCCGGCTTCCAGGGCGGGATATTTTCGGTTTCTTGGCGCTTTTGGTCTTTGACGTCCGCAATCCATACACCGTCAAGATCAGGCGGCGCAGCACAGGCCCGAGAAACGACGGACATCCCAATCAAGGCCACGGCAAGAGAAATTGTCGCGAATTTTTTCACAACTGTAGTCACGCCGGCCAGCCTTTCGTGCAGGGGGCGAATTGTAGTCCGATCTGCGCCATGGACGAAGCCGCTAATGGAGGGGTCACCGACAACTGAGGTCGCCGTCCTACAATGCAAGATATATGCCGCTGCATATATACGCGGCGAAGACGTAGTTCACTTGCAGATAACTAGGCGCTTATCGTGACGCTGGCAACTACATGGGAGGAGCGCCGGGGCAACGCCCGATACGGCGGTCTACCCGACTGATGTGGCTGCACGGCCTGACCTTGTGGTAGCGACCGCGGAAGTACTTTCCGTTCCACGTTGCGAAGGAGCTATCGTCATGTTGCAGGAAGCAGCCGACCGGCAAATCGATAACGGGCGCGCGCGAGTCACTCGGCACAGAATGGCGCCCGGCGCGCATACTGGATTGCATCGCCATGAGTACGACTATGTCGTGGTCCCCGTCACCGACGGGCGGATGCGCATCATCGAAGCAGGTCGTGAATCGATCGTCGAACTTGCGGCCGGGGTGTCATACTTCCGCCCGGCGGGTGTCGAGCACGATGTGATCAATGGCGGCGACCAGGAGTTGATCTTCGTGGAAATCGAGATCGTTTCCTGACAACCCCGCCGTCGTGCGATGGGTGAGCATGATTATGGCTTTGCTATGCGCGCGGCGCTTGCGAATCGGAGTTTTTGGATTTGTCAGCGGAAGCTTAATGCGCTCATAAGTCCTGGGATAGCCTGACAGATAGAGCGCGCCACGGAGTTGCCCAACGCCATGGACTCCTTCGATTTCGGATTGGCAATCAGCGCCGCAGGGCCGTGACTTCCTCTCGGCCCATCGCCGCGAGGTCCTTGGCGGCCTGTGACACTGGCACGCAAACCTACTGGACCGATACGCCGGAGCGTTTGACCACGTCCGCCCATTTCGCGATCTCGGCTTTGACGAATGGCTCGATGTCGGCGAGCGGCATATCCATAGGCGCCCCGCCATCCGCGACGATTCGTTCCTTCACCGCCGGATCGGCCAGTGCCTTTTCCACCTGCGCATGCAACGTCGCGACAATTGGCTGCGGGGTCGCTTTCGGCGCCCACAGCCCGAACCAAACATAATGTTCATATCCCGGAACGCCGGATTCGGCGACCGTCGGCACCCCGGGCAACAGCGACGATCGTTCCCTGCTGGTGACCGCGAGCGCGCGCACATTGCCGCCTTTGATCTGGCCCAATCCGCTCGCCAGATTGTCGAAGAATACCGGCACTTGTCCTGATATGACGTCGGCATAGGCCGGCCCAGCGCCGCGATAGGGCACGTGGGTGAGGTTGATGCCGGTCATCAACTTGAACAGCTCGGCAGACAAATGTTGCCCGGTGCCGTTGCCGGCCGACGCATAGTCGATTTCACCCGGCCGCAATTTCGCGAGCGCGATTAGCTCCTTGATCGAGTGCACTGGCAGGTTCTTGCTCACCACGACCACGTACGGAAAGCTCGCGAGCATCGCCACAGGTGTGAAGTCGCGGATGGGATCGTAGGGCAGCCTTGCAAACAGGCTCGGGTTCACCGCCATGTTGGCATTGAGGCCTGCAACCAGCGTGTAACCGTCTGCCGCCGCGTTGGCCGCCGCGACGGTACCGATTACCGTGCCGGCACCGGGCCGGTCATCGATGATGAACGCTTGACCGAGCTGTTTGGAAAGCTGATCACCAACGATGCGGGAGATGATGTCGGTCCCGCCGCCGGCGGTCGAGGGCACGATGATGGTGACCGGCCGCGTCGGGAATTCCTGCGCCGAGAGCGGATTCGCAGCACAGCCGACGCTCATGAGCGCGACGGCGAGTGCTGGAGCGTGAAATCGGTCAAGCACGGAAGTCCTACCCTGTTTTCGCTCTTTTATGGGGCGGCGCAATTGCGGTTTTGCCGCGCTGGTATTCTAGCCGGCATTCCTCTCGAAAAGCGCCGAGGTGGCGCGCCCGCCCCTATTGGCCGGCCAAGCTTTACGGCCGGCTCTCGCGGGGCGCAATCGAGGCGACGGCAACGCCGCTATTTGGCGCGCATTGAAGGCAATGACCCGAGCCGCCTAGTAGACCGATCAACGCAGGTCCCGCCGAGCCCAACACGCCCATAGCTTCTCTCCAAGGCCCGGGAATACTGGCGTAGCGAGGCCGCGCCGGCGTGGAGAACGTCGGATCGACGCTCTCCGCAATCCGGTTGCGAGCAAAACAAGAAGCATGGTTGGTGGGGCTCGGCCGTGTGGGAATGATTCGCATCAAGACCATGAGCGTTGCGTACCTCGACAAGCTCAATCCCGAGCAGCGATGCGCGGTCGAGCACGGCATCGGCGCGGCCGCGCTCGATGACGACCGCCCTCTCCTCGTCATTGCCGGCGCCGGATCGGGCAAGACCAACACGCTGGCCCACCGGGTCGGGCATCTGGTCGTGAACGGGGTCGATCCGCGCCGGATCCTGTTGCTGACGTTCTCGCGGCGCGCGGCGGCGGAGATGGCGCGGCGGGTCGAGCGCATCGTCGCGCAGGTGCTCGGATCGGCATCGGGCAGCGCCAGCGCCGCGCTCGCCTGGTCGGGCACCTTTCACGGTATCGGCGCCCGGTTGCTGCGCGAATACGCGGAGCAGATCGGGCTGACCCCGTCGTTCACCATCCATGACCGCGAGGACGCGGCCGATCTGATGAACCTCGTGCGCCACGAGCTCGGATTCTCGAAGACCGAGAGCCGCTTCCCGACGAAATCGACTTGCCTCGCCATCTATTCTCGGGCCGTGAACGCGCAGGCCGCGCTCGAAGAGGTGCTGGCGCGGGCGTTTCCCTGGTGCGCCGGCTTCGAGGACAAGCTGCGCCAGCTCTTTGCCGCCTATGTCGAAGCAAAGCAGCGCCAAAACGTGCTGGATTACGACGATCTCCTGCTCTATTGGGCGCATATGCTGTGCGAGCCGTCGATTGCCGCCGACATAGGCGAGCGGTTCGACCACGTGCTGGTCGACGAGTATCAGGACACCAACCGGCTGCAGGCGTCGATCCTGCTCGCGATCAAGCCGCACGGGCGCGGGCTCGCGGTGGTCGGCGACGATGCGCAATCGATCTACTCGTTTCGCGCCGCGACGGTGCGCAACATCCTCGACTTCCCCGGCGAGTTCAGCCCGCCGGCGCGGGTGGTCACGCTCGAGCGCAATTACCGCTCGACGCAGCCGATCCTCGCCGCCTCCAACGCGGTGATCGGGCTCGCAAGCGAGCGCTTCACTAAAAACCTCTGGTCCGATCGCGGGTCGGGCGCGCGGCCGTCGCTCGTTACCGTGCGCGACGATGCCGATCAGGCGCGCTACGTGGCCACGCGCATCCTCGAGAACCGCGAGGCCGGCACGGCACTCAAGGCGCAAGCGGTTCTGTTCCGCGCGTCGGCGCACAGCGCCGCCCTGGAACTGGAGCTGACGCGCCGCAATATTCCGTTCGTGAAATTCGGCGGCCTGAAATTCCTCGAGGCCGCGCACGTCAAGGACATCCTCGCGGCGCTGCGCTTCGTCGAGAACCCGCGCGATCGCGTCGCGGGCTTCCGCGTCATCCAGCTGCTGCCCGGAGTAGGACCGACCACGGCCGGACGCATCCTCGACCGGATCGGTGGCCCGGATCCGGCGCTCGTGCTGGCGGAAATGCCGCCGCCGCCGCGCGCCGGCGCGGACTGGGCGCCGTTCACCGAGCTCGTGGGGCTGTTGTCGCGGCGCGCGGCGGGCTGGCCGGCCGAGCTTGCCCTGCTGCGCCACTGGTACGCGCCGCACCTCGAACGCCTCCACGCGGACGCCTCGGTGCGCGCCGCCGACCTCGTGCAGCTCGAGCAGATCGCTGCCGGCTATCCGACGCGCGAGCGCTTTCTCACCGAGCTGACGCTCGATCCGCCGGACGCATCGAGCGATGAGGCGGGCGCGCCCCACCTCGACGAGGATTATCTGATCCTGTCGACCATTCATTCGGCCAAGGGGCAGGAATGGCGCGCCGTCTTTGTGTTGAACGGCGTCGACGGCTGCATCCCGTCCGATCTCGGCGCCGGCACCAGCGAAGAGCTCGAGGAGGAGCGCCGCCTCCTCTACGTCGCCATGACGCGGGCCAAGGACCAGCTCGAGATCGTCGTGCCGCAGCGGTTCTACACGCATCAGCAGGCGAGCTTCGGCGACCGGCACGTCTATGCGTCGCGCACCCGCTTCATCCCGGATTCGGTCGCAGCCTTGTTCGAGCAGCAGACTTGGCCGGTCGCCGCGCCGCCGCTGCAGCCGAACCTCGAGCCGCAGCGCACGCCGCGGCTCGATATCGGCGCCCGCATGCGCGGCATGTGGCGGTAACGCAGTTTTTCCAACAACAGATTCTATGCTGGTCATTCCGGGACGCCGCGCAGCGGCGAGCCCGGAAACCATAGCCCCGGTCTGTTATTATCGATTCCGGGCTCCCTCGCTACGCTCGGGCCCCGGAATGACGACCGAGGGGGGTTGGAGCCGTCCATCAGAGTTTCAAACCCGGCTGTGGCGTCGGCCGTAGGAAAAATAGATCACGAGGCCGATGATCAGCCACAGCACCAGGCGCAGCCAGGTGTCGCCGGGAAGACCGAGCATCAGGAACACGGTGGCGAGCGCGCCGGCCGGCGCGACCAGATAAACAGAGGGCGTGCGAAACGGCCGCGGCAGGTCCGGCTGCATGATGCGGAGCGCGAGCACGCCGAGGCAGACGATGGCGAAGGCGAACAAGGTGCCGATGCTGACGAGCTCGCCGACGATCCCGATCGGCAGCAATCCGGCGAGCACCATCACGATCGCGCCGGTGAGCAGCGTGGCGACGGCGGGCGTGCGAAAGCGCGGGTGAACCCGCGCCGCAAACGGCGGCAGCAGGCCGTCGCGGGCCATGGTGTAGAAGATCCGGGTTTGGCCCAGCAACAAGACCAGGATTACCGAGCTCAGGCCGAGGACGATGCCGAGCTTGATGATCGGGGAGAGCCAATGCACGCCGATGGCGTCGAGGGCGACCGCAATCGGATCGGGCACGTTGAGCTTGTCGTACGGCACGATCCCGGTCAGGACGAAGGCGACGATCACGTAGAGGACGGTGCAGACCGCGAGCGAGCCGAGGATACCGATCGGCATGTCGCGTTGCGGGTTGGTGGCTTCCTGGGCAGCGGTGGAGACGGCATCGAAGCCGATATAGGCGAAGAACACCACGCCCGCTCCGCGCAGCACGCCGCCGAGGCCGAAGTCGCCCGGGCCGGTCGTGGGCGGAATGAACGCGCCGGTCGGGTTCGCTTGAGTCACCCAATTGGCCGTGCTGAGCGAGCCGGCACCGACGATGATGAAGACTGCGATGATCGCCAGCTTGATGACGACGACGACATTGTTGGCCCGGCTCGATTCGTGAATCCCGATCACCAGGAGCGCACTGATCGCGGCGACCACCAGCATGGCCGGAACGTTCAGCAGCGCCCCGGTCGTATGCCAAACGCCGAGCGCGGCATCGTAGTCGAGCGGCGCGCTGGCGTATCGGTCGGGCACGACAAGGCCGAGGTCCCGCAGAAAACTGACCGCGTAGCCGGACCAGCCGTTCGCCACCGTGATCGCGCCGAGCGCATATTCCAGGATCAGATCCCAACCGATCACCCAGGCGATGAACTCTCCCATCGTCGCGTAGGCATAGGTGTAGGCGCTGCCCGCGACGGGCACGAGGGACGCCATCTCGGCGTAGCAAAGCCCGGCGAGCGCGCAGGCGATGCCGCCGAGAATGAACGAGAGCGTAATCGCCGGTCCGGCATGGGTGGCCGCCGCGTGGCCGGTGAGGACGAAGATGCCGGCGCCGATGATGCCGCCGATCCCCAACGACATCAGGCTCACGGCCGAGAGGCTGCGCTTGAGCGGCACCCCGTCATGGGTCGTGAGCGCCTGCAGGCTCGGCTCCTCCGCTTGCGCCTGCAGCATGGCAATCGACTTCTTGGCCCAGAGATCCGCCATGTCGCCCTCCGTTTCAGTTCATTGACGGCGTTCCCACCGCCAGCGACGGTCCGCCAGAATCGCTTGCGCCGCGTTGTGGCCGGGCGCTCCGGTCACGCCGCCTCCCGGATGCGCACCCGACCCGCAGTGATAAAGCCCCTGCAAGGGCCCGCGATAGTCGGCATAGCCGAGCATCGGACGCGCCCAGAACAACTGGTCGAGCGAGAGGGCGCCGTGGAAAATATCTCCGCCGGTCAGACCAAACACCTCTTCCAGATCGAGCGGGCTGAGCGCCTGGCGGCCGATGACGCTGGCCTTGAAGCCCGGCGCATAGCGCTCCACAGTCTCGATCATGCGGTCGGCCACAATGTCCTTGCACGCGTGCCATGAACGCCCGTCGGGCAAGACCGGCGCGACATGCTGACAAAACAGGCTCGCCACATGGGCGCCGCGCGGCGCCAGTGTATCGTCGAGGGTCGAGGGGATCAGCATCTCGATGATCGGTTCGCGGCTCCAACCATCGCGCCGCGCATCATCATAGGCGCGGTCCATGTAACGAAGGCTCGGGGCCATAATGATCCCGGCGGTGTGGTGATCGGCGACGGTGCTCCCCGGCAGTGCCGTGAAGCTCGGCAGCGCGGCCAGCGCCACGTTCATCCGGAACGTGCCGGAACCGCAGCGCCAGCGCTGCATGCGATGGAGGAACGCCGCATCGAGCGTAGAGGCTTGAAGCATGGAAGTGTAGAGCAGCTTCGGGTTCACGTTCGCCGCGACAATGCGCCCGCGCACCATCCGACCGTCGGCAAGCACGACGCCGCTTGCCCGATCGCGCTCGACCATCACCTCGCGCACCGGCGCATCGATCTCGATCTCAACGCCGAGGTTCCGGGCCACCTTGGCCATCGCCTGCGTGATCGCACCCATGCCGCCGATGGCGTGACCCCACACGCGCCGCTGGCCATTCACCTCGCCGAACGCGTGATGCAACAGCACATAGGCGGTGCCCGGCGTGTACGGGCTCGCGTAGGTTCCCACGATCGAATCGAAGCCGAACAGCGCCTTCACCAGATCGCCTTCGAACCAACCGTCGAGGTAATCGGCGGCCGATTTGGTAAAGAGGTCGAGCAGGGTGCGCAGCCGCTCGGCCGGCAGCCGCCGCAACCGGTTGCCCAACATGGCCGCCTTGACGAGCTCGCCGAGGCTGCGCGGATTGAGGCCTTCGGCCAGATTCGGCGGGGCGCGCAGGACGAGATCGCGCAGCACCTCGGCGCTCGCATCGAGCTCACCGCTGAAGGCGGCGTGCCGCGCGGCGTCGTCGCGGCTGAACTTGGCGATTTGCTGCTCGGTCTCGCCGTCCCGGGCGAGCAGGTATTGTCCTTCGGGGGTTGGCAGGAAGTTCTGCGCGCGGCGCTCGACGATGCGCAGGCCGTGCTCATGCAGGCGAAGATCGCGGATAATTTTTGGATGCAGCAGGCTCACCGTGTAGGCGGCCACCGAGTTGCGAAAGCCCGGATGAAATTCTTCCGTGACCGCAGCGCCGCCCACGACCTTGCGCCGTTCAAGGACCTTGACCTTCAGTCCCGCCATGCCGAGGTAGGCCGCGCAGGTGAGGCCGTTGTGCCCGGCCCCGATGATCACGGCGTCGTAGACCTGCATCCACCAGCCTTCACGCGAATTGCCGCAAGAGGCGTCACGTTAAAGATGCGCGCATGATCGATGGGAACCATGCCGCATGCAAGCGCGCGCCGCCTTCTCGCTTGCGTATCGCAGAATTCATGGTATTCACAAGCGCGAGGCGCGTAGCGCGCGCTAGCCGGCGTGCTCCCGTGCTCTTAACCGGCGTTCAGGCGCGTGTGGGTATTACTCATACACCGTTGCGGCGTCATCACTCAGTCTGAGAAAAGGCGCAGCGAGCGTCGCCGATCAGCCGCCGGAATTCCTCCATCGAGCCCGCTTCCGCACGCCGTATGCCTGTGGCTACGAGATCCTCCGCATCGAACCGACCGTACCGCGTCGGCCGCTCCAGAACCGGCCTCGGCCTGTTCGCCGTCGAGCCGATCAAGAAGGGATCGTTCATCGCCGAGTATTGGGGCAAGCTCATCTCCACCAAGACGGCCGACGACCGCAACTCGAAATACCTGTTCGAGATCAACACCCGCTGGACCGTCGACGGCGCCGACCGGCGCAACATCGCGCGCTACATCAATCACTCCTGCAGGCCGAACGCGCAAACCTATATCGTCAAGCACGCCATCAAGATCCGCGCGGTCAAGACCATCAAGCCGGGCGAGGAGATCACCTACAACTACGGGCGCAACTACTTCGACACGTTCATCAAGCCGATCGGATGCAAATGCGCGGCGTGCGCCAAAAAGAAGCGCAACGGCTCGAAATATTAGTCCGTGTTTCGATGAATATGGATCGCCGACTTTCACCTCTCCCCGCTTGCGGGGAGAGGTCGCCATCCGAGCGCCAGCGAGGATGGCGGGTGAGGGGGACTCTCAACAGGCTCAGACTCGCGGAAGGGCCCCCTCACCCGGAACAAGCGCAAAAACGCGCTTGTTCCGACCTCTCCCCGCAAGCGGCTACGGGATTCACACATTTTGTGTAGCGGTTGCAAGGAGATAACCATGGGCCATGGCGGTGAGTTTGGTCCAACCGGCCCGCATCGTCTTTGGACCAGGCGGTTTGTAGTAACAGTTCCAGCCGC
>JBKQHQ010000171.1:0-9089 GCA_052148715.1 Xanthobacteraceae bacterium | reverse complement strand
GTCATGCCGCTTCGCTTGGACAACGCAAGCGTTGCCCACATGCCCACAGCCTCAACAGTAGCAGAAACAACAAAGGGCATTGATCGAAATTGACAAAAAATAACCCACACGACTTCGCGATGAAGCTTTTTAATAGACGGGCGTCCATCCGCTCGACGGTGCCGCGATCGGTGCCGCTGGCCTTGGCTTCGGTTTACCGGTTAGGCTTCTTACCAGTCGTCCCACCGGCTGTGGCACCACCGGCTGTGGCACCACTGGCTAGGGTGCCGGCTTCGGCGCCGCTCGCCACGTGACGCTTGCCAAACAGATCGCCCCAACGGCTCATACCTCGCCGCCACGGCACGACTCCCGCTGGCGTCCATTGCGCTCTCGGGGCGGCCGCGAGCCCCGACGTATAGCCTTTCCCTCGGGCTTTCCGAACGTAAGCTGTCCGCACCATATTCGTTACATCGAGATCGCAGGAACTAAAGCGTTCCCGCTGACTGATGAAGAAATGCCTCTTTCTTAACGAGTTGCCGCGATCCCGCCGCATAGGTCGGGCGATATCCGAGTGGGATCGCGCCGGTCGGGATCATAGGATTCGGATGTTGTCGGCAACGGAATGCCGGCATTATCGACCACGCTTCCGGGTTTGGCGGCCGGCATCAGAAAACTTGGACGCGCAGGCGTTGATCCCCCCGTTCCGTTTGATGAACTTGGCCAGCCCTTCCCGGTCCTTCTTGACCTCGACCGCGTACCGCAAAGCCCGCGACCATTTACTGACCGTCCTGTCGTGGACGTTGGCTGAGCTCGCAATCACCGCAGCGAACGGCTCCCCCTTCCTCCCTGCCCCAGTGTTTTGTAACGCGAGAGCCCGCTTCGCACGGCTTTTGGCGCACCCGAGTCGGGTCCATTTCCGGACCACTGCGAACACGGCATCGAGGTAGGTATAGACTCCATCGCGCTCGCGGGTGGCTCGGTAGTCACTCTACATCCACTGCAACTTCGGTCACCCGGTGCTCAAGCCCAGCATTGGACCCACCCCTGGCGCTCGAATTCGCGCACACAAAATCGCTGAGATACCTGGGGGAATAACCATATCAGCGTCGAAATTATGCTGTCGATCCCGGGCAGCGCATCTGATCAATTTCGCAAGTCGAGCCCAAAGACGCGATCCCCTTTGCGGCCATTTACGTCATAGCCGAGGTGGGCAATGTCGCGACCGAAAGCTATTCGGTCCTGGATTGACCTAACGCCGGCTTGATGCGCCCAAGACCGGTAAGCAGCATAAAGTTCTTTCACTTTGCAGGTTTCATCATTGCCGGTCCGGCACTGCTCTTTGATAAAGCGGAAAACGGGATTCGCCTCGTTTAGCCAATCTTCTGTTGCCGCCGTTACGGCTGCGGGCAGGTCGAACATTGAGCCCCGCTGGACTATCCTCTGGTACCCTCGCAACGCTCGGTTCAACACCCCCGGTAACTCGTTCGCCCAGATATACTCGAATAGTCTCGGGTCGCGATCCTCGTCGGTAAAGGTTCGATCAAACGGTATAACTTGCATCCGCCGCCTGAGGCCATGGGACAAGTCGGCCAACCTAGGCAAGTTGTTGCACAGCAGCATTGGCACGGTGCGCACAACAAAGTTGAACGACGGCCCGAATTTCAACTCCCCCGACACTATCTTGCCCTCGCTGATTGTCTTGAGCGGCCCGTCGGGAAGGCGAGCGCCAGCACTCACATCGTCATCGAGGAACAGAAGTTTTCCCAAGAGATTGCCCATAGCGAATCGGTTCTTATCGAGGTCTTCGACATGTTGAGCTTGAACCGACGGCTCTCCCAAAAGTCGAACAAGGGTCTTCGCCAGGACGGTTTTTCCATTCTCGCCGCGACCACGCATAATGACGATGACCGGGATATTTCGGTGCGGCTGAACGATGTACCCGACCAGCTCGTGCCAATGCCGTCTTAGCTCTCTAGGATCGTCGGCCGAACCGAAAATTCCCCCTAGCGCGCGATCGTACTGCGGGCATTTGGCATTCGGATCGTAGGCAACGTCAAGGCAATGCCGAAGGTAGGATTCTGGCCGGTGCGGTCGTAGTTCGACGGTGCCATCGGGATTGATCCAGAGTTCGCCATTCAGGCAGTTAATTATTGGAGCGGGGTCCTTGGTGAAGGAGAATCGGTCCTCGTTGTCGGCAAGTTTTGCGTTCAGCAAGGCATGTGCTTGGGACATCAGGGCGGTGCTGGTCACACCAACTCGCTGCGGGAGGCTTTGAATGGCTTCAAAAATCCGGCCGTTGACCCAGGCTTTTGGAACCGGATGCCAAAGCGTACCGCTATAGTTCCAGAACTGGCCGTCTGGGCCCGAGATCAAATGCTTACCGCCAGCGAAAAAGCGTTCGAGAACGGCTTCCAGGAGAAGCACACCGGCATCACCTCGGGCGCCCCCAACATCCTTCGTGACGGTCGCCACAATCCGGCTCAGCTGAGAGGCATCAAGCGGGGGCTGACATTTGGTACTATTCTCCGCAACCAATGCGGCTGATATCGCCGGGGACGATAGTCCCATCCCATGAAGCGTTCCGGCCAAGGTGGCCAAGTGAACATGGCGATCGTTTTCATGGACCATAACCGCCTTTCGGCCTTTTCCGCGGCCGGTGGCACCGGCTTCATCGAAAGGTTCTACTGCTTCGGGCTTGTGATGTGATTTTTCCTGGAGAGACATGCTGCTGACCTTTTGTGATAGCTATCGACAGCCTAAGTTAGCGAATGCAATTGCCCGCCTCAGGCGCGAAATTCGGCATATATCTTCTATTCATCTAGAATAGCTGGATATCGAGCTCGTTTCAGCCGGAGGATCGGGTCATTGTGGAGGTGCTTGACCCGCTGCACTGTTTCGAAATCCGTAACGCCGAGCTTCGCCAATCGGGGCGCCTCGTTCTTGATCGCCTCCTGTTGCGCCCGAGTATGCGCCGGGAATTTCTGGCTATCTTGAAGCTCTCGTCGCAAACGCGGTTTTTGAGGACTCATTTGTGTGCCATTCTTATCGGACGGACGACGATATCTTGAACTCTTTCGGTATTTTACAAGGTCGCTCAGGCGGCGATGGATCGGCGCCCTTGTTTCACTCGGTTTTCCTAACGTTGACTACCCGGTGGCCGATACGGCGTAAGTAGGATGCGCTCTGTGGCCTGCTTCGATGTCGCCTTTGACGGACCTTCACGGTGTGCGGCTGCAACATTGGTGCCGTCGTGGCAGCTATGGGACGCACCTTTCATTATCCCAAACGATCGTCGGTCCGGAGGGACCGCAGGGAAAATTCACTCGGAAAAGATAGCGGCGGACATCAATGTTCGGATCTTTTGCAGGCGTCACGGTGCCTCCCGAGCCATTGCCCTCAACAATGATCAAGGTATTGAGCTCCTTAGCGGCAGCAAATGCCCGAAGCGCCAGCGTGATGCTCTTGTGGCCTTTGCGGAATGGCAGCGGGCACAGGACGATCACCGCCGCGCTGGAGTGGGTTGCGATCTTCCGCAAAGCGCCGAAGGCAATGCTGAAGTTTCGAATCGTTCCTTCGATATCCCCGCATCCGAGGTACAGGGGGAACGAATCGACGATCACGAGACGAACATCGTCCTTGTTCGAAACGAGCTGACCAAGTCGGTCTAGGTCGCGGGCCATATCGTAGGTTGGAAGGTTGAAGTTATCGAGTTCTGGGGGAAGTACATCAACCTCGGACCAACGGACCTCGGCCGCCTGGAAATGATTGAACATCACGCGCTCAAAATCAGCATGTCGCGTAAGCCATACGACCCGGCCGCGTGATGCTCTATGATAGTTCGGCCAATCGCCGCCTACGGTCACGGTCGCCGCGATTCTGATTGGTACTAACGTCACTGGCGACGCCATGCTGCCGATGATAGCGGTGACGGCGGAGTTGGGGATGAACCGATCCCAAAGCCAGCCCGGCTCAACATCCTCCGCCGTAGCTTCGGCCAACTTCGCGGGCTCTTGCGCGCTCTGAGGCAAAACCGGAGACTGAGGGGCCGACGTTTGGCGGTCTTCCGACACCTTGATCCCAATCTCAATACTTTTACCGACTCCGACCTCGGTCCCGCTCGCTACTGATCCTGCACCATCGACGGCCGTAACGGTCTCCGGCACCGACAGCCCATCTTCCCGGTCAGCCACCCGATCGAGTTCCTGGCCAAGCTGCAGGGTCGCGGCGGAAACCGCGATCTTACCGGCCGCGACAGCCTGCACGAGTTCCGAAGGGCCGAGCCGCACAAGCTGCTTGGCCCGCGCAACCGACCGGGGACTGACCTTCATGAGCGCCGCGGCTATGCCAATTGGCACACCCTCGCTGGAAGTGTGTTGGTTGGCTCCTACATTCAGATCCGACAAGCTTGCCGCGACCAAGGCACGCTGGCTCGCGGTCAAATGCCGGCGATGCAGATTACGGCTCACGACGTAACCCAGAGGGTCATCGCCAACATAAGTTTCGTAACGTGGTTCGACCCCAGCAATTTGACAAGCGAGGTACCGGCAACGCCCATCGAGGATTTGACCATCATGGAGAACGATAGGATCGAGAAGCCCGCGAACGGCTATGTCGTCCGCCAGCACGTTCAATTCTTCTGCGCTGAGGATCGGGAAGATCTCGGCATACGGATGGATCGAACGCTGCATCTTTGGTCTCACGTCATCTGGCCAGCTCGCGATCGGCGCGTTGAGCCCGTCGAGCTGATCGGCCGCCCCGGACTCCTTCTCCGAGGCATCTTCTGCCTGCAGAAGCGAGGCCAAAGACGGACTTGATGTTGACCCTGGCGATGTCGCGCGACCGCCGGTAATTGCGTCCGCGTTTGGCTTGAGCATGGGGACAGCGCGCCAAGTGACGGAGACCTGCTTCGACCGGCCGTATCTCTTGGTCATTTGCGCCTCGCTATCCCTCTTGGTCCGAAGCCGGATAGTGGATAAGTCGATCAAGGGGCTATTGCGTTCTTCCAATCGATAATTATCGATACTACTTTAGGCAGCTAGAGAACATTTTTCTGTGCTTTATCGCGACCCAGATCCAAGATATTTGTATCGATTCTCGCGCAATGTCTCTAGACGTATCCTATATAACCATTCTATTGTGTCTTGTGCAACATTTTTCGGTGATGGTTCGGAAACATGGCATCATCTCCCAAACCTCGACCTTATATGCCAGACGCGCCCGAATGCGCACTCCTGCTCCTGCACTTGGTGCGGGCGAAGGAAGAAGATTCTGGAAGGGAAGTAACGCGCGTCCGCGTGGCAGAGATCACTTTGAAGCGTCTTTGGGGTCGCAAGCGCGTACCTGACGATTTCCTGCGCGAGGTTCAGGAGTGGCTATTCCGCGCACGTTGGGTTTTGTTTTACGCGGGGGCAACGTACGGACTCGTGCAGGCTCAAGTGGTCGAGAGCTGGCCACGGGTAACGTCAAAGCGCATCGAAGACGATTTGAAAAAGGTGACTAAGGGGCAGTTCGACTTCAGTCACTATCACGCGCTCATTTTGGAAGGAGAAGACGAAAGCGACGAGACAGATTGAATTCGGGGAAAAGGCGCCTCCTCTCCACGGGGACAGTCCGTTCCGGCTCGGTGTTGCCGCGGCTTTGCCTCGGGCCTCCGCTTGAAAGGCGCTCGCGGTCGGTAACGTCCAGTGGAATGCCAGCAAGAGGCGCTATACGATGTTGACCAATACCGAACTGATGGGACCGGCGAGCTGAAGGAGAAGGACAATGCTTGACAATAAGTTCCTTACGCCGGAGGAAGTTTCGGAGCGCTATCGTGGACAGATCACGGTTGGGACTTTGCGGAACTGGCGTGCCATGAGGATCGGTCCTCCTTTCGTCAAGCTCGGTAAGGCCGTTCTATATCCGGTGACTGAACTTGATGCTTGGGATCAAAAGAACTTGGTGGCTTGCCGTGCGTCAAAGGGACTCGACCGGAGCTAATGTGGCGCGGCAATTGAGGCCCGCCGCTGGCTACGCGGCCTGCCACCCACCTATGGAGCGTGAAATCCCGGTTGCTGCACTCTGCCTTCAGTGCCTCGATCGGCTTTTAAGCGTGCTTGCGGAGTGGTGGCAGACAATCCATAGCGCTCCGAAAGTACTTCACGGGATCGAGATTGACGGTGCGGGATGATCACGGACCGTCACCGCTTACCACCCCCTGTCCACGCCCCCTGCCGTGGCCTGGAGAGTCAAAAAGCAAGCAAGTTCAGTCTGGTAGCTCGCGCGTTGGCTTGGTGCACAACCATCCCTCCGGGGATCCTTCGCCCTCGCGCGCCGATATCGAGATGACGCAACAGATCATCGCGGTGGCGCGCCCGCTCGGCATCGAGGTGCACGACCACCTGATCGTCGGCCGCGACGGGCACGTGAGCCTGAAGGCGCAGCAGCTGATTTGAGCGGCGACGATCCGGCGGCGCGGAGCACCGTGAGCGGTGGCGGCATGCTTCTCCCAATATTCTGGAAAATGCCCCAGAATTGCGCGAAGTCGACATCCTGTGTCATCAGTGGGCGGCCGCTGAGATGAATGCCCAGCGGCCGGCCCATGTCTGAAGCGCCAGCCCGTGCCATCGGCACAGCTGGTATCGAGCCGATAACATCGACGAGCGCTCAGCTAGTCGGAAATCTTTTCGGAAACCCTGGCCGGGCAACCTCCATTGCCGCCAAACACCAAGGCCGATACACGCGGTTCCTTGGTGCTGGGTGTGCACGTGTCTTGGCCAATCGTCTCCATGAGAGAGGCGATGTTTTGGATCGATTCCGGGCCCACGCCGGTCTGACCCCGGAATGGATTCTCCAAGACGGCGGTAAGAAAGACCACCGATCCCAGACTGAGCGAAAGCACTGCGCCGAGGAGGTAATGGACATGAATCTCCATGTCCTGCACCCAGATCAGGCATAGATTCGTCAGAATCCCGAACCCGACCACCCACCAGAGCACGGCCGGCAAGCCGAGTTGCATCAGGGAGATGCGGGTGCGCCGCACTTCGACGATTTCATTGAGAGTCTGGAGCGATCGGGACTGAAGTATCTTCTGGTTTTCCGTCCCCGGCTCGAAGCTCAACAACACTTTGAAGACGGCTAAAATCGCTTTGGTTCCGGCCATGGGTATCTTGCCATGCCGCAGCTCAGGCCAGTCCTGATCGACCGTCGTCTTGATATAGGCCCCCAAACTTCCCAGCAGCATCGAGCGATAGGGCTGCGGATATGCAACCGCGCCCTCCGCGAATGCCGCCAGCTGCGACGCTTCCTTGTCGACCGTATCGCCGACGGTTGAATAATTCTGGTACGTGCCCACCGCCACGAGACCAAGCAGCAAGCCAAGCACCAGAAAACAATTTGCCAGCGCCAGACCAACCATATCGTTCTCGCGCGCTCGTCCAGGCCGATGGATCCAGGCATGAACGGTTCGCCGCGCCAAGAAGATACCGGCCGATGAGCTCCCCAGGAACAGAGCGAAGAATGCCAGCGCAAGGGCCCAGGTCGGATAATCGTAGCTCCAACTGATCACCGACGCACTCCATAGCTCAGCATGCAATTGACAGCGCGACCGGTAGATCGCCCACTGATTGCTCGCCCCAAGTCACTCCGGTCCAGCCGTCGGGCCCATTCGTGCAAACATTCCGCCGAGTGATCGACAAAAGAGCGCAGCATAATCCCCACCCGAAGACGGCGCATCAACGCCCAGGAAGACGCCTGCTGCGAAGAATTCGGCTGAGAGGGCAGGCAAGGACATAGAGACCATTCCTTTCCATCTGATTTCGACCCGGATGCCCGGCCGACTCTCATTGGAAGATCGTGCGGCGCGGGGTCAGCAATTCATCGCGATCTCGCGTCTGCGCCAGCCGATACGTCAGTTTCGGCCATCAAACCGTTCGGCCGAACTTCGTCGCCGGGGTTTACTTGATCACATGCTCGGGCAGAGGGACGTACCCACCGATACGTCCGCCGCGGCGATTTTCTTCTACAATAACTAATAGTTAATGACACCGAAATATTATTCGCGACACCGGCTTGCGACAGACGCTGCAACATGCGCCCGGGCCGGACCATGCCTGGACTGGGGACTTACATGAAGCTTCAAATCCGCGGACGGCTCTACGCGCTCGTTGCCATCTTTGCGCTCGGCTGTGCCGCGCTCGCCGCCACACTGATCTGGCTGCAGAACGAGCGTACCATCGACGCCCGCCGGCACAGCCTCGAACAGCTCCTCGACAGTGCGACGGGCGTCTTCGACGCCCATCGCAAGCTGGTCGAATCCGGCGCCATGTCCGATGCGGAGGCAAAGCAGCGGGCGTTCTCCGTGCTGGCCAGCATGCGCTTTAACAAGGGCGATTATTTCTACGTGCAAACCCGGTCGGGTGTAGTCCTGATGCAGCCGGTCACGCCGGGCCTGGTCGGCAAATCCTTGATCGATGCGCCTGACGCCAAAGGGCGATATTTCGTCCGTGAAATGTTGGCCGGAGCGGAAAAGGGCGAATACGGCACGTCCAGGTTTGTCTTTAAGAAGCCGGATCAGAGCGCCGAGGCTGAGAAGATCGGCGTCGCGAAGCTCTACAGGCCCTGGGACATCATCGTCGGGACCGGAGTGTACATGGATGACATCGGTGCCGAGCTCTATACTACCATATGGCAAGCTGCTTTGGTGACATTCCTGCTGGCCTTGGCGCTCAGCGGACTGACGTTCTGGATTGCGCAGGGTATTGCTCGGCCGCTCGCAACGCTTCGCACCGCGATGCTCGATCTCGCGGCAAATCGCGACGTATCCGGTCAGCTCGACGTCACACGCAGCGACGAGATCGGCGAAATGGCCCGCGCGGTCGAAGTGTTCAAGGAGAACGCCGCGACGCGCAGTGCGCTCGAGCAAAAAGCGCACGCCGAGCAGCAGGCGCGGGAGCAACGGCAGACGAGGGTCGACCGGCTGATCGCCGATTTCCGCGCGACCATTCGCACCGTGCTGTCGGCCGTTGATGCCAACATGAACAAGCTGGAGACGACGGCGTCGGGGCTGACGCGGGTCGCCAAGGAAGCCTCGGCGCAGGCGGGCACGGTCGCGAAGGCCGCGGATCAGGCCG
>JBKQHQ010000170.1:0-12107 GCA_052148715.1 Xanthobacteraceae bacterium | reverse complement strand
CAGAGCGCACAATTCAATGCTTGCGGCGTAGGATCGGCCGCATTGTTAACAGTTTCAGCCCAAAAGAATGCAGGAACTTCTTTCGCCACGCCGGTTATGTTCGAACATGAGCGGAATCCGCTCTAATCATTCCTACAGAGATATAGGGATCCTTCAGTGAAGGAAGGCTTACCGGTCCCGGTCTTTCTGATCAAATACGATGCGAGGCGCGCTCGTGTCGTCGTTGATCGGGCCCAACGATCGGCCGGGTGATTGAGTCGGGATTGACCGTTTGAACAGGCGCCGCAGCGGGTTTGTGACCGGCGAAACGACGAGCGCCACTGCAGGAAGTCGCGGTTGCGGCGTATGACGACGGCGAGTTTCTCGACGTTGAGAAGGAATTCGATGCGGCCTATGCCGTGTGGGAAGCGGCGTTTGAGGCCGCGGGGTTCGGCTCGATCCAAGCGACAGACGCGGCGGATGCGGTGCTTGACGAGATCGTCGACCGGTTGCTCGGTACCCGCGCCAAGAGCGCCGCAGGACTGCGCGTAAAGTTCAAGGTGCGGCGGCTTTGGATTGGCGGCGGCGCGGAGTGGCATGATAAGTCGGAGGCTTCTGCCATCGTGCAATCGCCGTGGTCCGACGTGACCGTGATGGCCGGGGGCGTCCTCTGCCGCGGCGCATCGGAACCCCGCGGATGCCTCAATTAGTCGCTCGACGAATTAAGGGGGCTTCTGTCACACACCGTGTCATTGACGCGCTTCAGTGCTGCGATGTCCGAAGTATTCCGACAGCTGTCACGTCGGCCGTGCGGGAGGTCGAGCCTGCAGAATCGGTTGACCCGCACATCGCTGCAAGGTCACCTCATCTCGATGTTGTATCGGAGCCGCCGATCATGTTGGAGGGTGCATCCCGAGCTTGCCAAAATCGAAGCACTCGTTGGGCAGTCGTCTTTGACAATCTGATAAAGTCGGTCTTGACCCGAGCGAGCTCCTGATCCGAGATTGAATACTGCGAATATCTGCACTTCATGATCGCAGCCACGGTCGGCCAATGGAGTTCGGCGGCCTTGCAAGCTATAAGGATCCCGTCACCATGAGTATCTTGCATTATCCGTTCAATGATTTTGAGGGACGTTGAACACAAAAGCGACACCGCGACGATCATTTCCTCGGACTTATTCTCTTGCACGAACTGAAGAATGGTCGCCTCGTCTAGCTCGCCGCTCTCTCGCATTGCGTTGACTACACGTTGTGCCGACACGAAATCACGCGGGGTGGCCGCTTGGCGGCAAACCTCATTCGAAATAGTGGCGAGTACCCGTTGGATCTCGTCCCTAGTTTCAGGAGGTGCCTTTGCGAGAAGTCGCGCTCGGACGGCATCGGTCGCTTTCAGCAAGAGCTCCCTAAATAGAGGTAATGGAATATCGAGCCGCAGTCCGAGTTCTTCCGCCAGGCTTTCGTCCGCTTCCGCGCCTTTAACCAGCTTTGCAAATCCAACTTCGGAAAAGTGCGCCCCGGAATTTTGCGCGAGCTTATGGGTTACCGCGCGGCCTCCCCGGTCCAACAACACATCGGTCACAGCCTCACCGATTTGAGTGCGCCCTGAGATCGCCAATAAGTGGCCCTGGCTCTTGGTCATTGAGATTTCGATAAGATCGTTTTCGGTAAGGCGTTCCGAATGGAGCAAGATCGGCCCAGCAACCGCAACCTCCTCGTCTCTGGCGAGACGCTGGATCACGTCGATTGGCGCGTTAGCGATGGGAGCCAGACGCTCACTAAGTTCCGCGAGTGCCTTGGTCTCGATTCTTGCAATGAGGTGTCCCAGTACGTCATCAAATACCTTAATTTGCTCATCATTGAACCGGTCAGCGCCGGTGAGGAAAAGGTCGGTGACGCGCCTCAGGGTTTCGACGCGCCTTTCCTGCGAGCCGTTTTTGATCGCATCTTCGAGTTCGGCAATTATTGAATTATTTGTGCGCATTTATGTGGTCAGTTACGGCAACCCGGATAATTGTCTCAGCTGAGGCATTCTCCCTCAGGTGGTCATGCGTATTGATACGACTAGAGATCTAAAAATATGTTAAAATTTATCAGAATTAGCAACGCGCCGCGATGCAGCCGGCGTGTTTGATGGAGCGAACAATGGTCTCGCACGTGACTTAGGTCATGATGCTTTTTTCGATGAGTTCAACTCTTGTTGCACCGGAGCCATATTTGATTCCTGTCGACGAGCCGGTCACGCGGTATTCGATGGCGGTCTTAAGCGATACCATTCCGCGCAACAGCACAGCCTCCAAGCTACCTTCGGTCTGGCCTTCGTCGGTGCCGAATTCCACTTCAATCGTTGCCTGCATCTTCATCGAATCGTTCCATCAAGGCCCAATTCCTGGGGCGTCATAATGCGCCGTGCGCCATTGCGGAACCATTAACGATGTCAGCGCAGCGCTATGGCCTTACCAACCTTAAGCCCGTGAGGGCTCGAGGTTCGAGCAGACTTCGGCGCCGCGTCGGACGTCAGCACGACCTTCAATGGTGCCGGAACACTGAAGCTTGATTTATACTTGGGCTTCGGCCGCCCAGGACAGCATGCTCTGGGTCATTGTTTTGCCGGCAGGCGCACGTCGTGCGGCTTGAGGGCGACGACATTTTCGGCTTTGGTCTTCAACAGCGAGACCGCCAACGGTGTTCTCCAAATCTTTGGCTCTGAACGCGGTCGCGATCGCTACCCGCAGGCGGAGTGCGAGTCTCTCGGACATCTGGAGAACGATCGTCGTTGCCTCTTCAAAGTCATGAAGTCGAAGAAAGGGCGGTCGACGCGGTGAAGGCTGACAAAATCGAGGCCCTCGCGATGTTCGACAAGGGCGAACCCGCCTCCAAGAGTCCGCCGTCTGGCTGAGCGTCGGCCCGGACGACCCGCCGGCGCTTGGGTTCTACGGGCCGCAACACAAGCTGCGCATGCTGTTTGGGCTCAGGGGCACTGGCTCGCCCACCTTGGGACTCTATGATTCCAAACAGAAGCAACGCATGATCCTCGGCTCGCCGACGACGAGATGCCCAAAATGATCCTAATTATGGGCATCCATCGCGCTCCCAGTCGAGGAATCGATCAGTTAAATGGGGCTGGTCCTCTGTGCCCGTTGAGAGCCGCTGGGGCAGGGGTGCCATCGGTCAGGTCCGCGGCGTCGCGGCGGCGGGCGGGCGTCTGCTGGGTGCCACGGTGGTCTTGGTCGGCCACGTGGGTGAGTTTCGCCACTTCCGAGTCATGCTGGACCACCACAATCGCCAGCATCGCGCCACCCGCAAGGGCTGCCTTCACTCTTTCATCCTCGACCACGTCGTTATGGGCTCGCGGGGTTGGGGCAATCCCCGCATCGGTTATCCAGATGCGGACGGCTTCAGCCGCGTTGTGTAGGACTTCCCCGATCGTGCTTCCGGCCGATGTGCAGCCCGGCAAGTCAGGCACCGTGAGGCTATAGCCTCCGAGCTCTTCGTCTATCAGGACAACGTAGCGGGTCATGATCGTTTCGCAGCATTTCTCGTGCCAATAGACCTTGTCCCAGAATCGGACATCAATCGTGCCACGCTCGCTATCGTCCTCGGGAGGGCACTTACGTTCTGACCCGATCAGGGTGCCGTGCCACACATTGGTCGCTCATGTCGACGCTCGCTTCTTCGGACAATCAGCCGTCATCCCCGGCGAGCCAATCGGTGGTCTTGCCGTCGTGGCCGTGTTGCTCAACTGAGCGGCCATGACGCCCGCATTTGGCGCACGTCACGCGAAAAGTTTCGAACTTTGAAAGCGAAATAACTGAGGGCTATTGAGTCTCGTGCACCTCTAAAATGCTGCACACGCGCAGGTCTTGCCGCCGACCCCGCGCATCACAAATCGGAAGCATTGGGTCCATTTTGTCGCCGCATTGGGATACCACTATAGACAAACTGTATACGCGTTTCCATTAGTTTCCATTACAGGCCGATCAATGCCCCGCGACGGCGCTATCATCTTTGGCGACCTAGTCGCCAGGCTTGACATGCTCAGCGTCGCTTGTGACAGGTGCGGGCGTGAAGGCCGATATGGCATGCACCGACTAATCAAGGAACACGGGCCCGACGGCAAGGTAATGGAGTGGCTTGCCGTTCTCACGGCCGACTGTCCGAGAAGGCGAAGCATTGACATGAGTGACCAATGCGGCGCGCAGTGTCCGGACTTGGCGAGTGAGCCGCGCACAGCGGCCGTCGACCCCGCGTCTTGGAAAAAAGCCGCCAGCCGCAAGGATCAGTTAACCCCGGAACAGCGAGTTCAGTTGGAAGCGACCTGGCGAGCCATACAACACGGCGATCCGGTAATGACCTTCATGGCCGACGTTCCGGTGCGGGTTTCAGTATCCCTAGAAGGAGCAGCGGTCGTGGACTTTCTATGCGGGATAACTCCTGATGGCGCGCGCCTGATGGGTCGGCTGATATTGACATCGGCAGCAGCCCAGACCCTGCGGGCCAAACTTTTAGCGAACAAAGATATTCCGGACGGGCTGCCAGCAGTTACCGACTTAGCTGGACCGGCCTGACCGCATCGCAGATCGCGGAGATTCTGAAGGCCAAGACACAGTACCGAAGTGCGCCGTCTTTTCCGCTGCCATGGTAGCAGTCCTCCCGAAATAACTCGCCCACGGCCTTCTAATTGTGCTCTGATCAAGAGCCAATTACAGTTCATCGGACCTTCCCATCTTCATCGATCTACTTTGAGCTGCCGGCAAAAAACGATGATATCGCGTATTAATCATGATTTAGCCCGTCGTTGGCTTCCGAGCTATTGTCAAATGTTGGTGACGGACGGGATCAGGCGGTAGCGGTTTGAGGTTGCTGTTTGATCTCTATCCGGTTGGCGAACTTCACTCCAAGGATCAGTTTTGGCAGCAGGTTGTGGCCGTCAAGGCGCCGCCAACTTTTCTCAGCGGCTTCGGCCAGTTTGAAGATCATGGCGAGTGCGGTCTTGTTCGAGAGCATCCCTTGGCGCGCACGGTGCGGTGACGAACCGTCGCGAACGCGCCTTCGATGACATTTGTCGTGCGCGGATGCTTCCAGTGCTCGGCCGGGAAATCGTAGAAGGCCAGCACCGCCTCGCGATCCTTGGTGAGGCAGTCGACCGCCTTCTCGTATTTGCTGCCCCAGGTTTCGACGAAGGCGTCGAACGCTGCGAGCGCATCCTTCTTGGTCTCGGCCATCCAGATTTCCTGCAGCGCTTGGCCTTCGCTTGCTGGCTCTTCGGCAGCTTGTTGAGCACGTTGGCAGTCTTGTGCACCGAGCAGCGCTGGCCGCCCGTCTTCGGCCACAGCTCCTCGAGGGCCTGCCAGAAACCGAGCGCCCCGTCGGTTACCGCGAGCTCGGGTCCCGTGGCAAGGCCGCGCCGCTTGAGGTCGAGCAGCAGCTCCTTCCATGATTGTGCGCTCGCGCGCACGCCATCGATCAGGCCGACAGCCAAACGCGCGATGAAAGCGCGTTACACGCCGTCGGGATGCCTCGTGCTGAGACCTGGTAACCCAGCTGCGATCGCCCCGCTACATCACTGCAGATTGGCGGGGCCTCGACTTAGGGAAATTTCCCGATCTGAGTTACCGATTGATTAAAACCGGTCATTGCCGTCCACCGACCAGAATGGCTTTCCATGCGCCGGCGCCCGAGCGGGTGTCGGCATCGAAATACCGGCTTCTCGCTGCCGAGATCAGACATAACGGTGATAGGGTCGTGGCGTGTGACGGAACCGGTGGGGGTCTTCCTATCACTGGGCGGGGGTTGGACGGATCGTGTGCCGTCGATTACCCGGCAATCTCCTGATGTGCCATTTTGAGGCATAAGGAACGGACGCCCCTTCTTCTGCCTCGATACGAAGCTAAAGTTCTTTTAATAATATTAGCAACCGGCCTTCAGTAAAAAGCCGCCTGGATACATCCTCCGACTGATTGTTCCTCGTTGTCTTTGAGTGCCTGCAGGTGTTTTGGTAGTTGACCAAAGGGCCGAAGGTGATCACGCGAGTCGGGCATTGTTCTCACCAGCGTTATGGCGGCAAGGCACCGCTTAGGCTGTTAGCCTGGTCTCATCTTCGATCGGTGCGCGCAGCATGAAACCTCGTCCCCACACGGTCTCGATGTAGTTCTTGCCGCGCGATGCGCCGGCCAGCTTCTTGCGCAGCTTGCACATGAAGACGTCGATGATCTTAAGCTCCGGCTCATCCATGCCGCCATAGAGGTGGTTCAGAATCATTTCCTTGGTCAGCGTCATGCCCTTGCGCAGGCTCAGCAGCTCGAGCATTTGGTATTCTTTGGGGGTCAGGGAGACCTGTGTCGCGTTGACTTTGACGGTCTTGGCACCGAGATTGACGATGAGATCACCGGTCTGGATGACCGACTCGGCGTACCCCTTGGAGCGGCGGACGATTGCATGGATGCGCGCCACCAACTCGTCCTTATGGAACGGCTTGGTCAGATAGTCGTCGGCACCGAAGCCGAGACCTTTGACCTTGTCCTCGGTACCGGCGAGGCCGGAGAGGATAAGGATCGGCGTCTTCACATTGGAAACGCGCAATGAACGCAATACCTCGAAGCCCGACATATCCGGCAGATTCAAATCGAGCAGGATATTGTCGTAGTCGTAGAGCTTGCCGAGATCGACGCCTTCTTCGCCAAGATCGGTCGTATAGACGTTGAAGCCCGCCGACTTGAGCATTAACTCAATCGACCGTGCGGTCGAACATTCATCCTCGATCAGCAGCACGCGCATACCGGCCCCTTTTGTGCCGCTGCGGCTCAGGTCAACCCGGCCAGCTTGAGCGGATGGCTTAAAAAGGTTTAAGGACAAATACTAACGATGCAATGGTTAACAACGGCTCGCCGTCACTCGGACTTAAACCCATTTTAAGACGGTTAAAGCAATTGCAACTATTGCTAGGTATTTTTAATGGGCCAGAAATTCTAATCCGGCCCGGTGAATTATGTCGCGGGAACACCGCAAGCATGCCCGAAGGCAACTGCATCGCATGGCCTGGATAAAAGGTCATGACGGCGCAACTGTCATGTGTGTCATAAAGGATATCTCCGAAGGAGGAGCTAAACTGAGCGGGAGTGGGGTCAATGATCTTCCAGACCACTTTATCCTGAGCCTTTCGGCGGACCATAAGGTTTCTCGCCCGTGCCGCGTTGTTAGGCGCGATGAAGGCGAAATCGGAGTGCAGTTTTCAGGGTGACTTTCGGTGCCATTTGGCGGCGGCCGTCTTGGCTCCGGCTTCGCCGTTCAACGGTGGCCGAAAATCCCGCGGTTCCGGACCGCTCATGTTGCTTGGCCAGCGGCGACCTATTGTCATTCCTATGACGCGGTCCAACAACGTCAAGCTTGGAAATATGTAGAATGTGAACCGTCCGCAGCATTCGTCGATTAAGCCAAAGGGTCTCCGTGGAGAACAGCGCAGGCGCACCGGGCACGCATTGTCGCGTAGCGCGCGAGCTTGGGCTGTTGGACGGTGCTTAACGCGGACCCTTAGGTTGATATTAAGTATTTTCGCTTATGTTGAAACCCTAAGCTAGCTCCTATAAGGGTGCGAAAGTGCGCGAGCAGCGTCGATGTGCACGGCTACGGCCGACCGGCTTAGTGTCTCGGGCCGCAAAGATCATCGTCGATTCGAAGACACCCGTCATCGAATGCGACGTCGTCGATTTGTCGGCTAGCGGCGCTCGCCTTGAAGTTCGCGGCCAGGCAGCAATTCCCAAGCGATTTGTCCTATTCCACGCGGGGACCAAGAAAAAATGCTATTTGGTCTAGAAGACGGGAAACCGTTTGGGGGTGGCATTCTAAGGAAGGTCCCCCGCGCCTCGGCGCGGCGGCCAGCCACCACGCCGCGTGGGAAAGTGGCAGGGCGGCGCAGCAATGCGGATCGTCGGCTTGCCAAACGCTCTGCATCAGACGATCGCGATTAGGACTGTCGTCGGGCGCCGGAAACCGCTCGATGACTTGCGAGCGTGCGTAATCCGAGAGGCAGGGCCGAGTTCAACTTGCAGACGTTCCCAGGCCGAAAAGATGGAGGGGTACAGCATGACCGATCCCCGGCTTGTCCGGTTATCCGCAGCCGACAGAAAACTGACCCGCCTCCATTCGCTGGCCTCAAGCTGCACCGTGTTCGCGTCGCCATAAGCGCGGGCACACGTTTGCGTGAAGCTTTTATTTCGGCTCAGAACCCATGCGGTTGCGATAACCGGGTGCCATCGTTCAAGCTCGAAGACCGGAACATGTCGCCGGGGATGGGTGCGGAGCACGTCAGACGGCGGCGTTTCTGGCGTCGCACCGAAACCAACGTCGGGCCGGCGCGACGGACACGCCGGCCCTGACCCTCGATGTGGGGGGAGCCAGTCGGGGCTGTAGATTCCGTACCGTGAGTCCGTGCCGCCGTGCTGGCATTGTTGTACCTATCTCCATCCTTTATCGCCATTCACCAGTCGTAATCCGGTCGTTGAGGGCGTGCCGGCGGAAACGTTAGTCGACAAAGTCGAGCGCATGGCCTTCGATAACTGGGCCGAGCACGAGGCGCTCTACCCGCAAGTCAAGGCGATCGAGGAGCTTCCCTATCCGAGGGCCGCGGTATTTCGACAGGTGCCGCAGATCGCGCGCAAGCTGCTCGCCCAGCGGGGGGAATGTTTCCACGGCGAGGCACTATGGAGCCTCGCTTCGAGCATCGGCAGATTTCGGTGCGGGGCCTTCGCGCTCCGCTTTGCCTAGTGGAGGGACGCGCGAACCTTCACGCTCCGTGACGAGCGCCGTGTTTTCTTCCAACAGCCTATCGATGTCGAGCTATTCGGAGGGCAAAAAACGTCTGCACGGTCCGCTGCCGTAAGGCCTTCTCATAGCGCCCGAGGTGCTCGAACAAGCCATTGTCAGGGTTGGCGAGAAGCATGGAGCAATAGGCGCTTGTTGGGACACGCCGGCCGTTGCGCTGGCCGGCTTCCTCGCACGCGCCGTCGCCTTAGTCTACTGGAAGGCCACTTCGGCGAAGCTTCTGAGCTTGCGGGAATGCAGCCTTTCGAGTGCCTGGGACCTCAGCTTCTTGACCGCCCTTAGGCCGATATCGAGATGCTGGTCCACCCTCTGGCGGTAGAATTCGCCGGCCATGCCGGCGAGCTTGATCTCCCCATGCAGCGGCCTATCTGAGACACAGAGCAAGGTGCCGTAGGGCACACGGAAACGAAAGCCATTGGCCGCGATGGCAGCCGATTCCATGTCGAGCGCGATGGCGCGTGATTGTGAAAGCCGGCGGATGATCGCTGCGTGATCGCCGAGCTCCCAGTTGCGATTGTCGACGCTCGCCACCGTCCCGGTGCGCATGAGCCTTTTCAGTTCAAAGCCTGCGTATCCCGTTATCTCGCCGACCGCTTGCTCGAGTGCTACTTGCATCTCGGCAAGCGCGGGGATCGGCACCCAGAGCGGCAGCTCCTCGTCGAGCACGTGATCCTCGCGAACGTGGCCATGCGCCAGAACATAATCGCCGAGCTTCTGCGTATTCCTGAGACCGGCGCAATGGCCGAGCATCAGCCAGGCATAGGGTCGCATCACCGCGACATGGTCGGTGATGTTTCGAGCATTCGACGGGCCTGTGCCGATATTGATCATCGTGATGCCGCTGTGATCGGGCTCGACAAGGTGGAACGCCGGCATCTGCGGCATGCGCTCAGGCGGCGTGCCGGTCGACGCCGCGCTGCCGAGGCGGGCATTGCGCGTCACCACGTTCCCCGGTTCGACGAAGGCGACGCCGCTTTCGTCTCCTGCCTCCATCTGGGCGCGGCAGATGCGCGCGAATGTGTCGACGTAGAATTGGTAGTTGGTGAAGATGACGAAGTTCTGGAAGTGCTCGGGATCGGTGCCGGTATAATGGAAGAGTCGGTGCAGAGAATAATCAACGCGGGCGGCGCGGAACATGGCGAGGGGCACCGGCGCGCCTGGCGGAAGTTGCAGCGTGCCGTTGACGATCGCATCATCCATCGTTGCAAGATCGGGGGTATCGAAGAGGTCGCGAAGCAAGGGCGATGGCGGCGAGCGGGAGAGTCCGGCTTCAGCGCTGATATCGCGCCGATAGGCAAAGTGGATCGGGATCGGTTCGTGCGACTCGCCGATCTCGATCGGAACGCCGTGATTCTCAAGCAGTAGCTTGATCTGCTCGGTGAAGTAGCTGCGAAAGAGATCGGGCCGCGTTACCGTCGTCTCATGCGTGCCTGGGCCGGAAACAAATCCGTAGGAGAGACGGGAATCGACCTGCGCATAGGATTTCGTCGTGATCCGGACGAAGGGATAGGTGGCGCGCACACGCATCGCGGGCGGCTCACCCTTCAGACAGTCTTTGAATCGGTCCCGCAGAAATTCCGTGTTGCGTTCATAGATCTCCGCGAGCCGGGCGACCGCCGCGGCGGTGTCGGTAAAGCGCTCGGTCGCGATTGGCGGCGGGGAGAGGATGTTCTGCGCATTTGATGCAACCACGAGGACCTCCGGAATGCCGATGCTTTGGAACAAATCCTAGAGGGAAGCTTGGTCCTGCGCCGCTCAATTCGCTGCGCGTCGGTATGCTACTCAAGATTTTTGAGCGGTATTATTGTCTGCTGAGAGGTGTTGATCGCGCCGACCAGCTCGCCCGAGCCATTAGCTCGCGACAGCAATGGGCCTCATCCGGAAGCGGATCGATCCCGTTTTTTGAGGGGAGCTATGTGCCATAGCCGAATGTTATGGGCGCCGGCCGATCCTCCTGTGGGTAATACCATCCACGGCGGATGGGAACGTCGTAATGACTGCTCCCGGCGAGATTTATAGTGAACCAACCGTTGAGCCTGACAATGCGATACCTTCCTGAATCAGCGTCCGGATGACGGCCCGTTGCTTGGTGATCGGATCTCCTTGCGAATCTGGGGTGGATCCCGCGAGTTCCTCCAGCAACTCCGTGCGAAAGCTAGGCGCGCGCTTCCGGCGCCCGGCAGGGTTGCCACTTTCGCCGGGCTTGAACCACGTGGCCACCGGAGGCCGCCCGTATCCCGCATCCTGACGTTTCGCCATTTCCGTCGCTCGAGTTTCCTGCCCTGCTATCTTCAGTTCGACTGGTCTTGCTTCGAAAGGCTCGCGGCAGCGCCGTCGCCGCCTACGACGCCATTGCCTCGGCTCCGACCGTCGGCATCGAGCTCTGTCCTGAGGCCTTCGAGCAGTTTGACCGTTCCAACCGCTCGTCGCGCTGCGATGCGCATCCGGAACTGTCGACGTGCAATAGCGCCGCTTTCACGGCGATCCGGAAATTTTCTGCCCTAGCGAAAGAGGTCCGCGCTACCAAAGAAGGCCGCCACCAGGACCGCGTCGCGATCCACCACGAGATCGCGGCGGTCACGATACATCATGGGGTCGAGGAGATTCTTGCCGATCTGCGCGCGGCGACCATTCCGACAACCCGCAACTTCGACATTCGGCAAGTGCGCGAGCTGCCGCAGCTCAAGAATGAGCTCTCCCGCAGCCTGATGCCGGACGGTCGCCCGATCCGGATGCAATCGATGGCGGTCGACGAGAGCACGCGACCTGCGGTTCCCGCCGAAATTCGGCGCCGACACGCGCTCGGTGGTTGCGCAGGCGGGTTATGCCCACGCCGAGGTCGATCGGCTCGGGGTGGATGGAGTGGTGGCGTGTGGCTAGGTTCCCGCCGCTCATCGGAGCGAAAGCGTCGATCTAACGTTTTGCCGACATGGTAGTTGACAAAGTGACGGGTTAGAAGCGATGCTTGAGAAGATCGCCATAGCTAAGACACGAAGGAAAAAAGCAAATGGTGCGCAAAGAGACCATCCTATCAGGGAAAGAGTCCAAGTCGAAGCACAGCACGAAGACCAAAGTGGCGAAGCCCAAACATGAAGGCCGCGCGGTGGCAGTTGGTATTCTAAGTAGTGGCCGCGTGATCAAGGTCGAGAGGTCTGCACCACGCAGGAAGTAGAGTTGGGTTTGCTAGAGCGGATTCCGCTCATGTTCGAACATAACCGGCGTGGCGAAAGAAGTTCCTGCATTCTTTTGGGCTGAAACTGTTAACAATGCGGCCGATCCTACGCCGCAAGCATTGAATTGTGCGCTCTG
>JBKQHQ010000169.1:0-6767 GCA_052148715.1 Xanthobacteraceae bacterium | reverse complement strand
CAGAGCGCACAATTCAATGCTTGCGGCGTAGGATCGGCCGCATTGTTAACAGTTTCAGCCCAAAAGAATGCAGGAACTTCTTTCGCCACGCCGGTTATGTTCGAACATGAGCGGAATCCGCTCTAGCCGGGCATGAACCGCAGCAAGTCAACAGATTCAATGACTTGCAATCCTCCTTGGGAAAGATAACAGGGAGTTCCTCTAAAAAACAGGGAAAACGGTCGGCTACCTCCGGAGCGCCGCTATAGTTATTCGTGCGGGCGCGGACACGATAGGGATCCCTGGCTACCCGCTGAGGCGCGGCCCAGGGCTCGCGCGGGCGGTGCGATCTGCGCTTCCACGAAGGGAGCTTGCACTCCTTTCAACAAGCGGCACCGCCGACCGGATTCATGATGTCAAACAGCGGCATCTCACTTCAACCACTTTGGTCGACGCCCCGACGTCGCTTGGCGAAGCAAGTTTGCACCTTGCCGGCTACCACCCCCTTCCCACGATAATACGGGGGCCGACAAAGCGCCCCGCTTCCGTCCCGCCGAACTCCTGCCTAGACGAGAGGGTGCCGCGCCAGTTTCCACGGGCTGGAGGCTTCTTGAGTGGCGGGTTGGTCGCAATCCAGTCGAGATACTGGGTCGTGGCATCGACTTGATCGTCAAACCATCCCGACGGAAACCCGACGAGCTCCTCGACATAATCGATACGCCAGGGCGCAGCCTCAGGCAGCCGTATCCGGCGGGCGCAGATCAGCGGGATATGCTCGCGCAGTCGCGCTACCTTGCTGCGACCATCCGGGACTATTTCTTCCAACCGCATCCATGGCTTCCGCTTGATGGAGTCCAGAAGCGAAGGGCCTTGCCCGGTCGCTTCGACCAAGACCGCGCTCGGTCTGAAATGCGTGATGAATCGCAGGTACGCCGAGCGAAATTCCTTGAAGCGCGCTTGTTCTCGCCATTGCTCGAGCAAGAAGAACTCCTCGCCCTTGACGCACCATGCCTGGATGACGCTGCAGCTGTTCTTCGACCCGCCGGACTGGCCGGGATCGATGCTGAGCACCACCGGTGCGTCGGGCACCTCCCGCGCGGAAAATGTCGCGAAATCGGCGGCTTTGATCCGGTTCTTGAATCCGCCGCTCGGATCCTGTTGATACAATGTCTCGAAGTCGGGATTGACCGTGTTGCGACGCAGCCGCTCGACATCGCGCAGCGAAAAGGCGTTTGGCCGTAGCAACTCGCCCGCCTTGCGATGCCAGTTTCCGTGTTCCGTGGCATTCGTTGCGATCAGAGGCAGCATGACACTCTTCCAGTCCGAGTCCTCGTCCGCGAGGACGTGTGCGGAAAGGTCATTCTCATGCAGCCGATGGGCGACAATGATGATAGAGCCCCTCTTCGGATTATTTAAGCGGGAGACGAGCACCGTGTCGAAGAGATTGTTGACGCGCTCGATCTCCTCGATGTTCGAGGCATCGCCGATGTCCAGCGGATCATCGACAATAATCAGGTCGGCGCGGCGTCCGGTGATCTTGCTGCCGAAAGACGTGGCGAATAGCGCTCCCCCATCGGTCGTCGCAAAATCGAGGACGCTCGAGCGGTCCTTGGCGACCCGGGTATCGAAGATTTCCTTGAACCACGGCTGCCGCAGGATTTCCCGCACCTTATAGGCGATGTCTTTGGCGAGGTGCTCGCCGCACGTCACGATGATGATCTTGGCCGAGGGATGATGCGCGAGCGTCCATGCTGCGAAACAGATCGTGATGATGAAGGTTTTAGCGTGGCCCGGGGGAAGGTTGATGACGAGCCGCCCGCCGCTGCGAGGCCCGCACTCGACGAGCCCGTCGCAGATGTGGTCGATGTAGGGCTCGTCTCCGAGCTTCTCGCCGGAATTGAGCTCTGCGTGAGCCTTGCGCACGAACGACTGGAAGTTGGTCCGCAGCAGCGACTGGAATTCACTCCTCCTCATTAGCATCGCTTGCCCCATCGTTTAAAGCCGCAGCCGGATCGTCAACCGATAGCGCGCCGTCGGGGTGGCGCTTGAGCTCGCGCGCGACGAATGCTTCGAGGATGTGCCGATCATCCGGCTCGACCCCGACGCTTGCCTCCTCTTCGGCCTCGCTGCCGAAGACCCGGGCGCACAGGGACGATAGGATAGTGGCGGCGCGCAAGTCGCCCTCGAGCGCCAAGCCGACCAGCGCCTTGATAAAGGCGCGCTGCTTCGAGATCTTGCGTTCGCGATCGCCGTCGCGAACGGCGATCAGCTCGCCGAGTTCCTCGCGCAGCTCGGTCTTGAAGTTACGAACGCCCTTGGGACGCCCCTTCGGATTTCCGCTGGTGCCGGGCTTGAACCTTGTTTGCAGGGGCGGATTCTTGTAGCCGACGTAGTCGGCATCATGTTTTTGACTCATTTTAACCTATGATTGTTTTTTGTTGACTCCAACTTTCCACCCTAGACTCCGAACTGAGGACAACTTTTACATTCACACTGAAAACTTCATCTGGGTCTACAACTGGTCGTGTCCAAAAAAAAAACAATATGCGGCGGCGCGCCGCCGGTCGGCCGGCATTATAATACCGTTAAACGGATGACGACCGGTCTTGTTGGGCAGCTTTTGTTTCGATCTTGTGTGATTTGACCGTCTTCGGTCCCCGAAAAGGGCCGATCGCCGCTGCTAAAATGATCTCGTTAGTGGCGGGCGGCGCTGGGGAGTTCCATTTTGACAGCGAACGCGAGCAGTCGATCGAATAGTGCGGCCTTGCGATAGAAATGCCGCGCTGCGACCTTGATATCGGGAATTTTTTCGCTGCGGAGCTCCAGCAGTCCGAACCGCATCAAAGGGGCACATGATGCGCGCCTGCATGGCATAGGCCGACCTGTCCCACGCCCCCGTGAACATGGCGGGCTGCGGGATGGTGCCCAGCAGTGTCAGCATCTCGCTGGTTTGCCAGTCGCTTGCAAAAAGCCGATAGCGACCGAAGCACAACGCCGGCGTCTGGCTGCTGCCAGGAGACGAGCAAGGGGTCGAGCCAAATACCAAAGATCCGTATGCCAAAACGCAAGATGAAAAAAGATCGCGGGTAAGCCGAATTGCCGAGCATCGCTTAACATCTATTTCCCCAAGGGGTCGCCACCAAGGTGCCGTGCCGTTCGCGCTCCAGCTTGGCTGCCTGCGCGACAAGCGAACGGCATGCAAGGGCAAGAAGTCGGGTTCGTTGTGCGACCATTCTATGATCTTGCGCAGCTCGGCGACCGGCGCGCGACAGGTTGCCGATCGGCATCAGCGGTAGGTCATCATGACCTATGCTTGCCGTAGGAGGGATCAAGGTGTCGTGCGCCACCGAGCCGTCGATCTCGGCGGCGGCGAGATTATTGACCATCCGGACGCGGTCCGATCGGCCGATGGCTCCTAGCGCAGCGCCCGCAAACTGTCGAAAGCAAGCAGCGTCCAGGCCAGCTCGACCCCGCGATCCAGCGCCGCACCTGCGGTTCCCACAGAAAATCTGGGATCACCACGGTTCAACTCCGCCAGCCGATCGGCCGAATCGAGACGGGCCACCTGCGGAAAGGGATCGGCTTCTGCCCGACCAGCACGACCAACCGCCTGCCGCGCGCGATGCTGGTATCGATCTAGTCCTGCTGCAGTATGGAGGCATCTCGAATTTTGGCCAAGTGCAAGCTGCAGCAACCGTGCGCGCGACCGGAACTTCGCTGCCAAGGTGGAGGACGTGGTCGGGCTCTATCTCAATCCTTTAGATAAGGCGCTGGTCCCTTGCGTCGACGAGAAGAGCCAAATCCAAGCCCTCGATCGCACCTAACCCGGGTTGCCCATGAAGAGGGGCCGCGCCGGCACCATGACCCACGACTACAAGCGCAATGGCACCACGACCTTGTTCGCGGCGCTGAACATGCTGACGGTAAGGTCATCGGCGCTGGCATGCCACGCCACAGGCACCGAGAATTACTGCACTTTCTCAAGCTGATCGACCAACGGACCCTCGCCGATCTCGACCTCCATCTGATCGTCGACAACTATGCCACCCCACAAGACGCCTGGTGTAAAGCGTTGGCTCAAAGCGCATCGCCGCTTTCATCTTGCACTTCACCCCGACCTCGGCCTCCTGGCTCAACATGGTCGAGCGCTTCTTTGCCGAGATCACCCGAAACCGCATTCGCCGCGGCGCCTTCAAAAGCGGCGCCGAGTTGCAAAGTGCCATCGTAGACTACCCGGATAACCACGACGCCGCCCCAAAACCCTTCGTCTGGACCAAATCGGCGGGTGAAATTCGCGAAAAAGTCGCGCCCGTGCGGAACAAACGTAAGAGTCAGAACCCTAGCTCTAATGCACCCGCTACGGCAGGGCGAACGGCGCGGTTCCGGATGACCACGACGTGACCCTCGACGCGCTCCTTCAAAAAAGCGCGCGCCGCCGGGCCGGGTTCACGATATCAAACAGCAAAATTTCTATGCAATCGCTTCAGTCAATGCCGCATCCTCGATCAACAGCTTGGCGAGGCTAATTTTTCACCACCCCCTCTTGACAATAATGCGGGGGCTAACATAGCGCGAAGCCTCTGTCGGGCCGAACGGTCGCCCATTCCCGAGGGTGCCGCACCAAGTTCCACGGGTCGGAGGTTTTTCTAGTTGCAAGTTGTTTTGGTCGCGCAGGTCGGTCTCTAAGCTGTCGACGTCCTTAAGGCGTTCTTCCGGTTTCCCGCTGGTCGAACGCTTAACTCTGGTCGAACGCTTAACTCTCGTTTTGCGGTGAGGGTTCCTGTTGGCGATCCCTTCGCGGTCAAGTTTCTTTCCCATCTGTCCTAGTCCTTGGTGTTGGCTGTAACTTCGACCAAGAACCTAAAAACCCAGATTCTGAACCAAAGCACAGCTCTAAATCATACTGAACGTTAAATTTGGTTGTTGCATTCAAAGTCAATAGCGCGGCGTCAAAGGTAGTATCGCACCATAAAAGACCTATTACCTCGACGTTGGCTGTCGCAACTTGCTGCAACGGATGATCAAGCCACTCACTCGCCACAACCGAGAAAAAAAGAGCGCGATCATCGTCAGCGTCTGCACAAAACACGTGCATGACGCTGCGCCGCGGCGATTCCGCTCGCGCTGATTACGTCGAACACGAGCTCGCTGCCGGCGGCGCGCATGTTCTCCGAGCTTGAACACCCGAACCGGCCAACGGTCGCGCACTTATTCGCGCCGGCCTGGCACAATGCGGTGGTCGAGGTCATCCAGCTGCCCAAAGCTCCATTCGGCGGTACTCGCGGATCTGCGCGCGATGTTCTGCCGGACCGGCAGGGTGCCGCTCGAAATTGCGGACCTGCCCTGCTTCACGCTCGACCGGGTATCAGACAATTGGTGCAACGAAGCCGCCCATCTGCTCGATCAAGCAACCGCCGCCGAGAGCGACAACGTTCTGTCGGAGTTCGTCCAGGCCGGTCAGCTCTTCTGTCCTCAACCTCGCGGCAATCCGATCGTCATCGAGACCAATACGCTGCGGGCGGCCGAGGAGGCGAGCACTACCGGCCGGCGCCGATCTTTCGCTCGGTCGAGACCTGGCGGATCGTGGCGCCCGGCAAGCGATCGAGGTCGAGACCAAGACCGCGGCGATGGTACGACCGCATACTTGGCGTCCTGATCTCCGAGGCGGCCGACATCCTCGACCGCAACATCGGCGAGCCCGCCGATTTCGAGCTCGGCTGCCGGCTCTCAAATCCGGACCGATCGATCTGATGCGGCGGATCGGCGCCGCCGAGGTCGGACGCATCACCGGCGCCACGCCGAAGCTCGCCGAGTACCAAGGCTTTTATCGTCACGTGCTGCTCGACGACATGGAAGGTGTCAAGATCGTAGCGTTGCGCCGGCCCGAGGCGCTCAACACGCTGCACTACGAGCTGACCGACGAGATTCTGACGATCATCCGCCCGCTCGAGGCCGAGGCCGTGGGCTTCGTCCCGACCGGTTACGACCCGCGCGCCTACTGCTCCGGCGCCGACATGGGCCAGTCCCGCCGCGCTCGGCGACGCGCGAGCCCGGCGCAATATGCGCGCGATTGCTCGTGCATCTCGACGGCATGCGCAAGCGGGTAGTCGCCGCGCGCAACGGCATGGCCTCGGCGCCGGACTCGACCTCGCGCTACGCTGCTACGCCATCCTGGCGACGAGGGGTGCTCGGCTGCAACTGCCGGAGATCCTGCTCGGCATTGCACCGGGACTGGGCGCCATGGTCGTCCCCTATTGCCGCTGGCCGCAGGCAGCGCCCGAATTCCACAACATGATGCGTCGCGCCGAGCGGCCGCCGGCGCCGCACGCGCTCGGCACGATCGAGGCGCTCGCCGATGACTTTCCGCAGCTGATCGAGGCGGCGATTGCCCGCGCGCATGTGCTCAAGAGCTATGTACGGCCACGATACGACGGCACTGTGGTCATCGCGCCGCGGGCGCCGATCGAGCCGACGGGCGCGAGCGGACAACGCCTGAGCGCCGAGGTGATCGGCAGTATCGATGCCGCAATCCGCGACGCCATTGCGTCGCCGACGCCTTCCGCCGCGCTCGAAGTGAGCTACCGCGCCCTCGGCGTCAGCGATGATGAGCCGTTATCCGTGCATCTGATCATCTGAAAGACAAAAAGCGTTGTCGATCTCATACTTAGAGCATTTTCCGCTCGGATTGAATCGGGAGGATTCCCAACGGCTTGTCAATGAGCGAGGCTAGCCGCCTTGATTCGATTTTCGAGGGGGAACGATGCCAAGACCCTATTCTGGTGACTTGC
>JBKQHQ010000168.1:0-16616 GCA_052148715.1 Xanthobacteraceae bacterium | reverse complement strand
CAGAGCGCACAATTCAATGCTTGCGGCGTAGGATCGGCCGCATTGTTAACAGTTTCAGCCCAAAAGAATGCAGGAACTTCTTTCGCCACGCCGGTTATGTTCGAACATGAGCGGAATCCGCTCTAGTGTACGCAACGCGGCGGTTGACGAACCGGCCTTGAGCCGCATCATCGATCGATCGCCGGCCAAGCCTGTCCCCGGCGTGCAGGATAGGGTGGTCTTCACGCGCTTGTACCTCGCGTTCAGTCGCTCGGCCGGCGATATCGCTATCAGTAAAGCGTTCGTTTACAGTCCGCACTTCGCCGTTACGCTCAGGGGCCGTGTCGACTTCCGCGCCGATGACATTGAGCTGAAGGGCATCGTTCTGCTGCCCGACGACGGCTTTGACAGAGACATTCTCCCGCCTCGGTTCGACGGCCTACCTCATCCGGCGATCGCTTTCGCGTATGATGTCGTCGGTCGCTCCGGCGTGCCGAGCTTGCGCATGAAGCCGACAGGCGTAATTCCCCTCCGCTTGCTGCACCGGTTGCTCGCTAGCCCAGTGCCCGCAGGTGACGGATCGGCCGACCCGGAACCAGCGTTTGGGCCGCGGCAATAATGGCCTGCGTGTCAATTCCGTGGTGGCGGTAGACGTCGGTGATGGTGCCGGTCTGCCCGAAATGCTCGACGCCGAGCGGCCGCACCCGATGGCCGCAGACCGACCCGATCCAGCCCAATGTTGCTGGGTGGCCGTCGAGCACCGTGACGATGCCGCAATGGGACGGAAGATCGCCGAGCAGACGCTCGATGTGCGAGCAAGCCTGTGCGCGCCCGCGCTCGGCTTCGCGCTTGGCCGCGACGAAGCCGGCGTGCAGTCGGTCCGCCGAGGTCACCGCCAGGAGCCCCGCGTCGCGCCGATCCTCCGCCATGAGGCCGACGGCCTGGATCGCCTCCGGCGCCACCGCTCCCGTATAGGCGACGACGATCTGGCAGTTCGGCCCCGGCCGCCGATGCCAGTAGGCGCCGTCGATGATGCCCTGCCGCAGCTCGGGCGACATCGATCGCTGCGGCTGTTCGAGCGGCCGCGTCGTCAGCCGCAGATAAATCGAGCCGCCCTGCGCATCTGGCAAGCAATTTTCTTGCGCCACGGCCGCCTCGCCATGCCGCTGGATGTAATCCAGCGCCCAGGCCAGCATCACCGACAACTCGTCCACGAAGGCCGGCTCGAACGCCGCGAGCCCGTCCTGCGCCATGCCGATCAGGGGCGTGCTGATCGACTGGTGCGCGCCCCCTTCCGGCGCCAGCGTGACGCCCGACGGCGTCGCCACGAGAATGAAGCGCGCGCCCTGATAGCAAGCATAGTTCAGCGCATCGAGACCCCGGCAAATGAAGGGATCGTACAAGGTTCCGATCGGCAGCAGCCGCTCACCGCTGATCGCATCGGACAAGCCGAGGGCCGAGAGCAGGAGAAACAGATTCATCTCGGCGATGCCGAGCTCGATATGCTGGCCTTGCGGCGAGAACTCCCAGCGGTATGTCGAGGCGATCCGCTCCGCCTTGAAGACGTCGGCCCTTGACTGCAGCGCGAACAAGCCGCGCCGATTCACCCATCCGCCCAAATTTGTTGAAACCGTAACATCAGGCGACGTGGTGACGATGCGCGAGGCAAACTCCGCTTTCTCCTTGCCAAGCTCGCTGAGGATCATTCCGAACCCGGCTTGGGTCGAAAGCTCGGCCTGCTTGGGCACGGGCAGCATGTCTGGAACATCGAAGCGACGCGCGGGGACGGGCGGCTTGCGTGCGGCGAATTCCACCTGATCGAGGAAGCCTTGCAAAGCGTCGGCGGGCAGGCTCAGTCCTTCGAACCTATCCCATTCGTGTCCCGGCCGCACGTTGATCGCGGCGCGAAAAATCTCCATCTGCGCCGGCGTCAGCATTCCGGCGTGATTGTCCTTGTGGCCCGCCAGAGGCAGCCCGAAACCCTTGATCGTGTAACAGATGAAGCAGATCGGCCGATCGTGGTCGACGGCGTCAAAGGCGGCGGCGAGTGAGCCGGGATCGTGCCCCGCCAGATTGCTCATCAGGCGCGCCAACTCGTCGTCGGAACGCCGCTCGATCAACTGTCTGACCGGCGCCTCCTCGCCGAGGTCGTCGAGCAGATGCTTGCGCCACGCCGGTCCTCCCTGGAACACGAGCGCGGAGTAAAGTTGGTTTGGGCAGTTATCGATCCAGGCGCGCAACCGGTCGCCGCCGGGCTCGGCGAATGCCGCATGCAGCAATTCGCCGTATTTCAGGATCACGACGTCCCAGCCGAAGGCGCGGAACAAGGCCTCGAAGCGCGCCCACAACCCTTCGCGGACGACCGCGTCGAGGCTCTGGCGATTGTAGTCGATGATCCACCAACAATTGCGCAGCCCTTGCTTCCAGCCTTCGAGGATCGATTCGAAGATATTGCCTTCATCGAGCTCGGCGTCGCCGACGAGCGCGATCATCCGGCCCTCCGGCCGGTCGAGCCCCCAGCCATGCGCGCGCACATAGTCTTGGGTCAGGGCCGAGAACAAAGTCTGGGCTACGCCGAGCCCGACCGAGCCGGTCGAAAAATCCACGTCATCGGCATCCTTGGTGCGCGACGGGTAGCTTTGCGCGCCCTTGTAGCCGCGAAAGGCCTGCAGACGATCCAACGTTTGCTTGCCGAGAAGATATTGGATGGCATGGAAGATCGGGCTTGCATGCGGCTTCACCGCGACCCGATCCTGCGGACGCAACGCATGCAGGTAGAGGACCGTCATGATCGTCGCGAGCGACGCCGACGAGGCCTGATGGCCGCCGACCTTCAGCCCGTCGCCGTGCTCGCGTAGATGGTTGGCGTTATGGATCGTCCACGTCGCCAGCCAAAGGATCTTCTTCTCCAGCTCGCGCAGTGTCTGCAGATCGGCCGCATTGATCATCATGACAGCTCCGGTACGGAGTCACCATTGTTTCAGCTCGTCGGCATCGACACTATCTCATTTCGCCGTCCCTGAGCTGCCGATGCGCAAGGAAAACGAACGCGCCGCCAAGCACCGCCATGCCCGCCATCGCTAGGTAGGAAGCACCGCCGACCGCGTCGTACAGCATGCCGGAAAAGCCCGTCGCGGCCGCGGCCGCTACCGCCAATACCGTGCCGAAATCGCCTTGCGCCGCGCCGGCCTGACCGGCGCGGGTCGCGCGCGCCACCCATTGCACCGCGCCGAGGTGGGTGGCGCCGAACGACAAGCCGTGCAGGCATTGCAGGAGCGGCAACAGCACGAGCGGCGGCTCGAACGCCATGGCGGTCCAGCGGACCGCCGCGCCGGCGGCGCCGAGGCCGACGAGTGTGGTCAGGCTGATACGCAGCCGGCCCGACACGGCGAACAGCGCGATCTCGCATATGACGCCGAGCGCCCATAGGAGCCCGACGGTTCGGCTGTCGATGCCTTTCGCGGTCCAGTCCAAGGCGGAGAAATTGTAGTAGAGGGCATGGCTCGCCTGGACCATGGCGGCGGCAAGTGCGATGGCCAGAAGTCCGGGCGAGGACCAATGGTGTTTGCCGGAACGGCTTATTTCCGCCTGCTCGCCGGGCCGATCGAGCGGCAACAAGAGGGACGCGGCGAGCGCCATGACCGATAGGGCCGCGACGATCAGCCAGATCAGCCGATCCGCCGCCATGAAGTCGAGCAGCAGGCCGCTGGCCAGATTGGCCGCGATGAACGCCGCCGAGCCCCACAGGCGCACCGGACCGTAGTGGCGCTTGCGCAGGCCAAGTCCCCGCAAGGCGTAAGCGTCGATCAGCGTGCTGCACGGCTGAAACGCGACCGCGGCGAGAGCCACGGTGAAAAGGATGGCGGCGAAGCTTGAGGCGAGACCGACGACCGCATGCAGCAGTGCGGCCGCCGCCGAGAGTGCAATCAGCGCGGCGCGCGGCGCCGCCCAGTAATCCACGGCGCGGTTGATGAGCGGAACCGCGACGATGCGCACCACGATCGGTGCCGCGAGCACGAGCCCGATGGCTTGCGGGTCAAGCCCTTTGGTTTTGAGCCAGAGGGGAAAGAACGGGAGTTGGATTCCGAACACCGTTGCCAGCGCGGCGTAGAGAAAGGCCAAGCGCAGCGCGAAACCGTCGCGCGGCGGAACTGGTCCGCGATCGGTCACGCGGTCACGCCTTGATCCGGCAACGCTTCGAGCCGCCACGATTGTCGGGCGTTCGGCAATTCCGAATTAACATGTCCGCAATATCGTCTTGAATGTGCCTTGATTTTCCTGGATTCCATAAGCAAATCGCTCCCGAGGGGTTACCATGACTTTGCGCAATTCGCTCGTGCTGCTCGCGGGCACGCTGGGTGTGATCGCGACCGCGCATCCGGCGTCGGCGCAGTATTACCCGTCTTACCCGCCGTACGGCCCTCCGCCTGCTTACGGTTATGGGCCCCCGCGCGGCTACGGGCCTCCGCCTGCGGTGTATCAGGAAGATTTGCTACCACCCGGCGCGATCATGGAGGACGACGACTACGGCCCGCCGCCTGGCGTGCCGGGACGTCCAGGCTCGGCGCGGCCGGGTGACCCCGGTTCCCGGGCCGCGCTCCCGTATCCGCCGGAAGCCGACCCGTACCCACTGGCTCCTCCGGGCGCGGTCTCTCGGGGCGCTGAGGCCACCCCGCCGCGCGCGTCATTCAGCATCGACCCTGATCCCGGTTACCGCGCTGTCGCGCCGACCGGGCCTGCGGAGGGGGCGTTGCGCCCGCCTGGCGGCGTCGGCTCCGATCCTGCCGTGGTCGGGTCGGTGCCGGGCGGAGCGGCGGTCGCATCGCTGCCGCCGGATGTTCAACCGGAAGCCGGTCAGGCGAAGGAGTTGCCGCCGCATCTGCGCCGCCAGCTCGTCGATTATCCAACCCGGGAGCCTGCCGGCACGATAATCATCGACACGCCGAACACCTATCTCTACCTCGTCCTTGGCGGCGGCAAGGCCTTGCGCTACGGCATCGGCGTCGGGCGCGAGGGCTTTACCTGGACCGGCACCGAGCGCGTCGCGCGCATGGCCGAGTGGCCCGATTGGTACCCGCCGGATGAGATGATTCAACGTCAGCCCTATTTGCCGCGCGTGATGGCGGGCGGACCGGGCAACCCGCTCGGTGCCCGCGCGCTTTACCTCGGCAACACGCTCTATCGCATTCACGGCACCAACCAGCCCTCGACCATCGGCACGTTCGTCTCCTCCGGCTGCATCCGGCTGACCAACGACGACATCGCGGACCTGTACGGGCGCGTGAAGGTGGGCAACCGGGTGGTCGTGCTGCCCGGCGGCAAGCCCCCCGCCACGGCTTCCGCGACCTCCGGCCGCGACGTGCGCTAGGGCGAGAGCCTGTCCCATTCCTTCGGAAGGGACCTAATTAGGCAAATTCGATTGCTTACGCAAAGGTTTGGGCAATAGGTGCGTTTCAACACCGACGCCCAAACTTTTTCAGATACGAAGCTTGCGGCCGCGCCCTGCGCCGGCCAAAGGTGGACCGGGGGGATGGCGTCCGGCAGGCGGAGCCGTGTCGGGAACGCGAACAGCGCCACCGCGGCCATTTCAGCGCAACCATTCTTATTGATTCGATGGTATCCGTCCAGCGCCAAGCGTACAGCCTTTCGCCGCCACCGATTCGAAACGGCGCGCCTGCCGGAGTCAATCGGTGTCCGTCGCGGCGCCTGCAAAACTTTATGAGGGAAACGTGTAAACGACCCTTGCGCTTTTTGTGAATCGAACCGTGTAATAGCTCGTATCGGCGATATTTAAGCTCCTACACATGACCATCCCGGTTTCGGTCGGCACGCCTGTCTCCAAGATCTCCGGTCTGACCGCAACGGCGATTGTTGTGGCCGACATGGTCGGCATTGGCGTCTTCACCAGCCTCGGGTTTCAGGTGAAGGACATCACCTCCGGGTTTTCGCTGCTGCTGTTGTGGATTATCGGCGGGATCGCGGCCATGTGCGGCGCAATCTCCTATGCGGAGCTTGCCTCGATGTTTCCGCGCTCGAGCGGAGAATACAATTTCCTGAGCCGGATCTATCATCCAGCCGCCGGCTTCTTGGCCGGCTGGCTGTCGGCCACCGTCGGATTTGCAGCGCCGATTGCGCTCGCCGCCATGGCTTTCAGTGTCTATTTCAAGGCCGTCGTGCCAAACGCGCCGCCGCTATTGCTCAGCCTCGCCCTAGTTTGGCTGGTCTCGCTCATGCATTTACGCGGCATCCGGCAGGTCAGCGTATTCCAGAACGTTTGGACAGCCATCAAACTCTTGTTGATTGTTGCGTTCACCGTGGCCGGTTTCGTGCTGGGAAGTCGGCAGCCGATTTCATTCGCGCCGAGCGCGATCGACATCACCTTCATCACCAGTGCTCCGTTCGCCATCAGCCTCGTATTCGTGATGTATTCCTACATGGGCTGGAACGCCGCAACCTACATCATTGGGGAAATCCGGGATCCCAACCGCACGCTACCGCGCGCCATGTTCGTGGGAACTGCTATCGTAATTATGATTTATGTCGGCCTCAATGCCGTTTTCCTCTTCACAACCCCGATACAGGAAATGGCCGGCCAACTCGATGTTGCGACAATAGCCGGCAATCACGTGTTCGGAGCTCTTGGCGGGCAGGTCGTCAGCCTCCTGATCTGCCTTGGGCTCGTTTCGTCCATCAGCGCCATGATATGGCTCGGTCCGCGGGTCACGACGGCAATGGGCGAGGACTTGCCGCTATTGCACTTCCTATCGCGCAAATCGGACAACGGCGTGCCGGCGAACGCAATCATATTTCAGCTCGTCGTCTCGAGCCTGCTGCTGTTGACCGAGAGCTTCGAGATGGTCTTGGATTTCATCCAATTCAGCCTCACGTTCTGTTCGTTTCTTACGGTGCTCGGCGTGATCAAGATGCGTATCACCCATCCCAAGCTTCCGCGGCCGTACCGAGCCTGGGGCTATCCGATAACGCCGCTTGTTTCTTTGGCGGTGATGCTGTTCATGATGTACTATCTCGTCGTTACCCGGCCGATGCAATCACTGGCGGGCTTCGCGCTGATGGTCGCGGGCCTCGCGATTTATGGCGCATCAGCCCTGTTGTCGAAGCTCACGTCTTCGAGAACATCGCAAACCGCGGCATAAGGCGAAGGGCCTAAAAATGAGGCAAGCGAGATTTTCTGCTCTCCTCGCTGGTCTATTGGCGCTATCGATCGTGCCGGCGGGCAGCGCGGAGATCGCCACACCCAACGACACCGCGCGATTTCTGGCCGGACTGCGGCCCGAGGCGGGTTCGCCGCTTGCGGCACTCGCCAAGGATCCGAGCTGGGAACGACATGCGAATCATTTCAATTCTATGTTCGGACAAGAGGAGAAGACGCACCTTTCCAAGATCCGCGAATTTTCAAAGACGCGGCTGAACACGACGCACGACACGATGTTGTACATGTTTAGCGGTCCCGATGCGCTGCACGCCGTCGCCTTCTTCCCGAAGGCGTCGAACTATGTGTTGAGCGCCCTGGAGCCCGTCGGCGAGATTCCCGAGCTGACGGCCCTTCCGCGGGGTGCCGTGCTGCAGACATTGCAAAATCTCGAGATCTCGCTGAATTCGCTGCTCTCGTTCAGCTTCTTCATCACGCAGCAGATGAAGAGCCAGTTGGACGCCGGTCCTGTCTATGGAGCCCTGCCGCTCATCTACGTCTTGCTGGCACGCTCAGGCAAGAGCATCCAAGAGATGAGCTTCGTGAACCTCGCCGATGACGGCAGTCCAAGAGCGCCGACCGGGCCCAAGGACAAGGCCGCCGCAAAGGGCGTGAAGATCGTCTTTTCCGGCGACGAGGGGCGGCGGCAGACGCTGTATTACTTCAACACCAATCTCGCCAACGATGGCGTGAAGAGCAGCGGTTTCCTGGCCTTCTGCGACAAGCTCGGGAGCGCCGACAGCTTTCTGAAGAGCACGTCATACCTGATGCACGCCTCCAGTTTTTCGACGGTGCGCAACTTTCTATTGGATCACAGCGCGACCATCCTGCAGGACGATACCGGCGTTCCGGTAAGCTATTTCGACCGCAAAAAATGGCAGCTGCAGCCGTTCGGCCACTACGTTATGCCGTTGTCGATCTTCCCCAACACGTATCAGCCGCAGATGGCAGATCTCTACCGCAAGGACAAGCCGATTCCGCTCGACTTCGGCATCGGGTACCGCCGACAGATCAATGAAACAAATCTGCTTCTTGCGGAAAAGATCGATGGAGCCAAACCGAACTAGGTAAGTGGCGGCCATTGGAAGATTGGGCAAAATCCAGTTCCGGGCGTTCGAACCGGAAATTTAATTTCGCCGGGTAACATTAGCCGTAGTTTCACGATTCGTTCCGCGCCTAGGCCGGCGAGCTGCTCACCAAAATAGGGACACAGTTCTCGTCCATGCCGCGTGGGTGGTGTGGGGAAAATGTAGTAGTGAAGCGTAGGGACCGACCCTCGGGGCCGCAACGTTGGCTTGAGCGCGTAACCGTCCGGGTTCAGCGCGCCGTTAGCTATTTCGGCCATAGCTTTATTCGATTTGAAGCCGAATGGTCGGCGGCACTTCGCAAGAATAAGCTGTGGCGCAAGGCGCTGCTGGTTTCCGCGGGCTTGCTTGTCGCGGCCAGCAGCACTTGGATGATCGGCAGGTCGATCTCGACCCTTGCTACCGCCAGCTCGGGAATCGAGGCATTGTCGCCCCCGGGCGTAACCGACGGAAAGGGCGCAGCCGGGGCGTTCAGCGGTGCGCGTGCTGTCACTGCCGGTGGCGTCTCAAGCCAAGTGGTCGGCGATGCCGATTTCCCCGCAAGCATTGTGGCCAAAAGGTGGGATGATTTTGGGCGTGAGTCCGTTGGGATAAGTGCAACGGACGATTGGGCCAAAAGGGGTAGGACTTTGTTGCTCGCCCGCCTCGCCGTACCGGAGGGGGACGTAACATCGAGCCTCCCCCGCACCGCCCCCGAGCCGCTTCACCCGCGGATCCCGCTCAATCGCGACGTAAAGACGGCTCTGATCGGGTTCGAAGCCGCACCGTTCCCTTATCACGGCAAGGTCCCTAACTCGAACAGAGAGTTTCTCGATATCGGATCGTCGGGACATCGCGGGCATACCGATTCCCACGGGCGCACCCTCTGGGAGTCGGAGACGTTCAATGATCGCCGGGTGCTCCTGCACATTCCACCGGGGTTCGACGCGAATCGGCCCGGCGTGATGATCGTATTTTTCCACGGCCACGGCGCCAATCTGGCCCGTGACGTCCGCGACCGGCAACAGCTGCCGGCGCAGATTTCGGCGTCGGGCGCCAACGCGGTGTTGGTCGCGCCGCAGTTCGCCGTCAACGCGGCCGATTCGAGCGCCGGAAAATTCTGGGAGCCAGGAGGATTCAAACGATTTGTCGACGAGGCCGCCGAGCAACTCGCGCGGCTGCAGGGCGATCCGCGTACCGTGCAGGCCTTTCGGAATATGCCGATCGTCATTGTGGCTTATAGCGGAGGTTTCGGGCCGACGCTGTCGATATTGGAACGGGGGGGTGTAAGCTCGCGGTTGCGTGGGCTCGTCCTGCTCGATGCTCTTTACGCGGGAATGCCGACGTTTGCGAACTGGATAGCAAACAATCGATCGACCTTTTTCATTAGCTCCTACACGCCGCACAATCGATTGCGCAACCTCGAACTTGAGCACATGCTGAGCAATAAGTCGGTGCCATACAGTTCCCAACTGCGGTCCAGTCACTTGCCCGGTACGGTTACGTTTCTGTCTGCCGGCGCCATCTCGCATCGGGATTTCGTGACCCATGCTTGGGTCGACAGCCCGGTGAAGGATATTCTCGTCAGGCTCGACCAACATATTCCGGGGGTCGAGACTGCGACAAACGCGCCGGCTTCGAGCTCCCTCGCCGCCGCGTCATTGCCGACACGTGCGTGGTAGCGCACGCTTGCACCATGGGCCCAGCCACTGGCTACAGCAGGGACGTGTGCCCGATTAGGTCCAGACTGAGATTAAACTCTTAAAATCGCTACACCGCCGCGGCCACCTTGGCGCAAAGCCGCATGTCGGCGACGAAAGCAGCGTATTGCGCCGCTTTCTCGTCGGGGTCTTGGATGCGCAGCAGATACGACGGATGGATCGTGACGACCATCCGTCCTCGCGCCAGCGGCACGACAGTTCCGCGCACCTTGGCGATCGTCAGCGGCCGGCCGAACAGACCGCGCGCTGCGGTCGCGCCGAGCGCGACGAGCAGCTCCGGCTGCACGATCGCTTGCTCGAGATCGAGCCATGCGCGGCAGTGGTCGATCTCGGAGGCGTTCGGCTTCTTGTGCAGCCGGCGTTTTCCGCGCGGCTCGAACTTGAAGTGCTTCACCGCATTGGTGATGAACACCTGCGCTCGGTCGATACCCGCCTCGGCAAGCGCGCGATCGAGCACGCGGCCGGCCGGCCCGACGAAAGGGCGTCCCTGCAGATCCTCCTGGTCACCCGGCTGCTCGCCGACCAGCATGAGCCGCGCCCGCAAAGCGCCTTCGCCCGGCACGGCCTGCGTGGCATGGCGATAGAGCGGGCAGCGCGTGCACGCGGCCTCGGCCGCGGCCAGTGCCGTCAGATTGGCGATCGTTTCAGGGATAGCCACGATGCCGGACCGTTGTCGCGCCGTGATAGTGACGATGCCCGTCCAAGGCAGCCCTTGCGGCGCGTCAATGATACGACCACAAGGGCCCATGGCAACCGTCAGGGGGAGAATATTGTGTCGCTCGTGTTTTGGTACGAGTTTGCCAGCACCTATTCCTACCCGGCAGCTTTTCGCATAGAGCGCGCCGCAGCTTCAGTCGGCGTCGCCGTCATATGGAAGCCCTTCCTGCTCGGACCGATTTTTGCGCGCCAAGGCTTGGCCGACTCGCCGTTCAATCTCAATCCCGTCAAGGGCCGCTACATGTGGCGCGATCTCGAGCGGCTATGCGCACGCGAGGGACTGGCCTGGCGCAAACCCTCGCAATTTCCCCGCAGTAGCCTCTTGGCCGCGCGAATAGCCTTGATCGGCATGACGCGGTCGTGGGGGACCGCCTTCAGCAAGGCCGTTTTCCAAGCAAACTTCGCGGAGGATCGCGACATCGCCGCGGGCGAAATCTTGGGCGAAATCGTGCACGACATCGGCGAGAGCCCGGGCCCGATCGTGGAGCACGCGCAGTCCCGCGAGATCAAGGACGCGCTGCGCGCGCAGACCGAGGAGGCGGAGCGTCTCGGCATCTTCGGCGCGCCGACCTTTCAGGTGGGCGGCGAGATCTTTTGGGGACAGGATCGCCTCCCGGACGCCATGGCGTGGGCTTCCAGCATAGCGAGACTCGCCGCGACGGCGTGAAGGTCTGAGGCGGAAAAGTCCCTCCAAATCGTTTGGCGGGCGGTTTCTCCAAACGCTGTTGTTCGGGCTTCCGGCCCGTCCGGCCGTGTGGCAAAATAGGGGCGTTAAGAATCTTTACTCGGGGGCTGACGATGGGCCGTTTGGCCGCCTTCACGTGCGCGCTGATCCTGACTTGTCTCGGCGCCCTGCCTGGCCATGCCGAGAAGCGCGTGGCGCTGGTGATCGGCAATTCCAAGTATCAGTACACGCCACCGCTGAAAAACCCGGCGAACGATGCGAGCGACATGGCGGACGCGCTCGAACGCCTCGGGTTCGATGTCGTGCGCGGGCTTGATCTTGATTACGCTGGCCTGCGCCAGAGGGTGCGCAGCTTCACCGAAAAGCTCACCGGCGCCGATGTGGCGCTGTTCTTCTATGCCGGTCACGGCCTGCAGATCGGGGGCAAGAACTATCTCGCCCCCATCGATGCCCGGATCGAATCGGAAGCCGACCTCGATTTTGCGACCGTCGACCTCGACCTCGTCGTCCGCAACATGGAACGCGAGCAGCGCACGAATATCGTCTTCCTCGATGCCTGCCGCGACAATCCGATGACGAGCAACCTGGCGCGCAAGATGGGGACGCGCTCGGTTGCGGTCGGTCGCGGGCTCGCGCGCGTGGAAAGCGGCATCGGAACGCTAATCGCTTTCGCCACCCAGCCCGGCAACACCGCGCTCGACGGCGACGGCCGCAATAGTCCGTTCACCGCGGCGCTGCTGGGCACGATCGAGCGGCCGGGGTTGTCGATCGGCGAGGTGATGATTTCGGTGCGCAATGCCGTGCTGAAAGAGACGGACGGCAAGCAGGTGCCCTGGGAGCATTCCTCGCTGACCGGGCAATTCTATTTCGCCCCGGTGGCGCTCCCTCCTGCCGGCGCTTCGGGAACGCCGGACGCCGCCCGCATCGACCCGGCGAGCGTCGAATTTGCCTTTTGGGACACGATCAAGGGCAGCAACAATCCGCGGCTCTTCGAAGCCTACCTCAAGCGCTATCCGGCCGGCACCTTTGCCGATATTGCCAAGATCAGGATCGATGAACTGAAGGTCGCTTCATTGAAGCCGGCGGCGGGCCAGCCTGACGAGCGAACGGTCATCAGCGATCCTGGCCTGCTGCATGAGGTCCGCGATCGTCTCTACGAGCTGAATTTCGATCCCGGCGCGCTCGATGGTCCCTTGAACGAGAGCGCGCGCCAGGCCATCCGCGAGTTCGAGGCCGGCGCCCAATTGCCGCAGACCGGCGAGGCCACGCAGGGCCTGCTGCGGCGCCTGCGCGGCGTGGGCGGGCTCAAGCCCTGGGGCGCCATCGTCTATGCGCCGGGCGAGGAGAAGTGGGGCATGTCCTGGGCCGGCGGCTCGCGCAAGGAGGCGGTCGCGAGCGCCCGCGCCACCTGTGGCGATGCCGGCAAGTGCTCGACCGAGATCAGCTTCTTCGGCACGGAATGCGGGGCCTTCGCCTATTCCCGCGGCGTCTGGTCGATCGTGGCGCGCGACAGCATCGCCCAAGCGAAGGAGACCGCGCTGACCGATTGCCGCAAACGCGGGAAGGCCTGCCAGATCGTTGGGGCGGTATGCGCCGACGGAGCGGGGCGGTCGAGCGCGAATTAGTAGGGCATGAATTGGGCTGACGGGAGCGGACCAATGCGGTGTGCGATTGGATGCCAATTGTTTGTGGCGCGGCTCGCTGTGGCGGCGGTTGTAGGTGTCGCGTTGTCAATGCCATTTCCAGCGACCGTTTTCGGCCAGGCGGGCAGCACAGGTGGGACGATCGGCAAGACGGACAAGTCGGTGTCCGGCGGCGAGGAAACGGCAGAAACTCCGGCAGCGCGGAGACAACGATCTCATCAATCAATCTCGGGATCAGACGATCATCCGCGATGCGGTACCGTTGTTGGTCACTGGAATTGGTGCAACGGTGCTCATGTCATATTCAAGCCGGGCGGATCAGCCGAAGCCGTGGGCATGTTTAACGGCACGTGGTCGTGCAGTGGTGGAACGATCATCTTGCAATGGCAACACGGCCTGGGGCCGGATCATCTCACGCTGTCCGCTAATGGATCCCAGCTGTCCGGCACCGGGGCGCTTGGCGCTGTTTCCGGCACCCGACAATAACCGAGCGGCTAAGGTTTGCTCCAGACGGCCGGAAGCTGATCGGTACCGGTGCTTTCGGCCAAGTGTCCGCGATACGAAATTAATAGCTCGCAGTAGTGGTTCGTGGCACGGGTTGAGCCAAGCGAAACCCATCGTCGCCACGCGCCGGGTCTAAAGGGGGGGACTAATGCGACATCTGATCGGATACCGAAATCTAGCGCTGGGGCCAGTCGTTGCGGTTGTTGTGGGCGGTGCGCTTGCGATGCCGCTTCCGGTGACCGTTTTCGCGCAGGCCGGCAGCACCGGCGGCACCATCGGCAAAACCGACAAATCGATTTCGGGTGGCGAGGAGGCGAACGAGCCGCGGCAATCTTCACCTAAACGAGAGCAACGCACTGCAAGCCCTGCACCGGCCAAAGGAATAAGAATAATCAGTGCCGTTTATGGAATTGAGGGCCACACAATGACTGTAACAACCGTTGTTGGAGGTGTCTGCAATGGGAGGACGAATTGTAAGTTTCCCGTAAGCAATGATTTCTTTGGTCGGGACCCAATTTATGGTCCAATAAAGCACGTAAACGTCCGATGGAGCTGTGGGTCCGAACACACTTCTTCTGATTACCAAGAGTACACGACGGCCGATCTTTCCTGTCGGTAACCATTCACCCGCCGGTGACAGTGAGCCGTCGCCGATCGAGATCGCTGGAGTTGTCTGAGGCCGGGCAGGCCGCTTAATTAATTAGCCTGCGGCGGTGTCGTGTAGTCCGGGGGTGCGAGCACGGGGGAGGACGCGCCTTCCGGCTGGCTAGTCGCCGGCGCGGTCGGCGGCGAGTCGATCGCAGGCAGGGCTTGGGAGAGCAGGGCAGGGAAGAGAGCGCGATCGGCAGGCTTCTTCAGGGCCTCGGCCAGCAGGGCGTGGAGCGTAGCGGCAAAAGGGCTGTCCGGATGCGCGGCGGCGTGGCCAAGTGCGATCGTACCGGCGAGGTGCGCGCGCCGTGCCTCATCCGCCTTGTCTTTTTCGCGGGCCTTGGCCTCGGCTTCCTTGATTTGCTTCGCGAGCTCGATTTGCTTTTGGCGTAGTGCTTCAAGTTGGTTGGTCGGATTCTGACGCGGCATGAGGATACCCCGGGCGGCGAGTCGCTGATTAGGATGTCCAGCTATCTTAGCCGAATGCGGTCTTTTTCAGCATCCGCGCGATCCGCGTTCCCCAGAAAAAGTGGGCGCGAAAATATTTCAGCTCGCTGCCCGCCGCTTCGCGACGGGTCTCGCAGGCGCGACCCATCCTCCAATCTACGCAATCGTCATCCTGAGCAGCCGCGCGGCGTTGCCTGAGCACAGCTTGCGCCGGTCCGCGGCGCTAAGCTCCAGCTGATCGATGACTTTTATGGCCGGGGCGATCGGGCCGAGCGGCGCGTCGGTGGCGAACACGACGCGATCGGCGCCGAAGAAGTCGAGGCCGCAGCGTACCGCGTGCACGCCGCCGGCAAACATCGCGGTGTCGGCGTAAAACTCGCGCAGATAGTCCATGTGCGGCCGCTTCAGGGACGGCAGGATGCGCGAGTAATCCTCGTCCGAGGTGCGGCTGCCGAGCACTTCCAGGCCAGGCCCGACGCGGCCGTCGTAATAGGGGATCATGCCGCCGAGATGGTGGGTGATGATCCGTAGGTTGGGATGGCGGTCAAACAGACCACACAGCACGAGCCGCACCATGGCGACCGAGGTGTCGTAGGGCCAGCCGAAGCACCACCACATCTCGAACCGCGACTTCGTCTCGGCCGCATAGTCCGGCATGGCGGCGGTGCGGGCCGGGTGCAGCCAGATCGGCCGATCGAGCGCGGTCATGGCGGCGAAGAACGGCTCGAACTGCGGTTCGTCGAGCGGATGGCCGGCGATGTTGGTGAAAATCTGGATGCCGCAGGCGCCGAGCTCGGTGACTGCGCGGCGCGCCTCCTCGATCGAGCCCGCGACATCGGTCAGCGAAACCGCGCCGACGAAGGCCGGGAAACGGTCCTTGTGGCGTGCGCAAAGCTCGGCCATCGAGTCGTTGGCGACGCGGGCGAGCGCCAGGCCCGTGTCGCCCTTGGCAATGTCCTCGATCGGCGGATTGGGCAGCGAGATGATCTGCCGGTAGTCGCCGAACTGGTCCATCTCGCGGAAGCGCTGGCCGAGATCGAATAGCTTGGTCACCGAGCGCAGGCGTTTGCCAAGATTCTCGAGCGCCGGAGCGACCTTGCTCATCTCCTGGAAAAAGCGGTCCGGAAAGATGTGGCAGTAGAGGTCGATCAGGGGGATGCCGTCGCGCGCGCTCATGGGGGTTTCCTCGGTGATCATTTGTTCATCTTGCTTACGAAGCGGCGTTCACCTCGCCCCGCTCACGGGGAGAGGTAAGCAGTGCCGCCTCAAACAAGATCGATCAGAACTTCACCCGGTCCGCGCCCTTGAGCGCGAGCGTCGCGCGCGCTTCCTGAGGGGTTGCGGCCTCGTAGCCGAGCTCCTCGATTATGCGGCGGATCTTTGCCACCTGCTCGGCATTGCTCGCCGCGAGCTTGCCGCGCCCGATATAGAGCGAGTCCTCGAGGCCGACGCGGACATTGCCGCCGATCATCGTGGCAAGGGTGGCGAAATTGATCTGATGGCGGCCGCCGGCGAGCACCGACCACAGATACTGGTCGCCGAACAGGCGGTCGGCCGTGCGCTTCATGAACAGGAGATTGTCGATCTCCGGGCCGATGCCGCCGAGGATGCCGAAGATCAGCTGCAGAAAGACCGGCGGCTTGAACAGGCCGCGGTCGATGCAGTGGGCGAGATTGTAGAGGTGGCCGGTGTCATAGCATTCATGCTCGAATTTGACGCCGTGGCCCTCGCCGAGAATTTTTGAAATCTTCTCGATGTCGCGAAACGTATTGGGGAAGATATAGGCGTCGGAATTGGTAAGGTAGCTCTCCTCCCAATCGAATTTCCAGTTCTTGTAGCGCCGCGCCATCGGATAGAGCGCGAAATTCATCGAACCCATGTTGAGCGAGCACATTTCCGGCGACAGAAGTTGCGCCGCGGAGATGCGCTGCTCGACCGTCATGGTCACCGCGCCGCCGGTGGTGATGTTGACCACCGCGTCGGTCGATTGCTTGATGC
>JBKQHQ010000167.1:0-18600 GCA_052148715.1 Xanthobacteraceae bacterium | reverse complement strand
GTGCAGGGCGTAGTAGATCGCGTCCTTGCGCATCGAGATCGCCTAGATCCGCACCAGCGGGTTCCAGTGCAGGCCGCCCATCAGCCGGGTGAACTCGCCGAAGCGGCCTTCGGGCCAGGTCCAGCCGGTCGGCAGAATTTCCGCCTCGAGCACGATCTCGGCGTCGGCGATATAGGGCATGTCGATCGTGGCGCACGGGGCGAGGTCGACCGGCTCGCCGCGCAAGCCCCCGGCGATCGCCATCTCGTCGACGCCGAGCGGAGCGCGATAGCCGGACCCCATGATCTCGAGCGGATGCGTGCCGATGCTGATGGAGATCGGGCAGGGCTGTTTCGCCTCGTAGGCGCGCTGGGCAAAAAGCCGCATGTTGTTGGGGGTGACGATGTCGATGCCGGTGAGGCTCTTCTCCTTGACGATGAAGCGGTAGATGCCGCTGTTGAGGCCGAGCTCGGGATCGCGCGCGATCACGACGCCGGCCGTGATCATCGGGCCGCCGTCGTAGATCGACGACATCGGGATCGGCAATTTGAAGAGATCGACCTCGTCGCCGACCAGCGTAACTTCACGCGTCGGCGACGTATTGACGCGCCGCGGCGGGATCGGATGGTCGATCGCCCGTTTGAGCTTGTCTTCGATCTCCCCGTATTGGGTGCAGCCCATCGACAGGACGGCGCGTTCGCGTGTGCGGATGAGGCCGGAAACGACCGGCATGTCGTAGCCGATGACTTTATGAAAAAAGAGCGCCGTTTTGGCCTGATCCACCAGGGTCGCGATATGGCGAATATCGACCGGCTGCTGCAGGTCGACGAGCTCCCCGCACTGCCGCAGCCGGCTCAGGAACTGGCGGAAGTTTTCCTGCATGGATGGAGGCTCCGAACGTGGCGGCGCTCGGGCGAGCCGCCGAATGGGTTCTTGTGTCGGTCGGCGCAACGTATCGGCAGCCCACGCGGCGGGCAATCGGCGTTGCGTGCGTGGCCCGGATTGATCGCGATCGACCACGGGAACCAGGCAGGCTTCGCGCGCTTGAGCTTGGGTCAGCGGCAAACCTCTGCGATAAGCAGGAAACGCGTTCGGCGATGGGCTGAGGAGAAACACCTTGACCGGCAAGAAGACCATGAAGGCGCTGCTGCTGCGGCGTCACGGCGGGCTCGATGAATTGGAGCTCGTGCAGGACCATCCGCTGCCGCGGGCGACCGAGGGGCATGTGGTGATCCGCGTGCGCGCCTCGTCCTTCAATTACCATGACGTATTCACCGTGCGCGGCATGCCGGGAATCAAAGTGCCGCTGCCCGTCGTCATCGGCCTCGACATGGCGGGCGAGATCACCGAGCTGGGCGCCGGGGTAAGCGGCTGGAAGCCGGATGACCGGGTGCTGGTCAATCCCGTCAACAAGAAGAAAGGCCTGATGGGCGAGATGCTGGATGGCGGCATGGCCGAATATTGCCTCGTGTCCGCGGATCAGCTCGTGGCCATGCCGGAAGGGGTCTCGTTTGCCGAGGCCGCCGCCTTGCCGGTCGCCTACGGCACGGCGCACCGCATGCTGATCACCCACAAGACGGTCAAGCAAGGCGACCGCGTCCTGGTGCTCGGCGCGAGCGGGGGTGTCGGCACCGGCTGCGTCATTCTCGCAAAACTGCTCGGCGCCGAGGTGATCGCCTGCGCGAGCTCGCCTGAGAAGATGGCGCGGCTCAAGGAGCTGGGCGCCGACGAGGTGATCAACTATCGCGATGCGGATTTTTCGAAATGGGCGATCGAACGCTATGGCAAGCCGCAACGTCGGTCCTATGAGGGCGGCGTCGACGTGGTCATCAATTTCACCGGCGGCGACACGTGGGTGCCGTCGCTGCGCTGCCTCAAGCGGGGGGGCAAGCTCCTCGTCTGCGGCGCGACCGCCGGCCATGACCCCAAGGAGGACCTGCGCTTCATCTGGACCTTCGAGCTGCAGATCATCGGCTCGAACAGCTTTTATGACGACAACCTGCAGGCACTGATGCGGCTCATCGCGTCGGGCCAGATCAAGCCGGTGATCGACAAGGTCCTGCCGCTCGAGGAGGCGCGCGAGGGTCTGCGCCTGATCCAGGACCGCGAAGTCATCGGCAAGGTCGTGGTGACACCGTAGCGAAATAGGGAGAGACCCGGATGAGCGAGGAATTCACGGTCGAGCGGCTGCAAGCGCTCGTCAGTCGTGCGCCGTATCATCAGTGGCTGGGGATCGAGGTCGTCTCCGTTGCGCAGGATGCGGTCGAGCTGAAAGCCAAGTGGCGCGAGGACTGGGTGGTCAATCCCGACCGGCGCTACACGCACGGCGGGGTGCTGGCGGCGCTCGTCGACATCGCGGCCGACTGGGCAATGGTGACGCGGACCGGGCGCGGCGTGCCGACCATCGATCTGCGCGTCGACTATCACAGCCCCGCCATGCCGGGCGACCTCACGGCGCGCGGGAGGGTGATCCGCTTCGGCGGCCAATTCGCGACGGCGGAGGCGCAGATATTCGACCAGGAGGGCAAGCTGCTCGCGAGCGGCCGCGGCACCTATTTTACCGCGCCGCCGAAGAGCTAACGTCGTGGTCCGCTCATGCAGAACCACATTTCCGGCGTCATGGCCGTGCTTGTCACGGCCACCCACGTCTTTACTACGCTGCCAACCTGTAAAGACGTGGATGCCCGCGACAAGCGCGGGCATGACGTCGAGAGGCGGTACGGGATTTCCGCTGCTCTTGCCTGCGCGCCCGCATAACACTGCGATCTGTTAGAGTCAGAACACTGTGAGCTTCCTTTCATGGCCGAATTCGTCAACCTTGGTGATCTGATCCGGCGCGATCGCGATCCCGGCAAGACGGCGGTCATCGATCTTGGCGGCGAGCGTCCGCCGCGCGAATTCAGCTACGCGCGGCTGGACGCGCTGGCAAACGGCGTGGCGCGCGCGCTGGGCGCGCGTGGATTCTCGCGCGGCGATCGAATTGCCGTCCTCTCGGCCAATCGCGCCAAATATCTCGCCACTTGCTTCGGCATCATGCGCGCGGGCTTGGTTGCGGTGCCGGTGAACTTCAAGTTTCCGCGCGGCACGATCGAATTCATCGTTCGCGACGCCGGCGCAAGGCTCGTCTTCTGCGATCCCGAGCGGCGCGACGATTGTCCGTCGGACTTGCCGGTTGCCTGCTTCGGCAGCGACGGCGTGGAAAGCTTTGACCGCTTCGTCGACCCGGGACCGTTCGCCGCGGCGGTGCCGGCCGAGAACGAGCCCGCGATGTTCCTTTACACCTCGGGTTCGACCGGCGTGCCGAAGGGCGTCGTCCTGTCGCATCAGAGCCACCTCTGGGTGGTGCGCACGCGGCTCGCGGGTCAGGATCTCGCGCGCCATCGCTACCTCATCGCGGCGCCGCTCTATCACATGAACGCGCTGGCGCTGTGCCAGCTCGCCTGCGCGGCGCATGCCACCATCGTGCTGCTGCCGCAGTTCGCCGCCCCGGCCTATATCGAGGCGATCGAGCGCTATCGCTGCACCGGGCTCACCGCGGTGCCGCCGATGATCGCCATGATGTTGCGTGAAAAGGAGCTGTTGGCGCGCACCGATCTATCCAGCGTCGAGTTCGTCCGTATGGGCTCGGCGCCGGTGAGCCAGGCCCTGATGGAGGGCCTGCGCCGGACGCTGCCGCAGGCGGCGGTCACCAATGCCTACGGCACGACCGAAGCCGGCCCGGTCGTCTTCGGGCCGCATCCCGATGGTCTGCCGCAGCCGGAGATGTCCGTCGGCTATCCGCATCCGCTGGTGCAACTGCGGCTCGTCGACGGCGACCATCTCGATGCCGGGCAGGGCGTGCTCGAAATGAAAAGCCCGGCGGTCATGCTCGGCTACCACAATCGCCCGGACGTGCCTTCGCCGATCAAGCCGGACGGTTTTTACGTCACCGGCGATGTGTTTCGCCGCGACGCGAACGGATTCCATTACTTCATCGGCCGCACCGACGACATGTTCGTGTCCGGCGGCGAAAATATCTATCCGGCCGACGTGGAGCGCATGCTGGAGCGGCACCCCGACATCGCCCAGGCCGCCATCGTCCCGGTCGACGACGAGATCAAAGGGCAGAAGCCGGTCGCCTTCGTGGTGTTGAAGGCGGGACATCGCTGCAGCGAGGACGAGATCAAGCGCTTCGCACTCGCCAATGCGCCGGCCTACCAACACCCGCGCGCCGTCTGGTTTCTCGATGCACTGCCGCTCGCCTCCACCAACAAGATCGACCGCGCGGTCCTGCGCAGGCTGGCGAGCGAGCGGGTGATCAACTCCTGACATCCCGCCGCCAGCGGAACAGATAGTTTTCCGCCGGCCGCAGCAGGCCGATCTCGATCACCAGCATCATCGCGATCTGCACGATGGTCCAGGCGAAGACCTGGTCGGTCTGGATCAGATCGGACGCCTGGCGCAGGCGATAGCCGACGCCGCTCGAGGCGCCGAGCGTCTCGGCGACGAGGCTGACGCGCCAGCCGAAGCCGAAGGCAAGCCGCGCCCCGGAAAAGAAATACGGCAGGATCGACGGCAGGTAGATCTTGATGAGCGTCTTCCCTTGCGAGAGCCGCAAGGTGCGGGCGAGCTCGACGAAGTCCGCGTTGACCGCCTGCGTTCCCTGCCAGACATTGGTGATGATCAGCGGCAGTGCCGTCATGAGCACGACGAAGATCGGAGTCAGCGGCGACAGGCCGAACCACATGACCGCAAAGATCGCCCAGATTGCCGACGAGACCGTATTCATGACCGGCAGGATCGGCTCGAAGAAATTCCCCAAGGCGCGGTTCGAGCCGAGCAGGATGCCGGCGGGAACGCCGATTAAGACAGCCGCGAAAAAGCCGGCAAGCACCCGCCCAAGCGTCGTGAGCAGGTTTCGCGGCAGATCGCCGCTCGCCGTGAGCCGCACGACCTGCTCGGCCACGCGCAATGGATTGGGGAGGATGTAGGGCGGCACGGCGAGCGAGGCGAGCCACCACAAGGCGATGAGCAGGAGCAAGAGGGCGCTCCGCTGGAGGACGACCGCGCCGCCGAGCCGTTGCCGAAGTCCTGGCGCGGCGGCGCTCACGGCTTGCGCTTGGCCTCGTCGTACGGCGCGGTCACGTAAATCGAGTCGGGGACATTTCCCTCGATCGTGCCGCTGGCGCGGAAGATTTCGGCCATGGTCTTGAAGGTGGCGAGGTCGTCGGGCTCCATGCTGGCGGTATAGATTTGATCCCACAGCTTCGCGTAGGACATTGCGTCCTTGGCGTCGAGATTGCTCGCGCTGCGCAACATCGCGGCCGCCTTGTCCGGCTCTTTGTGTCCGAACTCGGTGGCGTCGAGCATTGCGCGCACGAATTTGACCACGCCGGCCGGATGCGCCTGCGCGTAAGTCTTATGGACGATCGCGACGCCGAGGATCGGCACCGCATTGGATCGCGTCATCCGCTTCCATTCGTCGACCACACGGCCGAGCGGCTGCAGCTTGAGGTCGGGCACCGACGCAATGGTCACGGCGCGGAGCGAAGCGGCGTCGATATCGCCGCGTTCGAGGAATTGCACCAGAGGGCCCTCGTTGCCGGGCACTGCCGTGTAGTCGCTGAGCTTCAGGCCGTAGTTGCGCTCGAGAATGGCGGCGGCGATGGCGTAGGCGCCGCTGCCCGCCGGCGATACGCCGACCTTCTTGCCCCGCAAGTCGGCGAGGGTCTTTAGCGGCGAGCCCTGCTTGGCGACGAAGGTCGCCTCGCCGATCTGCGTCACCAGCACGACCTCGACCGGGACGCCTTGGGCGCCGAGCGCGAACGCGCCGCTCACCGGCGCCGCAAAGGCGACATCGATCGAATGCGTGATGAGCGCCTTGGTCGGCGCATTGACCTCGCTGAAGCGAATGAACTCCGGCTGCAAGCCGCGGTTCTCCAGAAACTTTCCGGCTTCCAGGACGGCGCCGAAGCCGACGCTGAAGCCGCTCGTCCAATAGCCGACCTTGATCGGCTCCTGCGCAGCCGCAACGGCAGAGCATGTGATGGCGGCGAGAGCGAGCAATGCCGATGATGTCCGTGCGATCATGCTGTTGTTTCCTCGTTCAATCCGAATTCGGCGAGCGCGCTGCGCAGCTCGGTGACGAGCGACACGGCGGCTTGCGTTCCGAGCCGGGGATGCGCCAGCGGTATGTCGACCCGTCTGCGCACCTGACCGGGCCGGGGCGAGAGCATGATGACGCGATCGGCGAGGATGACAGCCTCCTCGACGTCGTGCGTGACGAGCAGGATCGACAGACGGCGTAGCGCGTGAATGCGCAGGAGCTCGTTATGCATGGTCGTGCGTGTCTGTGCATCGAGCCGGGAGAACGGCTCATCCATCAGCAGCAGCTCCGGCTCGGTGACGAGGCTGCGCGCCAGCGCCACGCGGCTGCGCATGCCGCCGGAGAGCTCATGCGGATAGGCTTGCGCGAAGTCGGCGAGCCCGACCAAAGCCAGGCCTTCCGCGGCGCGGCGGCGGCGTTCGGCCGCGGGCATCGAGCCGGCCTCGAGCGCCAGCGCCACATTGTTGAGCGCGACGCGCCACGGCAAGAGGCGGTCGTCCTGAAACATATAGCCGACCTTGCTCCAATCGACGGCTGGGCCCGGGTCCTGTTCGCTGACGTCTCGTCCCATGATGACGACGCGTCCACGATCGGGCATGATGAGGCCGGCCGCCAAGTTCAGGAGCGTCGACTTGCCGGCCCCCGACGGTCCGAGGATCGCGACCACTTGGCCTGTGGGCACGTCGAAGCTCACGTCGCGCAAGACTTCGAGCTCATTGCGGTCGGGACGCATGAACCGCTTCGACACGTCAACGAACGAGATCGCAGCGGGTTGGGCCGGATCGCGGCCCGCCTGCACGGGATCGGAGCCGCGGGGTCGGAAACTGTCGTTTTGCGGCATCAAGGTTGGGAAAGGGTTCGTGGACCTGTACAGGATAGGCAACGACAGGTCTCATATCGTTCGCGCGCGACGGCCGACACCACTGAGCCACTGATCTGCGACAAAGAACAAATCACGATGCCATCGGGTTCCCTTATAGCAGAAGCGGACGCGCAGTTGCCGCAAGGGCAACAGGTTTTTCTCGACCACGTCGGCCATTTCGTGCGGGACCGCGAGGCCGCCCGCGCGGCGCTCGTGCGTGCAGGCTTCGCGCCTACTCCGATCTCGATCCAGGAGAATGCGGACCCGGGCGGGAAGTTGCGTCCCACCGGCACAGGCAATGTCACGGCGATGCTCCGGCGCGGCTACATCGAGGTGCTGTTCAAGACCGCGGACACGCCGCTCGGCCTCGAGCTTGACGCGGCGATGGCTCGCCATGCGGGCGTTCATCTCGCGGCCTTTTCGGTCGCCGATGCGGCGCAAGTGCATGGACGGCTCGCGCGTGACGGCTTTCGCGTGCGGCCGCTCGCTGCCTTGCAGCGGCCGGTCGCGACCGAAAGCGGCGAAGCATCGGCCGCTTTCACGGTCACGCGCGTCGAGCCCGGGGAGATGCCCGAAGGCCGCATCCAGTTCCTTACGCATCGGACGGAGGATGCGGTGTGGCAGCAGCGCTGGCTCACGCATCCCAATACGGCGCTGGGTTTGCAGGGGCTGCTGATTGCGGTGGCGGATCCCGACGCGGCAAGCGAGCGCTTCGCCCGTTTCACCGGTAAGTCGGCGCATGCGAACCGTTTCGGCAGAGTGCTGCAACTCGATCGTGGTCATCTGCAGTTCGTAACGGCGGACTGTTTTGCCGAGCTCATTCCCGGCGTTCCGCTGCCGTCTATGCCGTTCATGGGTACCTACGGGATTGCGGTGCGCTCGCTGGCCACGTTGGCCGGCCGGCTGCGCGAAACCGGCATCCAAGCGAAGGACGAACGGCGCGCGGTCATCGCAAGCTTTCCCGAGCCATTGGGGCAGGGGGCTTGGGTGTTCGTGGAAGCGGGCGCCGATTTGCCTTGGAATTCGACCGAGTAAGTTTAGTGGATAAAGCCAATGACCGCCAATGACCGCACGCAACTTTCACGTTCTACTATCCGCGGAGATAGAGCGCTCGCGCGCCTTGCCGCGAGCGACGCGGAATCTGGCGCGGCGCCCGGATCAATTGTCGCATCGAGAGTTTCGAAAGAGCGGTATAAACTTTGCTAGCGGTGCCCAGACTCCTGCATGAACTTCAGGCTTGAACCGGCTCTCATCGAACCATGCTAATGCGACCTACGATGCCGCCTCGACCACCAACCCGGCGCACTCGGGCGTCCATCGACAAGCGTGCGCTGCTCAAGAACCATCCATTGTTCAGTTCGCTGGGGGCGAGCGTCATCGACCGCTTGGCCGCGCGCGCGGTCACGCAAGTGGTCAAACCCGGGACCACCATCTTTTCGAAAGGTGACGCGGGATGCGCGCTGTTTGCCGTCTGTCGCGGCACCGTCAGGATTAGCGTGCCGTCGACGGACGGCCGCGATGCGGTGTTCAACCTTGTCAGCGCGGGCGAGATTTTCGGCGAGATTGCGTTGTTCGACGGTCAGCCCCGAACTGCCACCGCAACGGCGAGCACGGATTGCGAGCTGATGGTGATCGACCGTCGAGACTTTTTGCCGCTCCTGAAAAGCAAGCCGGAGCTGGCGCTCAAGGTGATCGAAGTCCTGTGCGCGCGGCTGCGGCAGACGAGCGAGCAAGTCGAGGATACGATATTCCTCGATTTGCCGGAGCGACTCGCCAAGGTCCTGCTTCGCCTCACCGACCATGAGTCCGAGGCGGCACGAAAAGTGGCCCTCACCCAGCGCGAGCTCAGCCACATCATCGGCATGTCGCGGGAGAGCACCAACAAGCAGCTTCGCGCCTGGGAGAGCCGCAAGTGGGTTCGGCTGGAACGAGGCGGGATCGCCATCCTTCAGCCGGACGCGCTGGCCCGCTTGGTCGCGCATGGATCAGAAGCCGGGGTTCTTTGATCGAATACCTGTGCCGACGGCTTCCTTTCCGGGCTCTTCGGCCGGTCCGATTAAAGCGCCGTCTGTATGGCCACGCTCGCTTAAATCAGCGACCATGCGAGCATGCGCACGAAAATCGTCGTCAGTCCGATTACAAGCAAAGTCATCGTCACATCGACTAGTAACCAGGCGCGGCTGCTGGGCTGCACGCAGGTCGCTGGATCGTCGTGGCTGCACGCAATCGACAACTGACGCATAACACCCTCCTGAACCCGACGCCGGATCACTACTGCCTCTGCGCTTGGATGGGTGTGCGGCGCATCACACCCGGCCGGTTGACCAGCTGGGGTAGTTCTTTCGTTACCGCGCTTCCGATGTTTTAGTCTTGCGGCAACGACGATTTCGCCAACCCGCTTAGACTCCCCAAGGCCACGTAGTCCCGGCGTGCCTGATCCACGCGTCCCGCGTGGCAGTTCCGGCGGGCACGCCGCAATTGCGCCAGCGCATCGTCGAGCCGAGGGTCCCTCACCAAGGTATTCGCGTGCATCATCGGCGCCAATGTGCGCCGTGCCATATCATCCCAGGCGGCGCACATCGGCGGAGGTGCCGGCCGATCCGCGTGCGCGATCCAGAAGGCCCCCTCGATCACGACAAGCGCGAGGGCGGCGAAGCCCAGCAGGCGAGGCCCGGACTTTGGCGTCACCGGAAGAATCGGTGCGCGCGCGGCAGGAGTCACGGCGAAATCCGCGCCGACCCTCGCTGCTCGATCGCGCGGGCGGAAAAAATCGGCCCGAAGGGAACTCGCCATTGCGGCGCGCCGACGAGGAGCGCGACGGTCCCGACCATCATCGGAATCGTGGCTGAGGCGTGAAGAATCCAGCTTGGTCATTTGATTCGACGGCCCGAGCAGCGACCGGTCCGTTCGCAACGGGCGCATATCGATCCCCTCTCCGATACTTTGCTTACCGCGTGCGCCCATATGCCAATGTGAAATAGCTCACACGTTCCTGGGATTTTGCGGTATCCGGATTCTGGATCGATCATCCGTAAGTTGTGTTTATCAGGGTACGACCGCCTTGCTCGCAGCAAGCGCCTTCATCGACTGTGAGCCGCGTCACCTTCATCGCTCAACGGACGCGCTAAACAGGATGCGTGATCCTTACCGATGGGGGCTTCGATGCAAGGCAGTCTCGACAAAGCAATGGCGGCCGAAAGCACCGGCGCCGAAGTCACGCGCTTCAAGCAATGGGCGCTCATGATCGGGTGCCTATACGGTTCCGTGACACTGCTGGTGGCGGTATTGGCAACTGTTGGCGTGCTCGCAGGCCGCCCGCTGATTTCGTCCGGCTATTCCTCGGGCTCGAGCCTCAGTTTCGACCATCTCAACGGCGACTTCTGGCCGCCGAGCTCGCACATCGATATGCCGCTGCCCCGGCTGCGAAGCATCACCGGCTGAGATGCGCAATCCGGCGTGCAGGCGCCGCCATGCAACCGGCCTGGGGGCCGCGCGCGCGGAGACGCGCCGACGTTCCGCAAGCGCTTAAATATTATTGAGAGCGCCGCCGGCCCGGGGCGGAGATGCCGAAGCGGCTGCGAGAACAAACAATCCGATTGTGAGTTATACATAAGGTCTGCGAGCGATTGCACGGGGCGGTCGCGCGCCTATACTGGCACCGTGACTTGGTGACCGCAGGTGCCCCTTGCTGTCGGACGTTGTCAGTCGAATCTCGCGTCGGAAAAAACGAGCCTCAGGACGAGCGCTCAAGACCCATCTGTTGTTGTTCGGACTGGCTCTGCTCATTCCGATTCTAACTTTTGCCGCCATTACGATCAGCGAATTTACGGCCGGAGTTCGCGCCACCAGCGAGCAACGCGCCATGTCGGCGGCCTCCGCCATAGCCAGCAACATCGATCGCGATCTGTCGTCAAAAATAACCCTGCTCGAGGCGCTTGCGCTATCACCATCGCTGGCAAGCGGCAGCTATGCGGCCTTCTACCGGCAAGCGCACGACGCCCTGCAACGTTCCGGGTCGCATGTCCTCTTGGTTGACCCGGTAGGCCGGGAGATTCTCAACACGGGTCTGCCGTTCGGGACCGGGCTGCCGATCAGCAACGATCTCGACGGCATTCGCCTGGTCGTCACGACCAAGCAGCCTTACGTCTCGGATCTGTTCGCAGGGGCGATGTCCGGGCGCTCCATCTACAATGTTAAAATTCCGGTATTGGAAGAGGGTGCCGTTCGCTACGTATTGACCATGGCGCCCGAGGTCGAGGCACTGACGCGAATCGTGCAACAGCAGGTTCTGCCGGATGGGTGGTCCGGATTGGTCGTTGACCGCAACGACGTCATTATTGCGCGCTCGCAATCGATGCAGCGGCCGGTGGGAACGAAGATCGAGCCGGCTGAGGCCACCGCGATGGGTGGAAGCGAGGGGATCGTGTTCGCCTCCGGGCTCGGTGGACCGCCGTCGCTGTTCGCCTACGTTCGCTCGCAGGTGTCCGGTTGGCGGGTGGCCGTCAGGGTTCCGCTTGTCGTGATGGACGCGCCGCTGCGTCGGTCGTGGCTTTCCCTGCTCGGTGCCGGCAGTGCCGCGCTCTTGTTCGCTCTGGCGCTCGCGTATCTGTTCGGCAAGCGTTTGGCAAAGTCGATCGATGCCGCAACCGAGGTCGCCAAGCGCATCAAGAGCGGGCAAACCGCGGAACCGGTCGCGACCTCCTTGCGCGAAGCGAACGAGGTGATCGAGGTGCTTCATCAGACGTCGGTCGAGCTGAACACGCGGACCAAGGCGCTGCAAGAGAGCGAGCGGCGCACGCGTGATCAGAACGAGCATCTCGAATTCACCATGCGCGAGCTTCTGCACCGGTCGAAGAATTTGTTGGCAATCATTCAGGCCATGGCGCGTCAGAGCTCGCACGGCGCGCAAAGCTTCGAGGATTTTCAGAGCGCCTTTGCGAGCCGCCTGCGCGCGATCTCGCACTCGCATGATTTGCTCGTCGCGCGCAATTGGCGCGGGGCCGCCCTCGAGGATCTCGTCCAAATGCAGCTCGCGCCGTTCCTCCCGAACGGATCGAAATCGGTGTCCGCAGAGGGACCGCACATCGTGCTCACGCCAAAGGCCGCGGAAAACATCGGGCTCGCGCTGCATGAGCTGGCAACGAATTCGGCAAAATATGGCGCGCTTTCGCTGCCGTCAGGCGAGGTCGCAATAAAGTGGGCGATCGCTTCGAACGGGCCGGATGGGGCGGAGTTCCGCATGAGCTGGCGAGAGCATGGCGGGCCGCCCGTGCTATCGCCTGAGAAGCAGGGTTTTGGCCATAAGGTCTTGATGGCGGTGGCGCCGTCGGCGCTCAACGGCAAGGTTGGCCTTGAGTTTTTGGCGGAAGGCGTCGTGTGGACACTGCGCGTGCGTGCCAGCGATCTGGTCAGCACGATCGACCGATGATCGACGGTCACCCATGCCCGCCACCGGGCCATTCACTGGTGCGGCGTGCTTACAGAACCAGTCGATGCACGTCCACGCGATTTCGCCTCATCGGCGCATTTTGCTGCGTGCACGTCCTTGTTGATCACCTGCAGATTCGGTAATCCCCAGAAGCCAAGCAATGCCGGCCAAGACGTGCCGCAGTGCTCGCCCCAAACCTGGAACAGCGGCACGCGATGGTCGACCTCCGCGGTTTTCCAGAGCCGGCGGCCGGTTGCAGCGCACCGGCGCTGCTGCAGCCGCTTGAGCAGCGGGGTGTAATCGCTGGGGGTGTTCCACAGCCGCCAAGCGGTGACGCATGCCGTATGCCAGGTCGCCCGCCGGTTGGGCCCGCTGTCCCAGAGGTCGGCATGCCAGCCGAAACGGAACACCGGCTGGCCGCAAACGCAACACCAACCGGGGCCTCGCGCAAAGGCGGCCTCGCGATAGGGCGCAGGGGGTGTGCGAAACGTGGTCGGCAGACCATCGCTCCGCTCGGAACCCAGACGCCAGGTCCAGCCTTGCGGGGCGCCGGTGCGGGCCGCAAGCGCGCGTGCGAGGCGGTCGGCACGAAGGGGATGCGCGCGCCAATAGCCGTCGACGGCAAGCCGCGGCATCGGCGGAACGAAGGGACGACCGAGCGCGCGGTTCAGCACCGGCGCCGGAAAGATTTCCGGCAAGGCCTTGGTCAATCGTGCGAGCGCCTGCTGATTCTTGGCGTCGCGCCACGCGGACGTTTTCATGAGGCTTTCCGGAGTTCCCCCTACGAATCAGCATAATGCCCGGAACACGTAAAGCCTTCCTCATCAAAGTCCGAAGACCCCAAACCAGTTGCCAAAATAGAAATCGAGGCCGGCTCGGTTCGACCAGTGCACCGCGACAAGGTGGAAGGAGGCAGATTCCGAGGACACGCGGACGGCCGGACGTATTACGTATTAGATTGATGCGGCCTTCTGCGCGAGGGGGGCGACCACCGGCCGGTCTTCGGTCGAATCGGTCCCGTGGGTCAGATCGCTGAAGCTGGTGATATCCGCCGGCATTCCGAGAAAATAGCCTTGCGCCTCACTGCACAGCGCATCCTTGAGGAACTCGAGCTCGGCACTTGTCTCGACCCCCTCGGCGAGCACCGGAAGACCGAGACCGCGGCCGAGCCCCAGCACCGCACGCACGATCGTGGCGGCCTGCTCGTTGGCATTGACCGATTTGATGAATGAACCATCGATCTTGATCTTGTCGAACGGAAAGGCCCGCAGGTTGGAGAGGGACGAGTAGCCCGTGCCGAAATCATCCATGGCGATGCGAACACCCAGCATTTTGATTCGCCGCAGCGTCGACAAAGCGCGGTTCAAGTCGCGGACGAGCGCGGTCTCGGTGATCTCCAGCTCCAATCGCCCGGGCGCGAGCCCGGTCTCGAACAGGATCTCGTGCACCGTGTGCGCAAGATTCGCATTGTGGATCTGGGTGGCCGAAACATTGACCGCGACGGTCAAGGGCTGCGTCCATCTTGCGGCGTCCCGGCACGCTACCCGAAGCACCCATTCGCCGATCTGAAGAATGGTCCCGCTCTCCTCGGCGATGGGAATGAACACGGCCGGCGGCACTTCGCCCCGGGTCGGGTGTTTCCACCGCAACAGCGCCTCGAAGCCGATCACCTTGCTGGTGCGAATGTCGTGTTGCGGCTGATAGACGAGCCGCAGCTCGCCACGCGGTATTGCGTGGCGCAGGTCGTGTTCCAGCAGGCGGCGGTCGCGGACTTCGGCGCCCATCGACGCCTCGAAAAATCGATAGGTGGCGCGGCCCTCCTTCTTGGCGCGGTAGAGGGCCGTGTCCGCGTGCGTCAGAAGTGTTTGTCGATCGCTGCCGTCATCAGGGCAAACCGCGATGCCGATGCTGGTCGAGACGAGCGCGTCGGTTTCCAAGCTCTCGCTCTGCGCCCGCAGCACCTGCAGAATGTTCTCGGCCAGGCGGCCGGCAGCCGCCGGGTTGGCCAGTCCGGGCGCGACGATGGCGAACTCGTCGCCACTGAGCCGCGCCATCATCTGCCGCTCGTCGAGAATGCCGGTTACGCGCGCCGCAACGGCCTGAAGCACCTTGTCGCCCGTTGCGTGTCCAAAGAGGTCGTTGACCTCCTTGAACCGGTCGAGATCGAGGCACAATACGGCAAGCCGGTGCCCAGTCGCCAAGGCGCTCTCGATCTCCTGGTCCAGCCTCTTGTTGAAGGTGTTGCGATTGGCAAGGCCGGTGAGCGCGTCGTGATGAGCGAGATAGCGGATATGTTGTTCGGCTTGCTTGCGCGCCCGCAGGTCGCGAACCGCGATGGCACGGTGCGGCTTGCCGGCGAAGTCGACGGGACGCATGATCAGCTCGACGGGTGTTTTCGACCCGTCGGCATGGCGCATATCGCCTTCGATCGACTGGTTCGGGTGCTCGAGGAGCCGCAAGCGCGTGCCTTCGTCCGGAAAGCATTGCTCGAGCTCAGCGCCGACCAGGCCTTCCGCTGACGAGCCAACGAGCAGCGCCAGGCTGTCGTTGACCGTGACAATGGTCTCGCCGTCGCAAACCAAGAGCCCCTCGACGGCGGCGTTGGCAAGGCCGCGCATCCGGTCGGCTTCGAGCTCCCCGCGTCGGCGGTCGCGCATGTCGAGCGCCACCCCGGCAAGCGCGAGAAGAATGATGACGAAGCTTGCCAGCGCCACGGCGATTGCGAGCCAGCCGGACGGTATAGCGGTTTTCGAGAACTCGATCGTCGGATCGGGGACGATGGAGGCGGCGCCCATCGCGGTGAAGTGGTGGCTGCAGATCGCCAAGGTCAACAGCAGCGTGCCGAAGATCTTCCACTTCAACGAGTCGCCGCGCAGTCCCGTCGGCAGCGCGGCCGCGCCGAACAACCCGCCGAGGATAATGGATGCTGTGACGAGAGTGGGATCCCAAATGATGTGTCCCTGAACTTCGAACGCGGCCATTCCGGTGTAGTGCATGGCCGCAATGCCGCCGCCGACAATGGCGCCGCCGAGCCACGGGCTCGCCGCCGAAGGAGATGCCGTCGCGACCGCCAGGCCGGCTCCGGTGAGGATGATCGCGGCGATGAGCGAGAGAAATGTCAGTGGGATGTTGTAGGCTTCGGGAAGTCCGGGCGCGAACGCCAGCATGGCGATGAAATGCGTGGCCCAAATGCCGAAGCCGGTCGATGTCGCGGAAACGGCGAGCCACACGAGGCGCATGGGGCCGTCCGACCGGCGCACGTGCCGCAGCAGGCTTATCGCAGTGAAGGAAGCCAATGCACAGATCACCGCAGCGAGGCCGACGAGCCGCAGGTCATGCTGATTGGTGATGCAGCTATAGACCGTAAACATTTCGGATGGGTCCGGTTTTGCAGGTCAGCAAGAATGCCTGCCCGATGAAATTTATGATGAAATCAGGTAAGGAATTCTGAACCGGTCTTGCTCGGACCGACTATCTCTTATGGAGCAAACAGCGTGGTTAACGATCGGATACCGCGTAGATGCAACTGCGATATCAAGGGTTTGCGCGACGAGGAGCAGGTGTCCGTGAATAACTGTTAGCGCACCGGTTGCTTCCGCGACGATCAGGTGAGTTGCTATGCTCTCGCCGGACTCATGATGCGCGCGCCGACCAAGATGGCCACCGCGACCATTCCGGTGATCACGGCGAGCGAGGCGCCGGCGGCCGCAAGCGCCGCCGTGGCGGCCCAGGTGGTGGAGGCGAAGGCCTCCGCGAACGTCGCCATCCGCGAGGAGGTTTGGCGGCGCCGGAAGTGGCTGCGCTTGGCCTGGGTGCGAAACCAGAGCTGGATCGCCGTCGACGAGGCGGCCGCAACGACGATGCCGATCGACGCGATAAGGGCGTAAACGGGCGAGATGAGAAGGAACGCCGCGACGAGCGGCGCGAAGATCCAGGCGATCACCAGCATGACGGACTCGATCTTCGCGCGCTGGATCCAGCTTGCCGGAACCGGCGCGGTGGTGACGAGGTCCGGAGCGTCCTCCCCCGAAATGGCGAGCCAGGCGAGCCCGCCCGCAAGCTGTCCCGCCGCCATCACCAGCACCGGCACCAGCAAGACCGGCGCGCCGCTGCCGTCCGCAAAGCTCTTCCACAACAGCAGCGCGGGCGGTAGCAAATAAAGCATCTGCATCAGCGTCTGCGATACGAGCCAGGGGTCGCGCCGCAGCAGCATCCATTCTTTCCGCCGCAGCGTTCGCCGCGGCGAGCCGGACCAAAACCCGGCCGAGCGATGCGGCTGACGGCGGTTGGTCGAGGTGACGCCGGAAGCGGCAATCACGTGGTCGCCGAACCGCACCGAGAAGATCGCAGTGGCGGCGCCGAGCAGCGCGAGGCTGAAGCCGAGCACCGCGGCGAGTGCCGGGAGATCGCCGAGCATCGCGCGGGCCGGCCACCAAACGACGCTGCCGATTTCGGGCGCGCGCGCCACGACCGCATCGGATTCCAGCACCGCCGTGCGTGAAATCGTCCCGTACGAGGTGACGGCGGCAATCTGCAGGCCGATGACAAAGGCGGCGCCGATCACGGCGGCGACGATCTGCGCCACGAGCCGCGCCCGCTTCGGACCGATCGTGCGAAACAGGGCGACCGATAGGGCCAGCGCCAGCGCGGCCCCCGTCGCGCCGAGCGCCACCACCATGCCGTAGCCGGCGAGCCAGCGCGGCCCTCCGAACAGCGCAAGCACGTTGATGAATGGCCCCCCGAGTAAAAGCGCCATCATGATCACCGAGAGCGCCGTCGTCGCGATCCGCACCACGAATGCGGGCCTGGCCTTGACCGGCGAAGAAAGGATGAGATCGAGATCGGAGCGCGTGTAGAACGCGCGCGTCACCGATTCCATCGCTTGCGACACCATCAGCGAAAATGCGAGCAACAGGCTGCCGGTGATGACGACGAGGGCGGGTTTGCCGGGGTTGCCGTTGACATCCGCGTAGCGCGCAACCAGCGAATAGGCGACGAGATGCATGAAGGCCGCAAAGGCGATCAAGGCAATCGCCACGGTGCGCTCGCGCCCGCGCTTCCCGGCCGTCATCATGGAAAGCCAATCGCGCCAGGCGAGGCGCGACTCGTGCTGGGCAAACCAGGCGAGCGTGCCCGGTCGCGTCACGCCGCGGCCTGCTCGGCGACGAGGGTAAGAAAAGTGTCTTCGAGGCTCGTATGGCTTTTGCCGATCTGCCGGCGCAACTCTTCGAGCGTGCCTTGCGCGATCAGCCGGCCGGCCGCGATGATGCCGATACGATCGGCCATGCGCTCGGCGACTTCAAGGATATGCGTGGTCATGATGACGGTGCCGCCGTCTTGCACGCGCTCGCGCAAGACGTTCTTGACTTGCCGGGCCGACGCCGCGTCAAGGCCGGTTAGCGGTTCGTCGAGGATGATGAGCTTTGGCTCATGGACCAGGGCGCCGGCGAGCGCCACCTTCTGCCGCATGCCCTTGGAAAATCCTTCGCAGCGCTCGTGCGCATGCGGCGCAAGGCCGAGCCAATCGACGAGATCGCCGGCGCGGGCCTGCGCCAGATCGGCTTCGATGCCCCACAGGCCGGCGACGAATTCCAGATACTCGAACGGCGTGAGCTTGTCGTAGATCATGGGCTCGTCGGAGATCCAGGCCATGATCTGCTTGGCCGCGACCGGGTCGGCGAGCGCATCGATGCCGAACACGCTGATGGAGCCGGCGTCGGGCCGCAGCAGGCCGGCGACCATGCGCAATGTCGTCGTCTTGCCCGCGCCATTGGGGCCGAGCAGGGCATAAAACTCACCGGCCGCGACGCAGAGGTCGAGACCGTCGACCGCCGGGCGGTCGAACCGCTTGGTCAGGCCGGTCAATGCGAGGGCAGGGGGGCTGGGGCGCAGCAGCATGCGGCAAACTCGGCTCCGCTATCCCGAGGAGCCTTCGATGTCGGTGAAAGGTCCGCCGCGAGACTAGGGACCAGAAGTTTCGGGCGCGTGAATCCGCATACTGCAATTTCGCGGCGCCGGCGCAGAGATATCAAGCGCTTGGTACTGCCGCGTGGGAGCGCACGCGAAACTTGTCGTTAACGCCGTATTTTTTTCGCCAACGCATGCCATTGGCAAAGCTAGGCGCCCCTTCACCTCTCCCCGCAAGCGGCTACGGCATTCCGGGATTTGATTCCTGCGGTGGGCATTTTTTCTACTTTCTGTCAAGAATCCGTCGCGAGAAATTTTGCGATTTGCTGCGGAATCGAG
>JBKQHQ010000166.1:0-40705 GCA_052148715.1 Xanthobacteraceae bacterium | reverse complement strand
GGCGGCCCCCCTGCCACGGATCAGTATTCGCTCGGCAACAGAATGACGCTGTTGGTGAAATACAGCGCGATCTCCGGCAGCGGAAAATCCGTGTACTCGATCGCCTTACAATAGACCGCCTTGCCGTTCCCGTCCTCACAGGTGAGCGTGGCCGTGTGGTCGGGATTGACCTGCAGCTTCCAAAACTGGAATTCCTCACGGGCAACGCTCTTCTCGCCGCGCTGCGCGAAGGCGATCTCGTCGAGAAGCCAATAGGCTCCGGCCTGGTCGGCGACATACTTGGCTCCGTCCGTGAACAGCACGTCCCGCACGAGGCCGTGCCGGCACCAATTTTCAGTCCCGGTGAACTGCAGCAAGTCCGCCGCGGCGAGTTTTTTCGTGTCCATGATGTTTCCCCTTTCTGGTTGGCCTTGGTTGCATCGGCTGATGCAACCCTGGCCGTCGCCGAGACGGGGGTGTGCAAGGTGCAAGCAGAATCTGCGGGGTCTTGGTGCGGGCGCAGGGAGCGAAGCGAGCGAGCCTCGGCCCCGCTGATTGTGCTCGCACCGCGCCGAGGGGCTCGCCCCTAAGTCTTTTTGCGTGAGGGATTGAAGCCGAAGGCGGAAACGCTCGTGCGGTTCCGTTCACGAAAGCCCGGCCCTTCAGGGACACGCCAAGCAGAAGCCACGGAGGGCAGACAGCCACAGGACCGCTGGTTAATCTAGAAACGAAGCAACCATGGACCGGCATGCGGGAAGCCGGCACGGCGGGAGAAACGAGCATGGCAGCGTCGTCGGGGATTATCCGCCAATTGCAGTCGCTGCCGTTTCCGCTCCGTCTCGCGGGAATATTCCTCGCCGTTGTGGCGGCGATCGCGCTGATGCGTTGGCTGGGTGGAATCTCCGTGCTGGTGGCTCTCCTGCTGTGGTGCGTGGTTGGCATCGGCCTCGTGCACGCTAGTGGTCGGCTGCCGTGGGTCGATCGCTATCCCTGGGCCGCCCGCATCCTGGAAGCTTTCGCGCCACGCTTCGCCGTGGCGCTGCCGGTCGCGGCGTCGGCGACGGCATCGGCCCGGGAACCTTCGCAGCCTGCTGAAGTCCGCGAGCGACCGGCGTCCCCTGCCCCGCCCGTCGTTGTGGACCTATCGCGTTTCGTCGGCCTCGATGGCGTCTTCGCGGAGATTGACGATCTGGTGGCGACGCGCGCCGGTGGGATTAGCCCCGTCGCGCCGGCGACGTTCGTTCTGCTTGTTGGCCCTCGCGGCACCGGCAAATCCTCGGTCGCGCTCGCGCTTGCGGCCAAGCTGCACCGGGCGGGCGCGCGCGGCAGGGACCGGATTATTGCGATAAGCCCGACCGAGCTGCACGGCCTTGGCGGCAGTTACGGCCCGTCGGACGAAGGGCTGAGGGCGGTCAGCGATCGCATTCAGGCGGCACTTGATGGCACGCTTGTGATCGATGATCTCGATTGGCTCGCGGCCGCCTCGGGCGGGCAGGCCGCGGCTGAGGTCGGCAATCGCCTGCTGGCCGTGGCGCGCCGTTATCCGGGCCGGCTGTTCGTCATCGGCACCGGATCGGGCGCCGCGATCAGCCGTCTCGATCCTGCGAACCGGTGGCTGGGGCAGCTCAATGTGCGGCGGATCGATTTCCCACCGCTGAGCACTGTGGTGCTGCAGGAGATTTTCGGGCGGTTGCTGACAGCGAAGGGGCTGCAGCTGGCGGACGGCGCGGATCGGGCCGTGGCAATCCAGATCGAGGAACGGCGCACGCAGGGCGGCGACGAATTCGATAATGCCTATGCGATCCGGCGCCTGGTCGACGATGTGCTGCACAGCCACGGCCTCCGGATGCACGGGGAGCCCGTGTCGCCGGAAGCGCCATCTATCGTAACCGCCCAGGACGTGCGAAACGCGAGCCCGTCACTATAGGCCGAGACCCGCGAGGACCGTCGATGACCATGATCCCGACCAATTCCCGCCTCCCCGTCAACAAGCGCAGCGACGATGACGCGTTCGGCAAGGTGCTCAAGGAGATTGCGGCTCTCATCGGCATGGACAACGTCAAGAATGAGCTGAACCAGCTGATCGCGCTCGGCCGCCTGGTTATCCTGCGGCGCGAGCGTGACATCCCGATGGAAAGGATCAGTCTGCATCTGATCTTCGTCGGCCCGCCGGGGACCGGCAAGACGATCATGGCGCGCAAGATCGGCGACTTGTTCAAGGCGATCGGCCTGCTGCGCAAGGGCCACTGCGTGGAGGTCGATCGGTCGAAGCTGACCGGCGCCCACCTCGGTGCCGCCGGCCAGCTGGTGCGGGAAGCGGTCAAGGATGCGCTCGACGGCGTGCTGTTCATCGATGAAGCCTATGCCCTCGCCGGCGGCACCGGCGACCTTGCCAGCAGCGATCTCTATGGCAACGAGGCGATCCAGACGCTGTTAAAGATGATGGAGGATTATCGCGAGCGCCTGGTTGTGATCGCGGCCGGCTATCCGGGTCCGATGCGACGCTTCCTGGAGAACAATCCGGGGCTGCGCTCACGCTTCACCCGCGAGTTCAGTTTTCATTCCTATAATCATGACGAGCTGATCGCGATCTTCAAATTCATGACTAAGGAAGGGAAATATCTGCTCGATCCGGAGGCCGAGCGGGAGGCGGAGAAATACATCCGCAGCCTCGATCCCAAGCGGGAGGATTTTGGCAACGCGCGCGATATCCGCACCTTCTTCGAGCGCATCCTGCCTGCGCAAGCATACCGCATCGCCGAAACCCCCGATTTCGAAACGATGACGAACGAGCAGTTGCTGACGATCACGGCGGACGACATCCGGGCCGTGGCGGGATGGTAGGCGAGCTCGTCGGCACTGCAGTCCGGCTGTGGCGGAATGCGCCGGCGTGGAAAGGCACGGTCATGGCGGCCGGCCTCTTCACGATTCTGTCCGTGGCGTATCTATTGAACGGGCCCTCGGCGCCGGTGTCGGGATCAGCAACAGCGCCGCCGGCGTTACCGTCTGACCCGGCGAGCGACCTGCGCCTTGCCGATTATGAGGCTGCCTACGATGAGGCGATGAAGATCGCCGGTGTCGGCGAGCGCTGCGAGAAAATGGTTGCGGCCCTCGGCCGCTTGACTGACGAGGACAGGGCCCGCGGGCGCAATGTGCGGGCCTCGAGCAAGGGGCGGATCTCCGCCCTCACGGCGGGCGATCGCTGCCGCAGCGATGTCGCCGTCAGTGACAAGCATTTTGCGAGTTTCGAGACGGCCATTGCGGCAGCAGAGACCAGTCCGTCGCCCGCCACCATCAAGGCAGCCGCTGAGGCGACGGCCCTGCTCGACGGCTTCGATCGATCGCGGTCCCGCTACGTTGGCGAAGCGGGGCTTCTGGTGAAAGGGAAGGAATTCGCTGGCGTGGTTGCCTCGAGCGATGCGCATATCGCGGCATTGGTCGCGGTGACGGAAGCGTTGGCGGGCGATCAGTCGGGAGCGGTTTATCTGCGGCTCGCCGATGCGATGAAACAGCTGACCGATTTTGATCGCGGCCGGCTGACCCCGGGGCAACGCGCTTCGCTCGATGCCAGCAACCGGGCGCTCGCAACCTTGAATGCGAGCCGCACCCGGCTTGCGAAGCTCGCTCCGCTACTGGCGGCGATGCAGGCCGGGCAAACCCAGGAAATGGCGCAGCGACTGGTCGCGGCGACGGCGGCGGTCACCTCGTTCGATGAGGCGGTCGCAACGCCGGAGCAGAAGGACGCGCTCGCGAAGGCGCGGACCGCCGTCAAAACGCTTTCCTGGGCGCTGCTGCATGACCGCGTGAATATCCTGGCCCAGGGCGAAACACCGGAGGGCGACGAGGCTGTTGCCGCCGTCTATCAGTTGGTGAAGGACGCGCCGGCGGCTGAACTGACGGGGCCGCGGCGGGCCTTGCTCGCTAAAGGCGCCGCGGCGGCACTCGCCGTCGCGACCAGCAATGATCGTCTCGACGCCTTGATTGCCGCCGCCGACAAATGGCGGCAACGCAACGGGACGATCGATCGCGGTGCTCTTGCCCCCCGGCAGGCGATCACGCCGTTCGATCAGAAGCGGTTTCAGGACCGGCACAAGGCGGCCTGGGACACGTTATCGCGCGCGGAGGCGATCATCCGTGGCCCCGAGCTTGGCCTGACCGCGCAAACCAAGGGTCAGATCGCGATCTTCGTCTTCTCCTCGCGGCAAGGCGAGCTTGACCGGGCGGTTGCCGAAGCTCTGCGGGCCAGCCTGCGCAGCGATGGCTTTCAGATCGTGACCAGCCGCAATGATGCGGCTCTGCTGAGCGATGTGTACATCGAGCGGGTGGACGATCCGGTGATGGACACAAGCGGAGTATCCCTGTCCTGGAAGGTCACGGCTCAGTTGACTGTGAACGCGGTGTGGTGCGCCGACGACTCTTCGCTGTTTGCAGATAGCGTCCAGCAGTCCGTCAGTGCGCAAGACCGCGACGGAGCGAAGACCGCTGCTCTGCGTGCATCGGTGTCGGCCATTGCCAAAATGTTCGAGGGACGGACCAGGAAATAGCCGCCAATTGGCCGCGCGGAACAATGCTCCGACACGCGTCAATCGTGTCGTCGCCGACGCTTCGCTTACTTGAGGCGTGTGGGAGAGTTTTTCAGTTGGCCCTTATTAAAATTAGCTTTCGTGCCGCCGGTGTCTCGTTGGTGCGGTAGAGTGTGAATGGTTTTTGCCCCGCCCGACTTTGTGGTGACAGTTTTGTGGGAACCCTTCACGTGTTTCGAAGTCATGATCGTCTCCCCGTCTAAGATGGTTTCTGAATGAAAGAGGCCGCCCAAAAAGGCGGCCTCTTTTCGCTTCGGGCTTTGGATTACTATGGCTTTCGGCTCGGCCTCAAATTTAGCTTCAAGATACCCGCCGAGTCTCCGCCACTGATGGCGCTTCTTTAGACATGGGGAGCGTTCCGGCCCCGGTCAATGTGCTCACGGTTTTGTGATCGCGCGCTGTGGCCGAAAAATCCGGGGTACGAACCGCTAGCCATAGCGAGCGGCACGGGAAAATCCGAAATCAGACACGACTGTCACGCAAGCGGCGAAGGCTCACCAGGCGGCGCGGCCGGCCGTCCCCTGCCCTATTGGCAGGTCTATTTGTGGCTCAACGGAAGGGAGGGTATCCCGACGCTTATGTAGCGAAGGGACTTCGGCAGCTTCTGCTCTTTCGACTTTCCAGCGAGGGTGTCGGAATCAGCGGCGGAGTTGGCGTCGCTCTCCTTGAACACGGCAACATTCATTGAGAACGAGAAATCCTTCTCCCGGTCGACCGGATTGAAGCCCGAGAAGCCGATATTCATCGGCACGGCGTTGCCTGCATCGATCAGTGTAAAGGTGTCGAGCGTGAGCTGTGGCTTTGCTCCTTTCAAGCATCCGTTTATTTCGAAGGAGTGCTCCAACTGGTGCCGTTGAATGTTTTGCGGGTTGTATATGCAATAAGAGATCCCACCGATTGCCGCGGGCTCGAGCACGTTACCTCCGTTGGTTCCGAGCGGCGGTCCAATCACCGAAACCAGCAAGTTCTCCTGCGTCTTGTTCTCAATCAACAGGGAGAGCGAGAGATTGCCGGCTTGCGCGGAGAGCGACGCGACTGTCACTTTGAGGCCGCCGGATTGGAATGACGGACCGGCGCCCTGCCCTGCCGCACCCTGTCCGGAAGCCGAGAGGGACGGCGTGAACAGCGCAAGCAGCGTGAAGGTTGCAAGTTGTCCAAATCGTCGTTGTCGAAGCCGTCGCATGGTTTTTCCAATCTCTGCCTGACTAATGGCTTGGGCAGCCGGTGATGGCGGGGAACAGACTGTTGAGCAGATGGCCGTCATACGTAACATACTGACCACCCCCACGCCTGGGGAGGGCTTGCATGAAGGCATGCCCTCCCGATCCGGTGTCGATCAGCGAAACCTGGGCGCCGGGTATCTTCGTCGTGAAGGCTTCCGCTGTGGCAAGTGCGGTCGCCTGGTCTTGCGGGTGAGCGGGCGCGTCGGCGAGCACGACGATCGAGGACGCAACGTCGCCACGCCAGGTCATGGCGGTGGCGACATCGAGCGCCGCATCGAGCTTCTCGGGCCAGTCGCCGCCTCCAGTCGCGCGCAGTCCGGCGATAAAGCCGTTGAGCGCGGCCGTGCCGGCGGCGTCGAGGGTCGTAAGGGAGAAGGAACGCACGACATAGTCGTCGCGGGTGTCGCGGTAGGCCACGATTCCTACTCGCACGCTGCCGCCGCCGGCGCGCAGTGCGGCGATTAGCTGCGCGACGTTGGCCTTCACGTCGTTGATGACGCCGCCCATGCTGGCGGTGGTGTCGATCGCCAGCACGAGATCGAGGTCGGCGAGACCCTTCATGGGGGACGCTGCAACACATGTCGACCAGGTCGCATGGTCAGGCGGCATCGGCAGCCTGGGTGCCGGTTTCACCTTCAGCGTAGCGGCGAGATATTCCGGCCCGACCGCCTGGCCGGCTGGCTCCGGCAAGCCGGAGCTGCCGAGCCACCAGGCAGCGCCGGCGGCGGTTGCTGCAACGGTGACAGTAGCGCCGAACAGCAGATGCCGGCGATTGAGGGAGGGCGGCGCCCCCGCCGGCGGCCTGGGGCGGGCCTCGGCCTGATTGCGGGTCTCAACGACCGTCTTGCGGATTTGGTAGGGCTCTTCGGTCAAAGTGGTATTTTTTTACTGACGCTCAATTGCTCTTTCGCCGATCGAGTTTATCGGGAAAAGTGTCGGCCTCGCCAGCCTGGCTGGAATTTGGGTGCGTGACGCGGCAAGGGAGGACGTGATGGGGGCGCACGCCGCCATGCAAGCCGCGCGAAACCAATTGCTGGGCAATGCCCTGAGCAGCCTTGGTGTTCTCGCGGTCATTATGCTGCTGCCCAAGGATGCCGAGCCGGCATCCCTGCTCCGCCTTGCGATGACGGCCGGATTTTTTTTGTTTGCGATCTGTCTGCTGTGGAGCTTCACGCAGCCGCTCGACGAGTACCTCGCAAAGCGCTTCGCCTGGCATTACGAGGGCGCCGGCGCCGCGATCCACCACACACTCACGCTGTTGCGCGTGAACGTGATGGCCGTGATCGGCCCTCTCGCCTCGATCGCCATGGCAACGGTCGGGTTTATCGCGCTCGATGTGCTGAGCGCGTGGCCTGCGTTCGATTTGCTCCGGCCCTTCGTATCGGTCTGGCAGTGGGGCTGGTTTATCGGTCTCATAGCTCTGATCGTTGTTCCGATCTTTCGCGGTCGGCAGCTGTTTCAGGTGCTGAACCTGCGCCACCAGCTGCGCGAGCAGGTCGAGACGATGCGCTACACGCGCCGGACCCCGGCCGACGCCGAGACCGATCGGCGCCTGGCGGCGGAAGAACCGGTGACGGTGCTCGGCAGCGAGCGCTTTCGGGCCGGCGGGTTCGATTGGGAGTGGCCGGATTTCTACAAGAACCTCGTGGTCTTCGGGCAGCCGGGAAGCGGCAAGACCGTCTGCGTGCTCAATGCCCTGCTCGACGGACTGATCGCCTCGACCGCGGCGTCATCCTTGCCGGCGGCCGGTTTGATTCTCGACCCTAAAGGAGATTTCAAGGAAAAGATCGCAACGCTGATGCGGCGCGTCGGCCGCGCGCGCGATCTTCTAGTCTTCGACCCCGATGATGTGGCGAGCTTCCGTTGGAATCCGTTCGACACGCCGGACGATGCTCTCGAAGTCGCCAATCGGTTCGGCGCGATCTTCGAGATGCAGGGGGCCGGCAACGATGAGGGAGCGTTCTTCAACCAGCAAGCCAAGGGCTTCCTGCAAGCGGCCGTGACACTGATGCGCATCGTCAACCCGCCGGGCACGATTCCGTCGATCCCGCAATTCACTTCGCTGATGGGCAGCGACAAGACGCTGCGCGAGGCGATCGCCGCCGCGAAGGCGCGAACCGGCCTGTCGCCGGTTGAGATGAGGTCACGCATCGCCGCTTTGGCCTATCTCGAAGAGGTGTGGCTGACCCTGCCGGAGAAGACGCTCGGCAGCATTGTTGCGACGCTGTCGAACATTCTGACACCCTTCAACTACCCGCCGTTCGACGAACTGATGGCCAATCGCTCGACGTTGTCGCTGGCCGACTGCATCGATCAGGGCAAGGTGCTCTATGTGCATTTCCCGATCGCCACGCGCCGGACGATGGCGCAGACGGTCGGCACGCTGCTGAAGGTCGAGTATGGCAGACAAGTTTTGATGCGCGGCCACAAGCCGCGGCCGAGCTTCTTCTTTTGCGACGAATTCCAGGTCTTCTTTACCACTGACAAGGAGACCAGCGACGCCGACTTCTTCGAACGCTCGCGCGGCTCCAATCATGCCAATATCATCGCCACGCAAAACCGGCCGGGGATGCTGAAGCGCAGTGGAGAGGATCACTCGGTCGACAACTTGCTCGGCAACTGTGCGACCAAGATTTTTCTGCGCAACACGGACCCCAATACCAACGAGTGGGGATCCAAGCTGTTCGGCGAACAGATCGAGACCCTCGTCAGCACCGGACGGGTCGCCGGCACTCTCGATCCGCGGCAATCCGGGGCATCGACCGCGGTCAGTGGCACGGCGAGCTACGCGCCGGTCGTGAAGCCGGAAGAGTTCATCCGCCTGGCGCAGCCCTCGGCGAAGGACGGGATCGACTATGCCGAGGCGATTGTTCATCTCGCCGCGCGCGCCGTTGTCACCCGTCTGTCGCTGCGCTGGCGCGTCCATCCTCTTTGAGCGGACCCGTCGGATGTGGCGATGGCTGCTGATCGGTCTTGTGCTGCTGATTGTGATTTGGATTTTCTACGACAGCTGGTCTTATTTGCGCCTGGAAGTCCGCAGCACATTCTCGTGGATGTTCCCGTAAGCATGGAGGCGAGCGTGGCTGAGCAGCCGAACGGTGCGACAACAGAGCACGAAGAGCAGCAGGAACAAGGTGAGGAGCAGCAGACCCGTCTGCGGCAACGGGAAGACCGCCAGCAGCGCGAGCACACTGACAAGGACCAGGAACGCGAAGCCGAGGCGCGGCAGCGCGGCCGTTCCGAGTCACGCGAGCGGTAGAATGGTCGCGCGGATCGCCCCCGGCGCGGGCCTGCCTATCGCTCCAGGCCCGGGCCGCGCCTCTGGGGGTGGTCGGTTCGTTCGTGAGTTTTATCGCCCCGTTGGCGTGGCCGTTCCGGGGCGCCGGCGCGATCGGTGGCCTCTGCCTCGGTTTGCTTGTCGCCAGCCCTCACCTTGCCGTCGGGAGAGACAACCCAATCCGCCCGGCCGCGCGCGGTCCGCGGTCCGCGCTGACGGGGAGTCGGCGCGCTAGGGTCCGGCTCGGATGTTTGCTCCGGCTCAAGTGTCTGCTCCGGCTCGTCCTTGGCCAGCTGCTGCTCGGCGATGTGTTCTCGGTATTGGGCCCGCAGCTGCTTGGCGCGCTCCTCGTACGCCTTGGCCTGCGCCCGTTGCCGCACCGCCTCGTCGGTATTGGATCGGCCGACGATGTACTCGCTCTGTCCGGCGATCCGGTGGCTGGTGATGGACATGTAATCGGAGAGCTCGATGTCCTGGCGCAGCTCGAGGGTCCTGCGCTTGGCCGGGTCGGTCTCCGCGGCAATCTGGCGACTGAGCTGCTCGCGGTCGCGGCGGAAGCTGACGTATTCCGCCATGGAAGCGCGCGCCAGGGAACCGTAGGGGTCGCGGATGTCATAGTCGCCGAGAGCCTGGGCATAGCGACTCCTGGCGTCCCTGATCTCGGCTTCCTTGACCTCGGCTTCCTGCTCCGCCTGTCGTTTGCGGTAGGCTTCGGCAATGCGCTGCTGCTCGGCATTATAGTCGTCGATGCGGCGCTGCCTGCTTCGGAGACGTTCGTACACGAAACCAAGCTCGTCCGGCTGCTCGGCGAGGCGGTCGGCCTGCTCTTTGGCAAGCCTATCGTCCCGTTCCGCCGCCTCTCTGCGGGCCCGCGCGACCTTAGCCTCTTCCTCGGTGACGGTCGTATCGGACATGTGTGCCCTTCCGGCGTTGCGCGCAGGGTCGCCCGGCTGCTGTTCGGTTATCTGTGCTCGCTGTTCTGGGTCCTGCGCCTTCGCGCCGGCGTCGTAGTCGACGGCCTGCGCGCTTTCACGCTCATCATCGACGATAAACGAGACCGCCGCACGTTTGATCTCGTCGCGGCCCATCTGCCGCGCCAGCCGGTCAAGATCGGCGGCCGTGTCGTGGGCAGCGAAAATGGCCACGGACTCGCGATGCCGCGTGAGCGCCACATAGGTCGACGCCTCGCGCCAGTAGTGCGAGTGGAACACGTAAGTGTGATCGAGCGTCCTGCCCTGCCCTTTGTAGATGGTGCCGGCATAGCCGTGGCGCACCGCATCGAACTCGCCGGCCTCGCGATCGGCGCCGACCACGAAGCTTACGCGCCGCGGCTGCTCGCCCTGCGCCGTGTCTAGTTCGACCGTCATGCGCGGCTTGCCCATTCCGGTGTCGATCTCGACGACGGTCCCGACAACGCCATTGACCAGTCCCGCCTCTTTCTCCCGGCGGCTCCATCCATTGTCGGTGAACTGGACGCGGTCGCCGGCGGCGAACATCGCATTTCCGCGTGCGACGTGAAGCGCATGATCCTCGCCGAGCGCGCCGCGCTGCCGGTGAACGTCGCGGGCAAACCGGTTGAGCACGTCGACCTGATCGTTGGTGTAGGCAAAGATGAATCGCTTCCGATCAGGCTCCGCAGCGATGTCGGCCGCATAGCGCGACTGTAAGGATTCGGCCGCCTGGTCGGTCGTCTGCGACCAGTTGATCGCGCCCTTGCCGTCGAAAATATCCAACGCCTCCCGAAATTTTCCGTCGTGCATGAGATTGAATGCGCGCTGCTGGTCCGGGTCCTGCACGCGCGCGACCGTGTGCAGCTCGGCGGCGCCGAAGGTGGTACGCAACGGCTCGAACATCCCGCCACGCTCGATGCTGGGAAGCTGACGATCATCGCCGGCGAGGATCACCTTGGCGCCGGCCGCCCGCGCCTTGCTGAGCACCCCGGCCAGGTGCTGGGTCGCCAGCATCGCCGCCTCGTCGACGATCAGAACATCCTTCCGGGTCCAGGACTGGGTGCCGTGCTCGAGCCGTTTCATTTCCGCCGCGATCGTGCTGGCGTTGCCGAACCCGTCGCGCCGCATGTCCTGGACGACGCTGTTGGTCCACGACATGCCGATGACCCGGTATCCATCCGCCTCGTAGGCCTCGCGGATGGCGCCGAGCGTTCGGCTCTTGCCGGTGCCGGCCTCGCCGGCGATGATCGCGAGGCCCGATCCCCCCGTGGCATGCCGCAGGGCCGCGGCCTGCTCCGCATTCAAGCCGCTCGCCTGCTGATCGGCGCGGCCCGCACGAACGCCGTGCCCGGCCTGCGCCGACAATGCCGCGGCGTCCCGCAACACGGCTCGCTCGGCATCGAGGACCGCCCGCGTCGTGTAATGGGTGATGGGGTCAGCCGCCGTCTCGCGCAGCCCGACGATCTCGGCGCGGCGGAGGATTTCATCAGTGGCAAGCGCACGGGCCGTCGGATCGGCAATCTCCTTACCGAGCTGCCGGTTCAGATCCCGCCAGGTGAACACGGCTTGCCGTGCCGTAAGCTGCTCGAGCACCTCGCTGGGGCTGCGCCTCGGTTTTGCCGCTTCGGTCTTCTGCTTGCTTTCGCCCCCTCGCCGCTTCGCCCGTTCGGCCGCAAGATCGATGATCTCGGCTGAGACCTGATCCGCTTCCCGCTTCAGTCGCTGACGTTCGGCATTGCGCGCGGCGATCTCGCGATTGATATCGCCACGCTCGCTGCCTTTGCCACGGCGCTCCATCTCGGCTGCGGACGGTCCGAGATGCTGCGTCGGCTCGACCTCCAGACCTCGGTCTCGATGGCTGCGGTGATCGGTCCGCAAATCGAGGCCACCCTCGCGGTAAGCGGCGTTCACGGCATTGGCCCATTGCACGCGCAGACGCGCAACATCAGTCGTGAGGGCCGCAATTCCGGCGACCTCAACCTCGCGATACCGACCTTTGATCTTCTTGCGAACGCGGTGCTTATGGGCGACCTCGCCGAATCCCGCCGGCCCAAGCTCCCTCTGGCTGACCAGCATGTGGGCGTGATGATTTCTGTGGTCGCGCCCCTCCCCCGGCATATGCAACGCCACGTCAACCGCGACCCGGTAACGCTCGGCCAGCTCACGCGCGAATGTTGCGGCCAGCCGCCGCCGCTGCTCGGCGTTCAGCTCGTGCGGCAACGCTAGTTCCAGCTCGGTCGCAAGCCGGCCATTGGCGCGTTGATCGGCCCGGTTCGCCTCGTTCCAAAGCCGCTCGCGATCGGCGGCCCAGGCCGGTGCGCCTGCGGGCAAAACGATGAACGCCTCCAGCACGCCCCTACGGCGCCTGTAATCATGTACGGCGCCGGTACTCTCCTCGACCAGCTTGTCGCCGCCTCGATAGGCCGCAGCCGCGACCACGCTGCGCCCCTTGGCGCGGCTTACGCTGTCCACTGAGCAGTGATAGTAGGCCGCGGCCGGCACCGCACCACCCTCCTGCGGGCGGCCTCCAGGCGCCGCCCCTGCGCCCTCCAGGGCCGCCGTGGTTTTGGCTCTTGTGCCAAAACCATAAGTGCGCCCTTCGCAAGCTCCGGGAGACTCCCACGGAAACTTGAACTCCGCAATAGTGGATTGCGCCGTTACGGATGCCAGAATAGAATCAGAACGCAAACTGGGATTATCGGCCCATGCCCCGTCTCAATCCGGCTGAAAAAAAGGCGACGCTGCTCAAGAAACAAGAGCAAATCGCGGAACAACTGAAGCAACTGAATGCCCGTGAGAAGGAAAACGAACGCAAGGCCGATACCCGCCGCAAGGTGATCGCCGGCGCCTTAGCCCTCGAACATTTTGCCCAACATCCGAGCGGCGAATTTGCCAGGGTCCTGTTCAAGCTCCTCAACGATCATGTTGACGAGCGAGCTCGCCATTTATTCGCCTTTCTGCCGGCGAGAGACGCTCCGCAGACCGCCGGCCTGGCCGCTGACGAGTCGCCTACCCCTCCGGCCGCCACATCAATGGCCGCTGCGGCCCGCGCCGCAACGGTGCCCCGGTAGCGCAACCGCCCGAAACCGCTCTGAGTCGTTTTTGCGGCACCGCCGCCGCGGTCCGGATTTCGCCATCAAGAAAACACCGGAAAGAACAGGCCCAAAAAAAAGACACCAAGGCAACCGAAAACCAACGGTGACGAACAGCCGAGGTGTACCGCATGCCACGCCCGAAAGCCGGTAGCGAACTGGACAGCCTTCTGCGTCAGCAGGCCGAGCTGAACAAAAAGATCAAGGAAGCCGAGGCCCGCGAGCGCGCGAAGAGGAAACAGGACGATGAACGCCGAAGGCTGCTCGCCGGCGCCGTCGCTCTCGATCACACGAAGGCCCAGCCCGATAGTCCGTTCGCGAAAACGCTGCTCAGCCTCTTGAGCGATCGCCTCAAGAGCGCCGAGGATCGCGCCTTGTTCGACCTCCCTGCCCCGCCGGCCGCATCCGGCCACCACCCGGTAACGGCGCCGCGACCGGAACCTGGGCCGACCGTGCTGCCCGAGGCTCCGAGCATGACGGACCGCGTCAACGGGGCGGATCGAAAAGAAGCGTGAAACGCCGCCAGCATACGGGAGCGTTCTACGGCTCGCGAGCGCAAAGCGGACACTCGAACCGTACATCGGGCGGCACATGCCGACTCGCGTACTCGAGCCACCATGTCGTCAGCAGCGCCTTTGCGTGATCGAGTTCCGGAAAATCGACCGCGTGCCAGCCGTAATCCGGGTACTCGTCTGAGATCACGGAAAGCCAGGCCAGCGCTCCGGGTGTCCCGTAAATGCCATTCGTGTCTTCACTGGGGATGATCTGCGCGACGCTTTCGTTGCCGATCAACAGATGCCAGGTGTCGCCGTCCTGTCTCCAGACCGGAAGGTGTATCATGATACTCATGTTAAAATCTCCTTTGGTCAAAGTGAAGGGGCCGCCCTCGCGGATGCGGGGGCGGCCCTGAAGGTCAGGCGGCTTGCGCCGTAGTGTCCGCTTCGTCTTTGGGCTTGCGATCCCAGATCAGGGCCTGCGAGCCGTCTTTTTGCGGGAACAAGGCGCAATGAACCGGCGCCGGCAGAAACGGCGAGTCGAGCTTCACCGAGACGTACAGCTTGCCGCTCTTCGCGACCGTTCGTTTCCACCCTGCGCCGACTTCACAGCCGCTCTCGGTCGTGACGACGTAGTCGATGCCCTTGTCGGTCGGCGTGAATGTCAGCGCCGTGATGTGGGTCAGGGTTTCGACGGAACCGGTGATCCGGCCGTCCTTCTGCTGAGTGAATTTCCCGATAATCATGATTTTCTCCTTTCGCATGTGAGGCCGCCACAGCGGGGCCTCGATGCGATCCCGCACGGCGCGGGGCCTTGCCGGCGGAGGGGCGAGGCGCGGAGGGGGATCACCCGGCCTGCACGGCCCCCGCTTTTTTTCGCGGGGGCCGGAAGGTCGGGGATACCGCGCCGAGGGCTTTAGCCCTTGCCCCGAAGCGGCGGGGTGCGCCGTAGGGTTCGCGTATCGAGGCACCCTGGATCAGTGGCGGCCTTGCGAAGGGGAATGAATGCCCGGGAAGAAACCGAAGAACGGAATGGCCGTGATCGTGGTGAGGTCCCCTGCCCCGCCGCATGGCGCTGCGGATTCGTTAGGACAGTCAAGGGCGCGAGCTTGCTGTCACAGAGAAGCAAAGACACGGACGGCTCCGGAAACGTACTCAAGGGCGTCGCTGCGTCGCGGCAAGCTTGTTCGACGGTGGCGTCGAATCAGGCCGATCGTTCTGCGTGAACCAAGAGCTGGTCTAGACCGGGCAGGCATCCGAAGCCGGCCGCGACCGGCGCATCGAAGCGCGGACAGCGGCAGCCAGCGCCGACGCGCGAGCGCGGCCTGTCTCATCGAGATCGAGTGAGCCGCCCGTCGCGATTGCTTCCAGGCCAGCGGCGGCGTCGAGGATGGCGCGATCAGGACTGCCGGATCGCCGCAGCGTATCTAAGGCCAAGGCGCCGGCGAGCAGACGCGCGCGATCGGGCGCACGTCCAGCGGCAAGGTCATCAAGGACGGAAACGGCGTCCAGCAGTCCATTTTCGGTCATCGGCGTCAGCTCGAATTGCGCGTCGATCCGAAGGATTGCAGCTTAGCGGCGCGGCGTACAGGACGGTCTGGGGAGCCCCGAAAATCAGGCACACTTGAGGGCCGAAAAAAGGGCCCGCAATCAAGCGGTTGTTTCGAGTATTTCGAGTATTGCATTTAATTCGCGAATGTTCTATACTGAAGATAGATAAAAAAAGGAGGCCGTTATGACCCATGACCAGATTGAACCGACTGTTCCGTCCGACCAGGACGCCGTGCTGGCCGCAGCGGTGAGCCGCGCGCTCGAGCGGCTCCATGCCGACGAATCCGCCCTGCGCGTCCAGGTGGCCGCGGCGGGTCACGAGGTCACGACCCTCGACTTGCCGGCGGGCGCCGCGCGCCTGCTGCTGGGCATTCTGAAAGAGATGGCCGCGGGGAACGCCGTGACGCTCGTTTCGCTCGAGGCGGAGATCACCACCCAACAGGCAGCCGAGGTCTTGAATGTGTCGCGGCCCTATGTGGTCGGGCTAATCGACAAAGGCACCCTGCCCGCCCGCATGGTCGGTAACCAGCGGCGGCTGCCGTTGAAGGACGTTCTCGCCTACAAGGCCGAGAACCGGGCCAAACGGCGCGAAACGCTGCGCGAGCTTGCGGCGCATGACCAGCAGCTCGGCCTCGAATGAGCGGAGCGTTTCCGCTGATCGCGTTTCTGGATGCGAGCGTTCTCTACCCCGCCCTGCTCCGCAATGTCCTGATGCATCTGGCGTTGCGTGATTTGTTTCAGGCGCGCTGGTCGGACCGCGTGCACGAAGAATGGATCGCGGCGCTCTTGCGCAACCGCCCCGACTTGACCGCGGCGCAGCTCGAGCGAACGCGCAGGCTGATGGACGAGCACATCGATGATGCGCTCGTCACCGGCTACGAGCCCCTGCTCGACCAGTTCACCCTGCCCGATCCCGACGATCGGCACGTGCTCGCCGCCGCCGTCGAGGGCGGCGCAAACGTCATCGTCACCGTAAATTTGCGCGACTTTCCGGCTGAAGCGCTCGCAACCCACGGGCTCGAGGCGCAGCATCCGGACACCTTCATAAGCAATCTTCTGCACGACAGGCCGGACGACGTTCTTGCCGCCCTGCACGAGCTCCGCCTCGATCTCAAGAATCCGCCGGTCAGCATGAGCGAGCTGCTCGCGACGCTCGAGCGGCAGGGTCTTGTCAAAACGGTCTCCGAGCTGCGCCAGCTGATGACGGGTTGAGCGGCATCGCCTGTGGGATTTCGAGCTCCTTGTCCTGTCATCCTGTGATGCAAGGAGACCGGCACGACAGGTCGTGCCGGCGGACGAGATAATCATCCTGTTGTCCTTTGATCCTTTTATCAGGTCATCCACGTATCCTGTCGCCCTGTCACACAAGGACAACAGGATTTTAACGACTTGTTAGCTATGTCCTGTCATGACGGGATCACGGCATACGGGGATGAACGGATACCGGGACGACGGGACACCGTGAGAAAAGGATCACGGGACAACCAGACGCAAGGATACTGGCACGACAGGACGACACGATCCTGTTCTGCCGCGATGACGTGATCCTGTCATCCTGTGATGAAAGGACGTGCGGCCAAATGAAAGTCATCTCACTCGTCACGCAAAAGGGCGGCAGCGGCAAAAGCACCTTGTGCGTCTCGCTAGCGGTCGCGGCGCAGGAAGCCGGCAAACTGGTCTACATCCTCGAGATGGACCGGCAGGCCACGGTCACGCAATGGGCGCAGGCCCGGCAGGGCAGGGAGCCCGAGGTCGGCCAGGTCAGGGCCGACAATCTCGCCGACATGCTTAAAAGCATCGCGAAGGGCGCGCCTGATTTCGTGTTTATCGACACGCCAGGCGTGGACAGCCCGGGCACGAACGAAGCCATTCGCCTCGCGAACCTGTGCCTCATCCCGTGCCGGCCGACGCCGGCGGACCTCAGGGCCATGAAACCGACTCTCGCGGCCATTCACCGGCTCGAGCGGGATTTTGCGTTCGTGCTGAACCAGACGCCGCCCCGCAGCTATCGGGTACGGGACACCTCGGAAGGCTTGCAGGTGCTTGGCGTCATGGCCGAGGTCAACATTGTGATGCGCAACGACCATCAGGACGCGATCGGCCTCGGCCTCGGCGTGACGGAACTCCATAAGGATGGCCCGGCGGCCGAGGAAATCCGCCAGTTATGGGCGTGGATTGATAATCGCTTGAAGGGTATTCCGCATGTCAAAGCAGCCTAGACCCAATTTGAGAGAGCTGTTGAGTGAGGTAGGACCGACCTTCGGGGGCGATGAACCGGCGCCGGTCATCGCCCCCGAAGAGCGCGCCCGCGGGGCGGAGCCCACTACCGAAACGCCGCGCGTCGAGAGCCTCAAGGTCAAGCGGGCACCGAAGAAACAGCCGGCAGCGGGGCAGGGCACCCTGAAAGAGCGGACGCGTCAGTGTTCGCTCTATCTCGAGCTCCCGGTCTATGAACAGCTGCGCGAGATTGCGTTCCATGAACGCGTGCACATGCATGAGCTGTTCATCGAGGGCATCGATCTCCTGCTCAGAAAGCGCGGCGCGCCTCCAATCAAGGAGCTGATGAAAAAAGCAGGGTAGGGGAGGGGGCCGCCGTCCTGTCATCCTGTGATACAGGGACGCAAAACCACTTCGATATCCTATTACCCGCTCTTTTTTCCTGACCAGCCCTTTGTTCGACGCGCCGCAGGCCGTCGAACTTTCTTGGGACGCCCTTCGTCCCGACGCGGCCGGCGGATCATGGCAAGCTGGCAAGCAGCAAGAAAAAAAATCGAATCGTCCTTCGAATTTTTTTCTTGTGCTCCCAAAGGGCGCGCGCCTCTTCGGCGCGCGTGCCAGGTTGCCATGATACGCTGGGGGTGTCGGACGAAAACAACCGGTGCGCCGTAGGCGCACACCGCGTTGTGTTTGAGCCCGCAGCGGGGCAGGGGCCTCAATTGAGGGTCCTGCGGCTCGCCTTGCCCCAGCGGGCCTCACGGAGCGCCCATACGGTGCGGGAGAGGTGCAGGTCGCCGCGCTCGGCCTTGCGCACCATGCCGGCGAAATATCCGCCTGCTGAGCGCGTAAAATGCGCCTCGGGCTTGGTCGACACGATCGCGAGCGCGACCGCCGCCTCGTCGCGGCCCATGATCTGGCAGGCTTCGCCCCAGAGCGACGGCGAGATGCCGAGCTCATCGCGCAACCGCCCGCCGGCGGCGTCGATCACGTCGCGCCACGTCGGATTTTCGGCGTAAACGTATTGGACGAGCCGCGGCGCGAGATCCATGAGCTGCGACGCCGTGAGGTGTAAGACCTTGTTCCGTGGCCTCGACGGCTGCGGAGAGGGGGGAGGGGGGGTACTGGGAGCTGGCTCCGCCGCCCTACCTTCATTGCTGGCCATTACTGTATCTTCTAAATCAGAAGTTAGGTTTGTAGGTGTAATGTGGGGCTCGTTTGCGAGCCCCGAGGGGTCAATTTCCACAGACTTGCACGCATCCCTAAGCCACTGCTCGACCTCGGTTTGACGCCTTTCCAGCGCCTGCACGGCAAGCGCGAGCTCCTCGGAGCGACCGGCGTCCCGTGCGGCGACGATCAGATCGGCAGTCTCGAGCTCGAGGCGCCGCCAGGCCTCGGGCAGGGGACCAATAGCTGCGAGCGCCTCGCCGGCCTGCCGGATCGCACGCCGCGCGATGGTCGCGCGCTTGCGCAAGCCCTTCATGCGGTCGCGCTCGATCTTGGCCTCGGCCGCGATGCGCACGAATTCATCGTAGCGCAGCGCAAGCGGCGAAAGATCGAAGCCCCAGGCCTCGATAATGCGGCCGTCGGCGCCGCGGCGCCCGTAGCGCTTGCCTTGCTCGTTGTCGCGGATGACGAAAATACCGGCATCGAACAGCACGCGGTTGAGCATCTTCACGCGCGCGGACGAGAGGCCCAAAAATTCCTGCTGGCGCCGCGCTGACGGCCAGGTGATCGGCCGCGAGCCCTGCTCCCAATCACAGGCCATTGTTTGTTTGACGAGCCAGGACACGAGCTTGAAGGCGTGCGCCGGCAGACCGAGATAGGGCTCGGCCTCCTGAAACGCAGCGAGCAATCGCAACGGTTTCGCGGTACCCGGCGGCAGGCCGATAAAGCCGTCGGCGCGGTCACGCGCGGTGAGCATGGTGATGCTGAGCCGGCGCGCGCCGGTCAGTTGATTCGGCATCTGAGTAGTTAAAGACATGGCCTCTCCGTTCGGGTTGGTAGCTCAACCCGCCCCGGAAAGGGCCTAAAACCGGCACAAAACGATCCCTTAGCGGAACCGCATGTTTCCGCTTGACTAGAGACCTGATTTCGGGGAATCTCGGAACTGCCACGTAACGAGATTTCCCGGCCTCGGCCGATCTAAAAGCCCGCCTCCCAGGCGGGTTTTTTGCTTTTCTGGGCTTCGACGATCTCCAGAAGTTGCGGAACAAGACGCAGCAAATCACGCCGCGTAATCGCTGAACTTGCCCAGATTTCCGATTCGTGTCGAGAGTCTTGCTGGAAACGCCGTTAGTTTCAGCGCCGATCCGCACTCGCGTCGAGCCCGCGCGGGGTTTCGCACCCCGCACCCCGCGGGATATTTGAACAAGGTGATTTGATAATAGGGTGATTTCAGAATGTGGTATGGTCTGACCACGGTACAGGCTGGGAAGCCGATGACCGTCAAGGTGATGGGGCTGGCAGGTCTTTGGCCTGTCGGCCCTTTCGCTATATGGGGCTTTATGGGTTACAATTGTGGAAATGACCCCAGCTGCGTGTGCTGATGCAGAAGCTTGCCGAGGCAGTATCTAATTACGTCCGTGAAACACGCAGGCTTGAAGGTCTGCCGTCGTCAACGGAGACGACTTTTTATCCGGACCTGAAGCAGTTGCTAAACACCGTCTTAAAAGAGGAGCGGCTGCCGTTCGACGTGATCACGGGAACGTCGGAAGGGCGCGCGCGGCGCCGGGACATGCCGGATTTTGTCCTGGGCGATTCGTCGCTGTTCGTGGGTGTTTATGGCGAAGTAAAGCGGGCCGACACGTCGCTCGCCGAGCTCGCGGTCTCAACCGAGCAAAACAACCAGGTGGGCCGTTATCTGTCGCAAACCGGCGTTGTGCTATTATGCAACGTCCGCGGCATAGGGCTTCTAAGCTGCGAGCCATCATTTACACGGGAAGCAGGAAAGCCGGTACCGCCGAAAAAACGCGTCCTCGAGAAGACGGTTGATCTCTGGTCGGCCGTTAGCGGATCAGGTGCCAAGCACAAGGTCGATGCCTCGGCCATTGAAGATCTCGTCTCGATCGTCACGCGCGCCGTCACCGATCTCGCGCGCATCGGTTCCCCGGCCGATCTGGCAAAGATTCTCGCCCGGCAGGCACGCGACGCTAAAGCGGCGATGCCCGACGATCTCAAGCCGGTAAAGCCGCTTCTGGACGACTACCGTCAGGCGCTCGGGCTCGCCTTCGATATCGACGATGAAAAGGGCGCGCGCTTTTTCCGCTCATCGCTCGTCCAATCGGTCTTCTATGCCCTCTTTGCCGCCTGGATTTTGTGGGACAAGGAGGCCGGCACCGACGCCTCTTTTGAGGTCGATGACGCCAATCAATACCTGCCGATTCCCTTTCTTAAAGCCCTGCTTCACGACATCCGCCATCCAACACGAATGAGGCATCTCGGCCTGGACGTGCATTTGGCGAGAGCGGTCAAGACATTCAATCGGGTCGATCGTCCGCTCTTTCGGTCGCGCATGACCTTTCCGACAATTGACGGTGAGACGACAATCGCGGCTATCACCTATTTCTACGAACCTTTCCTTGAAGCCTTTGATCCGCAACTGCGGGAAGATTTGGGCGTCTGGTATACGCCACCGGAGATCGTGCGCTATCAGGTCCAGCGTATTCAGCACCTTCTCAAAACCGAACTCCGCCGGCCGCGTGGCCTCGCCGACCCGGACATCGTGGTTCTCGATCCGTGCTGCGGCACAGGCGCATACCTTCTTGAAGTTGCGCGTTGCATCGCGGCCGAGCTAAGGCGCGAAGGCGACGAAAGCAGCCTCGGACTTGAGCTGGCGCGCGCCTTCCATGAGCGCGTCATGGGCTTCGAAATCCTGACGGCGCCGTTCGCGATTGCGCAGCTTCAGTTATATCTCCTGCTTGATCAGCTTGGGTCGCGGCCCGACGCGGCCCACCGGCTTGCCATCTTTCTGACGAATGCCCTGTCCGGCTGGCACGATTCGGGCGATATCAAGCTGAACTTCCCGGAGATGCGGGAAGAGTTCGATGCCTCGCAGAAGGTTAAACACGAGGCCAAGATCATCGTCATCCTCGGAAATCCCCCTTACGATCGATTTACGGGTGCCGCGCAAGCAGAGGAAGCGGAGCTGGTTGCGCACTACAAAGGCATCGAACTGGTTGAAGAGCGTAATAAGGATGGCTCGGTAAAGCGCGATGAATTTGGCCGGCCTAAGAAGAAGCAGCGTGGCGAAAGCCTTCTCTACAAGGAATTCGGCATCGGTAAACAGCTTCTCGACGATCTCTATATTCGTTTCATCAGGCTCGCTGAAGAACGTATCGGCGAAGCTGCCGACTATGGTGTTATCTCCTACATATCAAACTCGTCGTATCTGACGGGCCGGTCGCATCCAATGATGCGGCGTTCGCTACTTTCCAATTTCCACTCGGTTTGGATCGATAACCTGAACGGTGACAAATACCGCACTGGAAAAATTATCCCGAAGGGCCTGCCCGGCGCTGGCACCCGCGATGATAGCGCCTTCACCACCGAGATGGATCCTCGCGGAATTCAGCCGGGGACAGCGATCGTCACATGGGTGAAGCGCACGGGCACGCGAACGAAGCCAGGCGAAACCGCTGTGCTCTACCGTGATTTCTGGGGACCGGCCGCGCTTAAGCGCCAAGCCTTACTTGCCAGCTTACCGGCCGGGTCGGGCCCCAAAGGCCGCACCGTTCCCGTCTACGAATCCGTGAAGCCTTCGCAGGAAAATCGGTGGCGACTCGGTCCAAAGTCCGTCGAGGGCGGTTTCGAGGCGTGGCCTAGCCTCGAAGAATTGTTTCCAGTCAGCTTTCAGGGGGTGAACCCTAATCGCGGTCTGGAGGACGGGATCATCGATACCGATCGGGCAGCGCTCGAACAGCGGCTTCGCGCATACTTTGCCGCCGATAATTTTCGCGCGGCGAAGAAGGCATCAGAGGAGATTGCCACTGCGCGCGCGAGATACGATCCGGAAAAGGTATGGCTGAAACTGAAGGCAGACGGTCATTTTAGGAAAGATGCGGTTATGCCGCTGCTCACCTTTCCCTTTGACCGGCGGTACATCTACTACGTGGCGAGCGACAAATGGCTGAACGAAGCCCGGGGGGAGTTCGCGCGAAACGCCACGAACAACGAGTGGCTGATTACCGTGCCGGAACCACGCAAAGCGTCCGAGACCTGGCCGGTGTATGGGACCGACCTAGTAAATCTTCATGTTCACGAGCGCGGCTCGGTCGTTTTTCCGCGCGAAACTCGTGGTGACGGGCTCCTTGCAGACCGAGACGCCAACCTTCCCGAGGCGACATGGCGCGTGCTTCGCGATCACTTCGGGCTTAAGGGCGAGCGTCGCGACGAACCCGCTCGTGCTCTTGTTGGAAAGCTGTTCCGCATCGCCTTCGGCGTCCTGCACGCCCCGAGTTATCAGGCGGAGCATAAGAGCGCACTTTCAGCCGATTGGGCTCACCTGCCAATACCGAGAGATATGACGCTCTTTAATCGCCTTGCGGCTGAAGGCGAAAAGGTGACCCGCTTGTTGGATGCTGACCGAGATGCAAGCGATGTGATCCGGGCAGTTCTCGGTGCCGATCGGGCGAGTGTGCTTGGCCCCTTAAAGCGAAGCGATGGCAAACAGGTGCGCCCCGAAGACGTAAAGATAACCGTGACGTATTGGGGTGGCGGCAAAGGCCGATGGAAGCCGCGCCCTTTTATAGTCGAAGAACTTCCCGCGACGGATTATGGCGACGCGTGGGGGGAGCGGACGGGTGATCTATTCTTGAACGACGATGCATATTTTGCGAACGTCCCCGAGCTGGTCTGGGACTACCAGCTCGGGGGGTATCCTGTCCTGAAGAAGTGGCTTGGTTATCGGCAGGCAGATCGCCGCCACGAACAGCCACTGACGGATGATGAGCGCCGGTGGTTCCGGCAAATCATTCAGCGGATCTCGACCCTCCTTGCCCTCGGCCCGACGCTCAACGGTCTCTATCAGGAGACTGCCGCGAATGCGTTTACAGTTGAAGAGCTTCATATAGCACGATAACCAATTAGCGGCACGGCGTTGCATGCTCACGCCGGCGATCGCGGAGCTGGGTGGATTATGGTCAACCACGTGGAACGCGCGTACCGCGCTTGGCCGATCCTGGTAAAATGCGCCGCCAGGGATACGCCGATTACATACGGTGATTTAGGAAGCGAGCTCCGCGTGCATCACCGTGCAATTCGCTATGTTCTGGGTGTTATTCAAGACTACTGTCTCGGCCAACAACTTCCACCTCTGACGATATTGGTGATAAACAGTGTGACGCGCATGCCTGGTCCTGGATTTATCGCTTGGGACATGGACGATTTGGATCGAGGGCGCGCCGAAGTTAGTGCATTTGCTTGGCAGACGCTTGACAACCCGTTTGAGTACGCGGCTGACGGCACTACGGAAGACGATCTTATTGAAACAATTGTGAGCGACCCAGACTCAGCATCCGATATGTTCGGACGCATCAAGGTGCGAGGCATGGCGCAAATGATTTTCCGTAAGGTGTTGCTCCACGTCTATGGGGGACGCTGTGCGCTCTGCGGATTGACTTTTGAAGATGCTCTCGAAGCATCACACTTGGTTCCTTGGGGAGAAGCGTCGCCTCAAGAGCGGCTCGACCCGCGCAATGGGTTGTTGTTGTGCTCCACACACCACAGCCTTTTTGATGCAAGCTTTATCACCATCACTCGGTCGGGCCTTATTGCGTATAGCGATCCAAAGGGTAAAGACGGTCGATATTCGTCAGCCGATAAAGCGTTGACGATCGCCTTGCATGGAAAGCGCGCTTCGCTTCCGCGCTCCGCACAGCATCGGCCATCCGACTGGGCGTTGGCTCGTCATCACGAAATTCACGAATGGGGCGACTTACCTTAGATTTTGTCAGTGTAACGTAGCAGTTATGTTTTACGGATGAAGGTGATCGTGAGTTCGTGCCCCGTTGCCTTGGCGATACGCTGCAAGGTGCTGGTGGTGGGGATACTGCGGCCTTTCTCGAGTCGTACGATGTTGCTCGGCGAGGTTTTGACACGCGCGGCGAGCTCGATTTGGGATATCCCCGCTGCGGTGCGCGCCGCGACGATCGCGCCGGCGAGCTGCGACGGTGCGATCGCGGTGACTTGCTTGGGCGGCTTAGTCGCTTTCGGCTGCGCCGGCACGAGGGAGAGGGTAGGGGGCTTCTTGGAGCCCTTTGGAGCGGCGGCCTTGGCGGCTTGGATCGCCTGAATCTGCCGCGTGATTTTGGCGAGGTCGGTTTGCGCGAGCACAGGGGTGGCGATGCGAACGTCGCCGGCTTTGGGTGTCTTCGACGTGTCGAGAGTCCGGATGGCGGGAAACTTCACGCGCTCGAGCAGGTCGTGATCCGGAGCCCATATCCAGCCTTCGCCCACGGGAAGCTTGGCGAGCGTTTCATAGACCTTCTTGGCCTGGTCACGATCGGCGTTGCCGTCAACCCACGCCTTGACGGCGTCGCGGTCCTGCGGGGAAGTGATGCCAAGCGCGATGAGCGTTGAAAGCTGGGTGAGCACGTCCTTGTTGAGCTTGGCGGGACGCTGCGTGATCGAGATGAGGCGGAAGCCGAAGTTGCGGCCGCGCCGGGCGATGCGGTCAACCTCGCCAAGGACGCGGGTTAGGTCGCCCATGGGCTGCTGCGGAGCAAAGGCGTCGGCTTCTTCGAGAACAATCCAAAGCGGATCGCGGTTGTGGGTAAAGAGATAGTCGAGAAGATCGGCAACGAGGCGGGCCTGCTCGGCCTTGCGCATGGAGGCCATGTCGAGGACGGCGGAGATGCCGGAGGTAACGATAAGCTCGCCGATGATTGGACCGGCCGCGTCATGCAAGGGTATGTCGGCATGGTCGCCACCGAAGACCGGAATGGGAAAGCCGGGGGCCTTCCCGTCGGCAGCGGACTTGAGGCCCCACCATACCCCGAGCGGATCGAGCACGAGCACGCGGCGGCGCATCTGCAAGAGGCGCTCAACGATGCCCTTGGCGGTGTAGGTCTTGCCTCGTCCCTTCTTGGCGATGATGGCGATATCCGCATCAAGCGCCTCGTCGGGTATAGGGTGAGGTTTTAGTTTTGGCGTCATGGACGCCATTTCTATGTCAAAAATGACACTATGTCAATTTTGACATGGGCGTCGGCGGCAAAGATAGCCGGTATGTCAATTTTGACATACCGGCTAGAAAAGCGGAGACGCTGGGTTTGAAAGTTGGAACTGCCGCACTGGTGTCCAGGGGCATAGAGCACTTTGACATACGTTGTTTTAGAGGCCTATTTTCCCATTCCGCCGTGACAAAGCGGAAGCAGGAGGCAATATGAGACTTAGATCCGTGCAAATACAAAATTTCCGATCGATAGAAGACTCAACGGTGTTCGAGATTGGCGATATCACTTGCCTTGTCGGGAAAAACGAGGCGGGGAAGAGCGCTGCGCTTCAGGCTCTTCACCTACTCCGTCCTTATGGAAAGGTTGATCCCGGCTATGATCAGACACGCGATTATCCACGCCGATTTGCGGCCGATTTCAAAGCACGCCATCCGGACGGCATGGCTATCGTAGCCACTACGAAGTGGGTGGTCGAACAAGGCGATAAAGACGAGCTCGCAAAAGATTTTGGCCCCGATTTTCTGACCGGTAATGAGGTCACGATTTTACGAGGCTACGGTTACGGCAGTGCTGAGTGGGGCATCCCACGTGATGAGCGGGCGGCGGTGGTGCATTTGGCCGGCGTCTTTGAGCTAGATAGCGGTGAGCGAACCGTCCTTGAAGGAGTGAAGACGGGAGGGGAAGCATTCAAGGCCCTGACGGGCGCAACACAGCGCACGGATCGGCAGAACAAGCTGCTTGAGCATCTTAAAACCTACCCTGATGGAAACATCCTCGAACGCGCCGTTGCAATTCTGTCATCCCGCACGCCAACGTTGGTATTATTTTCTCATTTTGACCGCATGAGCGGTGAAGTATCTGTCAACAAGCTTATCGGGGAGAAGGGGAAGATTGCAGATACTGGAGATCAAATATTTCTAGACTTCTTGGACTATGCGAAAACAAGCCTGGAAGAACTCCGCGATTCGACCAAGTTCGAGGACTTGAAAGCGAAGTGTGAAGCGGCGTCTAATCGAATTACCGACCAGATATTCGAATATTGGACTCAGAACACCGCCCTTGAAGTCGAGGTGAACCTGTCGGAAGGTCGGCCAGCAGACCCCGCACCGTTCAATTCCGGCCCTATTGTGCGCGCGCGCGTTCGGAACACTCTTCACCGTGCTAGCGTTCCGTTTTCTGAACGTAGTGCAGGGTTCATATGGTTTTTCTCGTTTCTCGTGCAGTTCACCCAAATTCGGCAAGCGCGGGGCAACGTGATCATTTTGCTGGACGAACCCGGTCTTACGCTGCACGGCAGAGCCCAGCAGGACTTGCTGCGGTACTTCAACGAAAAACTGAAGCCGTACCATCAAGTCATATACTCCGCTCATTCCCCCTTCATGGTGCCTCCTGACAATTTTTCCTCAGTCAAAATCGTGGAGGATGTCGTCGAACATCCGAAACAAGGGCGGCCGATTGTAAGAGGAACGAAGATTCGCGGCGATGTGCTTGTCACCGACAAGGACTCACTGTTTCCCTTACAGGGGGCGCTCGGCTTCGACATAACGCAAACGCTTTTTGTGGGAAAACACACGCTTTTGGTCGAGGGTCCGTCCGATATTCTGTACCTTCAGGCTCTCTCTGAGGCTCTCAAGCAGCGCAAGAAAGTGGGTCTCGATCCTCGCTGGACGCTATGCCCGACGGGAGGTATCGACAAAGTTCAGCCGTTCGTTTCCCTGTTCGGTGGGAACTTGCTGCACGTAGCGGTGCTGGCGGATCAGGGGGTAGGTGACAAGCGGAAGATCGAGCAGCTTCGACGCTCGGAGATATTGAAGGCTGGACATTTTTTTACGGCCGCAGAGTTCACTCTCAAAGATGAGAGCGACATTGAAGATTTCTTCGAACCGGAGCTTTTCATCGAAATTGTCAACCGTGCCTATGCACTTCCGCCCGCGAATATTTTGTCGGTAGCAAAACTCGCAGAGGCTGAACCTTCAACGAGCCGCCAAGTCAAAAAAGCCGAGGCGCTCTTCAGGCTCATGCCGGAAGCTATTCCTATGTATGACCATTTTACGCCTGCCTCCTGGTTGATCCGAAATCCGCATGTGCTTGACGGAGACACACCCGCGGTATCGATAACGCTGGAGCGGGCGGCAGCGGCTTTCAATGCCCTGAACGCGCTCCTGTAGGCCGAGCTGGCTTGCTCCGGGCCGACAATCGGTCCGGCTTAATGCGCCGTGTATTTTTACCACAACACTTGCGAATCGACGGCTGGTGTCCGTGAAGAGGACAGAAATTTTAACGTAACATAAAGGACGTTATGTTACACTATCCGGCATGAACGACCTGCCCGCCATCAGACCCCAAAAACCGCTCGGATCGGTTCGCGCCCGCATGGCGGTGCCGGCGATCGTCGCCGCCGCCGGCGACACCGCCTCGCGCCGCTTCCTGGAATTCTTCGCCGCCACCATCCGCAATAAGAACACCCGCATCGCCTATTACCGGGCCGTCACGGACTTCTTCGCCTGGGTCGACCGCCACAAGATCGGTCAGCTCGTCGATATCGAGCCGCTGCACGTCGCCGCCTATGTCGAAGCGCTCGGTGCCAGAATGTCCAAGCCGACCGTCAAGCAGCACCTCGCCGCCATCCGCATGTGCTTCGACTGGCTCGTCACCGGCGGGATCCTCACCGTCAACCCGGCCCACGCCGTGCGCGGGCCAAAGCATGTCGTCAAGCGCGGCAAGACCCCGGTCCTCGTCGCCGACCAAGCTCGTGCCTTGATCGAGAGCATCGACACCTCGACGCTGGTGGGTCTGCGCGATCGCGCCCTGATCGGTGTCATGACTTACGCCTTCGCCCGCGTCGGTGCCGTCGTCTCGATGCGAGTTGAGGATTATTTCGCCAACGGCAAACGCTGGTGGGTCCGACTCCACGAAAAAGGCGGCAAGCAGCACGAGATGCCAGCGCATCACAAGCTCGAAGCCTTCATCGACGAGTACATCCGTGCCGCCGATATCGGCGGCGACGAGAAAAGCCCACTCTTTCGCTCGGCGATCGGCCGCACTGGCGATCTCGCGGCAACTGCGATGCATCGGGTCGACGCTTGGCGCATGATCCAGCGCCGCGCGGCCGAGCTCGGCATGAAGGTGAAGATCGGCTGCCACACCTTCCGGGCTACCGGGATCACGGCATACCTCGAGGCCGGCGGCACGCTCGAGAACGCGCAAGCGATGGCCGCGCACGAGAGCCCCCGCACAACCAAGCTCTACGACCGTACGGGCGACGAAATCACGCTCGACGAAGTCGAGCGGATTACGATTTGATCGACGGCCGCCGAGACTTGCGAACGAAGCTAACGACGAGCCGCCGTGCCAGAAGTGAAGCCGGCGCGTCGACGCGCCTGGCGCAAGCGGCTGTTTGTGTCTGCCTGCGCGTGACCGATTTTCAATGCACAGATTTACGAACCGACGTCAAATTGCTGCAACTCGCCGATTTTCTCAAGCGCTTCGAATATCTTGATTTTTGCACCGCGAGCATGCCTTCTTAAAATAGCCCCCTCATGATCTTCTCTGATTCCGGCTCAACCCAACCCACGAGCCCCGTCATCGTGATGACGGGCCGGATCGGTGCCTTCGCTTCGTCATCGATCTTCGTCCAGGACTTTTCGATTTCCTCCGGGTCGAGCATGCCAACCTGAAAAGCATTTGCGATAACGCCGCCTTTGATCTCGTCTTTGAAGCCAGAGATTTTAGTAATTGGCTGCTGCCCGAAATACAGCTCGCGCGTCACATGCAGCCCAACGTACAACCGCATGGGAGCCTGCATTCCGTAGCCGTTATCTGATGTGACCTCCTCCTCAAAGATAGGGAGATTTTCGTGCTCGCCTACGCCAGTAGGGAAACCGCCATTGTTCCATCTCTCTACCGCGCAGCCCGCGATTGTGCCAAGCTGTTTTCCGGTCTGCTTGCTAAAAACATGGTTGTTGAAAAACCCCGGCAGAATGCGCATCGGCAGTGGGGCCGAGAACATGACGCCGAAAGAGATTGCGGCGCTGCGAAAGTCGCAAAGCGCCGGGATCGCCACTTTCACCTGCCATTTGTGCGGGTCAGTATCGACAGGGCTATAGAGGTCAATCTGCAACCCCTCCGCGCGGACCTTAGCCGTGTCAGTAAAGCCCTTAGGGCACACTAGGACGCCTTTTTGTGCGCCTACATCGTCGAGCAATCCGTAAAATTCTTCGACGCCTTTGACATCAACCGGATGTTTGTAATCCTTGCAATCGATAATGATATTGATGTTGAATTGCGCAACTTTATCTTTTACCAGCACATCGATTTGACGCATGCGCTGCGTACGACGCCCCATAAGCTTCGTGTTATGTATGACCTCTGACCTAGGCGCGAGTTGCTGCTGGATGCGCGCTACGAGTTTTTCCAGCTCCTTATAGTCTGCCATGCGGTTCTCGCTCCTCGTCGCCTAGCATGCAACGGCTCGGCGTGCGTTTCTGCGCCGCCTCCGGGAAGCCTGTCAAAGCCGCATAGCCGAGCTTAATCCATGGCATCAACCCTTGCCCGATCGCACCTGCGGCACAATCTATGATTGATGACGGACATTATCATGCGTGAAATTCGGCGCGGATACGCATTTTTCACAGGCCTGCCATGGATTTGACGTTCTTTCTTTGTTCTTACGCGCCGCGATGGCATTATCCTCGGCGAACTATTAGGAGTTTGCTGGGTCGGGGTACGACTAGGGTTGGGCATGCTAGAGAACGACACACGCAACCAGCACTTCCTGACCAGAGTCGAGCAGAAGCTTAACGCCATGAACCCGCAGGCTGGCGCGCGCAAACTGCGTATCTACTCCTTCGAGGTTGTCAACCGAGAGAACTACACCCTCGCTATCGAAAGCCAGAACGGCAGGCTAATCGGCAGCAACCTGTCGCTCTTCGACCTTTTCAGCTTCGACATACCGGGCGGCAGCTCTCTGCGGCTCAATTTCGAGTCGCTGTTCCACAAATACGAAGCTCACATCGAGGCCCATACAAAGAGCTTGCTCGCCAAACTCAATGCTCGCAGCGGTGACATCAAGACCGAGATCATCGATCTGTTCGCGGCCAAGCTCCTAAATTTCGTGCGCAATCCGTTTTCCATCGTCAAGGTCCTCAATAGCTTCCCCGGTGTCGCCAGCTACGATCCAACAGACCCAGTGCTGCTCGCGGATTACCGCCGCATTGTGAGCGGCAGGAAGCCACACCAGGCGCATGTGTGCGCCCAGCTCGGTATCAGCGACGCGCAGTATGTCGAATGGTTGCGCCTGCTGTTCATGCTGCTGGTGCCGATGGCCGAGGGGCGGCCGAATTTGTTCGAGGAGATGATCAAGGCCCTGCTTGAGAACCGGAAGATGCATGTCGCCGCCTTCGTCTGTGAATACGACAGCGACCGCTGCCTGCTCTCCGACCGGGGATTCAGCCAGCCCATCGAGGATGGCCCGCATATGGCGTTCTCGTTCAACCTCTGTGCCACCGCTTTCGCTGACTTCATCTTCGCCGATCCCGCAACACTCTTGCAGGGCAAAGCCTCACCGGAGTTTATCGCGCAGGCAATTGCCTCGTGGGAACGCCTCCGAGAGAAAACGATCAATGTCACCTTCCTGCGCAACAACCTCGATATGCTCGCACGCTACAATCGGCGCGTGGTCGAGCAGTGCTACAAGCGTGCATATTGCTCGGTGAAGGACGGCCTGGTGCTGTAGACCCCTGCGACGAGCTCACGGCAGGAGCCGATCATGTTGAAAGCTACCGAAGAGGAGATCGAGGAAGTCCGCGAATACTTTGAATGGCAGGCGCCCGACCTCGAAGTGACCTTCATGCAGAAGGTCTACTCGGAAGCCGTCCTGAACACCCGCCACGACGTGTGGGACATTCACACCGAAAAGGATCGTTGGTGGGTCATCACGGGCGGCACGAACCTCTACTCTCAGGAGCAATTCCCAAGTATGGACCTTGCTCTGACCTTCCATATTGGCCTAATCCTCCGCATCCCGCGCACGGAAGAACAACAGGAAGACGATCTGCGCATCCTCCCGTTCGGTTCCGTCTTCGCGAAGATAGAGGAAGCCGGCACCGCCGTGGCCCAGGCGCATAACCTCTCGGACTATCAGGCCGTCGGCGTCCGCTGCCGGGAGGCACTACTTGAACTGATCGGCGTAGCCCAGGACGCGGCAGTGTGGACCGACAAGCCGCCACAGCGTGCGAACTTCCGCGCGTGGATGGAAATCATCTGCAACGATCTTCTGCCGGGCGACACCAACAAAGAGCGTCGCGGGGTCCTCAAAGGTGCGCTTGAGTCCGCATGGACGTTTTCCAACTGGCTGACGCATTCAAAGTCGTCCACCTGGATTGATGCCGACATGGCGCACTCGTTGATCCAGCACGCCATCGGCATGGCGACCTCATTGATTCTTCGCGAGTTGCGCGGTGTGCCTGAGGAATGCCCGAACTGCGGCTCGCCGCATCTCGAACCGGAACAGGGCGAAAATACCGCGGCACCCGGCGTACTCTGGGAACGACCGCGCTGCGCCGATTGCGGATGGACCGGCAGGCCCGTTCCAATCCTCGACCGCGAGAATGGACAGCCCATCGTCACTCGCGAAGGCGAAGAATCCGACGAGCACAGCATCATGACAGTTCCGCTGCGCACTATCCTTAAGCCGGGCGATCCGCCGATCGAGCCGCTGAAAAAAACAGCAACCGGGCCACCGGAGCCAGTCGTCTATTTTGCCTACGGGGCCAACATGTCGGCCGCCCGACTGCGCAAGCTCGTTCTGAGCTGTAAGCCGCTCGGCATTGCTAGCTTGCCGGGTCATGAGCTTCGCTTCCATAAGCGCAGCACGGACAAGTCCGGGAAGTGCAACGCGTTCGCCAGTGGCAACAACAATAGAGTGATCGGAGTCCTGTTCAGCTTCGATCCTGCCGAGCGTGCCAAGCTAGATCAGGCCGAAGGCGTCGGCAGCGGCTACGAGCACGCGATGGTCACGGTCATCAACGAGAAAGGCCGCAGGCAGAAGGTCCTTACCTATCTCGCCACCCCCGACTACATCGACGACAGCCTCAGACCCTACGTCTGGTACAAGAACTTTGTCCTTGCCGGTGGTAGGGAACACGGCCTGCCGCCGGAGTATATCGCAGAATACATCCAGTCGGTTGAAGCGATCGAAGCCAACAAGACACGGGACAGCATACAGCGGGCCACGCTCGGAAGTCCCGAGCGGTGACACTTCGGTTTCGGTGCAAATTGCCGGTCCAGACTGCTCAAGCCGCCGCCGGCGTTCCGCCGGCGGCGGAGAACATCCGGCGCGCCTGCCTTAAGCAGGCGCGCGCAATCGCCCGCCGCGCCGTCAGGAACTCATGTGCAGACGAGGAACCGGCCCCGGCGATGTGCCGGGGCCGGAACCGCTGCGGTCAGGCGCGAAGCAAGGCGGGGAGCCAGCCCGTACCGGCCAGCAGCGCCTCCGCGCGTTCGGCCATCTCGCCTTTCTTGAGGCTGCCGATATTCGCCGCCGCTTGCGCGTTGACGCCTTCGGTGACGGCTTCGGCGATCAGCGCTTTCGGCACGCGGCAGAAATACCCCTTGGCGCTCGGCGTCCACCATTGGGCGAGGTCGAGGCCTGCGGCGGCGGCCACGCGGTCGATGTGGGGGCCGCGTTCCGGCTTGATCGTGGCCGCAACGCAATGGGCCAGCAACTCGGCAAGCGCGGTCTGGTCGAGCGTCATCAGCCAATCCCACAACGCGGCCTCGTCGTCGGGCAAGCGTTGCATCCATGCGGCGTGACGCGCGGCCATGTCCTTGCTGCCGCGATTGTCGTCGATGCCTTCGCCGGTCAAGCGCGGACTGACGGCTCGCACGTCGAGAGGATTTTCGCCAGCACCGATGTAGAACACCGGCAACGCCAACGCATGCGCCAGGGCGACGAGCGCCACCGGCACGTTACCCGCAACGACTGCTCGCAACGCGGCGGCGCGCTGCGCGGTGAGATCGTCGCGCAACGCGGCGGACAATCCCCCCTCCCCCGGCGCGGCCTCGGCCTTCGCGGGGGCAGACTCCCCGTCGTCACCGCTGGCCTCGGTCTTGGCGGCTTTGATATCGGCGGGGGCGATCAGCCCGCGCATGACATCAAGCTCGCCCTCATGGCCGATGCTGACCACGACGCCGCAGCGCTTTTTCTGCCGGTCGCTCCACTCGACCGGAACGTCGGACAGCGCCTCCGCTTCCGCCTCGAGCTCGTCGAGCTGCGCGGCTTCCTCGTCGGTGAGCTCCTCCTTTTCGGCCAACGCTTCCCGCTTGGCGTCGACCTTCGCCAGCGCCTTCGCCTGTCGGGCGGGCATGGGCTGCGGCTTGCCCTGCTGCCGTCCGTAACCGCGCAAGGTTTCATAGGAGAGGTCGGGCATGATCTCGACCCATTTCCAGCCTTCGGCGCGGATCGCCTCGGCCTCGCGTTCCAGCCGTGCCGCGCACAGCCGGTCGAGCAAGGCGGGGTCGGTCAAATACCCTTCGCCCTCGGACTGAAAGAGATCGGTGATGATAGTCCCACCGGCTTCCCTGTACGCGTCGAGGCCCGCAAACACCGCGCGTCTGTCGGTGGCCGCGACATGTTCCGCCGTGAGGCGGCGGCGGATGCTGCGGGGACTGCGTTCGAAGTCGGGCGCGTCGAACCATGCCGTTTCCTGCGCGGCGTGATCGTCGGACACCGTGAAGGCCATCAGCTGCTCAAGGTTCATGGCTTCCTCGCGGTACAGTTTCATCAGGCGGGGACTGACACCGGCCAGCTTGAGGCGTTGCGTGACCAGCAACACCGTCACGCCGAACCGCGCCGCCACGTCCTCGGCGCTGCGGCCTTCGTCGACCAGACGCTTGAACGCGGCGAACTGATCGGCGGGGTGCATCGCCGTGCGCATCTCGTTTTCGGCAAGACTGATTTCGGTATCATCATCGGCGTCGAGCACGTTGCAGGCGATCTCAATGTCCTTCGCCACCTCCTTGCGCTTCGCCAGCAGTTTGAGCGCCGCGAGCCGCCGCGCTCCGGCGACGACCTGATACGTGCCGGACTCTGCGGGCCGCACCTGCAAATTCTGCAACAGGCCGTGCGCCGCGATGCTGGCGGCAAGCTCGTCGATGCCGTTCTTGACGCCCGTTTTCCGCACATTCGCGGGAGAGGGAACCAAGGTGTTGAGGGGGAGCATTTGGATATTCATGGCTAGTTTCCTTTCGTGGTTAGGGGGTGCAGCTGCTGCTGCACCCCTGCCACGTGGCGAACGCGGGGTAGCAAGACGCAGGAAGAAAATGCGGGACGTGGAATAAATGGGGGGACCCGGTCGCTCCTCTTCGAGCGATCGGGGGGAAACCGTTTATGCCGCGAAAGCCCGCATTTTGTTCTTGCGCCGCGCGAGGGCGGAGCCCTTAGAAAACGGCCGCGGCAGCGGCGTGACAGGCTCTTGCGTCAGGGATGGAAGCCCGCAGGGCCGAAACCTGTCACTCACGCGACACCACGGTACGCCATCGCGATTGAGCCATGCGCCCTGCGAGTGAGGGACAGGGTTCGGTTCACGACAGCCCGCCCGGACGCCCGCCTCAATCTCGGTGGGAAAACACGGGCAGCAAGACTGCATCAACGTAATTGACAAAGGCGGTCAGGGAGCTGGCGGCCGTTGCTGGGCGCGGACAACGGCGAACACTTCGCGCACCGATGAAATCCGGGCTCCGCGGATCGGCTCGGCGTTGAAGGTCTCCAGATCGAAGGTGCCTTTGCGGACGCCGGCGAAGGGACGCCTTAGATAGCGGCGGCCGTCGACGATCGCGATCGCCTCGCGGCCAACGAGATCGCCTGGCGCGTGTTGCTCGTTCCAACACAGGATGATGTCGCCGGGCTCGTAACGCGGCCACAAGCTGGCGCTCTGCACCTCGAAGGCCACGGCATTTTCAGGAAGCGCGAAAGCGAGCTCGATTTCGGCGAGGCCATGTGGCGGAACCTGACTCTCGGCCGGCGTAATCTCCGCGCCGGCGCCGATGAAACCCAGCACCATGATCGTCGTGCGCGACTCTCTCGGACCCTCGCCGGTAAGCAGCCAGGCCGCCGACACCTTGAAGGCCCTGGCATATGTCGGGGCCAACCTCGTCGGGACCGGCGTCTGGCCGTTTTCGTGAGACGCGTAAGTGGACGGAATCCAGCCGAAGCGAAGCGCTGCCGACCGCGCGGAAGTGAAGCCGGCGCGTTGCCGCGCCTGGCGCAAGCGGCTGTTTGTGTCTGCCTGCGCGTCGCCGATTTCCATTAACCCCCTCAATTCAGCTGACGCTTGATAACGTAGAGCGCGCGCCGGCCGGGCTTTTTTTCATTGAAATTAATTCGTTCGATTTTTGAACCACACGAAACTGCTGCAACTCGGCACTTTTCACAAGTGTCTCGAATATCTTGATTTTCGCACCAAGGGCGAAGTCAACGACCCTCGGTCGCAGCGTTCGAATAAGCGATTGGCCTACGGCGTCGGATCAGACGATACCTTAAACAAATCCTCCGCGCGCATGGCCGCTTCATAACGGCCTGCCGGGTCACGCGTCTTGTTCCATTCCAATATCGTCGGCAGCCACTCGTCTGCGATGGTGTATCTCAGGCCTTCACCGGTCTTGCGGTCGCGGATGACAATCATCGCGATCACGCCGGCCGGCGCTTTTTCATGCGCGATGTTCAATGTTCCCTGTCCGGGGCTCGCCTGCGTCGCGATCATGATGCCGTCGGCTATGCAGGGACAGGGGGGCTTCTCACCGTTGTAGTAGACGACGACAAGACCGCGCGGTTCGGCTTTCAACCGTTCCAGGGCATCGAGGCCAATCCGAATTCCGACCGGGATGAAAGCGCCAAAGGCGCCATGAACGCGGGCGCCGAGCTTGATCCATTCTTCGGGCGTCTCGCCGTTAGCGGTCGAAGTACCGACCGCGATCGCGAATACAGCAACAGCGCACTTGAATTTCATAAGATGGCATTCTCATCTGGCAGCGCCGGTCATGGTAATACCCGCACCGCGCGTTCGTCCATCCCGACGCTCACGAGAATGTTATGGTGGAACGGCATTCCGTGATTGACGAAGAGAATGCGTCCCCGTCCAAATCGTTGCGTTCAGGTGTGCCGGTCACGTTGACCGGCCAAAAGGGAATCCGGTGCGATTTGCCGTTTTCGGACGGCCGGTCAATTCCGGAGCTGCCCCCGCAACTGTCGGCGGCGAGCCCCTCTCCACGAGGCCACTGGGCACAGAAGCCTGGGAAGGCGGAGAAGGGTTTAGACCCGCGAGCCAGGAGACCTGCCTGAACGAGTCATCCTTCCGGCATGCGGGGTGCATGCATGGGGCGGTCTTCCGCTGTGGTGACAGATCGAATTGTCACGCGGATGGAGGGACCGCCATGCGTAGCTTATTGCCGATTTTTTCGAGCGACGATTCGTCCACCCTGCGCGGGAGGATTGTCGGCGTTTACGTCATTCTCATCACGGCCAACCTGTCCGCCTGGGCCTGGGCGCTCATTGCCTTCGCAGAGCGGCCGGTGCTCGTCGGCACAGCCGTGCTAGCCTACAGCCTGGGCCTGCGTCACGCGCTCGATCCGGATCACATCGCGGCTATCGATAACGTGACGCGCAAGCTGATGCAGGAAGGCAAGCGGCCGGTCGCCGTCGGCCTGTTCTTCGCGCTCGGCCACTCGACCGTCGTTGTGCTCGCTTCGCTTGCCGTCGCGCTGGCGGCACACGCCGTCACCGATGAATTCGCAAGGTACCGCGAGATCGGCGGCGTGATCGGAACGTCGGCCTCGGCACTGTTCCTATTCATCATCGCAATGGCGAATCTGGTCGTGCTGCGCGGGGTTTACCGGGCGTTCCGGCAAGTCAAGCGCGGCGAGCTCGTGCGCGAAGAAGATATCGACGCCGTGCTGCAACAGCGCGGCTGGCTGGCCGGATTGTTCAGGCCGCTTTTCCGCTTCGTCTCGAAGAGCTGGCATCTCTATCCGATCGGGCTGTTGTTCGCGCTGGGCTTCGAGACGGCGAGTGAGATCAGCCTATTCGGTCTCTCGGCCGAAGCCTCGACCGACCTGTCGAGCTGGTCGATCCTGATATTTCCAACCCTGTTCGCGGCGGCGATGACGCTGGTGGACACGACCGACGGCGTCCTAATGATCGGCGCCTATGGTTGGGCTTACCGCAAGCCAATCCGCAAGCTGTTCTACAATCTGACCATTACGTCGATGTCGGTGCTGGTGGCCCTCGTGATCGGCGGCATCGAGGCGCTAGGCCTCCTCGTCACGCGCTTTAACCTCACCGGGCCGTTCTGGGACGCGATCGCGAACCTTAACGGCAATTTCGGCGTGCTCGGCTACGGCATCGTCGGGGTGTTTGTTGCTTGCTGGGCTGCCTCTATCATCGTCTACCGCCTCAAAGGTTACGATCGCTTTGGTGCGAATATGTTGGTCTCCAGTAGCGTGGCCGCCTTGGTCGGTGGGGGCGTCGCGCTCGCCTCGACATTTGGCACTTCCGCAACGGCGGCCGACGCGAATGGTCAACAACCGGACGGCGGCTTGCCATTGAAGACCGCCCCCAAAAACCGGACGCCTGATCACTGGACCGGATTCTACTTCGGGGGCCACTTCGGATACAGCCGAGGGTCCGGGGCCAACACGCTGCTCGCTCCAGACCCGGCTCCTTCCAGCGCCTCGTTCGGCAGTCTCTATGGCGGTGTGCAGCTCGGCTATAATTATCTACTGCCGTCGCGGCTGCTCGTCGGTTTTGAGGGAGATATCTCATTCCCAAATTTTCTCGATGACGGCGTCGTGACGACGCGGGCGACATCCTACAGCGCCGTGACAGAGAAGGTTGATTTTGTCTCGACGTGGCGTGGACGCTTTGGCTACGCGTTCGATCACTGGCTGGTCTACGGAACCGGCGGGTTCGCCTGGTCGCAGGCGCGGTTCCTCGAAGACCCCGGCTTGGTGAACCCGGAGGACAAAATCCTGCGGACGCGCGCGGGCTGGACGATCGGCGCGGGAGCCGAGTTGCCGCTCGCGGCGGGTTGGACGGCCAGGTTGGAGTATCTCTACGACCATTTGGGAAGCACCGCCGGCGCCTCTTTCCCGTCGGGGACGGGATACCAATCGACGGCGATCGACCTCTACAGCCTGCGGGTGGGGCTAACCCGGCAGCTCGGGTGGCCGGGCGCAGGGACCTCGCCGAGCAACGGCGGCGATCCGTGGCCAATCGACCCCAACAACTGGAACGTCCACGGGCAATTCACCTATATCCAGCAGGGTTATTTCGCCTTCCATTCTCCCTACGAAGGCGCAAACAGCCTTTCGGGAGCGAGCCAGACGCGCGACACCGCAACCGCGACGGCGTTCCTTGGCCTATGCCTATGGAACGGCGCTGAATTTTACGTCAACCCGGAGCTTGATCAGGGCTTCGGTCTCAGCGACACGCTTGGCGTGGCCGCTTTCCCGAACGGAGAAGCGCAAAAATCGCAATTCCCCGATCCGCGTTTCAATGTCGATCGCGTTTTCCTGCGCCAAACCTTCGGCCTTGGCGGCGAGCAGGAGACTATCGAGGACGGCCCCAACCAGCTCGCGGGCAAGCAGGACATCTCGCGGGTGACGGTCACGGTCGGCAAACTCGCGGTCGCCGACTTCTTCGATCTCAATTCCTATGCGTATGATCCTCGAACGACTTTTCTCAACTGGAATATCTACGGCGGCGGCTCGTACGACTGGACCATGGACAAGCTGGCCTGGACCTGGGGCGGCCTCGTCGATTTGAACCAAAAAAACTGGGCGTTCCGCGCCGGCTATTTCCTGGTTCCGGTCGTATCCAACAGCAACGATTTCGACACCAACATACCCTGGCGGGGCGAATATACGGCCGAGCTGGAGTTGCGGTATTCGCTGTTCGCGCAGCCGGGCAAACTGCGTCTATTCGGCTGGGTAAACCGCGCCGAGATGGGCAGCTACTTGGACGCGCTGGCCATGCCCGTCAACACCCCGAACTATCCGGACATCACGCAAACTCGGGAACTGCGGACCAATTACGGGTTCGTCGCCAATGTCGAGCAAGCGATCAGCGGCGATCTCGGCGTGTTCTCGCGCGCGACGTGGAGCCCCGGACTCACGGAGATCATTGGCTGGACGGATTGTGATCAAAGCCTTTCCCTCGGCACGGTGCTGAAGGGAACCGCCTGGCGACGGCCGGACGACAAGATCGGCGTGGCGGGCGTGGTCGAAGGTCTCTCGCCCGAGGCGCGTGCCTACTTTGCGGCCGGCGGCCTGGGAATCTTGATCGGCGATGGTCAGCTCAACTATCGCCCGGAGCAGGTCCTCGAGGCCTATTACGCGTACAGTCTCAACAAATGGACAACGCTCACCTTCGATTATCAGTTTATCGCCAATCCCGGATATAACGCCGACCGTGGACCGGTCTCGATCTACGCGGCACGCCTGCACGCTGAATTCTGAGCGCGAGGACAAGCCGCACCTACGCGCGGGCAGGCACAGTCGCATAAGCCCCAATCTGTTAAATTGGCGCTGTCGCGCGAGATCATCGATCCTGCGCTGTGCGTTCGTCCGGCCATTCGGGCCACGGTTCAGGGCACGGAAGACTGGCCGCGGGAGGATCGGGCCGCTTGTGATGAGCGCCGCTGAAAACGCCGCACAAGTGGCAAACCTCGTCGTAGGGTTCTGGGCCGTTGTAGGGTACCCACATATGTGGGTTGCCGCTTTGCACCAGGAGGCTGCCAGTTTGCGCCTCGCACGCTACTGTCAGGCCCTCCTTCGGCTCGATCGCGCAGATGAAATTCATCTGGTCTTCGGCCCAAGGGGCGCTGCCGATATGCACGAATGGCACTCGGTACAGCTTGACCGGACAATTCCAAAGATCGGCGTAGTGTTGCGCCAATCGCTTCGCGTCATGCGCTGACTGCTCTCCCAAAACCTCGCCGGTAAAGACACTGCCGTCGGGTCGAAGACCCTGGATTTCGTAGGCTTGTTGGTCGCTCATGCTATCACCTCGGCCGCGTCGTGGCTTTCGCTAGCACATTTTGGCCGAACCGTCTTTGGGCGCGCCGATCGAGCGATGAGCGAAGCCCAGCCGTGGCAGGGGGGCCGCCCGAAGGC
>JBKQHQ010000165.1:0-52574 GCA_052148715.1 Xanthobacteraceae bacterium | reverse complement strand
TGGCCTTCCTCGATCCACCGAAGGCGGGGGCGCGCGAGGCGCTGACCGCCCTTGCCAATTTGGGCATCGTTCTGAAAGTGCTGACTGGCGACAATGAGCAGGTCACCCGGCATGTCTGCGGCGAGCTAGGTCTGAAGGTTACTGGAACTCTGACCGGACCGGAGGTCGCGGCTCTAACCGACGAGGCGCTCGCGGCCAGAGCGATCGCAACGGCGTGCGTCCGATTTGCGGCCCCGAGCTTTCGACTGGCCGCGGTCACATGCTCTTCGACCGTGCGAGGAGTAATGCCGAGAGTCTCGCTGATTTCCTGAGTCGTTTTCCCCTGCGCGGCCCAGCTCAGCACCTCGCGCTCGCGTGGCGACAGCGAGCGAGGCCCCATCAGTGCCTTGGCGCTCGCAGCGGTGACGGCCCCACTCAGCGCATTCTCTTGCACCTGGTCGAACGATGCATGCAGGATCTTGCCGCCCGCTCCCTTAAAATCCGCGAGCACCTTGTAGGTAGTCCCCTTGCGGATCAGCAGGAACAGCACAGCATTGCCCGAGCGTATGACTTCAGCAACCTCCTGCATGAATTGATCGCTGACCCCGATATCCGAGAGAGCACGACGGATCATCCCGGCAGTCGCATCGGTGGCGACGCCCGGTAATAGCATCAGAAAGAGCAACATTCCGTGCAAACTGCCGTATGTCTTCCCGATTTCCGTAAGATCGCAAAGGTGATTGAGCTTGATTATCTTGTCTTGCCGCCCGCTCGCTACGACGGCATCCTCAAGCTCGATCAGGTACTCATTGTGCGTGTGTATGATTTCCCATCGTACTGCTTCCGCCTCTGCCTCTGACGGAAATTCGATTACGACCAAATCACTCACGACCACATACTTTCGGCCACCGACATTACCCTCGACGGAGAAATGGCGGTGCAGAGAATGCTCGTCCAATATGGGGATATGGCCTCTTTTATACGCCTCGGACTCGGCCGCGACGCTTTCGGTTAACTCTAGCAGCGCCTGTTGCAGCTGAGGATTCTCGATGCGGGAATTATTGCTCTCTCGATAGGTGGCTGCCGGTCCAATCAAGTTGGCCAATGTCAAACCGGTCTTCGCCGATGTTCGGAAGTTTTCCGTTATCCAGCTCGGCGGCCCGTCTCTGATATTCTTTCGCCCTACGCCTGAGCTCGGCGCTCACAATTGGGCTTATCGTTTCGCGCGCTTGCTTGAGGCACATGTGAGCAAGCCTCACCAACTCATCGTAAGTCGACATGACACCTTTCTGGAGCGCGGCGTTATAGCAAAACTCTGTAAACCGGACGGAAGGGCCGGTGACGTGGCGCTCCCGCGCAATATCGCCGCGTGCAAGTGCCGCCCGTCGCGGCTGACATGGCACTCGAAGCCGCGATCGTCCAATACATGGATGCGGCGTCTTCAATACCTTGCGAATATGCTGCTAGTTGCAGACGCCAGCGGCCCGCGCGCCACGATAAGAAGGGCCACGGCCGGCGGGCCTAAGGCTCGTTTTTCACGCGGGGCAAAGCCATCGACTCGCCTGTGAGGCCGATGAGCTCAGTCTTTGACGCCCCTGCCCTACCGGCCGACCGCCCGCCGCAGCCGCATCACATAGCCAATGACCTCGGCGACCGCCTTGTAGTGCTCCGGCGGGATCTCTTGGTCGATCTCGACGGTCGCATGCAGCGCGCGCGCGACCGTAGGGTTCTCGACGATCGGAATATCATGCGCGCTGGCGATCTCGCGGATCTTGCGCGCGATCGCGTCGACGCCCTTGGCGACGCAGACGGGCGCCGTCATGCCGCGCTCGTACTGCAGCGCGACCGCATAGTGGGTCGGGTTGGTGATGACCACCGAAGCCTTCGGAACCGCCGCCATCATGCGCTTCTTCATGCGCATCTGGCGCAGCTGTCGGAGCTTGCCCTTCACCACCGGATCGCCTTCGGCCTGCTTGAACTCCTCCTTCATGTCGCGGCGCGACATTTTTTGCCGATTGAACCATTGCCGATATTGAAACAGGTAATCGGCGGCCGCGACGATCGCCAGAATGGCCACGACCGGGCCGAGCAGATCGAGCGACAGCGACCGGGTGAACGGCAGCAAGCTTGCCGGATCTTGCGACACCAGAGCCATGAGCTGATGCCGTTTGGGCCATAGCAACGCACCCATGACCGCGCCGACCAAGCTGAGCTTGAGCAGTCCCTTTATGAAATTGACCAGCGCCTGCCGGGAGAACAGACGTTGCAAGCCCTTGATCGGCGAAACCTTCGACAGTTTCGGCTTCAGCGCCTCGGCCGACCAGATCAGATGATGTTGAACAAGATTGCCGCCGATCGCGGCGAGCACAAGCACGAGCAACGGTATCGCGAGCGCCGCCAGCACGCGCAGCTCGATATTGCCGATGACCTTGAGCAAAGCCGGGCCGTCATCGCCGGGAATGGCATGCACGTTGGCAATGATCCCGCGCATGGTGGTCTGCAGATCGGTGACCACGGACCCGGAGAAGGTGCTGAGAACGAGTGTCCCGCCGGCGAGGACGAACCAGGTATTGACCTCGTGGCTGGAGGCTACGTCGCCGCGTTTCGTCGCCTCGTCGAGGCGCTTCTGGGTGGGGTCTTCCGATTTTTCGCTATCGCTGTCTTGTTCATCGGCCATTGGCGCGGCGCCCCGTCAATAATGCGGTGCGATCTCGTGCAGGACGCCCTCGAAATGGCCCAGAAAGGTTGCCATCATGGTGCCCAGCGTCAAGACCAGAATGAGCAAACCGATCATGATCGAGAGCGGAACGCCGACGAAGAATACCTGCATCTGCGGCATCAGCCGCGACAACACGCCGAGGCCGACATTGAACAAGAGCCCGAAGGCAATGAACGGAGCCGATAACTGCATACCGATGCGGAACGCCGCGGCGACCGTGCGGGTCACGAGGGAGGCGACGTCGCCCATCAGCGGCACCTCGCCGGGCTGAAACAAAGTGTAGCTGTCGTTCAGCGCGGCAATAAGCAAGTAGTGCATGTCGGTGGCGAAGATGAGCGTGATGCCGACCATCGTCAGAAAATTGCCGACGATGACCCCCTGTTGCCCCTGGGTCGGATCGATCGCGGTAACGAAGCCGAGCCCGAGCTGCTGGGCAATGATGGAGCCCGCGACATCGAGCGCGGAAATGCTGAGGCGTGCCGTTATCCCCAGCACGGCTCCGATCAGAAGCTCCTCGAAGAATATCATCAGCGTCGGCGCGAAGGCGTGCAGATCGACTTGATAGGCGTTCCGGTGCAGCGGCAAGAGAATGGCCGCCAACACCAAAGCCACGCTCAGACGCATGCGCGCCGACAGGGTTGCCTCGCCGAGGCCGGGCAGCAGCATCAGCATGGTGCCGACACGAGCAAAGACCAACACAAAAGCGGCGCCGAACGCCGGCAAAAAAGAAATGTCGATATGCATGCGCCGTCCTGTTGATCGATCGCATCTTCCTGCGGAAACCCGTGTCCACCTTTCCGGAAAATCCGCTAGCCCCCGGCGATGCGGGCGGCGATGCGTTCCATATGCGCGTGCAGCCGATCGGCCATGAACGGCAGCGCGATCAGCAGAGCAAAGAAGATCGCGAGGATTTTCGGCACGAAGGCGAGCGTCATCTCCTGGATCTGCGTCAACGCCTGAATGAGCGAGATGAGGACGCCGACCACCAAGCCAACCAGCATCAGCGGCATGGCCACGATCACGAGGGTAACGACCGCATCGCGGGCGACATCGAGCACTTCCGGACCGGTCATTGGGCTCCAGCCTGACAGCAAACGACGAGCCTAGGATGCACCGGCTTCCTAGTCTCATTCAACTTCGGAAAAAACGGCGTCGCAGTGGATCAGATCGGCATCTGCATGATGGCCTGGTAGGCCTGAATCACCTTGTCACGCACCGATACCATGGTCTCGATCGCGGCCTCGGTGTCGGCGACCGCGGTGACCACGTCGACGATGTTTGCCTTGCCGGCGGCAACCGATTGGGTCTGCGCATCGGAGGCGTGGCCGGCCTTCACGACCGAGCCGATGGCATCCGTCAGCAGCGCATTGAAGCTCGGCCCACCGGTCTCCCCGCCGCGCTTCGCGACCGAGCCGATGGCATCCGTCAGCAATGCGTTGAAGCTCGGCTCCCCGCCGGACGCGGAATCGGGTCTTGCCCCGCGGGCGAGCGCGGACGCCGCATCGGTCATCCGGGCGAGGGCGGCGTAGGCATTGGCGGCGACAGTCGGAGTAGACATCGCTCATATCCTCCTGATCAGCTCTTCAAGATGTCCAGCGTGCGTTGGACCATGGTGCGGGTGGCGGTGATGACATTGAGGTTCGCCTCGTAGGACCGCTGCGCTTCGCGCATATCGGTCATTTCAATAAGCTCATTGACATTGGGATACTTAACGTCGCCGTTGGCGTTGGCCGCCGGGTGGCCGGGCTGATGTTTCATCGTGAAGGCGGTCGGGTCATTGGCGATCTTGCCGAGCGCCACCACGCGGGAGTCGATGTCGCGGTCGAGCTGGGAGCTGAAAGTCGGGATCTTGCGCCGATAAGGATCGGCGCCCGCCTGCGCCCCGGTCGAATCGGCATTGGCGATGTTTTGCGCGATGATTCGCATGCGTCCGGCCTGGGCGCGCAAGCCGGACGTGGCGACGGCGATCGATTTCAAGAAGTCCATGGGTAAGCTCCTTCGTTCCTGAAACTATCGGCCGAGCGCCGTCTTGATGAGGGCAAGGCTGCGCGTGTAGAGCGCCGAAGCGGCTTGGAAGTCCATCTGGTTGGAAGCGACTTTGAGCATCTGGTCCTCCAAGGTGACGCCATTGCCCATCGGCCGCACCTCGAACGGGCTCTCCTTATTATTGTTGGCGAATTGGGCCGCATCGCTCATGCCGACGCCCGCGATGTGCGCCTCGTTGGTGCGCACCAAGGTAATCGGCGCCGGCGCCTGAGACTGCGGTTGATCGAGTTTCAGCGGCGCCAGATCGTTCGGGCGAAAGCGCGGGGTGTCGGCATTGGCGACGTTCTCCGCCAGGACCCGTTGGCGCTCCTGGTGCCACTGCATGCGCGTGCGCAGCATGGTCAGAATGGGAATTCCCGAAATTGCCATGCCCTCCCCCTCTGCTGGGTCCGGCACAAATGGTCGCGCCGGATAGGCAGACTTTGCCTATCCCATGGTTAATATTTGGTTAAAGCCGGATTTACGCAGGGATTGCCATTAATCCGCCGTTTACCCTATGGATTATTACGTAGGGCTGTTTTGCGACGGAAATGACCCCCAAGCGTTAAGGATTTGTTAGTAATCGGGACGGCAAAGATTGCCGCAGCCGTTAACCAGGCCGAACGTTCTCCGTCTGACGTTGGCTGGGGGGACAACCAATGCTCGAGGCTCTGTTTGGCGAGACGCCCCTGGCGCTGCGTTTCTTCATCGCCTTCATGGTCGTGCTTGGATTGATGGGTACCTGCGCCTGGCTGATCCAGCGCTTCAAGGGGACCGGGCTAACCGCCATGGCCAGTCGCGGGCGCCAACCCCGGCTCGCGGTGATCGACAGCGCTAGTGTCGATGGGCGGCGCCGGCTGATCCTGGTGCGCCGCGACAACGTCGAGCATCTGTTGATGATCGGCGGGCCCACCGACGTGCTGGTCGAGCCGAACATCGTGCGCGCCGGCGCGACCCGCGAATTGCCCCCGGCGCGGGCGGCCGCCAACGGCTCCGACACCTTGCCGCGTCCGCTCCCCCTGGGGGAAGGCTCGACATGGCCGCTGCAGCCACAGCCGCAGAGCGAACCCGCTCTGCGGCCGGCGCGGCCGCCGGTTGCCAACCAAGAACCGCGTTGGACCGAGCCGGAGCCCAAGCCGGAGCCGGCAGCACGGGCTCCACGTTCCGTCGATACGCTCGCCGGGCTCGCGGAAGAGCTGTCCGCCCGCCCGGAGCCGAGCGATGCCTCCTATGCCGAAGCCCCCCACGCCGAGCCGCGGTTGGAAGCCGTCCGTTCAGAACCGGCCCGGACGCCGCCCGTGGTGCCGGCCGATCAGCCCAGCATCAATGCGGCGGCCGACCAGAACCTCGCGGAAATGGCACAGCGCCTCGAAGCCGCGTTGCGCCGTCCTGCCCCGGAGGCCGCTCGCGGCGTTGCGGCGGGACCGAGGGCGGCGGCCGACGCCGGCCCGCCAACCCGCGGCAGAAGCGTCCAAACACCGGCGGCGAACGCGCCCGAGGCCAGGGGCCGGCCGGCGGGAAAATCGCTCTACGACAGTCTGGAGCAGGAGATGGCGAGCCTGTTGGGCCGGCCGGCGGGTAAGTCGTGAACCAACGCTTTTGGCATCACCGCGCGGCCGTCTCGATAACTATTCTGTTGCTGGCAACTTTGTTGCTCGCGACGCCCACGGCGGCGCAGGACATCAGCATCAATTTCGGCCAAGGCGGCACCGCTGGCGGCGGCGGCCTGACCGAGCGCGTCATTCAGCTGATCGCGCTGCTCACGGTGCTGTCGCTGGCACCGTCGATCCTCGTGATGATGACCTCGTTCACGCGAATCGTGGTCGTGCTGTCGCTCTTGCGTACCGCACTCGGGACCGCCACCGCGCCTCCCAACGCTGTCATGATCTCGCTCGCCATGTTTCTCACCGCCTTCGTGATGGGGCCCGCGTTGCAGCGCGTCTACGACGTTGGCGTCCGCCCCTTGGTGAACAACGAGATCAGCACGGAGCAGGCCTTCGAGCGCTCCGCCGAGCCGCTGCGCGCATTCATGCAGCGCAACGTGCGGGAAAAGGATTTGCGGTTGTTCGCCGACATGTCAGGCGAGCCGCGGCCTGCAAGCCCCGAGGCGCTGTCGTTGCGCATCCTCGTCCCGGCTTTCATGATTTCAGAGCTCAAGCGTGCTTTCGAGATCGGCTTCCTTCTGTTCCTACCATTCCTCGTCATCGACCTCGTGGTCGCATCGGTGCTGATGTCGATGGGCATGATGATGCTTCCGCCGGTCGTGGTCTCCTTGCCGTTCAAGCTCATCTTCTTTGTCTTGGTCGACGGTTGGAGCCTGGTCGCAGGCTCGCTGATCCAGAGCTACGGCACGTAGGGCCGTTTGCAGCTTCCTTAGAGCTAATTTCCGGGCGACGTCGCTCAGGTTCTCTGATGACTGCGGCCGATGACGGGCTTCCTCCCGTCATCGATTTCCGATCGAAGTCTCAAAGGTCGCTGACCGAGCAATCCAACGCCCCGCCGGCATAATGAGCGGCTGATTGCGAAGAGTGTTACCTGGATACCACACCAACCTCGAATAGAGCAGTGTTTGGCGACGGCCCGCTTGACCTAACGGATCAGCTGCTGAATTAGTACGTCGCGTTGGTGTTAATTTACCCGCCGAAAATAATCCTATTTGCGAAGTGCCAGTGGTGCGGTGGTGTAGCCCGCGTGGCGTTGAGGGTTGTCGTGAAGAAGTTGCTCTTGAGTAGCAGTGTGTTTGTGATGCTTGGCGTTGCAGGTTCTGCAACGGCTGCGGACCTGCCTGTCTACAGGGCGCCGCCGCCTTGCGTCGCGGACTTCTGCTGGACCCGAATTTGCCGCAGCGCAAGTGCGGGTTATGGGTGGAGCACGGAAGGTGTTAGCACCCCCCCCATCCCTTCTATCGCGGGTGATGCATCCTTCGCTGGAGGCACTCCAACTCCCTCGACCTTCCTGGCACACGTGATCGCGGCGACGAATGCCGCGGCGGTACCAACGTCGTTCGCGACGGGGGTTCAACAGCCGGCTTTCGGCGGGGACGCGGCTCGCCGATTTCTGCCGAGGCAAATGTCGAGATTCCTGAGCGGGCCAGTGGAGTCTTCGTAAACCTGATTCGTTGTAACGTGACAGTTCGGAGGTACTCGTAATGAAGCGTCTTCTTCTCGCTGGCGTAGCTGTTGCCGCCCTGGTGGCACCGGCTTTCGCCGCCGATCTTCCCGCCTATCCCACCAAAGCGCCGGCTTACGTCGCCGCCTACAACTGGACCGGCCTTTACGTCGGCATCAACTTGGGTGGCGCCTGGGCCAACGTTACAAACACCGACACATTCTCGCCCGTAGGCGCTGTCAACTCGGCTTCATCGACGATCAGCGGCGTCATCGGTGGTGGCCAGATCGGTTACACCTGGCAGAGCGGCAACCTCGTGTTCGGCCTCGAGGCCGACGTTGACGGCTCCGGCCAAAGCGGCACCAACACCTCGACGGTCCCCGGCTTCGGCACGGACGCGGTGGCGAACACGATACGCGCGTTCGGCACCGCGCGCGCTCGGGTCGGCTTCGCGGCTGATCGCTGGTTGTGGTACGTGACCGGCGGCTTCGCCTGGCAGAACGTCGGGTTCAGCGACGCGTTCACCACCACGACAGGTGCGTTGACTGGCATTTCCAGCGGCTCGACGACGCGCGCCGGCTATTCCGTCGGCGGCGGCATTGAAACCGCGCTGTGGGACAACTGGACCGGCCGGGTGGAATACCTCTATCTCGACACCGGCACTTGGACCACCACGACCACCGGCCTGGGTGCGCCGCTTCCGTTCACCTCCGTAACCAACAGCATTCGCACGCAGGACAATATCGTGCGGGCCGCTCTGAACTTCCGGTTCTGATACCCCGAATCCATCCGAAGCGTGCTCTCGGTCTTGGCCGAAGCAAAATTCGAGATTCCTGAACGGGCGAGTGGAGTACTGTGATGTTTTTTAGGATGGCGACATTAGTGGCGTGCGTATGTACGGGCGTATATACGAACATTGTATCTGTCTCGGCGGCAGGCTTGAGCATCAAGTCGGCCGACGACACGTCGGAGACCGTGGAGACCGTCGCGATCAACGCGGGCTTTACGCTTACCAATCCCTACAGCGCCTATGGCGATTTCGCGCTTCTGTGGGCCCCCACTAAAGAGGGGCTGGACAAGTCGGGATTTCGCATTCGTTTCTCAAGTGTCGACGGAACCTACAGTTATATCGACGACACAACCCTGTCTCGGGTGTACGGGGTTGGCCAGGAGCAAAGTCTGCTCTTCGGGTATGAGTTTTTTAATAAATCCGGCAACACCAGTCTCCTGCTGATGTTCGGCGGCAACGTTGAGGAGAACCACGTCAACGCCGTGGATCCGCTAAATCCGGTGCAAGGCACTGAATTTGGCTACAAGACTCACGCTGAGTTCTACTCGAATCCGACCACGAAGACGATGCTTCAAGGCGAGGCAAGCTACTCAACGGCATTCAAGAGCTTCTATTCTCAGTTCGAGGCCGGCTACGCCGCTTTCACCCCGGAGGTCTTCGTCGGGCCGTATATGGCGATGTTGGGAGACGAGCATTATGCCCAATGGCGCCTCGGCGGGAGCATCAACGGTCTCAAATTCGGCAAGCTTGAATTGGGATTTTACGGCGGTTATCTGCACGACCGAGACCAAGGAAGTGGAGCTTTCGGCGGCGTGACCACCTACATCCGGTTCTGACCTCGCGGTGCCACGGACGGGAGCTGCTCGTTCTCCCCTGCCCGCCTTCTCTCGCGCAGGAAATTGTTGTCAGCGGGCCGCCGTCCGCTTGTTCTTCGCCCGCACGGTCACGCTGCCGGTGGGCATTGGGTCGGCCTTCGGCCCCTTGAGCTGCGCCCCGTTGGCCGGCGGCGCGGCGGTTCCCGGATTACCTGCGGGCGTGGAAGCCGCCGGCGCGGAGGCCGCCGGCGCGAACGCGCCGGTTTCGGGGTAGCGGGCACGCATGTCGCGGAGAAATCCGCCCAGCGTGTCGACCGCCGCAATGGTCTTGGCAATCTCGCGGAACTCAGCGCCCGCCGGCCCCGGCGGCCCCGACACAACCTCGAAGGCGTGGCGATCGCGGCCGTCCGCTATCTTCGCCGCGTATTTCTCGCGGAACCGGTCGAGCCCAAGTTGATCGTCGCCGAGCGCATAGCCGAGGGCCGCGCGCAAGATATCGCCGCGCTCAAGCTCGTTGAGCGGCTGCCAGTCCTTGAAGCGATCGCCGTAAAGCAATTCTATCTGCTCGGCCGACTCGCGATAGCGATGCGCGGCCCAATAAATGTCCGAACGCAAACGGATCGCCTCGCGCAAGTCCACATGCGAGATGATGTCCAGCGCGAGCTCATGGCGTCCCATGTCGGACAAGGCGCGGCCTTCCAGCAACAATCGTTCGTTGCGCAATTCGTTGCCGCCGTTGGCCGCGCGCGTCGCGCGTAAGGTCGCGAGCGCCAGGTCGGGTTTCCGGTTCATCAGATAGACAACCGCGAGCCTTGCGGCGACCCGACCGCGAGCGGCACCTTGCAGGCGATGGTCGACCTGATGCTGCAGCAACTCGGCCGCTTGATCGAGAAGATCGACCGATACCAGCCGATCCGCAAGGCGCCTGATCATTTCATCGCCGCGGCGGCCGATCGGCGTCAATTCGCGGAAATCATAGAACAGGCTCAAGGCTTCGACGGCCGGCATGGCATCGCCTTTGCCGGCAAGGAATAGGGAATCAAAGGTGGCCGCGGCCTCGTCCTGAATGCGCCGCGTCATGTCCGAATTGGGATGTCCTTGGAGCGCCGCGCGCATGACGTGAAAAGCGTCGCGATAGCGTTGCTCCTCCGTGTACAAGTGCGCCAACGCCTGCAATGCCTCGATCTCCGTCTGGTCGCCGCGCCATGTGGACGTCAGCGTCTCGAGCTGGGTCACCATCGCGGCGCTGTCGAGATCCCCGTTCCGGTAGCGGAGCATGAGCTCGCGCAGGCGTCCTTGCGCGGCTTGCGGGCGATCGGCGGAGTCGGCCGCCGCGCGATAGGCTGCCAGCGCATCGTCGGTGCGACCAAGCCCCTCGGCGAGACGCCCGGTCAAAACGGCTATCGTCGGCTCGAGCTCACGCGGCACTCCGATCGTGTCGAACTCGTTGAGCTCGTTCGCCGCGCCAGCAAAATCCCGAACCTCGATGAACGAGCGCACGGCCTCCACAAGCGAAACCCGTTGCAGCTCGATCGGCAGGGTCGCGATTCCCACCCCGATGCCCTTAAAGGCTTCGCGAGCCTCCGGCCACTTGCCCTCCTTGGCGAGGGCGAAGGCGCGCCACAGGGGCGCATCATGCTGACTGCCGACCAGCGGATTGGCCAAATCCTTAACGGCGGCTTCCGGTCGATTCAATCCGATATTGGCGATGGCGTGCAGCACGAGTCCGCTGGTATCCTCGGAGGAAGGCGGCCGATCGGCCAGCAGGACGTCAAGCACGGCTTTGGCTTCCGCGTACATCTCCCGCGCGAGATAGAACCGGGCAAGGTCGAGGCGAGCGGCCGCCTTCTTCGGCTCGGGCGATGCGGCTGCGATGCGCAGCAACTGAGTCTGCCGCTGGTTGTAATCGCCCTGGCGATCGAAGCCCCACAGCTGGGCGTCGAAGGTCACGGGTTGCGGTCCAGCGGCCCGCCCCGAACTCTGGATCCCGGTCGACAATGTCAAGCCGCCGGGGCGACCGACCACGATCTTGTCAGCGGCAAAATCCATTTGTAGATCGTCAGCGATCGGCTGAACGACCACGCCATGGGTCGACGCCAGCACGTTGAATTCAAGGAAACGTTGCTCTTTGAGGAAGCCGCGGGCGGGGCCCAAGGCCGTGACCGCGACCAACGTATCCCCGGCATCCGGATCACTCAGCCGGTGGAGGTGACCGGGGTCGTCGAAAGGAATGGTCACACTCGCCCGGTTCGGCCCGACGAAGTTGCGTTGGAGCGCGAGTGGCTGGGTCGGATCGATGGCCACGTCGCCAACGACAAGGGTCCACGCCGCCCGCTGGGCGGTGAGGCTCGTTAGGCGCGGACGCGCGAGCTTGAGACGGACAGCTTGTCCCTCGCCCGAGCGCGCAACCGAGGCGCTTAGGATCATATGGCTGGGCTCGGCAAGGAGCGGCGCAAGGTCGAGCTCGGTGGCGGAATCGAACACCAGCCAAAGCGTGTCGGCACGGCGGAAGACGGCAGCCGGCGTCGGCGCGGCAAACGGAAAAGTCAAGCGCAAGCTGTCGCCTTGGCGCCGCAACTCGACTGCGAGGGGGGCATTCGGATCGCGGGTCGGCGGAGCGGCGTCAGGGGACTGAACCGGCGCCGGCTGCGGCCGCGCGGCGGGTTGTTGTTGTGTTTCGACGGCCGTCTTCGCAACCGGCGCGCTCGCCGATTCAGGCGCCGCCGGGGAAGGCTCCTCGACCAATTGTGCCGATGGCGCGGGAGCCGCGCTCGCCGCCGGCGGTGCTTGGGGGCGCTGCTGCTCCGGCGCGACCTCACTCGCAGGCGCTGGTCTTGTCTCGTGGTCGGCGTTCGCGCCAGGGCCGACGCGGACTTCGGCCGAAGGAGGCGGATTCATCGGCGCCTTGGTGGCCGGATTGTCCGTCTCGGGGGCTTTCACGGGCGCTGTGGCCGGCGCCTCCCCTCTTTCCGTCGCGCGCTTGCTCGCCTGCCGGGCAATGAACTCAGCGACATCGGCCGGCTTGCCCGACTGAGCGGAGCCCTTTTGTCCCTCAGGAATTACGACATCCATGACGTAGGTATTGTCTTCGCGGAAGGTGCGAAGGTCGACCGGGCCGTCAAACGCGAATTGCACCGACGTGGACTCGCCATCGCCCTCCGTTTCGATTGACGCCAATAGCGGCGGCATCGCCGCCTTGGCATCGGCCAGATCGAACTGGAGCGGAGCGCCGAAGAACAAAGTCAGTTTGTCCTTGGCACGGTCAGCGGACACGTTGATGAATTCCGGCAAATCGAAGATGTAGCGCGTGAAGGTGGGCTGCTCTGCGACGCGTACACGAATGGGAGTGCGCTTCTTCTGCAGCTCGAGCGCCCGCTGCAATCGGACTTTCTTCTCCGCATCGCGGGCGCGCCGGGCCAAGTCCTCAATGACGTTGGTCGGCAATCCGGGCGGCAACGCGGTCCAGCTATCCGGCAAGAGATCGACGAACAATTGCTCAGCCGCCGACGTGGCGTTGACGGTAACTTTTTGGGCCAACGCCAGACGAATGCCCATGCCGTCGGGGTCGAGCCGCGCCGCGCTCACATAATCCGGAGCGTTAACATTGATCCGGTCGACCAATACGTGGACGGGTCGCTTGAACGCGACAACGAGGACGCCGTTGGAAGCGCGCACTTCCGACTCAACGCTTTCGGCCAGGCGGAAAATGATCCGCGCATAGCCGCCTGCGGTCGCAACGCTGACCTCGCCTTTAACCGCCTCGATGGCGATCGCCGGCGCAGCGGCAAAGAGCACCGCCGCCAGGCAGGCCGCCAAGCTCCAGACCCATCGGACCACGCGCGCATGCCACCGCGCGCGCGCGGGCCAGCCCGTTGTTCTCGAAGTGTTCGCGTGGCCAACCATACCCGATGCTGCTTTGCGGCACGTCTGCCGGATCTAATTACCGGCAACCCGCGGGCCGCCTGCGCCAGAGTAGGGCGTGGCGTCTAATGTCGCGTTAAACGCGTCAATTACCGGTGCGATGGCCCTCGATCTTCGGCAGATCGCGGGCCGCCTCGCTCGCGGGCGGGTTCGCACGGTTGGCGAGCTCGACAGTCAGGCGTTCGGCTGTCTCAGGCAGCATTTGCGCCAAAATATCCGACATCCGGCGGGGATTGATTTGGCTGCTGACGTCGATCAAGACCCGCAGATCGAGACGATCGAAGATCTTCGCCGCGTCCTTCGGCTTCATATTTTCATACATGGTGACGAGACTCTTGAGCCGGGTCGCTTCCATTTCCTCCTTCTGCTGCGTGGCGGCGGTGACGCGCGCCTCCATCTCCTTGATCTCCGTCACCCGCGCCTCGACGCGCTTCTCGGCCGCCTTCAGGAGGTTCTCGCGAACGTCGAGCTCCCGGGCGCGCGCGTCGAGTTCCTGTCTGCGCTCCTGCAGCCGCTCGAGGATAGCCCGCTCGGCGGGCGACATCGGCTTCCCGCTGCCCTCGAGCGGGACCACGGTTCCATCCGGCTCCGGCTTCGGCTCGGTTGGCGCGGGCTTTGTTGCGGCGCCTTCGGGTTTGCCTTCCTCGCCGCGCGGCTTCTCGGCAGGCTTCGCCGTTTCAACCGATCCCGTGGTGTCCGGGTAGTTGAACATCTCCTGCGCCCAGGATCGCTTCCGATTGGAAACGGGAGGACTCAATTCGACCGCGCCCGAGGAAAGCGGCTTCCCCGATCGCAACAACGCCGCTTTGGAAGGCGGTGCGCCGCGTTGCGGAGCGCTGCCGACAACGCCGCCCAGCGTGTAGCGGCCGTCGAGCAGCAAGCCGAGCGTTTTCAGTGCAAACAGGCACGCGATCGCGATCAGAACGACAGGGATGAGCCGAAAGTCGCGCACCCATCGCATCATGCAGCACGACCATTGGCGCGCAGTCTAGCTCGATCGGCGAAGGCTTGTGCGGCCTTGACGACCGCCGTCGGGTCGGGCGCCGGCGGCGCTGCTTCCGGCCCGGTTCCGGCGGCGGCGGCGATCTGCGAGAGCCGTTGCAAGACCTGCTCGCCAGCAACGACCTGTCGGTCGATGTCGGCCACGAAACGCTCGGCCGTCCGCAACCGTTCGCCCAACGTCCTGTCGCAATCGCGAACCGTGACTTTGAGGCCCGCCACCGCCCGCTCGGCGATTTCGGTCACCGTGATCAGCTCCGAGATGGTCGCCTTGAGCGACTGCTCGTCGGACTTGAGCCGCTGCAGCCGCTTGTTCAATAGGATGCAATATCCGATTGTGAGCAGCAGCAAAATTGAAACCAAGCTCTCGATCAGGAGCGGAAGACTGTTGCTCACGGTGCCTCCATACGTTTGGTCGACTCGTCGGCCTTTTCAAACATGGCGAACGTCGTTCGCGGCTTGCGCAATTTCTTGGCCACCCGCACGGCGACGCGATCGCCGACGCGGCCCATGCGGCCTTCGGTCAGGATGACATTGCCGCAGCGCACGCTGACCATGGCATCGGGCCTGAGCTCGAGCGTCAGGGTGTCGCCGACGCCGAGCCTCATCAATTGCCGCAGCGGCAATTGCGCCTCGTAGAGCACCGCGTCGACAGCGATCTGCGCCTGCCCGATCTCGGTCGCGAGATGGCCTTCCCAGATCGGGTCGCGGCCGAACTTCTCGCCCATGAACATCTGCAGGAGAACATCGCGGATCGGCTCGATGGTCCCGTAGGGCAAGAGGAGCTCGACGTTGCCGCCACGATCCTCCATATCGATGCGCAGCCGAACCAGGATCGCCGCGTTGGCAGGCCGCGAAATGGCAGCGAAGCGCGGATTGGTCTCCAGCCGATCGATGTTGAACTTGACCGGTGACAGCGGCTTGAACGCGAGCTCGGCATCGGCCAGCACCACCTCGATCATGCGTTTGACGAGGTTCGATTCGATCGTCGTGTAGGGCCGCCCTTCGATACGGATGGCGGTCTGGCCGCGTCGCCCGCCGAGCAGCACATCGATGATCGAATAGATGAGGCTCGAATTGACGGTCACCAGCCCGAAATTGTCCCACTCCTCGGCCTTGAACACGGCGAGGATGGCCGGCAGCGGGATGGAGTTGAGATAGTCGCCGAAGCGTACCGACGTGATGCGGTCGAGCGACACTTCGACGGTGTCGGAGGTGAAGTTGCGCAAGCTCGTCGTCATCAACCGGACCAGCCGGTCGAAGACAATTTCCAGCATCGGCAAGCGCTCATAAGAGACCATCGCCGAGTCGATGATCGCGCGGATGCCCGAATTGTCGTTAAGCGAAATGTCGCTGAGGCTGAAGCCGAGCAGCCCGTCGATCTCCTCTTGATTGAGGATGCGCTCGGCGCCGCCCTTGGCGGCTTGAATGAACTGATTACCGTCCTCGACCGTCGCCCATTGGGCGGCGCCTTCCTCGCTGGTTGCGTCGCCCTCGCTGGGCGGCGGAGCGGTACCCGACTCCGCCTCTAGCGCGAGCCCCCATTCGGCGGCGAGCGCATCTTGGTCTACTTGTTCCTTACTCGCCACGAGCTTTAGTCCTCATTGAACGACGATTTCCTTAAACAAGACGGCGTTGATGTGGCTCGGCGCAATCGCCGTATTCACCCGCCGGGTCAACTCTTCCTTAAGCCGATAAAGTCCGGCCGAGCCATCGAGATCGGCTGGACGCAATTCACGCAGGTAAGTCTGGAACGCGTCCATGACGCGCGGCATCAGCGGCTGGATCTGCGCGATCAACGCCTGATCGGGGACCTCGAGCACCACCTTGACCTTGAGATATTGGACGCGCTCATTGCCAACACTGGCCAAATTGACGAGCACGTCCGGCAAGTCGAAGAAGACCGGGGGCTTCGGCGCAGGGGCGGCCTCGTGGGTTGCGTCCTTCGGCGCGCCGAACATGAAAAAGGCCGCGGTGCCGCCGCCGCCGAGCACCACGACGCCCGCCACCGCAATGATGATCAGCTTGAGCGGCAGTTTTGGCTTGGGTTTGGCCGCGCCTTCTTCGTTCTCATCCGGCTCGGTGTCCGCGTCCGGTTCCGCTACCGCCTGCTTTGCTGCTGCTGCCATAGCCTATCTCGATAGGGTCGAGGCGGGTAACTGCACGGCGATACGAGTATGACTTGCCGCGGGCGCGACCCCAGGCGCCCTCCCCCTGGAACTTATGTTTGCAATGGTTAACGGATTATTGCGGGGAGGAAATTTTTGCCGGGTGAAACTGGCCCCCTGGCGGATTGTTCCGGCTGGCCGAACCCTCAATTTGCCTACGACTCGTTGTTTTATTTGAATTTTCGGTTTTGGCACGGGTCGTGCAGTTGCTCCCCATAGGATCGCCCTGGGGAGGGCGGTCCGAAAACCACGAAGCACTGCCCGGGAGAGCAGCTTCGCCGGTCATAGGGGAGAACCAAATGGAAAACGCCCTTCTCATCGGGCTGTCGCGGCAGATGGCATTGGGACGCGCGCTCGATGTCGTCGCCAACAATGTCGCCAACGTGAACACGACGGGCTTCAAGTCCGACGATTCGATGTTTGCCGAATACCTGATGCCGGTCGCGCGCGACAATGGGTTCAAGGGCGGCGACAGCCGTGTCAGCTATGTGCACGATCGCGCCACCTTTCGCGATTTTGGCCAGGGGGCCTTGGAGCAAACCGGCAATCCGCTCGACGTCGCCATCAACGGACCCGGATTTCTGACCGTGCAGACACCGCGCGGGCAGCGGTACACGCGTAATGGCAATCTGCAAATGGATGCGACCGGCCAACTCGTGACGGCCGAGGGCAATCCTGTGCTCGGAACCGGCGGCCCGATCGTTCTCCAGAACGGAGACCGCAACATCAGCATCGCCGAGGACGGCACGGTCAGCGCGCGGCAAGGCACGACCACCGCGGTGCGCGGCAAGCTGCAGCTGACGACCTTCACCAGCCCGCAGTTTCTGCAGAAGGAGGGCTCCAGCCTTTATGTGGCGCCGGCCACGGCCCAACCAGCAACGGACCCGAAGGTGCGGCTCGTTCAGAGCACGCTCGAGAAATCGAACGTCAACAGCGTCGAGGCGATGACGCGACTGATCGAGGTTACGCGCAACTATACGGATGTGGCCGGCCTCATTGCGCAACAGTCCGACTTACGCAAGACCGCCATCGACCGGCTCGCCCAAATTCCGTCCTGAAGCCGCGCCTGACGACAAGGAGAATAACACATGCGATGTCTTCACACCGCCGCGACCGGGATGTTGGCCCAGGAGCTTAACGTCAACGTCATAGCCAACAACATCGCCAACATGAACACAACCGCCTACAAGCGGCAGCGGGGCGATTTTCAGGACACCCTCTACGAGCAGATCAGCCGCGTCGGCAGCCAGAGCACCGAGCAGGGCAACATTCTGCCGGTAGGCATCGAGCTCGGCTCCGGCGTCAAGACCGTCGGCACGCCGCGGATGATGAGCCAAGGCACCCTGCTGCCGACCGGCAATACCTTCGACATCGCCATTCAAGGCGAAGGGTTCTTCCAGATCCTGATGCCGGACGGCACCTTCTCCTATACCCGCGACGGCTCTTTTCAGATGAATGCGACGGGCCAATTGGTGACCGCGCAGGGTTACGTGGTGCAGCCGGGCATCACAATACCGCCGAATGCCGGATCGATCATGATCAACACCCAGGGCCAGGTCTCGGGCGTCACCCCCGGCAGCACCGCGTCCACGGTCTATGGCCAGTTCACCATGACGACTTTCGTCAACAAAGCCGGCCTGCAGGCGATCGGCGACAACCTGTTCACCGACACGCCGGCATCCGGAACTCCGCAGAACGGCATCGCCGGCATCAGCGGCTACGGCAGTCTGCAACAAGGCAATCTCGAGCAGTCGAATGTCGACTCGGTCACCGAGATCACGAATTTGATCACCGCCCAGCGCGCCTACGAAATGAACTCGAAGGTGATCACCGCGGCCGACCAAATGCTGCAGACCGCCTCGAATCTGATGCGATGAGGAGGATTGGCTGATGCTCCGCTCAACGACACTCCTCGCGCTGATCGCGCTGTGCACGCCGGCGGCGGCGCAGACCAGCAGCCCGCCGGCAACACCGGCGCTCAAAGCCGAGGTCACGGTCAAAGGCGAACTGGTTCGCATCGGCGATCTCGTCGACAATGCGGGAGCCGCCGCCGACATTCCGATCTTTCGCGCGCCGAACCTCGGCGAGACCGGGACGGTGCCCGCGGCGAGAGTCCTGGCGGCGATCCTGCCGCACAATCTCGTTACCGTGGATGCGCGCGGCTTGACCGACATCACCGTGACACGGGCGAGCCGCACGATCACGCGCCAAGAGATCGACGTACGGCTCGCCGCCGCGCTTACCGGCCAGTATGGGCTCAGCGAGCCCAAGAACCTAAACATTGTTTTCGATCGCGATCTGCGCACGATCCATATCGAGGCCACGGTCACCGACGACCTGGAGATCACGCGCCTGGTCTACGACCGCCGCAACGGCCGTTTCGATGTCATCTTCGACGTGCCGGGCAGCGAGATGTTACGGCGCACGCCGCTGCGGCTGACCGGTGCGGTTTTCGAGACGCTGGAGATCCCAATTCTCGCGCGGGCCCTGGCGCCGGGCGAGATCGTCAAAGCGAGCGACCTCGTCAGCGAACGCAAACCGAAGGCCGAGCTTCCTAACGACTTCATCGACAGCGCCGAGCACGCGATTGGGTTCGCGGCGCGCCGGCCGCTGCGTCCCGGTCAGCCGCTTCGTTCCGCCGATCTCGCGCGGCAAGAACTTGTTCAGCGCGACCACCCAGTGACGATCACCTACGAGGTGCCGGGCGTCCTCCTGACCATGCGCGGCACGGCGCTCGAATCCGGCACTTTGGGCGACGTCATCAACGTGCTCAACAGCCAATCGAAGCGCACGCTGCAGGCGACGGTGACAGGACCCGGGCGCGTGAGCGTCAATCCAAGCATGCCCGTCATCACGGCTGTCGGCACGGCTACGGCTGCGACCGACGGGCCGACCAGCAAGGCCGAGTGAGCAAATGACGCGCCAGATCCCCGGATTTCCGCTGCTGCGCTCAAGCGCCGGCATCACACTCATGGGCTTGCTGCTCAGCAGTTGTGCCGCCTTCGACCGGCTCAAGCTGATCGGCGACCCGCCGCCGCTTTCCTCGATCGACAATCCGACCGCCGCCCCCGGCTATAAGCCGGTGCAGATGCCGATGCCGACGCCGCAGCCGGCATCCTACAATCCCAACTCGCTGTGGCGCAACGGCTCGCGCGCGTTCTTCAACGATCAACGAGCGCATCAGGTCGGGGATATCCTGACTGTGAAGATCAGCATCAATGACACGGCGCAATTCAACAATCAAACGCAGCTCGACCGGACGGTCAGCGAAGATTCGGGCATAACCAACTTCCTCGGAGCGAACACCATTACCAATCCGGGGAAGGCGATTCTGCCCGGGCGTCTCCTCACGGCGGACTCCACCTCCCAGTACAACGGACTGGGTTCGATCAACCGCCAGGAGGCTTTGCAAACGCACGTCGCCGGCGTGGTGACGCAGGTCCTCCCCAACGGCAATCTGGTGGTCGAAGGCAAGCAAGAGATCCGTGTCAACGCCGAGATGCGCGAACTGATCGTGGCCGGCGTCGTGCGGCCGGAGGATATCGAAAGCGACAACACCGTCGATTCGACCAAGATCGCCGAAGCCCGCATCGCTTATGGCGGCAAAGGCCAGCTTAGTGACCGTCAGCAACCGCGTTACGGCCAGCAGGTGATGGACGTTCTGCTGCCGTTCTGACGCGTATCAAACCGTGTGAAGCCTCTGCGACCTGAAACGCGTTTGTCCGGCCATGCTCCGCATGCAGAGGCTTGAGCTCCCCCGCCGCTCCGTGTCCGGACCGGAACGGCGCCAAGACGCGGCCTCCGGCAACTCCCCGCCGGAGGCCGCGTTGGCTCCGATCGAGAGGGCGCGGGTGAGGATTGTTGCGCCGTTTGCGCTCGGGCGGGGCGGACAAGGCCGCGAGGCCTATAGCCGCTGGCCTGCCGACTGTGCCCCCAGGGATGGGTTCCACTTCAAGCAAGCTCCTTGCGCATTGCATCCACGACGCTCACCCAGTCGCCGAATTGTGGCTGTCGCAAGAGCTGGGCGGTCGGATACCAGGGACTGTCCTGCCGCTCGCGCATCCAGCGGAAATCCGCGGCGAATGGAAGCAACAGAAACAGCGGCTTCCCTAGGGCCCCGGCCAGATGGGCGACCACACTATCCACGGCAATCACCCGATCCAACAGCGAGATCGTGGCGGCGGTGTCGGCGAAATCCCGGAACTGGTCGCCGATATTAAACAATTGCCGACAACCTCGCAGGAACGCTGCGTCCTCGTCGCACACTTCATGCTGGAGACCCACGAACTGAATGGATGATTGCGCGAGCAGCGGCCTCAACGTCTCCAGGCGCATCGAACGGTTGAGATCATTCTTGTGGGTCGGCCGGCCGGCCCAGGCGATGCCAACGAGCGGCCGCCTTGCGGGCATCCGCTCCCGCCAGACGGCCACGCGCTCCTTTGCCGCTGCGATGTAGGGGATCTCAGCCGGGATCGTCGGCAGCTCGGTCGCAAATGCGAGGGGCAAGCTCATGAGCGGACAGTGGCAGTCGAACGCAGGCAAGGGCTCTCCCCGCGGCAAGACCGTTGTGATGCCCACCACCTGCGACAACAGCCCGACGAGTTCGGGCTGCACTTCGAGAATTACTCTTGCACCCAGCGCGGCAAGCGCCGGCGCGTAACGGATGAATTGAATCGTGTCGCCGAAGCCCTGCTCGGCGTGCAAGAGAATGGTCTTGCCGTCGAGCGGCTGGTCGCCGAGCCACAGCGGGGCGGTGAAGGTTCTGCGCTGCGCCGCGAACGCCCCAGTAGCCCACCGTGCTTCGTAAGCTTCCCAGCCATTTCTGAAGTCGCCGAGAGTCAATTGCGCGAGGCTCGCCTCAAAGCGAGCCTCGGCAAATTTCGGACTAGCCACCACGGCTCTTGATGCGCTCACAAAAGCCTCACGCGGGCGGTCCAGCCGGCGCAGCGCATGGGCGCGATTGGTGAGCAGCCGAGCATCGTCGGGCGCGATCCTTAGCGCCACGTCGTAGCTCATCAGGGCATCCTGCGGGCGGTTGAGCTTGAGCAGCGCATTCCCGCGGTTGCCGAGCGCATCGATCTGCTCGGGATCGAAAGCCAACACGCGGTCGAAAGCCGTGAGCGCCTCTGCGGGGCGCCCAAGCTCCAGCAGTGCTACTCCGCGCCGATTGAGCACTTCGAGGTTGTCGGGCTCCGTCTCGAGGGCTTGGTCATAGCTTGCGAGGGCCTCCTCGAAACGAGCCATGGTATGCAAGACGAGTCCCAAGCTTGAAAGCCCGTCAGCGCGCCGCCGGTCCGTCGCTAAGGCGCTACAAATGAGCTGAAGGGCCGCCTCGGATCGTCCGCGCTGGTGATTGAGCAATCCCAAAAGATGCAGCGCGTCGAAGCTGTCCGGATCATATTGCAGTACTGCGGCGTAGAGCCTCTCCGCCTTGCCGAGCTCGCCTTGCTCGTGTGCGCGGAATGCTCGTCGGAGCATTCGCGCTACGTTGGGCTGCGGCAAGGGGTTCGACATGGGCGCGTAACGACGATCCGGCCGGATGCAGCCGGGACGGATTCGCGAGCACAGCATGCGCGCGTGCCGCCCGGAGCCTTAACGATCGGTAAACAGCCATGGTAAATAGATCGTTAACGGATCGCGCCGGCTCGGAGGCCAGGGGAAACCGCAAGCGCCCTTGAACTATTTGGCAGCGGACGCAACGACGGGGGTGGGATTGCGCTTGCGTCAGTCGTCGCGGAAAACGCGTTCGCGCCGCTCATGGCGCTCCTGCGCCTCAAGCGACAGGGTCGCGATCGGCCGGGCCTCGAGTCGCCTCAGCGAAATCGGCTCGCCGGTCTCTTCACAATAGCCGTAGGTTCCGTCATCGAGCCGCTGCAAGGCGGACTCGATCTTGGCGATCAGCTTGCGCTGCCGGTCGCGCGCGCGCAGCTCGATGGCACGATCGGTTTCCGACGACGCGCGGTCGGCGAGATCCGGATGGTTCTGATTCTCGTCCTGCAGATGCTGCAGCGTTTCCCGCGCCTCCTTGATGATCTCCTCCTTCCAGGTGAGCAGCCGCTTGCGGAAATACTCGCGCTGGCGGTCACTCATGAAAGGCTCTTTCTCCGTAGGCCGGTAATTCTTGTTCTTTTCCGACGGCATTTTACTTCAACTCCGTGCCCCAAACTGGAGGGCGTTTCCCCCTCGCCTCACCGGGCAAGCTTATATCGAGCGTCTGTGACAGGTACAATATTGAAGTATAATTGATCCCAAGAATTCAGATCTATTGCACCGCACAAAGCAATTGAACGGCCTTCACCTTTGCCGCCGTTAACGCAATCCGGCTTTGGCCAGCTCAACCTCCACCCGAAGCTCGATGGCACCGAGCACGGCGTCGAGCCGCGGATCCCCGCAAGCTTCGGTCAGGCCGCCGACGGCCGCCTTGAGGCGCATTAGCGAGGATTGATCGAGCGTGCCTGAGAGTACCTTGAGTCGTATATCCTCGAGCGCATCCAATGCCCGGCTTCCGCGCGACACGGCCCTTTTGCGCCGTTGCGTCAGGTCCTCGACGCCTTGCAGGGCAAGCAGGGCGTCGATGCCGCCGACGGTGGGCGCCGATCCGGCATTCGCCGGACGGCTCGTGGCCTCCCCCTCCTCGGCCAGCGAAAAGGCGCCTGACGCCGCGCGCCGGGGTGCCGGCGCGGAGCCGACGACGCCGGTTCGATTGGGTCCGTAGATCCGCATCGCGAGCCCTCGATCCGAGTGCGGTGCAAACAGGTCGTGCCTGCAAACGCGCTCTAGATTCTAGAAATGCACCAGACATCGGAAACGTTCGCGAACGTTGGCCGCGTATGGTTAATGCCACGTAAACGCGCCAGGTGACGCCCGGCAAAACTTGCAGGGTGGAGGCAAACGCGATCCACCTGAGGCGCCGCCGTCCGATCCCGACGATGGATAGAACTTCTTGCAATTTCAATGGGTTGAGATCCTTGCCTGGCCTGGCACGGCATTCGCAAGACGGAGGGAGGAAACCGCCGCATGGGGAGCAATGATGGCGAGGATCTTCACGAGCGCGTTCGCGGCCGCCCTGTTGCTCTTTGGAGTGCTGGCTCCAGCCGGCGCCACATCGCGCATCAAGGATTTGGCGAATATCGAGGGTATCCGCCAGAACCAGCTTATCGGCTATGGCTTGGTGGTGGGCCTCGCCGGGACCGGCGACACGTTGAACAACGCACCGTTCACGCGGCAGTCGCTGCAAGCAATGTTGGAACGGCTCGGCGTCAAGATAAACCCGACGACCAACATGCGCACCGGCAACGTCGCCGCCGTGATGGTCACCAGCAATCTGCCACCCTTCGGCACCCAGGGGACGCGTATCGACGTGACGGTCTCGGCGCTGGGCGATGCGAAGAGCTTGCAGGGCGGCGTGCTGCTGGTGACCCCACTGCTCGGCGCCGACGGCAACGTCTATGCAGTGGCCCAGGGATCCCTGGCGATCGGCGGCTTTCAGGCCGAGGGCGACGCCGCCAAGATCACGCGCGGCGTTCCGACGGTCGGCCGAATCTCCAACGGGGCGATCATCGAGCGCGAGATCGAGTTCGCCCTCAACCGTCTGGTGCAAGTGCGGCTGGCGCTCCGCAACGCCGACTTCACCACGTCCAAACGCATCGCTGCCGCGGTCAACGACTTCATCGGCGCGCCCACCGCCGAGCCGCTCGATCCGTCAACCGTTCAGCTCACTATCCCGAAGCAGTTCCACGGCAACGTGGTCGCCTTGCTCACCGAGATCGAGCAGTTGCAGATCGAGCCCGACCTCGCGGCCAAGATCATTATCGACGAGCGCTCCGGCATCATCGTCATGGGCCGCGATGTGCGGGTTTCGATGGTGGCGATCGCGCAGGGCAACCTCACCGTCACCATCTCGGAGACGCCGCAAGTCAGCCAGCCGGCACCGTTCTCCCAGGGTCGGACGCGGGTGGTGCCGCGCACCCGGATCGGCGTTCAAGAGGACCGCATGAAGCTCGCGGTGGTTCGGGAGGGCGTCTCGCTGCAGCAGTTGGTCGACGGCTTGAATGCGCTCGGGCTCGGGCCGCGCGATCTGATCTCCATCCTGCAGGCCATCAAGGCCTCCGGCGCCATCCAAGCCGACATCGAGGTGATGTGATGAGCCTCGCTATGTCAGGCACCCTCTCCACCGCCACACTCGTGCAACAGCAAGCCGCACAAGCCAAGACCACGACGCCCCTCAACAAGAAGGCGCAGGCGAAAGCGCAGGATTTCGAGGCGGTGTTTCTGAGCTCCATGTTCCAGCAGATGTACGCCGGCGTGAATGGCGACGGGCCATTCGGCGGCGGTCCGGGCGTCGGCGTCTGGCGCTCGTTTCTGACCGACCAGTACGCGAAATCGATCGCCAAGGCCGGCGGCATCGGCATCGCCAAGGACGTCTATCGCACCTTGCTGCAACATCAGGCGGCGGGTGCTCAGGCGCAGTCGGCCGCGCACCCCACGACGAGCTGATGACGAGGCCATGAGCGTCCTCCTGCAAGCGATGGCTAGGCACATTTGGACCAAGTGTCAGACGCCGGCCGTGGCCGACCACCCGCACGGGGTCGGAGACGGCGGTGTCGGCACAGTCGCAATGCCACTGCCCTCCCTGCCCACACCCTTCGAGGAAGGCCGGGATCCGTTTTTCGATCCGCCGTTGCGCCAAAGCGAGAAGACCGAGCCGTCATCCGGGACGCCGGCGGCAGAAACCGCTGCCGTGCAAAATCCGGCCGACGCCGAGCAATTGGTCGTGCACTTGACGCAGGTCATGGATTGCCTCCTCGCGGTCGTCGAGGAAGAAACGCAGCTCATCCGCGCCGGCCGCGCCGACATACCGGATCGCGTCGAGCAATCAAAGGCGGATTTGGCACGACGTTATTCCGCCGATATCACTCGGCTGCAGCGCAACCGGCTCTATCTGCGGCAAATGTTGCCGGTGAGCTTTGCCGTCCTGCACCATCGCCACAAGAACTTCGGCGCGCTGCTGCAAATCAACCTGACGCTGCTCGCCGCCGAGCGCGCCGCGGCGGAAGCTCCGGCCGGCGACCTGGCCGCGGACTCCTCCCGCGCGAGCGGCACGCCGCACCGACCGCGGCCCCTTCGAGCACATCTGCCGCGCCTGCCGCAGGCGCGCTGCTGCCCGCTGCCGCGCCGGCTCCAGCAAACCCGCCACACGGTCCGCGCGCAGCCCGCAGAACCGGAACATGCGCCAGCGCGCAGCCCCGCCAGCAAGGACTAGCCCGATGCATAACGCTGCACCCGAACCCTCCCCGATTCCGCGTGTGATCCGCACGGAGCTCGAGGCCGAGCAGGCGATCGCCCATGCCGCCGTCGCGATGGAGGGCCTTCACGGCCTCGTCGAGCAGGAGACGGCGCTGGTGCGGGCCGGCCGTCTCAGCCAGGCCGCCCGCTTGCAGGCAAGAAAGAGCGAGCTCGCCGGCCTCTATCTGACGGCCGCCGTGCGCCTCAAGGCGAACACGAATTTCCTCGTCGAGACCCGGCCGCAGGAGTACCGTGCGCTGCGCGAGCGCCACGAGACGTTACGCGCGGTGCTGCAGAAGAATTTGATCGTGCTCGCCACCACCCATGCGGTGGCGGAAGGGATCATGCGCCGCCTCGCGGGGGACCTGACGCGCAAGGCCGCGCCGCAAACCTACGGCGCGTCTGGACGCAGCAACTGCCCCAACCCCCGGATGGCGCGGCCGCTCGCCGTGAGCCGGACGCTGTAAGGCCGATTGCAGCTTGACGATCCTAACACTTCGAACGTGGGGTAGCCGGCGGCGTTGCGGTCACGGCGGGCAGGCAGTCGACCAAAGCCAAGCCGCACCGCGCACTCCGCTCGAATCGCCGTGGGCCGCACGCACGATCGATGTATTGATGCCATCGGAAAAGGTGTACCGCCCGACAAGAGCCGAAAGTCCCGCGTACACCCACTCGATGTTGGAGAGGCCGCCGCCGAGCACGATCACTTCGGGGTCCAGGACGTTAATGACAACGGCCAGGCTGCGCGCCAAACGATCCTGATAGACGGTCAGGCATTCCTGGGCAGCTTCGTCGCCGCCGGCGGCGGCGAGCGCGATTTCCTTGGCCGCTAGGTCTTTACCGGTGCGGCCGCGATAGTCGCGCGCGAGACCGGCGCCGGACAAAAACGTCTCGATACAGCCTGATTTGCCGCAATGGCAAGGCGCGCCGGGCCGCTCGTTCTCGGTCGCCCACGGCAGCGGATTGTGGCCCCATTCGCCGGCGATCTTGTTGCGTCCAGCAACAAGCTCCTTGCCAACGACGACACCGCCGCCCACCCCTGTACCAACGATAACTCCGAACACCACGTGGGCCCCTACGGCGGCGCCGTCAACGGCCTCGGAAAGGGCAAAGCAATTTGCATCATTTTCCAACCGGATTGGCCGCCCCAGTCTTTGTGCAAGATCATGGACCAGCGGCTTTCCGTTTAAGATGGTGCTGTTTGAGTTTTTCAGGAGGCCGGTCCTCGTTGAGATTGCTCCTGGCGACGCGACGCCCAACGTGCCCTTTTGGCCAAGCTCGTTCTCGGCGAAAAGCACAATGTCGGCGATAGCTTTCAAGGTGCCGACATAGTCTCCCGTCGGCGTTGGCACGCGATGCCGCAACAGCGTCGCTCCGTTTTCATCGAGGGCAATAACTTCAATCTTGCTTCCGCCCAAATCGACGCCGATTCGCATTTCCGCATCCATCCGTTCCATTTTGAGAATACAAAATAGCCCGCCTTCGAGCGGAAGATCGACGCTTGACCGACCACAATCGCACTTGACGCTTGATCGGAAATCGTCTTTCATTTCTAATGTCGAAATAGCATTTCAACAGATGAAACTAGTTAAAACGGGACCAGGGATGGAAAACCGGGAGGAATCCGGGCTCGACGGGCCGCCGCGCGCAGACCGCGCGCAGCGCGGCGGTTTGGGCACGGGCACGCTCGACCTGGCGCTACAGATTCTCGAATTTCTCGCCCACCAGAGCCAGCCCTGCTCGCTCGGGGCCATCGCCAAAAATTTTTCGGCGTCGAAGGCGACGGTCTATCGCCATCTGCAGGCGCTGCTGCGGCGCGGCTTCGTCCACCAGGATCCGGTCAGCGCCCGCTACGAAGCGGGGATCAAGCTTGTCGTGCTCGGCGAGGCCGCCCGCGGCCGCTTCGATCTGGTGCGCGCGTCGCGCGACGAGCTCATCGCGTTACGCGACGCGACGCAGCAGGCCGTCACCATTTGCGGCTTGGTCCAGGGCGGGCTCGTCGTGCTGGAGCTGATCCAAGGGCAGACCGTGGTCGAGTTCGGCACCCGGCCCGGCACGCGGCTCACGCTCGAGGTCAGCGCGCACGGCAAGGTCTGGATGGCGTTCGGGCCGGACGGATTGCTCGAAAAGACGCTGGCCAGTGCGCGCATTGCCGGGGCGCGGCGGCCAAATGCGGGCGCGCTGACGCGGGACATTGAGACGGTCCGCAAGCGCGGATGGGCGACGGCGCCCGATCAGATCATCCGCGGCGTCAATGCGCTGGCGGCGCCGATCTTCGACCATGCCGCGTGCCTTGCGGGCTCGGTCGCCATCGTCGGGGCCACCGAGCTCATTCATGCGGAGCCTAACCGCAGGCAGATCGAGGCTGTGGTCGGCACGGCAAGAAAAATCTCGACGGCGCTTGGGTGGAGGCCGCAATAGCATGACGTATTCATTGGCGGTGGATATCGGCGGCACGTTCACCGACGTGGTCCTGCGGCATTCCTCCGGACAACTGACCGTCGACAAGACGCTGACCACGCCGCACGACCTGATCGACGGGTTCTTTCACGGGGTGCAGGGCGTGCTCCGGTCGGCCGGTATCGAGCCGCGCGATATCGACGGCGTCATCGTCCATGCCACGACGGTGGTCACCAATGCGCTGATCGAGCGCAAGGGCGAGGCGACCGCGCTCCTGGTTACCAAAGGTTTTGCCGACGTGCTGCGGATCCGCAACGAGCATCGCTATGAGATGTACGATCCGCAGATCGAGTTTCCGGAGCCGCTGGTGCCGCCTGAGCTGACCTTCGGATTGACCGAGCGCATGCGGGCCGACGGAACGGCGCTCATCACCCCCGATTCGAGCGAGGTCGGCGCGGTTGCGGCGCAGCTGAAATCCAAAGGGGTCCGCTCGGTCGCGATCTGCTTTCTCAACAGCTTTGCCAATCCGCAGCACGAGCGGATCGTCGGCAAGCGGCTCGGCGAGCTGCTGCCGAATATGTTCATCACCTTGTCCGCCGACGTGGCGCCGCAAATCCGCGAGTTTCCGCGCGCCTCGACGGCCACCGTCAACGCCTACACGATGCCGCTCGCGCAGCCCTACTTGCGGCGCCTAAGCGAACGGCTCGCGCGGGAGGGCTTTGCCAATACGCCGCTGATCATGCTGAGCTCGGGCGGCGTCGTCGGCGCCGAAACCGCCGGGCGCAACCCGGTCCGCATGATCGAAAGCGGCCCCGCCGCCGGCGCGCTCGCCGCCTGTCACTATGCCGAGGTGCTCAAGCTCGATCGGCTGATGTCCTTCGACATGGGCGGCACGACGGCCAAGGCCTGCCTGATCGAAAATGGCCAACCGCTGATCACCGGGCTGTTCGAGGTCGACCGCCGCTATCGGTTCAAGGAGGGCAGCGGGTTGCCGGTCACGATTCCCTCGATCGACATGATCGAGATCGGCGCCGGCGGCGGCAGCATCGCGCATGTAGACGCTCTCGGGCTGCTGAAAGTCGGCCCCGAAAGCGCCGGCTCCGATCCCGGCCCGGCCTGCTACGGCCGCGGCGGCGGAAAACCGACCGTGACCGACGCCGACCTCGTGCTTGGCCTGCTCGATGCCGATAATTTTCTCGGCGGCGACATGCCGCTTGATCGCCGCGCGGCCGACCGCGCCATGGACGGCCTCGCGCGCGCGCTAAAGCTCACGCCGACCCAGGCGGCGCGCGGCATCTTTCGGGTCGTCACCGAGGCGATGGCGGCGGCGGCACGGGCGCACGCGACCGACCGCGGGGTCGACTATCGCGGGATGCCGCTCTTCGCCTTCGGCGGCGCGGGCCCGGTGCATGCCTGCGAGGTCGCCGGGCTGCTGCAAAGCTCGGTGGTGATCGTGCCGCCGCAGCCGAGCGTCCTTTCGGCGTTCGGCACGCTCGTGACCTCGGTTCGGCTCGACCTCGTGCGCAGTGATCTCGTCCAGGTGAACGCGCTCGACTGGGACCGCGTCGACCGCCTATTGAGCGAGCTTGCCACGGAAGGCCGCCTGGCGCTGGCCGAAGCAGGCTGCAGCGAGGCGACGGTGACGCTGATCTTCGGCGCCGATCTGCGCTACGTCGGCCAGCAGAGCGAGCTGACCGTAACCTTCGAAGGGGATCCCCGCGCGCATCGGGACCCCGGTCGCATCGTCGCAATCTTTGAGCGCGCCTATCACAAGCTCTATGGCGTCAATCCGTCCCATGTGCCGATCGAGCTCGTCACTTGGCGCGTGACGGCGCGCGGTCCGATCATATCGTTCAATCGTGCCACCATCTTGCCCGAGACGCCCGGTCAGCCGCGCACATCGCGCACGGTGCACGCCTGGACCGAGAACGCCATGGTCCCGGTCTACGATCGCAAATCGCTTGCCGCCGGCCAGACGATCTTGGGGCCGGCCATCATCGAAGAGCGTGAAACCACGACAGCGATCCCGCCCGAATGGTCGGCGTCGGTCGATCAAATCGGCTGCCTTATCGCGCGCAAGGATTGATCCATGGACGGCGTCGAGCTCGAGATCCTCTGGTCCAACCTGATCGGCATCGTGGGCGAGCGCGCCAAGGCGCTGCAGCGCATCGCCTTCAGTCCGGTGGTGCGCGAAGCCGGCGACCTCGCCTGCGCCCTGTTCGACCGGCGCGGCCGCATGGTGGCGCAAGCCAATACCGGAACGCCGGGCCATATCAATTCGCTCGCCATTGCCGGCGCGCATCTCGTGCGCATCTTCGATAACCGGGTCGAACCGGGCGACGTGCTGATCACCAACGATCCCTGGCTGTCGGCCGGCCATTTCTTCGACATCACGGTACTCGCGCCGATCTTCGATGGCGATAAGATCCTCGCCTTTATCGGCTCCACCATCCATCACACCGATATCGGCGGCTACGGCATCGGCGCCGGCGCCCGCGACGTGCATGAGGAGGGGCTATGGATCCCCCCGCTCAAGCTCTACCAACGCGGCGAACCGTGCCCCGTGCTGCACGCGATCATCCGTTCGAACGTGCGCACACCGGATGCGGTGTTCGGCGATCTTTCGGCGCAGGTATCGAGCGGACGCGCCGCAAGCGAGCGGCTGATCGGCATGTGCCGCCGCTACGGCCTGCCGGATATCGAGCAATTGTCCGACGAAATCATCAGCCGATCCGAGCAGGCAACGCGCGCCGCGATCAGCCAGTTGAAGGCGGGAACATTTTTAGGCGAGAGCAAGTTCGATGTGCCGGGCGGCGAAGTCATTACGCTGCGCGCCGCGGTGACCATCGCTCCCAATGCGGGCGAGATCACCGTCGACTTCACCGGCAGCTCGCCCCAGACATCGAGCGGGATCAATGTCGTTCGCAACTACACCCACGCCTATTCGACCTTCGCCATCCGCAGCTGCCTCAATCCCGACCTACCCAACAACACCGGCAGCCTCGCGCCCATCCACGTCACCGCGCCGGAGGGCTCGATCGTCAACTGCACCTATCCCTCCCCGGTCAACGCGCGCCACGTCGTCGGCATGTATGTGCCGATGCCGATCTTGAAAGCGCTTTATCAGGTCATCCCCGACCGCGTGCTCGCCGAAGGCTCGGGCGCGGTCTGGACCATGCAAATCCAAGGTCGGCGCGAGGACGGGCGTCCTTTTACATCCTCGATGTTCAATTATTCCGGCGGCATGGGCGCGCGCGCCACCAAACCGGGGCCGAGCGCCACCTGTTACCCGACCGGCGTAGCGGCGGTGCCGGTCGAGATCGTCGAGGCGGTGACGCCGGTCATCTTCGATCGCAAGGAATTGCGTCCCGGCTCCGGCGGTGCCGGCGCCTCACGCGGCGGCGATGGCCAGATCATCCAGTTCCGTCTGCAGACCAAGGACGAGTGGCTGCTCAATGCAGTGACGAGCCGGGTCGAGCTAGGCGCGGACGGCCTGGGCGGCGGCGCGCCCGGCGCGCCCGGCCAGTTCCTAATCAATGGCAAGCCGGTGCACGACGCCAAGAAGCTCATGCTCAAAGCCGACGATGTCGTGCTATTCGAAACGCCCGGAGGCGGCGGCTACGGGCCGCCGCGGGCAGATGAGCTTTAGCGCATGTCCGATCGCCGCAGCGCAGGGTGGGCCAAGGCGGCCGAGACATCAGCGCGTTGGCACGGTGCCCGTTCCGCCGTGCCCACGCGGCTCGTGGACCCTTAGCAAATCCCGACCGCGCAGCACGGCGAGATGTAAAACTGAGAAGAGGGAGGAAAGTGACATGACAATAAGATCATTCGCGCTGTTGGCGGGCCTTGCCGCGGCGCTGGCGGCGGCGCCGGCGGACGCACAGGAGGTTTACAAGATCGGCATCTCTGCAGGTCTAACCGGCTACGCCGCGACCGTCGATCGCGCTTGGCGCGACGGCGTCGAACTAGCAGCCGCGGCCGTCAACGCCAAGGGCGGCGTGATGGGTCGCAAGATCGAGGTGATCACTGAAGACAATCGGTCTGAGCCGCAGGAGGCGGTCACCGTCTATCGAAAGATGATATCGTCGGACAAGGTCGACATTTTTCTCAGCGGCTGCGTATCCGCCGGGAATTTCGCCGGCGCTCCGCTGACCGTGCGGGCGCAGATCCCGATGGTGCTTTGCTCGATCCTGCCGCAGCAGCCTGAGCATGTGAAATGGGCCTTCACCACCCTCCCTCCGGCCGCCATGGAAGTCGAGAAGCGCCTTGCCTATCTCAAGGAGAAGACCCAGATCAGAAAGATCGGCTTCTTGCACGACCCTTCCCCTTATGCGAACCTGCAGAGGGTTGCGGCCGAGAAGCTCGCCGGCGACTATGGTCTGGAGCTCGCCGGCGTCGAGCAATACAAGCAGGACGACGCCGACCTGAGCGTCCAGATCAGCAAGATGCACGCGGCCGGCGCCGGCGCGATTCTCAAGGTCGGCCTCGGCGGAACGACGCTGACGGCGGCCAAGAACATCAAGCAGCTTGGCCTCGATATGCTGATGTTGACGAGCGTCGAAGACCTCGCGGTTTTCCGCCCGGTGGCGGAGGTGCTGGGCGACAAGTTCTTCTTCGTCGCTTCCCCCTCGCAGGTCTACGATGGCTTGCCCGACGGAGCATTAAAGACCGAGATCGCAAAATTCCTCGTCCCGTGGAAGGCGAAATTCGGCGACCGTGACCCGAATTGGGCATCACGCGGCTGGGACGCCGTGTTGATGACGGTCCGGGCGATCGAGGCCGGCAAGAGTTTTGAGGGCCCCAAGGTCCGCGACCAGCTCGAAAGTCTCTCCGGCTTCCAGGGCACGACCAGCGTTTACAATATGTCGCCGAGCACGCATCAAGGCATCACGGCCAATCCGCTCCTGCTCGCGACCATAATCGACGGCAAAGTCAAAGTCGTTCAGTGAACCCGACGCTCGTGCTGGAGATAAAGGCGCTCTCGGCGCGCTACGGGCGCGTCGAGGCGTTGCATCCGGTGAGCCTCGCCATCGCCGAGCGCGAATTCGTTGCCGTGCTCGGGCCGAACGGCGCCGGCAAGAGCACGCTGATGCGCGCCATTATGGGACTCGTCGCCAATTCAGGCGAGGTTTTCTTTCGCGGCAGGCCGCTGCCACGGCAACAGCCGGAGGCTTGCGCCGCGCGCGGCCTCGTGCTGGTGCCGGAGGGCCGCGGGATTTTTGCGCCGATGACGGTCGCCGAAAATCTCGAGCTTGGCGCCTATCTGCTCGACGACCCGCAGGAATTCGAGCGGCGGCGCCTGCGCGTTTTCGCCTTGTTTCCGCGGTTGCGGGAACGGCTCACCCAGACCGCAGGCTCGCTGTCCGGCGGCGAGCAACAGATGTTGGCGGTCGGTCGCGCCCTGATGGCGGATCCGAAGATTTTGCTGCTCGACGAGCCCTCGCTTGGCCTGGCGCCGAAAGTGACGGACGAGATTTTCGGCGTGCTTGCAGTTCTCAATCGTGAGGGACTGACGATCGTGCTGGTCGAGCAGAAGGCGCCGCTGGCGCTCAAGCTTACCACCCGCGCCTACCTCTTGTCGGTCGGCCGCCTGGTTGCCGAGATCGATCCGCGCGAAGTCACATCGTATGACGATATCGCCCGGTATTATCTCTCCTGAACGTCGGCGCCGCAGCCTCACGGCGCTGCTCGCCGCGCTGCCTTGGGCGATCGCGGCGGCGATGCTCGCCTACGCGCTTTATGCCGGCGGATATTTCGCCACAGTGATGTCGTTTGCCCTGATCTACGCGATCTTCGTCACCGGGCTCAATATATTCATGGGCTACGCGGGCCAAGTCACGTTCGGCCAGAACGCCTTCGCCGCCCTGTCGGGCTATGCCTCCGCGGTGTTGACGGCAACCTATTCCTGGGAGCCGATCGTCGCCTTCGCGGCGGGGCTTGCTCTCGCGCTCGCCGTCGCCCTCGTCATCGGCTGGCCGACGCTGCGACTGCGGGGCCACTATCTCGCGATGGCGACGCTCGCGATCGGTCTGATCGCTTACGAGATCGCAACCCAGTGGCAATCGGTGACGCACGGCTACATGGGCATCTCCGGCATCCCGCCGCTCGGGATGTTCGGCTACGAGATCGTCTCCGATCGCGGCAAGCTCGTCGCGCTGACGGTCTTCGTCGCGCTCTCCGCATTTGCCGCCGCTCGCATACGCCGCTCGCGCTTCGGCCGGGCGCTCGCCGCCATCGCGGGCAGCGAGGATGCGGCGCGCGCGCTCGGCATTGCGGTTGCTCACTACAAGCTCGCGGCCTTTCTGGTGTCGGCGGCCTATGCGGCCCTTGCCGGATCGCTGTTCGTCCATGTCGTTGAATTCGTCAGCCCGGAAGTCTTTGGCCTGCACATGGTCGTGCTCGCCTTCACGATGCTTTACGTCGGCGGCATCGGCACCCTCGCGGGACCGATCATCGGCGCCATCGTCGTCAGTCTCCTCCCGGAAACGATCCGCAGCTTCAAGGACTATCAGGACCTCGCCTACGGCGCCGGGCTGATCCTGCTCCTGATCTACGTTCCGAACGGCCTGGCGACGCTCGGCGAACTCGTACGCGGCGAGGGCCAGCCATGACCCTGCTGGCGCTCGAGCATGTCACCCGGCGCTTCGGCGGCCTGGTCGCGGTCGATGCGATCGATCTTGCCGTCGCCGAGGGCGGCGTGACGGCGGTGATCGGACCGAACGGCGCCGGCAAGACCACCCTGTTCAACCTGATCTCCGGCTTCATGGCCCCCGACGACGGCCGCATCGTCTTCGCCGGCAACGATATCACCGGCCGCCCGCCCGAGGCGATCGCGGCGGCGGGGCTGGTACGGACTTTCCAGCTCGTCCAGCTCTTTGCGAATCTCACGGTGCTGGAAAACATCCAAGTCGGCTGCCACCTGCATATGCGCGGCGGCCTGTGGTCGGCGCTGCTGCGTTCGCGCCGCACCAGGCTTGCCGAGAAAGAGGTCGAGGCCAGCGCGCGCGACCTGCTCGCCTTCGTCGGCCTCTACGCCGGGGCCAAGACCCAAGCCGGCGCGCTCGCCTACGGCCAGCAACGCCTCCTCGAAATCGCCCGCGCGCTTGCGGCCCGCCCTCGCCTGCTCCTGCTCGACGAGCCCGCTGCCGGGTTGAATGCCGAGGAGACCAAACGGTTGTCCGCGACCATCCGCGCCATCGCGGCGCGCGGAACCAGCGTGCTCCTGATCGAGCACGACATGAAGCTGGTGATGACCACCGCCGACACCATTGTCGTGCTCGACTTCGGCCGAAAGATCGCGGAGGGTCCGCCGCAGACGGTGCGCGACGATCCGCAAGTGATCGGCGCCTATCTCGGCCACGGAGGCAGCCATGGCTGACCTCTCCTACCTGCCGCAGATCGCGCTCTCCGGCATCGCCGTCGGCTGCATCTACGGTCTCATCGGCATCGGCTTCTGCGTGATCTACAACGCAAGCGGTATCGTCAATTTTGCCCAAGGCGCTTTCGTGATGCTGGGCGGCATGATCGCCCAGACCGCGTTCCAGAGACTCGGCCTGCCGCTGATCCTCGCCGCCACCCTTGCGGTCGTCGCGGTCGCGGTCGCCGGTGTCGTGATCGAGCGGATCGTGGTGCGTCCTCTGTGGGACCGCAACGCGACGATGTTCGTAATGATCTTGGCGACGCTCGCGACCCAGATCGTCATCGAGCGAATGACCCTGATCGCGGCCGGCGATCAACCAAAGACTTTGCCGCCGTTCTCCGACTTCCCGCCGCTGCGGCTCGGCGGCATCGCCGTGAGCTACCAATTTCTGTGGATCGTCGCGGTCTCGTTCGTTCTGATCTGGCTGCTCGACCTGTTCTTCAAGCGAACCAAGATCGGCAAGGCGATGCGCGCCTGCGCCATCAATCGCGAGGCGGCGGCGCTGCAGGGCATCAAGGTTTCTCGAATGCTCGCGCTCTCCTTTGCGCTCTCGGCGGCGCTCGGCGCCATCGCCGGCGTGCTGATCACCCCGACGCAGTACACGGCGTTCAATATCGGGATCCCGTTCGCCATATCCGGCTTCATCGCCGCGATCGTCGGCGGCTTCGGCCGGCCGCTCGGCGCCTTTATCGGCGGCATCATGCTTGGTCTTGCGCAGGCGATCGCCATCGTCGTCTTCGGCGCCGGGCTCAAGAACGTGGCGGCACTCTCGGTGCTGCTGATCTTCCTATTCATCCGTCCCGGGGGCATGCTGGGCGAAGCCAAATAACGAAGGAGGAACTGACATGGACGTGCACAAGATCGACTGGAATTCCATTCCCTGGACGCCGGTGCGCCCGGGCGTCGAACGCAAGGCCTTCTCGGGCGAAGGCGCGACCCTCGCGCTGCATCGTTTGATGCCGAACCACGAGCCGCGGCCGCACAGTCACAGCTATGAGCAGATCGTCTATATCCTCGCCGGCCACATCCGCTTTCACCTCGGCACAGAAAGCCACGTGGTCGGGCCAGGCGGCCTGCTGCAGATTCCGCCCAATGTCGAGCATTGGGGCGAGGTGGTCGGCGATGAGCCGGTCCTCAACCTCGATATCTTCACGCCGTTACGGGCGGAATACGCGCCGGGTCCGAAGAAGGCCTAATCGGCTACCCCTCGAACGTCATCCGACCCGCTTCGGCCTCGTGCAGGATGAAGCCTTCCAACGGGTCGAACTGACGGGTCCACGGCGCCTGCTGCAGCACGCGCATCGTGTCGGCGTAGCCTGCCTCCCAACGGAAGCGGATGCCGCCCGGACTGAAATCGATGTCTTTCGAATGGTCCTCGCCCGCCAACGGGGGTGAGAGGAGGCGCACCACATGCATTCTGGTCACGCAGCCATAGGCGGCGAGCGCGCGCACCTCGGCGGATTCCCGCATGTCCGGTGGGAGCTTCCCCGCAAGCTCGCTGATGACGTGGCGCAGCTTATGCAGCTGCTTCTGTCGGGCGATGTGCGCGGCGGAGCGGCTCGAATACTGCAAATCCTTTTGCCTCGCCAAGACCTTCGAGATGCTGTCCGGCTCGGGTCCATTCGGGCTCCACATGTGGACGGCGAAGATCACCCCGCTGCGGCGCGGGTTATCGTCGAAGACCGCTTCGACCGGCGTGTTGGAAAGAACTCCGCCGTCCCAATAGAGTTCGTCGTCGATGCGGACCGCGGGAAACGCGGGCGGCAAGGCCCCCGATGCCATGACATGCTTGATCGTGAGCGGCATGTCGCGGCTGTCGAAATACCGCATCTCGGCGGTCCGCACATTTGCAGCGCCGACGGTCAATCGCGGGCTTCCGGCGTTGAGGAGCTTCGCGTCGGTCAGTTCCGCCAGCGTGTGCTCGAGCGGCTTGGTCGAATAGTAGCCGGCGGCCTCCGACCCGAGCGGGACATGCACGCCCGCTAACGCCCAGGGATTCGGCGCAAAGAAGCCAGGCACACCGGCCGAGATGGTCATGGCATTGGCAGCCCACGCCCCGAACCAAGGTGCGGCGCCGGCCATTTGCGCCAACGGAGGGTGCCTGACGCGAAGCCAGAATTCGCGCAACTGAGTCAGTCGGGCTTGCGGCGGATTGCCGGCGATGAGGCTTGCATTGATCGCGCCGATGGAGGTGCCGATCACCCAGTCCGGCTCGATGCCGGTCTCGTGGAGAGCCTGGTAGACGCCGGCCTGATAGGCGCCGAGCGCGCCGCCGCCTTGCAACACCAAGACCACCTGTCCCAGCACCTTCCGATCGAGACCGGACACCGCCTTGGCCGTCGCCTCGCCGTTCGTCATTGGTGCCCTCCTCCTCTTCGAATTGTTCATTGGCGCAGGTTCGTAGCGGCGGACGTGCATCCGCCGCAGGAACTCGGGTGTTCCCGAGTTCCTCATTTTGATCATTCGCAAGTCGGAAACATCCGACTTGCTGTGAACAAGCTCGAGGCCAGGCTTCGCCGTAACATGCGCTGGTCTTACTGAGTCAGAAGGACTCACCGGCGCGTGCGCTAGATTTCGTCAGGCTGGCCGAGCCCGTTCAGCATCACATTTGCGCCCGATTCCGCCGCCGCGCGGGCGATGCCGAGCCCAATGCCACCGGTCGAGACGCTGATGATCGCCGACTTGCCCGCGAACCGGAGAGGCCGCGCAGTCGCTTGCGTTGTGCTTGGTTGCACGCTCATCATTGCTCTTCCGTTGTTGAACTACGGTATGCCGTCGCCGGCGAGGACGAAAGGTTCATGCCGGCCGCCAAGATCGCAGCCAGCAGCAGCGATAGGCCGATTGCCCCGACGCACGCTGCCCATCCGAGATGCTCGAACACTTGGCCCAACAGCGCGCTGCCGGCGACGCCGCCGAAATAGTAGCAAGCCAGATAGATTCCGCTCGCCGCCGCGCGATCCGCGGTCGCCGCTCGGCCGACGAAGCCGGTTGCGACGGCTTGGGCGAAGAACGTACCCGCGCCGACCACCGCGAGCCCAATCAGAACTTGCTCCAACTGCGTGGACAACAACAGAGGGAGGCCAGCGAGCGCCGCCAGGCAGGCTCCCCAAAAGGCAGGGCGTGTCCCAATCCGCCGCGCCGCATGTCCGGCCAGAGGCGTGGTTAACGCCGCCGGAATGAAGACGAAATAGATCAAGCCAATCGACATCGCGGACAGCGAGATCGGTGCCCGCACAAGCACGAAATTGACGTAGGTGAATGTGCCAATGAATGCAAAAAGAATAAGAAAGCCGACCGCAAAGCTCGCCCGCAGCGCCGGATTACTCAGATGCTCCTGCCAGACCGCAATAGCAGAGCCTGCGGTTTTGGTCATCGCTCGCATCGGCGTGGTTTGCTTCAAGCTGAAATAGACAAGCACCGCTCCGGCCAAATTGAGTATCGCGAATAGATAGAAATTGGCTTGCAATCCGAGATAATCGGTCACCGCCGCCGACATGACGCGGCCGAATAAGTTGCTAGCAACATTGCCGGTGATGTACGCCGCAAGTGCGCTGGCCGTGTCCTCCGCGCTCGATTGCTCTGCCAAATAAGCCATCGTCAGGGTGAACGCCGTGGACATGCAGAGGCCTTGGGCCACCCGCAGCACCATGAAAACCGTGAGGTCGGGCGCCGTCGCCAACAGCGAGGTCGGCACGGCCAAGAGTGTGAGGCTTATCCAAATGCCGCGTCGGCGATCGAGATGTCGGACGAACAGGGCGACGATCACGCCGGCCACCGCCATGCCGATCGTGCTTGCGTTGACGGCGAACCCCATCATCGCCGGGGTCGTGTGATAGACTTGCACGAGTGACGGCAAGATCGCCTGCGCGGCAAACAGATCGACAAGCGTCAAAAAGCTGATCAGGCCAATGACGAGGAGGCGTGTCGACGCCGCGCGGACCGTTGCCGACGCCGTAGCCATCATCGCCATCGTCTTCTTCTCGCCCGCCGTAGTCCCGAGCACCACTCGACCCGACCAAGGCGCATTTGCCGGACGATCCGGCGAGCGCACCCGTAAAGGTCATTTCGCTCGCCTCGACGCCGAGGTTACATGCTTTCCTCGGGCTTCATCTCGGGCGCCAGGAGATCGGCCGAGATGAGCACCGTGCGTCGACGCGTGTTGTTCCTCCACCAATGCGCCAGCGCACCGAATTCCGAGGTTACGTCCCCCGCCTTGTGCTTGATCGGCACCGAGCAGGTGCTGCGGTATTCCGTAATTGCACCCGAGATGATGTAGATGTTCGCCGGACGAGCTTCATGGCTGTGCCAGGGAACGATACCGCCGGGCTCGACAACAAGCTTGCGTATGCGCATCTTGTAGCCGTTGAACCCGGTGCCGCGCGGCGTGAGATCAATCGACGCGATCACCGTGTCGGTGAGTCCGGACGGCTTCATCGGTCCCGGTTTCATCCCGTCGGCGCCCACCTTGTCCGCAGGGCAATCGCTGGCCGAGGCCGCGGTGAGCATGAGTGGCAGCGCACAGGCGGCCAGCATGAAGAGCCCAATTGGGTTCGAGACGCGCAAACTCGTGGTCATTGACATATCCTACATTGCCGAGGTCTCGGCCGCTCGTGCAGCGCCGGCCGGACCGCAAGATCGGTCAACGTGAGAGAGAACGGAACTACCGTTTGGCTGCCAATTCGATAGCCGCTCGCTATGGAATTTTGAGGCCTTCGCTTCCATGGCGATTTGGTAAAACGATTTTGTGAGGCGGCCACCAATTTGGTCGACTATTTTGCCCAGGCGTGGCAAACGGTCGGCCGGCATTGCCGATGGAGATGCATGAGGTACGATACTTCTTCGCCTTGTGCGAAGAGCTGAATTTCACGCGGGCCGCGGAGCGCTGCAACGTGGCCCAGCCATCGCTGACGCGCGCCATAAGGAAGCTCGAGCAGGAATTCGGCGGCCCTCTATTTCACCGCGAGCGTGCCCACACGCATCTTTCCGAGCTTGGCCGCACCGTCTTTCCTTATCTGGAACAGATTTACAAGGGCGCCGAGAGCGCCAGAAAACACGCGCAGGATTTCATTCGCTTGAAGAAGACGACGCTTCGGCTGGGCCTGATGTGCACGATTGCGCCCGGCCTACTGCTTGATCTCGTGCGCGCCGTGCGAACCCGGCATCCGGGAGTGGCGTTACAATTGCTGGACGCCGCCGCTGCGAAACTCCAGGACAGACTGCTCGCCGGAGAACTGGAAGTCGCCATTTATGCCACGCCGATGGCTCCGCCGAGCGAGCAGTTGCACTATCTGCCGCTCTTTCGCGAGCAATTCGTAATCGTCATGCATCCGCAACACCGGCTGGCCGGGAGGCCAACGGTGCGCGTGCGCGACCTCGATGGCGAGGACTATCTGTCGCGAATCAACTGCGAGTACGGCGGGCCGGCGGATCAAGTCTTCGACGAACAGCGCGTGGACTGCCCAACCATCTACGAAAGCGAACGCGACGACTGGATATTGGCCATGGCGGCGGCGGGCTTGGGGATCGGTTTCATGCCGGAATTATGCGCCAATCATCCGGGCATCGTCTCGCGTCCCCTGATCGAGCCGGAGTTCTGGCGCGAGGTTTCGCTCGTCACCGTGCGCGGACGACCGCATTCCCCGGCGGTCGGGGCGTTGGTGGCCGAAGCGATGCGAGTTGCGTGGGTTGATCAACCGGCGCTCGCCGTTCAGACGATTCGCGCCGGCCGAACCGCGGCGACTTGAAATGCTCGACTTGGGAATACGGACTTGGCGGAGGGGGCCGCGTGCCTCGCGGAGGGGAACCGGCAGCGCTTTTGGTCCTAGCGGGCCAGCGAATTTTCCGCGCCGATGCCGGGCGCGCGTTAAACCCGTGTTAACTATAGTTATTCAGGTTCAACTGCGCCTGAATATTGCGCGGTTTCATTCGGGGTCGGCGGCGAGGACGCAATCGGCAGTTCGTCCCGCTCCATCATGCCATGAACTCCGGTATGCAGGGGGCAATGGCCAAAGCCGATTGAGCGGTTTCACTGCGGAGGCTCGGACGTGAAGAAAGTCTTGGTGACGGGCGGTGCCGGGTTCCTGGGCTCGCATCTGTGCGAGCGCCTCATTGCCGAGGGGCACGATGTACTCTGCGTCGACAATTTTTCCACTGGAGCCAAAGAGAACGTTGCGCACCTCATGGAGAATCCGCGCTTCGAGCTGATGCGCCATGACGTCACGTTTCCCCTCCATGTCGAGGTCGATGAGATCTACAATCTGGCTTGCCCGGCCGCACGCATTCACGATCAAGTCGACGCCGTGCTGACGATCAAGACCAGCGTCCTCGGTGCCATCAACGCCCTTGAGCTCGCCAGGCGGGTCAACGCCAAGATCCTGCAGGCCTCGAGCTTCGAGGTTTACGGCGATCCCGAATTCCATCCGCAGCCGGAGAGCCCCTGGGGGCGCGTCAATCCGCTCGCAGTGCGCTCCTGCTACGACGAAGGGAAGCGTTGCACCGAAACGCTCTTCTTCGACTACTGGCGCCGGCACGCGGTGCCGATCAAAGTCGCGCGCATCTTCGACACCTACGGCCCCCGCATGCATCCGAGCGACGGGCGGGTGGTCTCGAGCTTCATCGTGCAGGCGCTCAAGGACGAGGACATCGCCATCGACGGCGACGGTGCACAGGTTCGAAGCTTTTGTTATGTCGACGACCTCATCGAGGCGCTGGTCCGGCTGATGCAGACCGAGGACGAATTCGCAGGACCGGTCAATATCGGAAATCCCGGCGAAGTCACGATGCTCGAGCTCGCGGCAGAGGTTCTGCGGCTGACCGGCTCGCCAAGCCAGCTGACGTTCAAGCCGCTGCCGACGGACGAGCCGAAGCAGCGTAAGCCCGACATCGCGCTGGCCCGGCAAAAGCTGCGCTGGGAACCGCAGATGCCATTGGCGCAAGGCCTCGAACAAACGATCGCCTATTTCCGCGACCGCGTTCTGTCGCTGCAGATCGCCGAATTGGCAGCACTCGCGCGCCTGGGGCGCCGCTTCCGGGTGCCGATCGAAACTTCTGGCGAGCCCGCGGCGGATACGCTTCCCACATCCTTGGCCGAATCGGCCTGAACCGGCAGACCCGCAGCAAAGCCGGCTCGCTGCCTCGGCTGCACCCTTCCAACGCGTAGCGGCGCGAGCTATCCCACGGGCGCGGCGAGATAGTTGACCAAGCTGATCCCAGCCAACCGCGCAGTCGTCGACAGCGATGCCTGCAGGCTCGTTTGCAGCGCCAGGAGCTCGGAAGCGACCTGATCCTGCGAGATCCCGTCGATGTTCTGCAGCATATTGGTGACCGTGTTTTGCGTCTGCGAATTGACCGATTGTGCGCTCTTCGAGGTGATCTGCGCGTTGGCCAGGTCCGCCTCGATATCGCTGACCTGTTGCACGCCCTGTTGCTGGGTCATGTTCGTCACCACCCGCTGGGTAAGGCCGTCATAGCTTGCCTGGGCATTCGGGTCGGCCGGCGAATAGGTGGCCGCAGCCAGCACCGCGACATTCGCCACCACGTTGGCCAGCGCCGGCTCGTTGGCGCGCATGCCGTAGTCGATTGTCGTCGACGGGCCAACCTGCGCCACCGCAGTCTGACGCGCCGGCGTGGCCCCGGACTCGCCCGTGTACCAGAACACCGTATTCGCACTGGTGCCGCTCTGCAGCGTGGTCGCTGTCGCCAATGAGGGCAACCCCGGCGGACCGGGTAGCACCCGTAGCGGCGGGGTCGATTCGAAAAAGTTCTGCGCCGCAGCCATTGCCGAGGCCGGACGCAGCGTCGTTTGCGCCAAGTTGCCGACGGCGGTCGTCAGCGCCGCTTGCAGATTGGTTGCGGTCGCCGCCGCGGTCGTTCCAATCGTGAACTGGTTTGCCGTCGGCGTCGCCGAGGTGGTCGCTTGGAGCGTCAGCGTCGTGCTCGTCCCGTCGGGAAGGTTTAGGTCGAACTCAATAGTGTCGCCGTTGTTCGGATTGGATGTCAGATTGACGGAGATCGTGTTGGGCGAGCCGCTGGGCCCCGTGACGGTAGCCCCGGTCAGCGTCGAGGTCACGCCGGCAAGCTTGAATCCGAACGGGGAGCCGGCCACGTCTTCGTTGATCGAAACGGTCGTGCCGACGGCGGCCGGGATCACCAGACGGCCGAGGCCATTGGCGCCGAGGTCGGCCTGGCTGCGCTCAGAAATCACCTGAACGAGGCCGGCGGCGGCACCGTTGCCGTTCAGGATTTCGTTGGCGCTGGCGACGGAAGGCTGATTCGTCGCGCTGCCCGAAAAGATATACGTCCCGGTGCCAACTTGGCTGTTGAGCGAGCTGAGGATTTCACCAAGCTGAGAAGCCGCGGCCTCCTGTTGCGTCGTCTGCCCGCTATTGTCCAGAGTGAACGGCGAGGATCCCGTTTGCGCCACCGATTGCTGCACCGTGTTCCCCAAATTCGAGATCTCAGTCAGGGCCGATTGCGCGATGGTGAGCGTGGTTCCGACGGTTTGAATAGTGTTGCTGTAGCCATTGATGGCGGAGAGCTGTGCATTGAGACCGACGGTCAAGCCCGACTGCGCCTGCAGCCCGGAATAGGTGGCCGCCTTCTGCCCGGTGCTGAGCTCTTGGCTGAGGGAGTTAAGCTGGTTGTTCATGTTAGTGACGGCCTGAATCATGGCCGCGGCGTTCGATCCGGCGCCGGTGATACTCATCATGCACCTATTTGAATTAGTGTGTTCATCATTTGCTGGATGGTCGTCATCACCCGCGCATTGGCGGCGTAGGCGTTCTGCAGGTTGATCAGGTTCGTCATCTCGGTATCGATGCTGACGCCCGATTGACTGTTGACGCGCTGCTGCAGGGCGGTCACCACCGTGTCCTGTCCCTGCTGCAGGCTGGTCGCCGCGTTCGCTGCCAAGCTCTGCTGACTGACGATCTGGCTCATATAGTTCGTCAACGTGCTGCTGAAGGGCGCGTTCGAGCCGCCGATGCCGGTCGTCGGAGGGAATGCCAGCGACGCGTTGGTGAGCTGGTTGAGCAGGAAATTTGGCCGCGTCGAATCGCCGGCCGTAGTGGTTGGCGCGTAGGCAATGAGACTGCCCGGATTGGAGGCGACCGCGCTGTTGACGGTGATGCTTCCGGCAAGCCCGGTGGTCTGCGTGCCCGACGACGTGATGGCCCCCGTGATCGGCGTCGTTCCGTCGAGGAACAGCGGCATCTGCGGGTTGCCGCTCTGCAGCGACGTCACGGTCGCTGTCGCGGACATCGAATTGACGACCACGCCGTTACTGAAGCTTGGGTTCAGCACCTGAAGCGTCGTGCCGGCTGGATTGGAAAACTGCAGATTCTGGCCGAGCGCCGTGTTGAGCTGGGAGACGATCGAGGCCATGCTGCCGGAAAAGTTCACCCCAATGACCGGGTTGGTGGGAGTACCCAGGCTTGACGGCAATGGCAAAGCGGCGGGGTCGGTGACGTTGACGAGGGTGACCGTGTGCTGCGTATTGCTGGCGTCGGTATAGGTGATCTGCACCGTGTTGCCGGCAGAAAGGCCGCTGACATCGACCGAGAATCCTGCTTGGCTGCCGGAGGTCACGGCAGTCCCGTTCGTCGTCTGGTTGGAGAGCGTTTGCGACATCTGGCTGGCAAGCTCGTCGAGCTGGTTCTGTGCCTGCGGCAAGACAGTGTCGCGCATATTCAGGTAGGCGGCGATCTGCCCCGCTTGGATCGAATTGGTGGCGATGAGATCAGTGGACGTTCCCCCGGGGGATACCAACGTGATGGTCCCGACCCCGTCCTGGGCCGGATTGGAATTGTACAGCGATGTCGCCGACAGCGTACCCGCGTCGTTGAACTCGAGTTGCGCGGCCTGCTCGCCCACGAGCTGCTGCCCGTTGCCGGTGAAGACCGACACCTGGTTGTTGCTGCTCTGGACAACGTTAACGTTCATCAATTGCGACAGCTGGGTGATGGCTTGGTCGCGCTGATCTTCCAATACCGCCGTGGTGCCGTCCTGACTGGTCGCTGAGCCGAGCTGAGAATTGATTTGGGCGATCTGCTGCATCGCCTGGTTGGCTTGCTGGACGTCGTTGGCGATACCCTGCTCCGCCTCGGTGCGCAACTGCTGGATACTCGCCGTCATCGTGTTGAGATTTTGCGCCATGCCCTGCGCGGCGCTCACCACTCCGCTCTGCGCCGAATAGGAGCTCGGACTGGTCGACAGCGTCTGCAGCGCGCTGGTGAAACTGTTGAAGATCCCATCAAATGAAGTCGAGGATCCCGGCGTGCCGTAGATCTGCTGCAGCTGTTGGTAAAGCTGCGAGCTGGTATCGGCATAGGAGCCGCCGGACGTCTCGGTCCAGAGCTGGCTCTGCAACAGCGTGTTCAGGTCGCGGCTGACGCCGGTGACCCGGACGCTGGAGCCGGAATTGGCGCCCGAGGATTGCTCGACCTGGGTTGAGGATTCGTCGACATAGCCCGGCGTATTGGCATTAGCCACATTGCCGGAGATGACCGAAAGGCTGGCCTGGCTCGCGTCTAGTCCGGCGAGCGCGGTGGAGAGCGCCTGAGTAAGACTCATCGGGTCCAGCTAGCCTCCGGCAGTCGACGACTTATTAACCTCAGGGCCAACGTGATCACTGAATGGCGGACAGCAGGCTCTGGATCATCTGGTCCGCGGTGGTCATCACGCGAGCATTCGCCGAATAGGCCTGTTGCGCGACGATCAACGTACTGAACTGCGTGGCGATATCGACGTTCGATCCTTCGAGCGAGCTGCCCTCGATCTGGCCAGTGGCCGAGAATAACGCCGGCCCTGAATCGGCGGTCTCCGCATAGGCATTTCCGCTGAGCGCCTGCAGGCTGTTCTGACCGTTGAAAGTTGCCAAGGTCACCTGGGCCAGGGGAATTGTCTGGCCGTTGGAAAAGGTGCCGACGATGCGATTCTCGCTGTCGAGCGAAAGCGATTGCAGCTGGCCGGCGGCGAAACCGTTCTGCTGCAAGGTGTTGACCTGCGAGGCCCCGCTGGTATTGGCATATTGAGTGAGGCCATTGGCGCCGAAGATGACTTGAACGTTGCCAAGCGAGGTGCCGTTGACCGTGAGATTGTTGAGCGTCAAGCTGGTAAGCGCGGGAGTCAACTGCCCCGACGAATTGAACGTGAAGGATTGCCCGGCATTCGTCCACTCCGCCTGCGTCCCCGTCGCGTTCGAATTGCTTTGATAGAACAACTGCCAGGTATCGACCCCGCCCGTCGCAACGCTCGCGGTCTTGGCCCAGCGGAACTGCACGTTCACCGGCGCTCCGGTGCCGTCGTAGGTTGTGACCGAGCCCCCGGCGATCGATTGGTTGGTGAACGTCGACGCGTCATCGGCGATGACGGTTCCGTTGGCGGGCAGCGCGTTCAGTGTCTGCAGGCCGAACTTGGCCGCCGACGCGGTGCCTGTGATGGCGATCTGGGCCGTAGGGCTGGTGGCCGTCAGCGTCATGTTGCCGTTGGTGAGGTTCAAGGTGCCCGTGACGCCGGCCAGGGCTTGCACCTGGGTCTGCAGTTCCGCCAGCGTCGCGACCTGAGGCGGAACGGTGCCGGTATTGGTTCCGAAGGTGATGGTCTGCGGCGGGTTGCCGGTCACCGTCACGGTCAGCGTCTGGCCTTGCGTTACGGCACCCTGCGTCAGCAGGTTCGTCGGCTGGACGGTGGTTGTGTTGAGCCCGAGGGCGGTAAGGTTCGCGGCGGTGCCCCCAACGGTGATCGAGGAGGTGTCATCCTGGGCCGTAAAGACCACATCGCCGGCGCCGTTCAGGGTGGCGTGGATCGTCGCCGTGCTCAGGGCGGCGAGCATTGCCGCGACGGTATCGCCATTGTGGACCGTGTAAGTGGTCGTAGGGTTGGTGCCGTCATTCACCGAAATCGTGGTTCCGGCCACGAGGCCTAGTCCCCCCGGCGGCGGCCCCGCCGCCGTCACCACCGTGGCGTTGGTAAGCCCTCCCACCGTCCCGGTTTCAATCGCAGGGACCACGTCCGGCAGCAAGGTTGCGCCGGTCCCGATGATCGCCGCGTTGGTTGGCGCGCCGGCCAGCGGATTGGCCTCGAAGTCGGTTGGATTCAGGAGATTTGAGCCCGCAATGCTGCTCGTGGTGTCGGCCGTCGCGGGATCGCTCGGAAGGTTCAGCTGATATTGAATCTGCGAAGTTTCTTGGGCCGGAATGTTGTTGTTGCTGAACTGAAGAACCTGCGGCACGCTGCCCGTCGGGTTGCCGGTCGTTGGGCTGACCGGAATACCCATCAGATAATAGCCGGCGCCGTTGACCAGGTTGCCGTTCGCGTTCTTCTGGAAGTCGCCCTGGCGCGTATAGTCGCTAACGCCGCTGAACACCGGTTGATTGTCGCTGAAGGACTGCGGTTGCGCGACGACGAACCAGCCATTCCCGTTGATGGCCATGTCCGTGCTCACGCTGGCGCTCTGGATGGAGCCTTGCACCGTATTGGTGGCGACGGAGTTGGCGATGACGCCGCCGGCTGTTTGCTGACCCGCCGCTGCCGCCGAAACGAGGTCTTCGAAACTGGTATCCGTTTCCTTGTAACCGACCGTCTGCGAGTTGGCTATGTTGCCGGAAATATTCTGTAGCGAGAACGACTGTGCTTGCAGTCCGGTCACGGCAGTCGTCAAGGCGTCAAAGATACCCATCCGTCATCTCCAGTCGCAGTTCGGGCCGCGGCCACATGGTCGGAAGGCGTGGCCGAGATTGCACGGCTAGGGATGCACGGGCCGTGCCAATGCATTAACGTCGATATTTCAATGCATTCGGCGCGAAGCGGCGGGCGATTTGGGCGAGCGCCGGCGCGGATTTGCCGACAGACGGCAGTAATTGCCGGGCCGCATCCTACTGGCCGACTGCCTTCCGGCGCCGAAATCAGGCTTCCGAACGGCTGACCAATCCGCGGCGCTAGATAGGTCAAATTACCTATCTGGTTTTGTGGCCTAAGGATATTTTATAGCTTAGGAGCGAATCTGGTTCGGATTGACGCACGGCATCACGTGCAAAGTGGGCAAAGGCGGCCCGAGGCTTCGTTTGTTGCACAGCGCTGGGTCCGTCACGCCCATGCGGTTTCCAAGTCGTGCGCGCGCTAGGGCGTGATCGCGCACCGTGCCAGAACATCAAAGCCGCGGCCTCTTTGTCGACCTTACGCCGCCACATCGCGTCTGCGGCTAATCTCACTCGGTGTTTGGAGGTTCAGTCCCATGACTGCCAGCTCAATTCGTCTCCTTGCGGCCACGGAGGACTTCTGCGCGCCCCGCATCGGAGTCGGAAATTTGATCAGGCAGGCTTTTCAGGGCGCCGATCTCAAGCAGATTTGGGCCGAGCTCATGGCGGCCGTGGAGGACAAAACGGCCGGACCGGGAACCGCCATGGATCTCTCGATTGTTGCGCAACTGCTGGGCGACCAAGCCGCCGGCCTTGCCATCCAGACCGACGTGCTGCGGCAGCATCGCGTCTATTGGTCGCGACGGGCATCGGGCACCCCTCCCCTGCGGCTGTTGGCCTTCGCCGCGGCGCTTGACCTCGGGGGCAATACGCCAGTCGATTTCCTGATCGAAGACGCGGACATAGAGCTTTATACGGTCTACGTCGTTCCCGGCCTGCCGCTGCCCATTCCGTTGCCGCTGCACGACATCGCCATCGTGACCGTGCCGGACTCCATCGAAACTCGCGGGGCGCTCGCGGAGATCGAACAACTGGTAAAGATTTGGCCGCGGCCCGTCGTCAATCTACCCCGTCGCATCTCAGGTCTCGACCGTGATCGGCTGTTTGACCTGATCAGGACGGTACGCAGTGCGGAAATACCGGCGACAAGAAGGATCGATCGGGCCGCCATGGCCCGGCTTGGCGACAACGACCTTCGGGCGGCCGATATCCTGGGGGATGGAACCTTTCCGCTGATCGTGCGTCCAGTCGGTTCCCACGCCGGGAAGGGTCTGGAGAAACTTGACGACCCGTCTGCGGTCCATCCCTATCTCACGGCACGATCGGACGCCGAGTTCTTCATTTCGCGTTATGTCGACTATTCAAGCGCGGATGGTCAATTTCGAAAGTATCGGATCGCCTTCGTCGATGGGCGCGCTTATCCCTGCCACATGGCGATATCGGACCAATGGAAGGTCTGGTATCTCAACGCCAACATGGACGCCGATCCTGCAAAACGCGCCGAAGAGGCACACTTCATGGTCGATTTCGATCGTGACTTCGGCGCGCGCCACCGCGACGCGCTCATCGGCATCGCCGACACCGTCGGCCTGGAATATTTTGTCATCGACTGCGCGGAAACAAGGTCCGGACGGCTTCTGATGTTCGAGGCGGATGTATCGATGATTGTCCATGACATGGACTCTCCCGCGACCTATCCCTACAAGTCGCCGCAGATGCGGAGAATATTTGCCGCGTTCGCCGAGATGCTGAGATCCAAGGTGGAAATGGCGGCCGCCCGCAGTGCATGATCCGCCCGAGCTCGCGGCGCGAACCCGTCGGCCAGACGTAAGGCTATTTTTCGAATAAAACCCCGCTGCGGCCCCTGTTACGGCCGCAGCCCCATGGCGTCTCTGGAAAAAGGTCCGCGCCGAGCGCCGACCGGCCTTCTCGTCTCTTGTCACCCGGTCGAGTTGAGACCCGCCGCGATATTCAGGTTGATATTAATCAGCGCGTTTAGTTTGTCCTGTGCCGGATTGAGCTCGGCTTCCAAGGTCCGGTCGAAGATGAAGACGCCGATACTGGCAATGTTCTCGCGGACTTCCTTCGGATGCGGGCAGTCGTCCTTGACCGCGGCGGCGACGAATATCGTCCACAGCCGGCGATTGAAACGCAAGGCCGGCATCAGATCGGCATGGCGCGGATTCCAGTTTGCCTGGATATCCTTGAACCTTCTTGCCGCCATCAACAGAGCCCTGGCTTCGAGCTCGCGGGGCGACGAAACCTGCTCCGCCACGCGGGCGTACGCTGCACTAGACATGCTTCAACAGTTCCTCTTCTTGCACCCTCAGTTTCCTCAACTCGCGTAAAGCTTTGTAGTAAGATCCTGCTAAGATAAGCTTACTTACCAGTTCAATTTTATCACGAAAACGCGGCACTGCGCCGAGCAGATCTCGAATAAACTCGAAATATAAATCTTGATATTTAGCCGTGCTCTTCTCAAGGTACATCAGCTGCACGCAGAGGTAGATTCGCTTGACCGGTGTGTCGGCCTGCTCGGGCATGAGGATATCCTTCTCGCGAAGGATCGGCTCCTTGCCCTCCACCACAAAGGAGATGCGCGTGTCGGAGTTGGTGATCAGGCTTTCGCCGATGACGATTCGCTCAAACGGCTTCAATTCGATCCGGAGGCCCACGATCGCACCCCAACTTCCTTCCTTGCCGCCCGCATAGTGCGTGGCGCAGGGTTAAAAGGGTTTTAATGTCAGGAGCTAAGGTTAAAAAGAAGGCGGCGGAGCAAGCCCCGCCGCTTTGCGTTTCGTCTTTTTCTTGGGATCAGCTGTCTGCCTCAGCGGAGGAGCTGCAGCACGGACGCCTGGTTCTGGTTGGCGAGCGCCAAGGCAGAGATGGCGATCGATTGGCGAGTGGTCAGCGCCTGGCTGTTGGCCGCTTCCTCGTTGGGGTCGGCGATGGTCAAGTTCGATGCGCCGGTTTGCAAAACGTTGATCAGGCTCGCGTTGAAGGTCTGACGGTTCTGCACGATCGACAGGTTGGAGCCCAGCGTCGACGCCAGCGAGGCGAGACTGTTCGTCGCAGTTTGGAGCGAGCCAAGGATCTGGTTCGTCGAGTTGTTGTCGATGAAAGCCACGCCCTGCGTCAGGTTCGACAGGCCGAGACCGGCCGCATTGTAGGTAACGCCGGTGATGTTGAGCGTTGACGAGCCGGTCTCGTCGAGCACCAGCTGCAGCTGATCGCCGTTCAGCAGGTTGATCCCGTTGTAGGAGGCATCCTGCGCGGTCTTGGTGATCTGATTCAGGATGTTGTTGTACTGGATCACCAGGTTCGCGCGGGTCTCCTGCGAGGACGCGTTGGCAACGGGTGCCGAAGGGGCGGTCCAGGTCAATGCGGTCGTTGCCGTGCCCCCTATGGCTCCGCCGGCCGTGCCTCCGAGCGTCGAGGAGGCATAGTCATTGGCGGCCTGGATGGTCAATTGGCCAGTGGCGGTGACCGTCCCCGTCAGGTTGTCGGCCTGCAGGATCGTATTCAACTGTTGCAGCGTCTGCACCGTGCCGTTGGTGCCGTCACCGAAGGTCACGTTGACCGCGGTGCCGCCGTTGAACGAGCTAAACGTCAAAGTCTTGCCGCTGAGACTGCCGGGCGTCGAGTTCCGCGCGGCCGTGAACGACGTCTGGGTGCTGGTATTGCCGGCGAGACCCAGCACCGCAAGGGCGTTCCCGCTGCCGGTGATGGAAAGATCAGAGGTCAGCCCCGTGCTGAGCTTGAGCTGACCGGCGGCGGTGATCGTCGAATTGGTGCCGCCTGGGGCGGTCGCAAGCGTCGCCACGCCGGCAGCAGAGTTGGTCGCCGTTTGCGTCCCGGTCGCCAGGTCGATGGCGTTGAGCACGTCAGTGACGGTGGCCGATTCCAGATAGACGGTGGAGTTGCCGTTGCCGTCGGTGACGATGTTTCCGACCTCGCCGGAGCCGGCAGCGACAGCGGAGGTGGCCGGAAGGGCTCCATTCACGAACGTGATCGACTTGCCGTCGACGTTCAGAGTCGAGCCGGCCTGGATCAGGCTGCCGAGGGTGGAGGCACTCGTTGTACGGAACGCCTGGACGGTCTGATTGCCGGCGCCCGTGGCGGTGGTGAGGCCGAGCTCATTGAGATCGTCGGCTTTGCCGACCACCGTGAGATCGGCGCCCGTCGTGCTCTGGAGCACGACCTGACCGAGGGTGCCGGTGGTGCCAACACTGGAGGGGGTCTGACCGGCG
>JBKQHQ010000164.1:0-26970 GCA_052148715.1 Xanthobacteraceae bacterium | reverse complement strand
TTTTAGCACCTCGCTGCAAAAAATCTGCCATTCCCGTTCGCTCTGGATCGAGATCAAAATTCCCTTTCCCTCCTTGGATTGGAAGACGCCGTAGGGCGCAATGGAGGGGTGGGCGAGACCGAGCCGCTGCGGCGGCCGCCCTGCTTCGGCATTCAACAGTGGGACCGTCAGCCAATCCGCGATTACGTCGAACATCGAGATGCGGATGTCGGCGCCCTTGCCGTGAACCGAGCGCGCGATCAGCGCCTCAAGAATGGCAGCGTGTGCCGTCGCTCCGGTCGCGATGTCGACGACCGAGATGCCAACCCGCGCCGGCGCCTCGGGGCCCCCGGTGATCGAGGCGAGCCCCGTTTCGGCTTGCACCAGCAGGTCATAGGCTTTGCGGCCGGCGAGCGGTCCGGTCTCGCCGTAACCGCTGATCGAGCAGCAGATCAGCGCCGGGAAGTCGGTGCGGAGCCGCTCCGGCGCAAAGCCCATGCGTGCGAGCGCGCTGGGTTTCAGATTCTGCACCAAGACATCGGCCCGCGCGATGATCGCCGCGAGCAGCCGGCGATCGACGTCGGTCGTGAGATCCAGCACGACCGATTCCTTGCCCCGGTTGAGCCAAACGAAGTAGCTGCTCTCGCCGTTCGCAGCATCATCGTAGCCACGCGCGAAATCGCCCTCGGGCCGCTCGATCTTGATGACGCGCGCTCCCGCGTCGGCGAGCCGGCATGTGCAAAACGGCGCCGCGACGGCCTGCTCGATGGCGACAACCAAGAGTCCTTCCAACGGCAGCGGCATGGCCGATGGATCAGTACGAGCGCGGCAGGCCGAGCACATGCTCGGCCACGTAGGACAGGATCAGGTTGGTCGAGATCGGCGCGACCTGATAGAGCCTCGTCTCGCGAAACTTGCGCTCGATGTCATATTCTTCGGCAAAGCCGAAGCCGCCGTGCGTCTGCAAGCAGGCCTCCGCCGCCGCCCAGGAGGCGTCGGCGGCGATCAGCTTGGCCATGTTGGCCTCCGCGCCGCAATCCCTGCCGGCGTCGTACGCGACGGCGGCTTCGCGCACCATCAGCTCGGCTGCCCGCATCTGGGCGTAGGCCCGTGCGATCGGGAATTGAATGCCCTGGTTCTGGCCGATCGGGCGGCCGAAAACGACGCGCTCTTTGGCGTAAGCGGTAGCCTTCTCGATGAACCACTTCGCGTCGCCGATGCACTCGGCCCCGATCAGAATGCGCTCGGCATTCATTCCCGACAGGATGTAGCGAAAGCCCTTCCCCTCCTCGCCGATCAGGTTCGCGACGGAAACCGACATGTTGTCGAAGAAGACCTCCGTGGTCGCGTGATTCATCATGGTGCGGATCGGGCGGATCGTGAGGCCTTTTCCCTTGACCTCGCGCAGGTCGACAAGGAAGACGGACAGACCCTCCGTGCGCTTCTTCGTCTTCTCGCTGGGAGTGGTACGGGCGAGCAGCAGCATCAGGTCGGAATGCTCGGCGCGCGACGTCCAAATCTTCTGCCCGTTGACAATGTAACGGTCGCCGTCGCGGACCGCGGTGGTGCGCAGGCTCAGCGTGTCGGTCCCGGATGTCGGCTCGGTGACGCCGAATGCTTGCAGGCGCAGCTCGCCGCGGGCGATGCCCGGAAGGTAGCGCGCCTTCTGCTCCGGGCTGCCGTGGCGCAGCACCGTGCCCATCGTGTACATCTGCGCATGGCACGGGGCGCCGTTGCAGCCGGCCGCCTGGATCTCTTCCATGATCACTGCGGCAGCGCTGATCGTCAGCCCGCTGCCGCCGAATTCCTCCGGAATGAGCGCGGCGAGAAAGCCGGCCTCGGTCAGTGCCTTGACGAAAGCGGTCGGGTAGGCGCGCTCGCGATCGAGAGCGCGCCAGTATTCGCCCGGGAAGTTGGCGCAGAGTGCACGAACCGAGGCGCGGATGTCCTGGTAGGAGCTGTCATGCTCGCCGGACCGGATCGCTTCTGAAGCAGCTGAGACCATGGCGGAACCATTCGTTTTGAGGGGGGATGCGGTCGCCGGCGTCAATTAGGCTACGCCTGCGTCCCCGAGCAGCGCCTGCCGGAACCGGTTCTTGAGATAGTGTCCGTCGCGCGGCGGCAGCACGAACGCATCGCGCGCCGCCGAGACCTTGAACACGGTCATCACCGGTCCGGGACTGGTGCGCAGCATCCGTACGGCGTCGGGTACGTGGGCGGTGTCGGCAACGGTCGACGTGGCGGCAAAGCCGGCAGTCTTGGCGATGCCGGCGAGATCGACGCCTGCCGCGGTGTGGGTGTCTTGCATGCCGGTCTCTCCATACCGCTCGTTATCGATCACCACGATGGCGAGATTTGCCGGCTGCTTTGCCGCGATGGTGGCCAGCGCACCGAGCCCCATCAGCATCTCGCCATCTCCCGTGACCACCATGACGCGGCGGCTTGGTTGCGCGAGCGCCAGGCCAAGCCCGACGGTGACGGCGCTACCCATCGCTCCCCACAGATAGAAATTGAGTGAATGATCGCCGGCTGCCGCGCAGTCGTAGGTCGGCGAGCCCAGGCCCGTGACGACCAACAAGTCGCCCCGATCGGCCAGAAGCTGCGCGGTCACCTCGCGCCGACGCAATGCATTGTCTCTTTCCATAGGCTCAGTCCTTGAAGAGCTTGGTGCCGAGCATCTGTTGTGAAAGCAGCACGGCGACCGCCCGGTTGCTGTTGAAGGCGATCCGCCCAGCGGCCTCGACCGTAGGCGCAGCAAGCTCGGCAGTCGTCACCTCATGGACGATGACCCCGCAGAGGCGCAGCGCGCTCGCGGTAATCTGGCCCATGGGGACCTGCCAGGGATTGAATTCGCCCCACTCGCCGCGCATCGTCACCAGCATCAGCAGCGGAAAGCCGCACACCGTCGCCAGCGACAGCGTGTTGATGCAGTTGCCGACGCCGCTGCTTTGCATCAAGAGAACGCCGCGCTCGCCGCCGAGCCAGGCTCCGGACAGGACGCCGATGCCTTCCTCCTCGGTGGTAAGGACCGTCGTCTTGAGCCCCGGATCGGCATGGCACAGCTGGATCAGGCGAGCGTGTCCTGAATCTGGCACATAAGTGACCTGGCGGATGTCGGCCTCGCGAAGCTTGGCGAAGACCTGCTCCGGCCATTGCGGACTGTCGTCGAGCATCGCAGCCGGCCGCTGTCTTGGTTCGGCCATCGGCGGTTGCCCTGAATGGGATCTCATCGTTCGGTTCCTTTTAGACTGAAAGCCTTCTTCGGACGTCGTCGTCGTCGATGACCAGGGCGGGGGACCCGCTCGCCACCACACGACCCTTTTCCATGACATAGCAAGAGTTGCTGATCGCAGCGGCGCGACGGACGTTCTGCTCCACGAGCAACAAGGCAATTCGCTCGTCACGTAGCCGCGCAATGGCGTCAAAGATTTCAGTGACGATCATCGGCGCCAACCCCTCGGAAGGTTCATCAACCAGAAGCAGCTTTGGCTTCCCGATCAACGCACGACCGATTGCCAGCATCTGCTGCTCGCCGCCGGACAGCGTCTTGCCCTGCTGCCGCCGCCGCTCGGCGAGCCGCGGAAACAGCGCGAAGACGCGATCGAGCCGCTCTTGCCGTTGCGCTTTCGACATTCGCCATTCGCTGAAGAGGCCGAGCGTCAGGTTCTCCTCGACGCTGAGCGTTGCGAAGATGCGACGGTCCTCGGGGATGAAGCCGATGCCGAGACGAAAAATTCGATCAGGTGAAAGGCCGCCGATCGATCCGCCGTCGAACAGGATGGCGCCGGCCGTCGGCCGGAGCCAGCCCATCACGGTTTTGAGGGTCGTGGTTTTGCCGGCGCCGTTTCGCCCGAAAATGCTGACCACCTCGCCGGCGTCGACGCGCAGGCCCACGCCCTGCAGCACGGCCGCCGACCCGTAGTGCGCGTGCAGCCCCTGGACCTCAAGCAGCGGCATGGTCAACTCCGAGATAGGCTTCGCGCACCGCGGCGTTCGCGCGGACCTCCTCCGGCGGTCCCTCGAATAGCTTTTGTCCCTGATGCATGACGATGACGAGGTCGGAGATGTTCATGACCAAATCAATGTCGTGCTCGATCATGAGCACCGTCACGCGGCCGGCGAGCGATTTGATCAACGCATCTATCGCAGCTGTTTCCGAAGGCGACATCCCCTGCGTCGGCTCGTCAAGCATCAGGAGGCGCGGCTCCAGCGCCATGCAGACGGCTACTTCTAGCCGCCGTTGGTCGCCGTGGGACAGGTTGCCAACGAGCGTGCCTGCGGCATCGGCAAGCTCGAACTCCTCGAGGATTGCGGCCGCGCGCTCGGCTGGTCGGCGAAACCGATCGAGACGTACCAGATAACTGCTGCGCGGCTCGCGCGCCTGGCAGGCGAGCCTGACATTCTCGAATACGGTCAGTCCAAAAAATAGGTTGGAGATCTGGAACGAGCGGGCAAGTCCCTTTTCCGCCAGCGCATAGGAGGCCTGCCCCGTCACGTCCTTGCCATCGAGCTCCACCCGGCCGGCATCCGGAGAAAGCGTTCCCGCAATGAGATTGAACGCGGTGCTCTTGCCGGCACCATTCGGCCCGATGATCGAGGTGATCCCGCCAGCCCGCGCCTCAAAATCGAGATTTTGGACGGCATGCAGCGCGCCAAACGACTTGCAGAGGCCCATTACCTTGATCACGACGCGCCACCCGTGTTGACACGCCTTGAAGCACGCCGCACGAGACCAACCAGCCCGTCGGGCAGGAACAATACGAAGGCCACGAAGATCACGCCGAGCACCATGAGGTGCCGTTCGGTGAAGCTGCCGATGACCGATTGAAAGAACGTGATAATGACCCCGCCGAGCAACGGTCCGATCAGCGTACCGACGCCGCCGACGAGCGTCATGACCACCGACTGCGTGGAGATTTCGAATCCGAACAGGTCGGGAGCAATAAACCCGCGCAGCAGCGGGTAGAATAGGCCGCCGATGGCCGCGACCTCGGCCGCCAGAACATAGGCCAGCAATTTGTACCAGAACGAATTGTAGCCGAGATGGGCGACGCGACCGGAATTATCGCGGATAGCGCGCAACACACTACCGAAACCGGTGTCCAACACGCGCCTGATGCCGACATAGAGCAGGCCGGTCACCGTCGCCACGGCATAGTAGAAGATGATATTGTTCTTGAGTGCGATTTCTATGCCGGGGATTAGTTGGATGTTCGGCACCGGTATGCCGATGAGCCCGTCCGAGCCGCCCAGCACACGGGTATTGTGCGCGATCTTCGACAGGATCTCGGCGGCGCCGAACGTGATGAGAGCGAAATAGACGCCTTTTGCGCGGATTGCGACGGCGCCGAGGATAGCCGAAAACAGCGCCACGACGGCGGCGACGATCACCGTCACCAGCCAGAACGACTGGGTCAGATGGAGGTAACAGAGGGCCGTGACGTAGGCCGCCAGTCCGAAATAGGCGGCCTGTCCAAGCGACAGGAGCCCCGCATACCCGAGCAGAATATCGACGCTCAAAGCCATCGCACCATATAGCAGCGCCTCGATGGCAAGACGCGTGTAGAAGGCTCCTCCCACCCACGGAAAGACGGCAGCGATGATCAGCAGGGCCCAAATGATATTCTTCTGTACCCGCGAGGCCACGACATCCGGGCGACCTGATAACCGCGCCGGTTGGCCTGCAAGCGGACCCGGCGCGGCTTCGCCGGCGGCGTGCGCGATGGTAGCGTCTTCCGACGGCAACGTCCGGCTTGCCCCCAGCATCAGGCTTCTCCCATCCGGGTGAACAGGCCGCCCGGCCGCGCAATCAGCACCAGCAGCATGACGCCATAAACCAAGGTCTCGGCCCAGACCGGCGGGATCCAAAGGCTCGCGAGGCTCTGGACCTGGGAGAGAAGGAGCGCCGCGACCACGGCGCCAATGATGCTGCCCATACCGCCGACGATCACCACAGCGAATGCGAGCAACAGAAAGTCATGTCCCATGGTCGGGAACACGGCGTAGATCGGGCTGAGCAGAACGGCGGCAAACCCGGCGAGCGCACAGCCGTAAAAGAAGGTGGCGCCGTAAACGACACGGATGGGAACCCCGAAGGACGCAACCATCGCCGGATCGACGGCGGTCGCGCGCAGCACGGCGCCGATCCGGGTTCGGTAAACGAGCCACCAGGTCACAAGGATGACCGCAGCTCCGCACGCCAGCACGAACAATCGGTAAATCGGGACCGGGACATCGCCGAGCTTCGCCATGCCGCTCAGCGGAGCCGCAATAGCGTAGGTTTCGGTGCCGAAGATGACCTGCGCGAGGTCGCGCAGGATCAGGCTCGCGCCGAACGTCAACAGCAGCGTGACGATCGCCCGATCGCCGCGCGGCAACAGCGGCCGGATGCCAAGCTCCTCGAGGGCCCAGCCGACCAGGCCGACCAGCACTGGAACCAGGACGAGTGCCCCCCAAAATCCCGCGCCCCAGCCGAGCAAGGTCAGCGCGGCGTAGCCGCCCAGCATGTAAATGTCGCCATGCGCCAGGTTTATCACGTCGAGCAACCCGAAGATCATGGTGAGGCCCAGCGCAACCAACGCCAAGGCTACCCCAATGATTAGGCCGTCGGCGACCTGAGGCAGCACGACGAAGTGCAGATATGCAGCGAGATCTTCCACGCCAATGGCCGCTTCTCTCGCGCAATCGGCTCGACGGTGAGAATCAGAACCGATTGCAGTTGTTGGGGCCGATCGCGTCCTCGCCGGGCACGCGACCGACCGACTTGAAATCGCTGCCCACCACTTTGACGACCAGCATGTCGACAATGGCCTGGTGGTCGCCCTTGCGGATTTTTTTGGGGCCTTGCGGGGTCTCCCAGCTCATATCCTCCATGGCAGCACGCAACTTACCGGTTTCAGCGCTGCCGGCCTTCTCGATTGCCTGTTTGAACAGATAAAACAGGCCGTAGGTGTCGGCGCCGAAAAGATCCGGGTCTGTCTGGAATTCTTGTTTGAAGGCGGCGACGAAGGCCTTGTTGCGCGGCGTATCGATATCGACCGCATAGCCGGCCGCGCTGACAAAGCCTTCGCCGGCGCCCGCCATCGCGCCGATATTTTCCTGCGTTACCGCGCCTGCTGCTCCGGCCAGCGTCAGCTGGTCGGACAGCATTCCATATTCCTTGAGCTGCGTGAGCAGCCGCACGGTGTCGTTACCCGCTGTCGCCGTCATGATGACATCCGGACGCGCGGCGCGGATTTGCCCGAGATACGATGAGAAATCCTTTGCGCCCAGCGGCGGGAACGTCGCGCCGACGTCGGTTGCCCCCAAGCGCTTGATATCGTCCTGGAAGGCCGAGATCGTGCTGCGTCCCATCTCATAGTCCGGCCCGACGAAGAAATATCGTTTGCCGGGGATATTCTTGATGAGCCACGCGGTCAGCGCACTCGACTGCTGGTGCGCATTGGCGTTGACGCGAAAGACGTTCGCATTGCACTGCGCGCCGGTGATCGAGGTGGCGTAGGAGACGGTGGTGACCAGAATCCGGTCGTTGCGTTCGGCGACCTGGCCGACTGCCAGCGTCGAGCCGCTGTTGACCGTGCCGGTGAGAAGATCGACCTTGTCTTGTTGCAGGAGCTTCTCGGCCTTGCGCACGGCGACCGGTGGGTTGGCTTCTTCGTCCTCGAAGATCAGTTCGAACTTGTGGCCGCTGACCCCACCGGCGGCATTGATTTCCTTGACCGCCAGCTCTGCCCCCCAGCGGACCTGCTTGCCGATCGGCGCGTAGGTGCCAGAGAGAGGCGTGTCCACCCCGACCTTGATGGGGTCGGCCGCTTGTGAGCCGGTCGATGCTAGAATACCGATGAGGAACGCGGTTGTCGTGCCCAAGCATGTACTGGCCAGTAGCTTGCTCATGTTTCACTCCCCTTCCGGATTGGTGTCGGATCGTGTGGGACGGGTCCAGACCGGCGCCACGGCAACTATTTTCCTTTGAAATTAGGCTTGCGCTTTTCACCGAACGCGGCGATGCCTTCCTTATAGTCCTCGCTCTCGCGCAGCTTCTCGTAGGCATGCCCCTCGACGTCGAACCCGACGCTCAAGCTCGAATCGTAGGTCGTGTTGAGGACCCGCTTGATGGTCTTGAGCGCGAGGGGGGACATCGACGTGAGCTTCTCGACCACTTCGTCGATGGCGCGGTCAAGGGCCGCGGAATCCTCGACGACGCGCGTCAGCAATCCCCATTGGAAGGCCTCCGGCGCCGGAATGCGCCGGCCGAGCATCATCATGTCGACCGCGCGGGTCAGGCCGGCGATTCGCGCCACGCGCTGGCTTCCACCGCTTCCCGGGATCTGGCCGAGCGTCACTTCGGGCAGCGCGAGCAAAGTGTCCTTGGTTGCGATGCGGATGTCGCAGGCCATCGCAAGCTCGAGGCCGACGCCCATGGCGTATTTCTCCATGGCGCAGACGACCGGCTTCGGGCAGCGTTCCGGTGCGGCGATGTTCCAGGCGAGGTGAGACATGCCGTCGCGCTCGATCAGCGGAAACGCCTTGACGTCCCCACCGGAGGTGTAGACGCCATTCGTGCCCCGGATGACGACCACGCGCACGTCCGGATCCTGGCCGAACGCCTCCATGATCGCGGCGATCTGGCTGCGGCCCCGGTAGGAGACGACGTTGAGGGGAGGGCGGTCGAGCCGCAGCCAACCGATCTTCTTGCCGGCATCGACCTCGTAGCGCAGCCCATCGAGGTCGCGCAGGACCGAGGCGCGCAATTCGGCGTAGTCTTTGCTCATCATTCTTCCCTTTCCGTCAGTCGCGAGTGATTTGCTCAAAGCCGTTCATAGTCACCGCTTCGCAGCCTTCGGCGAAGGATCTTTCCTGCGGCCGAGCGGGGGATGGATTTTACGAACACGTATTCACGCGGCCGCTTGAAACGCGCGAGACCGCTGCGCAGGCAGACCTCGTCGAGCTGCTGTTGACTCACGCCCGATGCGGCCGGCTCAACGAAGGCCACGACGCGGGCGCCCAGCCGTTCGTCGGGAATGCCGACCACGGCGACCCCGCCCACGAGTGTGCAGCGGGCGAGGGCATCTTCGACTTCCTCGGGATAGATGTTCTCGCCGCCGCTGATGATCATATCGTCAACCCGCCCGACGACATAAAGCTCGCCATCGCTGTCGAACTGTCCGAGATCGCCGGTGCGGTACCAGCTTCCTTGGATCGATTTCGCGTCGGCATCGGGGCGCTTCCAATAGCCGGCAAAGGCCTCCGGACTCTGCATGCTGGCGACGATCTCGCCCTGCATGCCGGAAGGCAGATCGATCTCGATGTCGCTGCGCCGTGCCGGGTCCGCCGAGACCACGCGAATGACTTGATTGAGACCGGCCCGCCCCGCGCAACCGGGCTTGGCATCGAGATGGTCACAATAGCTGAAAGTGTAGATTTCACTGGAGCCATAGTAGTTCACGAACAGCTGCGGCGTGAGCTGCGCGAGACATTTTTCGATGAGCGCCGCCGTCATCGTCATACCGGCGTAACCGACGCGCGACAACGAACGCAGATCGAAGGACTCGAACCTTGCGACCCGCAACACGTCGTGGAATAGGGTCGGAACGAGGAATAGGGCCGATATCTTCTCCGCCTCGATGAGCCGCAAGACTTCCTCGGCAGCGTAGTCGGGCATGCAAACAAACTTGCCGTTGAGCAAGGCCGAGGCGAGGAGGATGCGCACGCCCATGGTGTGAAAGAGGGGCATCACACCAAGCGAGGCCTCGCCGTGCCGATAGCGGTTGTGGGCAATCTGCGAAATCGACGCCGTGATCTCATTGCGGTGGGACCGCGGCACGCCTTTCGGACGGCCTGTCGTTCCGGACGTGTAGAGCATCAAGCAGGTTGCGGATTCGCTGGGCGCGGCGGGGCCCGCGATCGGCGGCGCTTGAATGAGCTTTTCGAAACCGACACCCTCGCCCCGACCGTCGGCCGTCACAATCAGATGACGCGCGTTGATGTTGAGCCTGGCGGCGGCCTCCGACACGGCGTGGCTTGCCGCGCCGTCATAGGCGACGGCTACTGCCTCGGCATCCTCCAGGCAATAGGCGATTTCCTCGAGGGTGGCGCGCCAGCTCACGGGGGTGAAGATCACGCCGAGCAGATGGCATGCCCAATAGAGCGTGGCCATCTCATAACGATTGCGCATCACGACGACGAGATGGTCGCCGGGCTTGAGCCCCATGACGCGCAGCGCTCCGGCTGCCGCACGGATCTCGGAATACCACTGCGCGTAGGTGCGGCGCCGACCGCCATCAACGATGGCTTCGCGGTCGGGCTGGCGCAGCACCGAGAATGCGAATGCAGTGCCGAGATCCATCGCTAATCGACCTCGTCACTTGCGCCGGATGCGGCGTCGAGAATGGCGGTGACAATGGCCGCATAGCCAGTGCATCGACAGATATGGCCCGACAGCATGTCGCGAATCTGCGCTTCGTCAGGATGCGGCTGCTGCTGCAGAAAATGTGTGGCTGACATGAGAATGCCGGCCGTGCAGAAGCCGCATTGCAGGGCATGGTGGCGCATGAACGCACGCTGCAAGGCGTTGAGCGTACTTCCTTCGGCAAGGCCTTCGACCGTGGTAATTTTGGTTCCGTCGGCCTGCACGGCGTATTGCGTGCAGCTGCGCACTGCGCGCCCGTTCAGCAAGATCGTGCAGGCGCCGCACACGCCATGCTCGCATCCCACATGCACGCCGTAGGCTTGCAATTCGTGGCGCAGAAAATCGCACAGCAGCATCCGCGGCTCGGCAAGGCCGGACCGCGTCTTTCCGTTCAAGGTGAGCTCGACGCGATGGCGTTCGTCCGGCGCAAGGCGCAGCGTTGTCATTGCAACGATCCTCGGCGCGCCTGCGCATCGGCAATGGCCCGCGGCACCACTCGGCCGATAAGCGCGCGCGAGAGCGCGAGGCGATACGGCGCGTCCGCGACATGGTCTTCCATGGGGGCGACGGAGCCCACCGCGTGCTCGGCAAGCTCCATCACCATGGTCTGGTCGGCGGCGCGGCCGAGAAAGCCCGATGTCTCGACCGCGATTGGACGATTCTCGACCCCGCCGAGACCGAGTGCGAGCGCGGCGATGCGGCCGGCGCCGTCGAGGCGGATCTGGCAGGCTGCTGCCGCGATGGCGAAGTCGCCGTGGCGTTGGGCGATTTCTTCGAAGCCGTGCCCGGCGTCGGCTGGCGCCGACGGCCATTCGAGCGCGACCACGAGCTCGTCCGGCTGCCGCGCGGTCGTGAGCGCGCCGATGAAGAAATCCCGTGCGCGGACGCGGCGTTCACGGCGCTTCGACCGCAGCACCACGGTTCCGTCCGTCACTACGAGGCACAAGGGTATCTCCGCGCTCGGGTCGGCATGGGCGACCGAGCCGCCGAGGGTGCCGCGGTTGCGGGTCTGGAACTGACCGACCCAGGGAAGCGCCAACGTGAGCAGCGGCACGTTGCCGCGCAGCACGTCGGAGGCCAGCGCATCCGCTTGGATGGATGTAGCACCGGTCACGACGGTGTCGCCGCGCATCGTGATCGAGCCGAGGTCGCGAATGCGCGTGATGTCGATCACCGCGCTTGGCCGCATAATCCGCAGATTGAGCATCGGCCCGAGCGTCATCCCGCCCGCGAGCACCGCGGCGTCTTCGCGCAAATCCGCCAGCAGGCCCGCGGCTTCCGCGATCGTCTCCGGACGGAGATATTCGAACGCAATAGGTTTCATTGCTTCCCCCTTGCGCGCAGCAGGGAGAGCCAGCGTCGCCACAGCGGTTGGCGCGCAGGGGAAATCCGTCGCTCGAGCGAGCGGAAAAATTCGGCAATGAGCAGGCGGGTCACGGTTCCGAGCATGCGCTGGCCGAACCCCGCAACCTTGCCGCCAATGCTTGCCTCGTACCGATAGTGCAGGCGGGTCCGACCATCCGCTTCCGCCGAAAGCGTGACGAAGCCTTCGCCGGACCCGTATCCGAGCGCGCCCGACGCCTTGCCGAGGAGCCGCAGCGATGCCGGTTCGTGCTTGTCGCGCATCTCGATCTCGACCGCGTAAAGGCCGCGGATGCCGGCGACGCCGATCAGCACCTCGCCACTGCAGCGGTCAGGAGCATTTTGCACGAGCCGGCGGCAACCCGGGACTATGGCGGCAAGCTCCTGCGGATCGGTAAGGCGTCGCCAGACCTCCGCAGCCGGCGCGGAAACAACAGCCTCTCCCTCACCGATCAGACCGCCGGGTATTTGCTGTTTCGGTGCATCGGCAGTGGCGGTCGATGCCGCGGCCCTGGTGTGTGGGCTCTTGCCGTTCGCGAGCAGCCACACACGCCGCAGCGTCAGCGGCAGCTCGATATCGTCGCGATTGAGTGCGTCCGCCACGGCGTTGGCGATCGCGGCCGGCGTAAGCATGGAGCTGCCGTCGCCCATGCCCTTGGCGCCCAATGCGTTCATCGGCGAAGGCGTGACGACGTGGCCGACCACGACCTGAGGCATCTCCACGGCGGTCGGACAGAGATAGTCGGCAAAGGTTCCGGACAGAAATTGTCCCTGCTCGTCGTAGGCGAGTTCTTCCATCAGCGCGGCCCCGAGGCCATGCGCGAAGCCGCCGTGGATCTGGCCCTCGACGATGAGCGGATTGAGCTGCGTGCCGACGTCGTGGACGGACACATATTTGTCGATCCTGATTGCCCCGGTATTTTGATCGATCTCGATCGCCGCCAGGTCAATGACAAAGCCGAAGGTCGTCGCCGAGGCGATACGATCGTCCTGACCGGGGGAGCCGAGAACCGCGGGCGAGACGATCGCCGTTTCATAGATTCCGGGGCTCGCATCCGGCGGCAGCCCGGCGGGATTCCAGTGTGCGCGCGCGGCGACGTTGCGCAAAGGCAGGCCCTTGTTGGATCGACCGGCGACCCGCGCGTAACCGTCGACAAGCTCGATGTCCTCCGGCGAGCTCTCCAAGACCTCCGCCGCGATAAGCTTGACTTTCTTGGCGACCTTTTCGGCCGACTCCGCAATCGCGCCAACGACGATCGCGGCGAAGCGGTTGGAATAATTGCCCGACGCGATCGACCAGGCGCTGGTCAGCGTATCGACCTCGGTGACGACGTTGATGTCTTCCGGGCGCAGGCCCAGCGCGTCGGCGACGATTTGCGCGGCGACCGTGGCATGGCCTTGTCCGTTCGGCGTGCTGCACAGTTGCACGCTTACGTGGCCGGTGGGGTCGATCGACACGACGGCGCTCGCATTCGCACCCGATTTCGGATCGGTTCGCCCGCGCTCTTCCGGCGTTTGCGCGAGCGATACATAGGCCATGTTGGAGCCCGACGGCTCAACCCCCGCGGCGATGCCGATCCCGAACAGCCGGCCCTCTTGGCGCGCCTGATCCCGCCGTTGGCACAAGGCATCGTAATCGGCGAGCCGCAGCAGTTCGTCGAGCGCGGCCTCATAATCGCCGGCGTCCAGAATTGATCCCGCCGGAGTTGCGTAGGGGAATGCTTGTGGAGGGACGAAGTTGCGGCGGCGCACGGTCTCCCGGTCGAGGCCGAGGCCGCGCGCCGCGATCTCCATCACGCGCTCGAGCGCGAAGTAGAATTGCGGCCCGCCATAACCGCGATTGAGCCCGACCGGAGTCCGATTGGTGACGACGAGGTCGTTGTCGATGGCGATGTTGCGGACCCGGTAGCAACTGCTGGAAGCGCTGTGCATGCGATAAAGCGAAGCCGGCTCCGGCGGCCGGATGTAGGCCCCCATGTCGGCGATGGTGTGGAACCGCAATCCAGTCAGTTCCCCGTCCCGGGTGAAGGCGGCGGCGATCGTTCCAATGCGATCGCTCGATGCCGAGGCCGCCGTCAGGTGCTCGGCGCGATCTTCAATCCATTTGACAGGCAGGCCGAGCTTGCGGCTGACGGCGGCGAGCAGAACGATGTACGAGAAGACGGCCTGCTTGGTTCCAAAACTACCTCCACTGCAGGGCGGCGTGATAAGACGCAACCGAGTGCCGGGGACTTTCAGCGATCCCGCCATCAAGGGATGCAGGACGAAGGGACCCTGGAAGTTCGACCAGACGGTGAAGCGGTCGGGCGCCGGCTCAAAGTTGGCGATGACGCCAAATGTCTCCATCGGCGTCGACCCGTAACGCGGATACGTATAGCTAAACTCAAACACGCGGTCGGCCTCGGCGAAGGCGCGCTCCGGATCGCCGTAACGAAAGCTCCGTCGGCTGACAACATTCGACCCCACCTTCTCGTGGAGAACAGGCGCCCCCGCCGCCGTCGCGGCTGTGAGGTTCGCCACCGCCGGAAGCGGCTCGTAGTCGACCCTGATCCGCTCGCAGGCGTCCTCCGCGATATAGCGGCTCTCAGCGACGACGACCGCGACCGGCTCGCCCACATAGCGAACCCGGTCGATGGCGAAGGGGTGATAGGGCGCCGGGACTCGCACGACGCTGGGAATCGGGTCGGCGAGCACCGCGAGCTCCTTGCCGGTCACGACCCCCAACACCCCGTGCAGCGAACGAGCCTGTGCGACGTCGATTCCGCGGATGCGGGCGTGCGGGTAGGGCGAGCGCAGGATGGCCGCATGCTTGAGGCCGGGCAGGGGGGAAAGATCGTCCATGAACCGCGCGCGCCCGGTCAGCAGCGCCTGATCTTCCGTGCGCGCGACGGGCGTGCCGACCCAATGCCGTAATGTGGGAGCCGCCGTATGCACCGATCACTCCAGGGGGACCGTCACGCGAGGCGACGCCGTCCGAAGAAGCCAATTCTTGGAGGTCGGCACCTTAGACCATAGAAGCGGGGCGACGTAAGCACCGACAATCAGGTGTTTCCGAGCGATCGATACTCGCCGATTTAAAAACAGCGGAAGAACAGGGCCGACCGCGAGTGTTTCGACGCAATAACAATCTTAACTCGTTTACCTCCGCGGTGCATCGCAATCGATTGGTGCGATGCGGGACAATCTTAAGCCACCGACGCGAGTGGCTTGCGCGCCAGCCGAGCCCGCACTTTCGGCATCACCTGCTCGATCAGGATACGCATGGATTTCTCCACCTCGGGAGCCGGCAGGAGGCCGAAATTCTGCAGCGTCATGACATGGTTGATACCCATGTCGGCGAGCGCGCACAGTTTGTCCACGACCGTGTCGACCGAGCCGAACAGGCACACGCCGCTGCGCAGGATGTCGTCGAAGGTCATGCGCTTGGCGTAGAGACGCGTCTCGACATAGAGGTCGAAGGCGGCGCTCGCCACGCGCCGCACCTCGGCGTCGCTGTCGGCCACATGGGTATGCAGGCAGACGATATTGTCGCCCAAGCTTTCCGGCAGCACAGATACCTTCTCCGCTGCCTCGCTGCGTCCGCGGCGAAATTCCCCGATCAGCGGCCCGATCTCGTCGAACCGGTCGATCGATCCGTAAGGAACGGTTAGCAAACCCTTGCCTTGACGGCCGACGTGATAAGCCGCCTCCTTGCGCAGAATCGCCACGTAGAGCGGGATCGGCTTCTGAATCGGCAGAACATTTAGCTGGACGGCGTCGATATAATAATGCGTGCCGTGGAACGTAATGCGCTCGCCGGTCAACAGCATCTCGACGGCGCTCAGGCATTCGTCGAAGCGATCGCGTTTTTCTTCCGGCGCGACGCCGTATCCTGCGAATTCGTGCTTGAGGTAGCCGGAGCCCACGCCAAGAACAAAACGTCCGCCCGTCAGCACGTCCACCATGGCAAAGGTCTCGGCGACGGTCCGCGGGTCATGAAAGGTCAGGACCGAGATGGCGGTGCCCAGCCGGATGCGCTGCGTCCGCTGCGCAATCGCGCTCAGCAGTACCGACGGATTAGGCACGGCGCCGTAGGGGTGGAAATGGTGCTCGGCCGAGAAGAAGCCGTCGTAGCCGAGCGTGTCCGCGAGCACGGCCTGATTGATCACTTCGGCGTAGAGTTGAGGGACCGTGCGCGAACGATCCGGGTAATGATCCTGAACTGAGAAGATCGAGAGCTTCATTATTTTTCCCCCGAGAGTCGCCGATCGAATCCGGCGCGGCGCTGCGGCTTTACACGTCGGAGCCCCCCGTTAAGATAGACTACCGTGTACGATCTCCTCAACGGTATTCGCCTCATCGAGGGCGCCGCGTTCGTCGCCGCTCCGCTGTGCGGATTGACGTTCGTGCAACTCGGCGCCGACGTTATTCGCTTCGACGCGATCGGCGGCGGGCCCGACTACCGGCGCTGGCCGCTCGCGGCGGGCGGGTCGAGCTATTACTGGGAAGGCCTCAATAAGGGGAAGCGGTCGATCGCCATCGATCTCTCGCGTCCTGAAGGCCGCGAGCTTGCGACCGCGCTGATCACCGCGCCGGGCGAGGATTCCGGCTACTTCGTCACCAACTATCCGGCCAACGGTTTCCTCGCCCATGACCGGCTCGCCGCGTTGCGGGCGGACCTCATCAGCGTGCGGGTGACCGGCTCCTCGGATGGACGCAACGCCGTCGACTACACGGTCAATTGCGCCGCCGGCTATCCCGACATGACCGGCCCCCCGACCGCCACGGAGCCGGTCAATCACGTCCTCCCGGCCTGGGATATAGCGACCGGCCTCTACGCCGCGACGGCGTTGCTAGCGGCCGGGCGCGACCGGCGGCGCACCAGCCGTGGGCGCGAGATTGCGATCCCCCTGTCCAACGTTGCCTTCGGGATGCTGGGCAATCTCGGGCTCATCGCCGAGGTGGCGGCATCGGGTGCGGACCGGCCGCGCTACGGCAACGCACTGTTTGGTGCGTTCGGCTCCGATTTCGTGTGCGCCGACGGCCGCCGGCTGATGATCGTCGCCCTCACCAAGCGGCAGTGGACCGGGCTCCTCGACGTGCTCGCGATCGGCAACGAGGTCGTGGCGCTGGAGCAACAGCACGGCGTCGATTTCACCGCCGACGAGGGCGCGAGGTTCATCCATCGCGACGCGCTGTTCGCGCTGGCCGGCGAGCGCATCGCGAGGCTTTCGTTTGCCGACTTGACCGCCCGCCTCGACCAGGCCGGCGTGACCTGGGGACCGTATCAAACGGTGCGCCAGGCGCTCGCGACCGATCCGCGGCTTTCGACCGCCAATCCAATGTTCGCCTCCGTCCGTCACCCGAGCGGCGCTTCCTATCTCACGCCGGGCTTTCCCGGCATGATCGCTACCGACACGCGGCGCGATCCGCGCCCGGCGCCGCGCCTCGGCGAGCACACCGATGAAATCTTGTCGACGATCCTAAATCTCTCCGGCGGCGAGGTCGCCCGCCTTCACGATGCCGGCGTGGTGGCGGCCGCAAAGGAGCAGCAGGGCGCCTGAAGGAGACTTTTCCGCCGGAGAGCTCGCCTCCTACCGGCGCCACGTCCGCCGTTCGGAGACCGACCAAGTGTGCGTCTGCCTCCGCGACGTGCGCCTGACGGCTCGACCGTAATTTCGCGCGCTTCGATCTGCCGTAGCACCGCTGCGTGGTTTGACAACGATCAAAGCGGCTCGGCCCCTATCCGTCTAGCTTAACCTGTAAATTGGTCCGTCGGCGCTTACCGTGGAGAAACATCATGCCGCATTCCGGGGCACAATCTCGGGCGCGCAGCGATCTGTTCCAACCGGTTTGGCTTGGGCCGTACCATCTTGCGAACCGCATCGTGATGGCGCCGTTGACGCGCAGCCGCGCCGGCGCCGACGGCGTTCCGGTTCCGCTGATGGCCGAGTACTACGCGCAACGCGCTTCGGCCGGTTTGATCATCGCCGAAGGCACCAATATCTCGGCCCAGGGAAGGGGTTATGCCTTCACCCCGGGACTTTACACTGGGCCGCAGGTTGCGGCGTGGCGGCTCGTGACCCAGGCGATTCATGCCAAGGGCGGCCGAGTGTTCGTGCAGCTCTGGCATGTCGGGCGGGTATCGCATCCCTCGTTGCAGCCGGGTGGTGCGCTGCCGGTAGCGCCGTCTGCCATCCGTCCGGCGGGCACATCCTTTACCGAGACCGGCTTCCAACCTTGCGTTACGCCGCGTGCGCTGGAGGCCGCGGAAATTCCCGGGCTCATCGAGCAGTACCGCCATGCCGCGACAAACGCCCTTGCAGCGGGCTTCGACGGCGTCGAGATCCACGCCGCCAACGGCTATCTCATCGAGCAGTTTCTGCGCGACAGCACGAACAAACGGACCGACGCCTATGGCGGGTCGCGGGAGAACCGGGCACGTTTCCTCCTTGAAGTCACGGAGGCGGTGGCCAGGGTTTGCGACGGCGAGCGTGTCGGCATCCGCCTTTCGCCCCTGAGCCCGGTCAACGATATCGGCCCCGACAGCGATCCCGAAGCGACCTACGGCTATGTCGTCGAACGACTGAACTCCTTCGGCCTGGCCTATATCCACATCATCGAAGGCGTTACCCAAGGGCCGCGCGAGGTTGCTGGCGGCTTTGATCTGCAGATCCTGCGGCGATCCTTCGACGGCCTCTATATCGCGAATAACGGCTATGACCTGGAACTGGCTTTGGAGGCGCGCCGCCGCAACGACGCTGATCTGATCGCCTTCGGCCGGCTCTACATCGCCAATCCGGATCTGGTCGAGCGTCTGCGTATCGGCGCCCCGCTAAGCATTCCCGATCGTGCGAGTTTCTTTGGTGGCGGTGCGGCGGGATACATCGATTACCCCGCTCTGGCGCCGGCGGAACGCCGTATCGCTTAGAGCACGATGACTTTTCTTCGAGTCGTCATCGCGCTCTATCTTATTGTTGGAGCATGATCTTTTCCGAAAACCGGTGCCCACTTTTCGGGATCATGCCTAGTGAAAGAAAAGCACCATGAAGCACCTGGTCGTCGTTGCCCATCCCGCCGAAGACAGCTTTACGATGGGGCTGGCGCGCACCTATGCCGCTGAACTGGAAAAACTCGGGCACAGTCAGCGGACATACGATCTGTACCGTATGGGGTTCAACCCTGTTCTGGCCGCGCACGAGCTTGCCGCCGATCATCCCGTCGACGCCGATGTGACGCGGGCCCAGGATGATATTCGCGCCGCCGATGCGCTTACTGTCATCTACCCACTCTGGTGGCTGTCGATGCCGGCGATGATGAAGGGGTATATCGACCGGGTCTTTGCGCGCGGCTTCGCCTACGAAGCCCGCAACGGCGTCGTGCGCGGGCTTCTTTCCGGGAAGAAATCAGTTCTGATTACGATCTCGGGTGCGCCGCTGTCGCTGCTCATCAAGAGCGGCCGTTGGAATGCCGTGCAGGATCTGCAAGACACCCACATCCTTCGTTCGACCGGCTTCGACTTGCTCGAGCATCTGCATTTCGACGAGGTCGCGCCGCACCTCCCGGCGGCCGTTGCCGAACAGCACATGGCGCGTGTTCGTTCCTGCGCGCGGCAGCATTTTCCCGCGGGCTAGGCGGGCCGGTTCCCGCCGTTTCACTTGATCAGAGGGAGCCTCGGCAAATCGCGAAATCGATTCCCCAGTTTGCTTCGTCACCGGCTGCTCAAGCGAGTTTTGCCCGTGAATTTGTCCGCGTGGCACTCGACGAGGTCGTGGAGATCAATATCTGAGATTAGGAGAAATGGTGGGAGAAAATCGGATTTGAATCCAACTGACACATCCCCACAAGGCATTCGGCGAATTTGTCGGCACCAAACCTGGATTTGGCTGAAGCAGCTTGCGTCGGGTGCGCGATCACTTCGGCTCGAGGGTAAGCTGCCGCAGGATTGGGTTCCACGTCTGCTGTTGGCCGCGGACGAATGCGATGACTTCCTCGGGCGACATCGGGTGCGCGTAGGCGCCGCGTATCGCAAGTTGGCGACGGAGATCCGGTTGATCGAGCACGTTGCGGAGATCGTCGCCCGCCTGATGTACGATGGCCTCGGGCGTGCCGACCGGCGCCACCAGTCCTTGCCAACCCAATGCGAGGAAGTCTGGGAGTGTTTCCGCCACCGTCGGCAGATCGGGGAAATCCGGCAGGCGCTGAGCCGAACCAACCGCGATCGGCTTGATCGACCCCGATTTGATTGCTGCCGCCAAGCCCGCATAGCCTTCGATGATCAAAGGAATGCGACCACCCAGGACGTCGCTGAGGGCCTGAGCGGGGCCCCCGGAATAGGGAACCAACAACAGCTGGATCCCTGCTCGCCGCTGCAACAGTTCGCCGGTGAGGTGGGTCAGCCTTCCAACACCGCTTACCGCATAGGAGATTTCCCCGGGTCGCCTTTTCGCGAGCGCGATCAGCTCCGGCAGGGTTGTGACGCCGAGAGAAGGGGCCGCCGCGATGAACATCGGCTGCTCGGACACGGAGCCGATGGGCGCGAAGTCGCGCGGCAGCTCGACCGGGAGGTTTGCCGCCCGTCCCGGGGTTTCTAGGAATACCGATAAGGCGGGCATGTACAATGTGTAACCGTCGGGTGCGGATTCCGCCGCGCTGCGGACTGAAATGGCGCCGCCGCCGCCCGGCTGATCGATTGCCACCACTCGCTGAGCCCAGGCCTGACCCAACCGATCGGCCAGCGTGCGCAGGATCAAATCGACGGCGCTGCCCGGCGCCGAATCCGAGATGATCTTCACCGGCCTCGCGGGATAGTCGCGGGCCTGCGCCGGTGCCCCGAGGGCGGCCCCGAACAGCAGGGGCCAGAGCGACACGGTTCTGCACCAACACGGCCAGTGGGCTTTCATGGTATCCCTTCCGATCGCTGCTCGACGCCCACACCGGGGCGCGCCCGGTGTATGGACTGAGACCCGATGGCGTTTTCTAAGAATGCCGGCGAACGCTCTCTAAAGGGTCTTCCGCGGCGTGGGATCGAGTCCGAAGATACGGGCGGCGTTGAGGCCGAGAATGTTGCGCTTGGCGGTCTCGGACAGGAATGGAAGGTCATAAATCACCGACGGAAGATCGAAGTCGAAATGCGGCCAGTCGGATGCGAACAACAGCTGGGTTTCGGCCTTGATCATCTCCAGGGTCACCTCCAATGCCTTCAGATTGCTGGTTTCCATCGGCTGTGTCGTGTACCAGCAATGCTCCCGCATATACTCGCTGGGCACCCGCCGCAGCAGCGGCGCCTCCGAGGGCCGCATCAGATACTGGTCGTCGAGGCGCTGCATCAGGAACGGCACCCAGGCAAGCCCGCTTTCCACCCAGATCGATTTCAATTTCGGGAAGCGTACGGGGATTCCGTTCAAGATCCAGTTGGTCATATGGACCATGTTGCACCAGACGAAGCCGAGCGCATGCATGCCGAGAAAGCGGTTGACGGTCGCGAGCGAAGGGTCCTGCCAGTGATATCCGGCGTGGAACGCGAGCGGCTTGCCGGTCTCCTGAATCATCGCATAGAGGCGCATGTAATCGTTGTGATGCACCGGCTTGTAGCGCGTGCTGGGCACGCAGAAGCCGATCACCCCCTTGGCGTCGCCGAAGTCCCTTAGAGTCCGCTCGGCCTCTTCCGGCGTATTGAAGGGCAAATAGATAAGCGATTTGATGCGGTCGTCGGCGGCGAGCAGGCGTTCGATCAGCCAGCGATTGTAGGCGCGGCTGAGCCATATCTCCATTTCGGGCTGCGGGTGCATGCCGAGAAAAAGCATCGGGGTCGGAAAGACGACCATGTAATCGATCGCCAGCGATTCCATGGCGCGCCGCGTCAAGGTGACGTCGCGATGGACATCGGTTTCCATGACGGTTTCGCGCTGGCCGTCCTGGTGCGGAATACGTCCGCCGACGCTCTGATAACGCAAGCCGAGGTCGCCATTGAGACCGTAGGGCGGGGCGCCGACGCGCTCGTTCTGGAAATGCACGGCTTGCTGACGGACGACGGGGTCTTCGATGTATTCGATGACCTCCTTCCACGACACGGTCTCGACATGATGCGCATCGATGTCGCAGATCAGCCAGTCCTGGAAACCACGCTTGCGCGCGTCGCGCTTGGCATGCGCCAATAATTCGCGCGTGTCGGCGTAAACGCTCACCTCCTGCGGCGACAACAGGTGCGGAACCGACGTTGTTGTTACATTCACGGGAGCTCTCCCTGGTCTTCATCGGGGCGGCGCCGGTACCAGAGCGCCAACTCCATGGGTCCGAGTCGCAAGGCCCGAAGCAACTCGGAAACGGCGGAAAGAACCTCGGTCGCGGTCAGCGGCTCGATTTCTTCACGGATGATAGGGGCAAACGTTCGCTCTTCGCCGTCGGACTTGGCGACGTAGAGGCGGATTGCCGCCGTCAACAATTGTGCGACGGCCTCGTCGGAGACCCTAGCGGCCTCGCCACCGCTCGCCAGCGTTCGCGCTGCTGCGTGCAGGTCGGCGGCAAACCTGTCGATCCATGCATAGGGATCGTTGGGCAGGGCCGGCTCAGACGACGACATAAACCTCACCGTCGATGATCTCGATCTTCGCCTTGCGCAGGGCATGGATCGCGCTGCCGGGATGCCGTCCGGTCTTGAGGCTGAACTCATATCCGTGCCACGGACAGGCGATGTGCGTCTCATGCTCGTCGAATTGAAGCATCCGCGTCCGCTGCCGGTCGTCGAGCGGCTCGATGACCCGCTTGTAGATGCGGCCTTGACAGACGGGACCCTGTCGATGGGAGCACTGATTGTGCCAAGCAACGAGTTCGCCATCGACCATGAATACGCCGATCTCGACGCCGTCGCAGGATACGACCTTGCGGTCACCCTCGGCAAACCCGTCGAGTCGCCCGATCGCGTACGAGGCCATTTCCTTCTCCGCACCCATCCGCTTCGACGGGCGCCCAGCGTAGCAAAGCTTAGGCTTGAGCGCCATTCCGTGCTGTTCCGTCCGCGCGATCTCTATATGCTGGCGGCTGGTGGTGACGCAGCTGCAGGGAGACCGCGATGACGCGTCCGTTTGAAGGCATTCGGGTGATCGACGTCACGCATGTTCTGGCGGGGCCGTTTGCGACCTATCAACTGGCGGTGCTGGGCGCCGACGTGATCAAGGTCGAGCACCCCGACGAGCCCGACCAGAGCCGCGCAAACGGCACCGACAGGGCGCTCAACCGCCGCAACATGGGCACGGCCTTTCTGACCCAGGCGTCCAACAAGCGCTCGATCACGTTGGATCTGAAGCGGGAGGAGGATCGCGAGATTCTCAAGCAGCTCGTCGCCACGGCGGACGTCTTCGTGGAAAATTATCGGCCTGGCGCCTTCGAGGCCTTGGGGCTCGGCTACGAGGCGCTGGCGGCGATCAATCCGCGGCTGATCTACGCCTCCTTCTCGGCCTTCGGCCAGCACGGGCCCCGTAGCCGGCAGACCGCCTACGACCACGTGATCCAGGCGACTTCGGGCATCATGGCGATGACGGGGACGGAGGACGTGCACCCGGTGAAATTCGGCTCTCCGGCCATCGATTACGCCACCGGCATGACCGGCGCCTTCGCATTGGCCTCGGCGCTCTTCCAGCGCGAGCGCACCGGCCGCGGCCAGCGCATCGACATGGCGATGCTGGACGTGGCGATGATCCTGATGAGCTCGCATGTGACCGGTTATCTGCGCAACGGCGAGCATCCGAAGCCGCACGGCAACCAAAACCCGCACGCGACCAACAGCGCGTACCCGACCAAGAGCGGCTTGTTGATGCTGGGCGCTAGCAACCTGCGCCAGCAGCGCCGCTTATGGACGGTTCTCGAGCGGCCGGACATGATCAAGCGCAATAACGAGGAGCGCGGCGCCGATCGCGACCGCGAAGCCGCGCTGCTGTCGGAAATTCTACAGACGCGGACCGCGCAGGAATGGGAAGAATTCTTCCAGGCGCGCCACGTCCCGGCCGCACGGGTGCGCACCATGGGCGAAGCGCTGGCCGATCCGCAATTGGCAACGCGCGGCATCATTCACCGGCACGAGTCCGCCACCGGTGGCGTGGAAGGCGGTTTCGGCGTGCCGCTCGCCGCCTTCACCTTCGCCCATGGCGGCCCCCGCATCGACGAACCGCCGCCCGCGCTGGGGGAGCACAACGAAGAAATCTTGGCCGAGCTCGCCACCCGCCGGCGCTAGAGCGCGATCCCGAAAGGTGGGTACCGGTTTTCGGAACAGATGAGGCTCCAACAATAAGAGCATGATGACTCGAAGAGAAGTCATCATGCTCCAGGGCGCGCGGACGAAGAACCAATGCTTGCGAAGTCATCAAGCACCTAAGACGTAATTAATTTCGACAGAACGCACGCGCTGATCTTGAAACTCCCGTCGGACTGCGGCTCCAGCGTGTAGAGCGCCTCCCAAGCTGCACCGTCAGCATCGATGATGTGGACTTCCTGCACGATCTTGCCTTCCGAAATCGTGGCCCGCCCAAATTCGAAACTTCTATGGCGGTAGACCGGAGCATAGCCATTGCGGACCATGGACATGAAGATGTCGGCGCTCCGGTACCAGTTTTTCAGGGAAGGCGAAGCAAAGGTGTACGCCGCTGCTGCGTCGTCACGGCTGAAGGCTTCCTCTTGGGAGCGGATGACGGACTGTCCGGCGGCGACATCTTCGGCGGCGCAGGCGAGCGCGGCAGAGCCGATTAAGAATGCGACCAGTAGTAAGATACGCATGATGCTGCTCCGTGTTTGTGCTCATTATCATCATCATCATTAAAGCGCGCCCAGCCGATACCATTTCCAACTTTCTCGACCCCACCGCCATGCGGCGGGAGCCGTGCCGACAGAGAAAGCCGATGCCTCGCGGCATGATGTTCCGCGTCGGAATGCGCTCTCCGGGGCCAAACGACGATACTCGCGGCGGGACTCGATTTCCAGTATTCGTCTTTCGCTTCAGGATCAGACGCGAGACGCGTATGCTTGCTTGCGCAGTCATCGTGGGCTCAAGTACGGGTGGCACCCATGCAGGGGGATGGAAGAGATGACCAGGCAGTTACAGGACCGGGTGGCGGTCGTCACCGGTGCAAGCAATGGGATCGGCCGCGCGATTGCGGAGACGTTTGCGGGTGAAGGCGCAAAGACGGTGTTGGTCGCCCGGCGCGCCGAATTGTTGAGCGAAGTGGCTTGCGGCATCCGGTCGCGCGGCGGAGAAGCACTGCCTGTGCCAACGGACGTGACCCAGGAACAGCAGGTCACCGCACTGTTTGCCGAGGTCATGAAGACTTACGGCCGCTTGGACATTCTGGTGAACAACGCCGGTGTTGCGACGCACATCAATACCGAGGAAATCTCGCTCAAATACTGGCGGGAGGTTCTCGATATCAACATCACGGCGGCGTTCCTTTGCTGCCGCGAGGCGATCAGGATCATGAAGGATCAGACGCCGCAGGGCGGGCGCATCATCAATATGGGCAGCGTCTCGGCGAAGACACCGCGGCCGGATTCGCTGCCCTACACGACGACCAAGTTTGCCCTCCAGGGCATGACGCATCAGTTGACGATGGATGGCCGCAAGCACGGGATCGTTGCGTCCATCATCCATCCGGGCGCCACGCTCAGCTCCTTTTCAACGCGCCGCGGCCGGACGAAAGCGGGTCCGGGCATGGCACCCGACGATTACGTCATGGCGGCCGAAGACGTGGCGAAGGTTGCGGTGCTGATGTCCGCGCTGCCGCCGGAAGTGAACCTCTACGAAGCGACGATACTCCCCAACCATATGCGCTCGTTCATCGGCCGCGGGTAGCAAGCAAGCGTAGTGTGGGTTGACCTGTCCGACCGACAATCCTGTCGGCTGCCACGCATCGTATCAACGAGCCATCGCCGCAATCATTTGGATCAATCCTTGTCCAAGAACGTCTCCTCCTCGAAGACGGAGACGACCGGCGGCTTGCCGCTGAGCCCGAGCTCCTGCCAGCGGGCGACGACGCCCTCGTAGGTGGGTTTCGAGAGCTTGGTGCGGGGCGAGAACGATTTTATGAATTTGTAGTCCATGCAGGCGTTGATCAGGCATTTTGAGCCCCACGGCCTGATCTCGGGCGGATTGAGGCTCGGGTCGAGGAAGGTGCTCCAGGTCTCGCGCAGGATGTCGATCGATTGAGCCGGGCGCGAGCGCGTCGCCATGGCCCAGAGCACCTGATAGACATTGGTCGGGTCGACATCGTCGTCGACGACGATGACGTATTTACCGAAATAGGCGCCGGCCGTGCACTGCGCGGCGAGCGCCATCACCTGCGGGGCATGGCCGGCATACATCTGCCGGATCGAGACGACGGTGATGCCCCATCCGGCCGCCTCGGGGATCGACCACACGCCTTGCACGCCGGGGATGCCGAGCTTTTGCAGGTCGGCCCAGATTCCGGCAGAGCGCAGCATTGCCCAGAACAGCCCGGCTTCGTTGGCCGGTCCGTCGGCCATGAGGGCGCAGGTGAGGGTGGGATTGTCGCGAAAGCGCACGCGCTCGACGCGCATATACGGCGTGGCGCCGCTGGGGCGTCCGTAATAGCCGGTGAACTCGCCGAACGGGCCTTCGGCGAAGGTCTCGTTGGGATACAGAAAGCCTTCGAGGATGATCTCGGCGCGGGCCGGCAACGGCAGGCCGGTCAAATCGCTGGTGAACAGCTCGATCGGAGACCCGTTGATGCCGCTGTAATATTCGTACTCGCTTTCCGTCTTCGGCAGGCTGGTGGCGGCGACCAGGAACAGCAGCGGATCGATGCCGTAGGCCGCGGCGATCGGCATCGGCTTGCCCATCTTCCACCACTTGTCGCGATCGAGCGTCGCGTCCTTGCCCGGCGAGGTGTAGACGCCGATCTCGCGCGGGCCTTTGATCATCATGCGATAAGTGCCGACATTGATGCGGCCGGTTTCCGGGCATTGCGTCACCACCGCGTCGCCAGTGCCGAGATAAAGCCCCCCATCGAGCGGCCACATCCGCTGCGCCGGGAATTGCCGGATATCAATTTTGTCGCCCGTCACGACATTTTGGTTGCAGATCGCGGTCTCGGCCGGCACCTCCTTGGGCTTCATGGTGCGGCCCATCTTCTTCTGCAGCGCCTGCACCGCCTTGAGCGGATGATCCATCGGCTCCTCGCCGATCATCAGGCAGAACCGCGACAAGTTGCAGCCGATCATGTTGTAGAGCGCGCGAT
>JBKQHQ010000163.1:0-12787 GCA_052148715.1 Xanthobacteraceae bacterium | reverse complement strand
GGCAATGCTGGCTCATGCGCTCGACGAGCCGGACCTCGCCGGGCTCGACGCCGCCGAATTCATGGCCGAATGGAAATGGGACGGCATCCGCGTGCAGGCGGTCGCCGCGCGGCATGACGGCCGGACGGTCGCGCGGCTCTATTCTCGCACCGGTGAGGACATTTCCAGGAGCTTCCCCGATCTTCTCGAGGCGCTGCGGCTGCCGGGCGCGATCGACGGCGAGCTGCTGATCATGCGCGAGCACCGCGTGCAATCGTTCAACGTGCTGCAGCAGCGGCTCCATCGCAAAACTGTCACAACCAAGCTCATGGCCGACTTTCCCGCGCATCTGCGCGCCTACGATCTGCTCGCGGACGGGGCGGAAGACCTTCGCGAGCTTCCGTTCGCCGCGCGCCGCGCGCGGCTCGAACAGGTTGTTGGGCGGCTCAACGAGCCCCGCGTCGATCTTTCACCCCTTGTCCCGTTTGCGACCTGGGAGGACCTCGCGGCCGCGCGGAAAAATCCGGCGATAGCCGGGGCCGGAGCGGATGCCGACGCGGTCGAAGGCATCATGCTCAAGCGGCGAGACGCGCTCTATCTTCCCGGCCGGCCAAAGGGGCCGTGGTGGAAGTGGAAGCGCGACCCTTACATCATCGACGCGGTGCTGATGTATGCGCAACGCGGCCACGGCAAGCGGTCCTCCTATTATTCCGATTACACGTTCGGCGTCTGGACGCGCGGCGACGAGGGCGACGAGCTGGTTCCTGTCGGCAAGGCCTATTTCGGCTTCACCGACGAGGAGCTGCTGCAGATCGACCGCTACGTGCGCCGCAACACCGTCAACCGCTTCGGCCCGGTGCGCGAGGTGGTGCACGCGCCCGATCAGGGCCTCGTGCTCGAGGTCGCCTTCGAAGGACTGCAGCGCTCCAGCCGCCACCGCTCCGGGATCGCCATGCGCTTCCCGCGCATCAGCCGGCTGCGCTGGGACAAGCCGCCGGGCGAGGCCGACCGCTTGGAGACGCTCGAAAGGATGCTCAAGGAGGCGCCCGGCCTCCTCGCGACGCCGTGACGGTTATTGGTTTGACCGCGCCAAGCGTCTACAACCGTTTTTGCTGAAGCGGATGCGTTTGGGTGGAGAGCGCGGCATGACCGACGACACGATCAAGCGAGTTTTGGGCGGATCCCCGCTCGCGGTGCTGGGCCGGCTGGTGCTGCTGTCGATCCTGGTCGGCGTGCTCCTGTCCGCGGTCGGGCTCGATCCGTTGAACATCCTGCAAAGCTTCCAAAGCTTGGTGCGCAACGTGTGGGACATGGGCTTCGACGCGGTGCGCTGGCTGTGGGGCTATTTCCTCCTCGGCGCAGTGCTGGTGCTGCCGATCTGGCTGATCGTGCGGCTCATCAACGCCCCGCGCGGTAAGTGAAGACTTGAAACAACCACCTCGCGTCGTAATGGCCGCGACAAGCACGGCCATGACGACTCGCGCGTAAGACTGATCACTCCGGCCAGGGCTCGGCGGTGACGGCGGCGGCGTCCACGCCGACCAGGTCGGACAGCGAGCCGTGGCGGTCGGCGCGCAGCGTGCGCAAGAACTCAGCCTTGATCTGCGGCACGAGCCGCAGCCCGCGGAAGATCAGCCCGCTATAGAGCTGGATCACGCAGGCGCCGGCGCGGATCTTGGCGAGCGCCGCCGCGGGTGAATCGATGCCGCCGGAACCGACCAGCGCGAAGGCGCCCTCGGCTCGCACATAGGTCTCCGCCAGCATGCGGGTTGCCAGCGGAAACAGCGGACGGCCGGACAGTCCCCCCTGCTCGCTCGCCGCCTTGCGGCCGCGCAGCGACGACGGCCGCCGTACGCTGGTGTTGCTCACGATCATGCCGTCGACCCCGCGCGCGCGGGCGACGCCGACGATATCGTCAAGCTCGGCGAGCGACAGATCCGGCGCGATCTTGATCAGCACCGGCGTCGGTCCGGCCTTGATCGACACCCTGTCGCGCGCCGCGAGGAGGCGGGCGACGAGATCGTTGAGCACGGCCGGCTGCTGCAGGGTGCGCAGCCCCGGCGTGTTCGGCGAGGAGACGTTGACCGTGACGTAGCTCGCCACCGGCGCAAAAACTTCGAGCAGACGCACGTAATCGGCGACGCGATCGGGCGAATCCCGGTTGGCGCCGATATTGAGCCCGACGATGCCCCCGGACCCGGCGCGCGCCGCCATCCGCTCGAGCACCAAGGCCTCGCCGGCGCTGTTGAAGCCCAAGCGGTTGATCACGCCGCCATCGGCTTCTAGGCGAAAGACGCGCGGCCGGGCATTGCCCGATTGCGGGCGCGGCGTGACGGTGCCGATCTCGACAAAGCCGAAGCCGAGCCGCAGCAGCGCGTCCGGCACCTCCGCGTCCTTGTCGAACCCGGGCGCCATGCCAACCGGGTTGGGAAAGTTCAGCCCAAAGGCGCGCACGCGCAGCAGCGGATCGTCGGCCGGCGGAGCCGGCAGCGGCGCGATTTTCAGCGCCGCAATCGTCGCCCGATGGGCGCTTTCCGGGTCGATCAGGCGCAAGAACGGACGCGCGAGGCCGTCGAGGAAGCCGATCACGCCAAAAGCTCCGGCGCATCGTCCGCCTTGTCTGCGCCGCCCTCGATCGGCTTGACGCTTTGCACCGCGGCGAGCGGCAGGTCGCCGTAGAGGTGCGGAAACAGCGCGCCCCCGCGCGACTTCTCCCATCTCAGCGCCGCCCCGAGGACCTGCGCATCCACCGCGATGAGCAAGAGGTCCTTTTGCCCGGAAAAATGCTTGGCCAGCGTGGATTCGACCTGCTCGGCGGTGGAGAAATGGATGAAGCCGTCCTGCTGATCGACGGGAGACCCGCGGAAGATTTTTGTACGCTCCGCCTCGCGCCACAGGGTCGCCGGGCAAATTTTGTAAATGATCGTCGACACTCGGCATTCCGCAGGTTTCGCCGCGACCGTATCGAGGGCGCAACGGCGGTTCAAGCCGTAGCGGGAAACGGCGCCGCAGCCCGCGGTGCCCAGCCGACGCGCAAAAGCCTGGAAAGGCTCGCCCGATCGGCTATAATTCCTATTGCGTCGACTAAAATCTCAATGCCGGTCCACTCGAACCACCTGCGGACGGCTCCCTATGCTCACGCACGCCCAGATCTGGACGGCTCTCGACCGTCTTGCCGCGCGCGCCGGGCTCTCGCCGTCCGGCCTCGCCAAGCGCGCCGGGCTCGACCCGACCACTTTCAACAAATCCAAGCGCATCACCCCCGACGGGCGCGCCCGCTGGCCCTCGACCGAGTCGGTCGCCAAGGCGCTCGCCGCCACCGCCACGAGCCTCGACACCTTCGTCACGCTCGTTGCCGACGGCCCGCGCAATGCCGCGCCCGGCGTGCCCTTGATCGGCTTCGCCCAGGCCGGCAGCGGCGGCTATTTCGACGAGGGCGGCTTTCCGACCGGCGGCGCCTGGGACGAGGCCGCCTTCCCGGCGGTCAACGACGAGCACGCCTATGCGCTCGAAATCTCCGGCGAGTCGATGCGCCCCGCCTACCGCGACGGCGACATCATCGTCGTCTCACCCGCCGCCCCCATCCGCCGCGGCGACCGCGTTGTCGTCAAGACTAAGGGAGGCGAGGTGATGGTGAAGGAGCTCAAGCGCCGGACCGCAAAAACCATCGAGTTGCAATCGCTCAACGCCGAGCACGCGGACCGGACGCTTGCGGCCACCGACGTCGCGTGGATCGCGCGGATTGTTTGGGCGAGCCAGTGAGGGAGCGAGAGCTTCGACCATGCTCAAGCTCCCACCGCCCATTTGGGCCGTTGTCTCTGTTCTCATCGCCGCAGCGATCAGCTGGTGGCTCGGCTGGCCCAAGCTTCCCGGCCTGCCGCTGGTGACGCTCGGGATCGCCCTTGTCGCCATCGCGTGGATCCCGCCAGCCTGGGCGATCATCCTGTTCCGCCGTGCGGGGACCGAGGTCAACCCAACCTCACCGGCCAACCGCACGCTGGTCACGAGCGGACCCTACCGGTTCACCCGCAACCCGATGTATCTGGGCCTCGTCATCATCACCCTGGGCATCGCCGTTTGGGTCGGTGCCTGGCCCATGTTCCTCGCGCCCATCGCCGTTTTCGCCACCGCCAACTGGGTCCACATCCCCTTCGAGGAAGCGAAGATGCGCCGCCAGTTCGGGGCAACGTATGACGACTACGTTCGGCGGGTGCGGCGGTGGGTATGAGCGCAGCTGGATCTACTCTGATCCGAATTCCTGCCGCCAATCAACAAGGCCAGCAGCCCAGTCTGGAACGAACGGGGCAAGTTCCGGCGGGACAATACGCTCAGCGCGCGACCTTGGTCCAAACCTCGGTCTGGCACGACGTGCCCAGACAACCCTCGACCTTCAAGGTGTTGGGGTCGGACCGCACGACACTGCCATTGTAGGTCTGTCCGTCGTCGGAATCGTAGAACTGCCCGACATATTTTCCGCCTTCGGCGGCCTTGAAGTTGATTGCGATCGTAATCCCCATGACCGGCCGGCCGCGTTTGGCCGGATCGGGATTGTTCTTGTCCAAGATCGGCTTCTTGGTATCGGGATCGAGCGGATCGCGCAGCCAGACCACGGTGCCGCAATAGGCCGCGCCGCAGCTCGCGAACTTGACATGGGCGTCGCCCTCCGCCGTCAGCCACACGCCGATCGGGTCGGCCGCCAGCGCCGGCAGCGCCGGAATGATCAAAGCCGCCGCCGCGGATGCAAGATGGTAACGGATTTTCATGCCACGATTCCCCCGATGCCCCTCGCGTATTCTGCTATCTTTATACCGCTTCGTTGCCTGATTTATGCCGGCTTTGCAATCCGCTAAACGATCGGTGAGTACGGATTCCGGGCTCGCGCGCGGCGCAGCGTCATGGTTGGAGGTTGGTCCAGGCCATCCTGATCGCGCTCAGGGCAGTCTTCTCGTCGGCGCGCTCGAGCAGAAGCAATGTGCTTCCACGTTTGCCCCACGCGCCCTTGGCGGCGGAAAAAATGTCTGGCTCCGCCGACGTCAACAGATCCTGTTGCTCGGGGTTCAGCTTCACCATTGCCCATTTCGAATCAGGATAGCCGAGCGTCGCAAAAATTCGCTGTCCGACGCGGAAATCGGGGTGTCCGCTGTGCGCGCTTTCAGCCGCCCCCGGCATAGCAAGAACAAGTCGCCGAAAATCCCCCGCGGTCATCATCCCGCCTCCCGACGGATGGAACGCCGTTTTTCTGCCGGAAGATCCTCTCGCGGTCCAGGGCGCGAGCCCGCTTGTGCAATGCGACAATCAGGGCCGCGGCGGTCCTCTTCCTGGAGCAGTCGCCGCGCTGCAGAACCGGGGCCAAACGTTAGGCGGCGCGCACCGTCTGCAGGAATTTGTCCACTTCGACCTTGAGCTTGTTGCCCTCGGCGGAGAGGGCTTGCGCCGAGGAGAGCACGTGGCTCGACGCCGAGCCGGTCTCTCCCGCCCCCTTGTTGACATCGACGATGTTGCTGGCAACCTGGGTGGTGCCTTGTGCCGCCTGCTGAACGTTGCGGGAAATTTCCTGCGTCGCCGCGCCTTGCTCCTCGACCGCCGCGGCGATCGCGGCGGCGATCTCGGAGACGCGGCCGATCGTGGTGCCGATCTCCTTGATTGAGGCGACCGATTCCTGCGTCGCCGTCTGGATGCCGGTGATCTGCGCACCGATCTCCTCGGTCGCCTTGGCGGTCTGCGACGCGAGCGCCTTCACCTCGGCGGCGACCACCGCAAAACCCTTGCCGGCGTCGCCGGCGCGGGCTGCTTCGATCGTCGCATTGAGCGCCAGCAGGTTGGTCTGCTCGGCGATCGCGTTGATGATTTTCACTGCATCGCCGATGCGGCTCGAGGCCGTCGACAGCTGGTTGATGCGGGTGTCGGTCTCCCTGGCTTGCGTCACGGCTTGGCCGGCGATCCGGCTCGACTCCTGGACCTGCCGGGCGATCTCGGTAACCGAGCTGGCAAGCTGCTCGGTAGCCGAGGCGACCGACTGGACATTGGTCGAGGCTTCTTCCGAAGCGGCCGCAACGGTGGTGGAAAGCCGCTGGGTGTTGTCGGCCGTATGGGTCAACGTCGTCGCGGCGGCCTCAAGCCCGGTCGACGCCGAGGCCACGGTTCCGACGATCTCACCGACCGCGGCCTGGAACTGGTCCGCGAGCCTGTGCATGTCGGCCCTGCGCTGCAGCGCGGCCGCTTCGGCTTGGGCCTGCTTTTGCTCGGCCTCGCGCACCGCCTTCTCGACGGCCTTTGCTTTGAACATTTCAACCGCGCCGGCAACTTCGCCGATCTCATCCCTGCGGCCCAACCCGGGCAAGGCGATTTCAAAGTTGCCCGAGGCCAACTCCTTCATCGCCGCCACGAGCCGCGTCAGCGGGCGGCTGATGCTGCGCGAAATGACGGTCACGAAGCCGATGCAGAGCGCGAATGCCACGACGATGACGGACCCCAGCATGACGAGAGAACGCGTCGACTCGGCATAGATGTCGTTGGTCAACGTGCTCAGGTCGGCAGCGATGTGATCCTCGACGGTCTTGAGCAGATCGATGCGCGCCGTCGTCGCGTTGTACCAAGCCTCGCCGTCAATTCCAGGCATCTCGCCGGAGAGACCGCCCTTGACGATAATCTCGCGCATGCCGATGACGGCATCGACCACCTGGCCCGACATGGTCCTATTATAAAACTCGCGCTCGCCCGGGGTTGCCGCCGCATCGAACAGATCGAAATAGGTTTGTTGAGCCGACGTCAAACCCAAGACCCTGCGATAGATCGCAAGGTCGAATTTTCCCGTCGAAATGCCCGCCGCGCCGGTCGCTCGCTCCTGTCCCGCGCGCTCCTTTCCGTTCATGAAATTGACATAGGCGGATATAGCCGTCGTGACGTCGCCGCGCGTGCTGACCTTGGCGATTTCACCGGTGACGGCCAGCAGCTTGCCGATCGTGTCGGTAAAATACGCGTTCGACTCCGGCGCGGTGATCGAGAGCGCATCGATGGCCATCCGCTTGTTGTTGAGCGCCGCCACCGCCGCCTCGGCGTTGTCGATAGCCTCCCTGAACGCCGCCGATCCTATGGCGTGCCGCAGTTCCTCCAAGAGCCTGGAAGCCACGCCCCGCTGCTCATCGGTGAGCTTGCGTTGCGCCGGAAGCTCCGTGCGTAGCTGCTCGCCTTTGCTGCCGACAAAGACGGCAGAGGCCCCGCGTTCGCGCTGCAATTCATGGATGGCGCGACTAATGCCGGCGACGCCGTCGGCGAGCTTGCCGAGTTGCGCCATCTGAACGCGCGTGTCCCACCGCGCCAAAAGATCGTAGGTCGCCAGACCGACCAGGACCAAGAGCGGCAAGGCCACGGCGAACGCAAGCTTGGCTCCAATGCGAATGTTCATCAAGGACATGGTGCCCCCCAGAGAGCAGATGAGTGAGAAGGATTCGATATATGAAGGCTTAAGGATTAGGTCCTGGTTATTTAGTGAGCATCGCGCCGCGCTTCGACGCTGTGGCTCATGTCGTCCAGTTACACAACGCGCTGCAGACCGCAGTCTTGTTGAACCAGAGTCAGGATGTTTTGAGCGACCTCCGTATTGCGGCACCGTTGATTATCGATCTGCTGCAAGACTTCGCGAAAGGCACAAGAATTCGTGCCCGACGGGAGGTCTTCGAGCTGCGACGCGATCAGAAGGAGCGCTTTGTCGAGCTCCCTGAGCAAACCCAATCCCTCGCGCCTGAGGTATCGACGCAGGGCTGCGGCAAGAACCTTGTTGTCATCGACGAGAGGTGCCCCCGTGCTGTCGAACCGACTTGGTGCTGCCGCAGCCTCTCCGACCGGACGAGTTTGGCGGCGGCGAAATTTCACGACATCGGACATCGCGATCCCCTCTCCGTACGTGCGTATCGGCTTTTGAGCTGCCGGCCGCGCGGATGCCGTTTGGGGGGTCGGCAGACCGCGCGGCCGAACGGTACACGCCACCGCGCTAGGCGGCGCGCACCGTCTGTAGGAATTTGTCCACTTCGACCTTGAGCTTGTTGCCCTCGGCGGACAGCGCCTGCGCCGAAGAGAGCACCTGGCTCGATGCCGCGCCGGTCTCTCCGGCCCCCTTGTTGACATCGACGATGTTGCTGGCGACCTGGGTGGTACCCAATGCCGCCTGCTGAACGTTGCGGGAGATCTCCTGCGTCGCCGCGCCCTGCTCCTCGACCGCCGCGGCAATCGCCGCCGCAATCTCCGAGATGCGGCCGATGGTGGCCCCGATCTCCTTGATGGCGCCGACCGATTCTTGCGTCGCCGTCTGGATGCCGTTGATCTGCGCACCGATCTCCTCGGTCGCCTTGGCGGTCTGCGACGCCAGCGCCTTGACCTCCGAGGCGACCACCGCGAAGCCTTTACCGGCGTCGCCGGCGCGGGCCGCTTCGATCGTCGCATTGAGCGCCAGCAGATTGGTCTGCTCGGCGATCGCGGTGATGATTTTTACCGCATCGCCGATGCGGGTCGAGGCCGTCGACAGCTGGTTGATGCGGGTGTCGGTCTCCTTGGCCTGGGTGACCGCCTGGCCGGCAATGCGGCTCGACTCCTGGACCTGCCGGGCGATCTCGTTGACCGAGCTGGCCAGCTCTTCGGAAGCCGAGGCGACCGACTGGACATTGGTCGAGGCTTCTTCCGAAGCCGCCGCCACGGTGGTGGAAAGCCGCTGGGTATTGTCGGCCGTATGGGTCAACGTCGTCGCGGCGGCCTCGAGCTCGGTCGATGCCGAGGCCACGGTTCCGACGATCTCACCGACCGCGGCCTGGAACTGGTCCGCGAGCTTGAGCATATCGGCCCGGCGCTGCGCGGCGGCACGCGTCTCCGCCTCCCTCTGCTCGGCCTCCATCTTCTCGATGCGCAGCAGGTTGTCCTTGAAGGTTTTCGCTGCGCGGGCATTGTCGCCGACCTCGTCGCCGCGCTCGGCGAACGGAATGTCGACCGCCTTGTTGCCGTTGGCGAGATCGAGCAGCACCTCGCCGATCTTGCTGATCGGGCGAGCGATGTTGAATATCGAAAATACAGTGGCGCCGATGAGGACAAGCATGACCAGCAGACCCACACCGAAACCAACGCGAGACGCTTGTGTCATTGCGGCAGCAGCGTCGTCACGGGCTTGCTCGGCCAGCTTGCCAGCGCTGTCAGCCACCTCCCGAACCAGCTTATCCACCTCGTTGGCGATGGGAAGTGTCCGCTCGCGAGCAATGCGCTCCTTCTGCTCGGCAGTCTCGGCAGCGGCGATGTCGCCGGCGCCGGCGGAATAATCGCCGGCCAGGGTTCTGGCTCGCTGCAGCCGCTCGCGGTTGTCGGGCCGCACCAGCTTGGGGATGGCGGAATCGAGCAGCTTCTGCATCTCCTCGGCTCGTGCGTGCACAGCGGTCAGAAATTTCTTTGCTTCCTCCGGCGACTTCGCCAAGCGGATATCACGGACTGCCAATTGGGTTCTCTGTACGTCCACGAGTATCTCGGACGTCGCCTGGAGGACGCTCTGTTGAGCGGTTGCCTTCTCCATTGCCTGCTCAACCGAGCCGGCGCTGAGCTGCTGGTTAAGCATCATGCCGGCCACCAGCACGATGCCGATCCCGGCCGACACTGCGAGCTTGGTGCCGATGCGAAACTTGAAACCTGACATGTCTACCCCCACAGGAAATGGATCAAGACGCAATACCGCACGAGACGTGAGCCGATGAATTATCTTGTTGAAGATGTCTGCCGTTCGGACCGCCAGCCCGAGGTAAAGCAAACGAACATCGAGCCATTCTCGTGCACAGGTACGGGTACATAACCCGAAAAGCGCCTCGATCCGTTCGCGCTCGCCTCATCGGCTGCGAGCCTGAGCCGGGCCCGGATCGCCAAGAGGCCTCGTTGCCTTGCAGTCGGGGTCGGCGCCTATCTTCTGATTCGGTCGTTAATATTTTATGTAATTCTACAGATATTGGTGACATCGGTTACATCGGACACACGATGGACCTGGAAATACCGCGATCTTGGAACCGCCACGGCACCTGTCAGACAAACAAAATCATGGAAATACCTTGTTCTCTCACCACGGATGACAGAGATTACTTTGTAGCAGCTCTGGAATGATGAAATTATTCATGCCGATTGACATTTATCAATTGTATTTATTACATATGTCGGATTCCGGCGCTGGCGGGCGGATGATGTAATGCGGATATTCGCCGCCTGCGGCGCCTCGGCTTCAGCGTGATGAAAGTCTTCGCCAAGCAAAGAATCACGACGATGACAAGCAACGCGGCGCGAAAACCAGCTCGGCCAGCGGGTCGATCCGACCGGACGTCTTCCGATGGCATCAAGGCGGCCGACCGGTTGCGCCTGATCTGCATGGCTCTTCCGCATGCGACGGAAAAGGCGATGAAACGAGGACCCACTTACAGAATTCTCGACAAGATATTCGCGATGGATCGCGGTTGGAACGGTGCCGCGACGGTGTGGTGCAAAGCACCCGAAGGCAGTCAATCCGTTCTTGTCGGCGCCGATCCGTCGCGGTTCTTTGTGCCCCCGTATTTCGGACCGAAAGGTTGGATTGGAGTGCGCCTCGACGCCGACCCGGACTGGCAAGAGGTCGACGCGCTTGTCCGACGCAGCTATCGCTTGATCGCGCCGCGCCGTTTCGCCCTTCTGGTACCCTAACTGTGCCGGAACCACACTGGCTGGTCACCCCGATGGGGCAAGGATAAGATCGCTTCGGTCGGCTGACTCGGCGCTCGGCAAATCGGAGAAACTCGATGCGACGGCGTGATTTCCTAAAGGCATCCGCCGCTTTCGCCGGGGCAGCGGCCGCCGGCGGGTTTTCCTGCGTCGAGGTCGCGGGCGCGGCGCCGATCGAGGCCCCGGTGGTGGACAAGCTGTCGATCCGCGTGCTGGTCGACCTTACTCACAACATCTTCCTGCGTCCGAAGACGCTCAATGGCGTCACGCTGCAGCCGGCTCCGCGGGCGAAGGATTATACCAAGGAGCTGCATACGCAGTGGGGTCTCTCGCTGCTGCTCGAATCCGCCAAGGCCGGTGAAACGCGCACCCTGATGCTCGACTACGCCTATACGCCGGATGCACTGCTCAACAATTTCGAGCTGCTCGGGGTCGACGCGAAGAAGATCGACGCACTCATCGTCAGCCATGGCCATTTCGATCATTACGGTGGTCTGATCGCATTCTTGGACAGATATCGCGGCTCGCTACCGGCCGACGTCAAGCTTTACGCCGGCGGCGAGGACAACTTCTGTCACCGGGTGCAGGGTTCCGGAACGCCCGGCGAGTTCAGCGATTTCGGCTTTCTCGATCGCCGTGCGCTGGCGTCGCGGAACGTGAGTGTCGTGCTCTGCGAGAACCCGACCGTCATCGGCGGCCACGCCTTCACCACTGGGCAAATCAAGCGCCAGACCGACGAAAAGATCCTACCCAATACCTTCGAGCAGTTCGGCATCAAGGATGGGCTCGGCTGCGACGCCTCCCACTACACGCCCGCCGAATGGCTCGGAAAGACTGTTCCGGACGAGCATTTCCACGAGCACGCGACCTGCTTCAACGTGAATGACCGCGGCCTCGTCCTGATCTCGTCCTGCAGCCATCGCGGCGTCGTCAACGCGGCCAAGCAGGCCCAGGCCGTGTCGGGCGTCAACAAGGTGCACGCGCTGATCGGCGGCTTTCATCTCGGACCGGCGCCGATGGACTACACCAAGCATATCGTCAGCGAGATCAAGGAGCTCGATCCGGATGTGGTCGTGCCGATGCATTGCAGCGGCCAAAACTTCGTCGAGGCGATGCAGGCGATCGCCCCGGATCGGCTGCTGGTCGCCTCGGCGGGCGCGCAATTGATCTTCGGCGGCTGATGCCGGAGCATTGGGCCCTTCCGCCGGCCGTCGCCTTCGCGCTTTTCTTCCTCGCCGCCACGGCGGCGTTTCCGGCGTGCGCGCAGGAGCCGGACCCGGCCGCCGCCGCGCGGCTGATGGACGATCTGATGTGGGGCCGCGGACCCGTCGGCGGCCCGTTCGAGCTGATCGATCATACCGGCAGGAAACGAACCGACGCGGATTTCCGCGGCAAGTTCTTGCTCGTCTACTTCGGCTACACCTATTGTCCGGACATTTGCCCGACGGACCTGCTGGAGATCAGCCGAGCGGTCGATGCGCTGGGCACGGCAGGAGGCAACCTGCAGCCGCTGTTCATCTCCGTCGACCCCGAGCGGGATACGGCTGACGTTCTTGCCCAATATGTTGCGTCTTTCCATCCCCGCCTCATCGGCCTCACCGGGACGCCCGAGCAGATTCGGGCCGCGGCAGGCGCGTACAAGGCCTACTATGCCAAATATTCTCCGCCCGGCGGCGGCGTCTATCTGATCGATCACACCGGCGTCATCTATCTGATGGATCGCGCCGGACGCTATCTCGGCTTCTTCCCGCCGGGGACGCCGGCGGATCGCATGGTCGAAATCATTCGTCCCTATCTGACCGCCCGCTGAGCGGTCTCCGATTAACTCGGAACCGTTCTTCTTCCTTTTTACGGCAGGGCAATCGCATATGACTTGAGGCACATGATGTTCACCTCCCCCCTCGTGGGCCTCGTGGGGGAGGTGAACACATGCAGGCTCGCCTGCATGTGTCGGGAGAGGGGGTTTCTTCGCAAGAATTTTTTGTCTGCGCGAACTAAATTCGATGACTCTTAAAATCGAAGACTGATCAAGAAAACATAATACGAAGCAGCCCCCTCTCCCGCTCGCAGCGCAAATGCGCTGCGAGCGACCACCCCCACG
>JBKQHQ010000162.1:0-5303 GCA_052148715.1 Xanthobacteraceae bacterium | reverse complement strand
GTGTCGCCGCCGCTCGGCGCCGGAACTTCGCAGCAGAGCAACGAGCCCAAGATCGGCACCTCGTTGAAATAGCCGTCGAAGTGCCAGAAGAACGAGGCCTTCGTATATTCCGCGACGACGCCGGCGGCGGGATCGATCGTGATCGCGGTGGCGTTGCCGTCGGCATGGTCGGGGGCATATTCGCCGAGCGTGTGGGTGAAGGCGATCTGCTCCGCCTCGGTGAAATGCACCTGCGGGAAGACCAGGACCGCGCGCTCTTCCAGCAGCGCGCGGATCGCGCGTGCATGGCTGCCGCCCAGCAGTGCCGCCTTGTCGGCCTTGAGGACGGCGCCGATCTGCGGCTTGAGCTCGCGATAGGCGAGGCCGGCTTTAGTCAAAGCAGCGACGCGGGCACCGGGATCGGCATGTCGAGCGCGTCTTGCGCGGCACTCTTGCCGAACGGGTCGAGACGCAGGCTGACCGTGCAGCCGCCGTCGAGCGCGCCACTCAGCAGAAAATTCAGCGCATGGCTGCCCGGCAGATAGTGGCGCTCGACCGCGCCCGCCGCGCTCAGAATGAAGGCGTATCGCCGCGCCACCGCCGCCTCGTCCATCGCGGCGGCGATGTAAGGCAGATATTCGGGTTTGCGCGCGACGATGCCTACGTTGCAGACATCGGCCTTGTCGCCGCTGCGCGCCCAGGCGAGCCGGCGGAGCGGCACCGCCGTATCGGTTGCGCGGTCCGTCGCAGGCGGTACCGCCGCTTCGGGTGCCGCGACCAGCGGCGGGCTGGCAGCGCGTTCGTGGGTTTCGATGTGGTCGCCGATGCTGATGCGGGCCGGCACCTCGCTCGCCGGGATCAAAAAGGATTCGAGGCGCGCCATGGGGACCGGATTGAACATCATCATCGAGCCGACGATACCCGGCGCCATCGATACCGAGCCGGTGCCGGTCTCGCGCAGCAAGATGCCGAAAGTCTTGTCGTCGCCGGCTTCGATGGTGATCCGGCAAAAGATTTCGCGCGAGCCTTTGCTGCGGGCATGGACGCCCCAGGATTCCTCGTCACCGATTATCTCGACGAGGGTGCGCCGCAAGGGCGGCAAGTTACGCTCGCGCAACAGCCTCGCGCCGCGCCGCAAGACGGCATCGGCGATAGCCTTGGCTCTGTCAGCCGCATCCTCGCCGCGCACCGCATAGCCCCAGCTCGCGAACCAGCCGTCATCCCAGGTGGCGTTGACCTTGTAGTTCGGGCCAGGCGGGCGGCCCTTGGCGCCGGTCATCAGCACGCGATCCGGACCCATCTGCGCGAAGCGGACATTGGCGAAGTCGCAGACCACGTCCGGCAAATGATAGCTGCGTGGATCGGCAAGCTCGTAGACAAGCTGCTCGGCAACGGTGCCGACCGATACCAACCCGCCGGTGCCCGGCGCCTTGGTGATGACGGCAGAACCATCGGCCCGGCATTCGGCGATCGGGTAGCCGATATCGGTATAGTCGCCGACTTCGCGCCAGTCGGTGAAGATGCCGCCGCTCGCCTGTGCGCCGCATTCGAGGATATGGCCGATCAACGATCCCGCTGAGAGGAGATCGTATTGCTCCGGCCGCCAGCCGAATTCATGGACCAGCGGGCCGAGGCAGAGCGCGCTGTCGACGACGCGGCCGGTGATGACGATGTCGGCGCCCAGCGCCAGCGCGCGGGCGATCGGGAAGGCGCCGAGATAGGCATTGACCGTCGTGTAGCGGCCGCCTTCCGGCAGGTTGGATTTGAGCCGACCGGATTTGCGGAATTCCGCCGCCCGTTCGAGCATATCGTCGCCATCGACGACGGCGACCTTGATGTCGAGATCGCGGCGTCGAGCCGCCTCGCTGATCGCCGCAGCACAGCCGCGCGGATTGACCGCGCCGGCATTGGTGACGATCTTTACCCTCTTGCCGGCGAGAAGGTTCCCGGCCGCGGCGACGATCTCGTCCGGGAAGCCCGCGACGTATCCGGCTTCTCGATCGCGCTGACGGCTGCGCCCGGCCTGGGGCATGAAATATTCGGACAAATAATCCAGCATCAAATAATCGAGTGCGCCGCCGCGCAGCAGCCGGGGGATCCCGACGATGCCGTCGCCGAGCCCGGCGCTGCCGCCGCCGATCCTCACAGTGCGTTCCGGGGTCATGTTCCCTGCGCGGTCAACCCGGGTTGCGCCAGGATTTGAAAGTGTCGACATCTTCCTGCATGGCGCGCCGCATGTAGCCGATATCGCTCGACAGCGTCAGGAAGCGGACGCCGCGCTTGAGAAAATCCTCCGAGGATTTGGTGTCCATGCCGGCAGCGCCGGGCGTGATGCCGCGCTCGTTGCAGACCGCGATCATGCGGTCGATGGCCGCGAGGATCGGCGGCGTCGGCTTCAACGACAGCGACAGACCGAGATCGAGCCCGAGATCGGCTGCGCCCACGAACAGCCCGTCCACGCCCGGCGTGGCGGCAATGGCGGCGATATTCTCGAGTCCCGCCTTGGTCTCGATCATGACCAGGCAGGCCGGCTCGATACGGTTCGGATCGTCGACGTAATAGCCCCGGGTCGGACCGAACGAACGCACTCCGTGCGGTGGATAGCGCACCGCATCGGCGGCAAAGCGCGCCTCTTGCGGCGTCGAGATCATCGGCACGATGACGCCTGCGGCGCCGAAATCGAGCGCGCGCATGATCGATGGCTGGTCGTTCCATGGCACACGTACCACAGCACAAGAGCCGGCGCCGTCGATGGCCTGGATGATGGCGCCGAGATCGGACCAGCCGACGCTACCGTGCTGCAGGTCGACAACGACGCAATCGAGGCCCGCGCGGGCCATGGTCTCCGCCGTGAAACTGCTGGCCACGGTCAGCCACGCGCCGATCGTGCGGCGGCCCGCCTGCTTCGCTTCCAAGATCGGATTGCGCCTCATAACCCTATGCTCCGTGGTTTCGCCGGCAGGACCTTGCCGGGATTCAAGATGTTGTTGGGATCGAGCGACTGTTTGATCGAGCGCATCAGCGCGAGCTCCTCGGGCGAGCGTGTGATGGCGATATATTCCAGCTTGCCGATGCCGATGCCATGTTCACCTGAGACCGAACCGCCGAGCTTTTCGAGGCAGCGATAAACGACATCGTCGACCTTGTGGTAGGCGTCCGGGTCGTTCTTATCGAGGCTGACCGCCAGATGCAAATTGCCGTCGCCGGCATGGCCGTAATAGAGCACCGTCGTGGCGGGCCTTTGCTCGAGCAAGGCCTTTTTTGTCATCTCGACGAAGGCCGGCATGTCTTGCAGCGCCATGCTGACATCGAAGGCCACGGCCGGCTGCATCGGCCGCATCGCCTCAGCCAGATCGTCGCGCACGGCCCATAGATTAGTGCGGTCGCGCGCCGTCTGGGCGATCACCGCATCCTCGATCAGCCCGGTTTCCTGCGCCTCCGCAAGAACCTCCTGGAAGAGCTCCATGTCGCGCTCGGGATCGCCGCCGAGCGTTTCGATCAGGGCATAAAGCGCGTGGACCGGCGGCATCGGCTGCGGCCGGTACTTCAGCTGGGCCTTCGAGACATATTCGTAGAAATCATTCCACATCAACTCGAAGCTGGAGAGCTGCCCGGCGAACCGCGCTTCCAGCCGGCGCAGCAAGCGCGGCACGCGGTCGAAACCGGACATCGCCACGAGGGCCGTCTGTGTGCTCCGTGGCAACGGCCGAAGCCGCAGCACGGCGCGGGTGACGATGCCGAGCGTGCCCTCGCTGCCGACCAGCAAATCCTTCCAGCGGTACCCGGCATTGTCCTTCAGCATCTTGGTGAGCGAACTCACCACCGAGCCGTCTGCCAGCACCGCTTCCAGCCCGATCACCATGTCGCCCGCCATGCCCCAGCGCAGCACACGGTTGCCGCCGGCATTGGTGGCGATATTGCCGCCGATGGTGGCGGAGCCACGCGCGCCGAGATCGAGCGGCATGATGAAATCCTTGGCCTCGGCTGCCTCCTGCACGAGCTGCAGCGGCGTCCCTGCCTCGACCGTCATGGTCATCGACTGCTCGTCGATTTCGAGAATACGGTTCATGCGCTCGAGCGACAGAACGATGCCGCCCTCGCTCGCCATGCCGCCGCCGACCACACCGGTGCGGCCGCCGAGCGGGGTGATGGGCACGCCGCGCCGGCCGGCGAGCTTGACGATCTCGACGATCTGCGCGGTATCGGCGGGGCGGACCACGAAGCCCGGCTGCGAGTGATATTTGCGGGTGATGTCGGCCGTGTAGCGCTCTTCGATGTCGCCGCCCGCAAATACATTCGCGGCGCCGACGATGGAACGCAGTTCTTCTTCGAGGCACGCCATCCCAGTCTCCTGCTCGGATGCAATCCCCAACATAAAGCTTTGTTCCGAGTCGCGTCTTGATGCGACGGGACAATGCCGATATCACGCGGTGTGACGGAAAATCCAATCAGCGTGCTGCTAGGATATGGAGCAACTACCACCGAGGTGACCATGAACGCGAGCAGCCTGCGTACTCCTGCCGACAACTCACCGGCCTTCCTCGACGGAGCCGCCAAGCAGCTATTGATCGACGGCAAATGGGTGGCCGCCGCGTCGGGCCAGACCTTTCCGTCCTACAACCCCTCGACCGGTCTCGAGCTGGATCCCTGTGCGCTCGGCGCGGAGGAGGACGTGAATCGCGCGGTCGCCGCGGCCCGTCGAGCCCTCGAAGGTCCCTGGAGCAAATTCAAGCCGCGGCAGCGACAAGCCGCTCTGCTCAAGTTGGTGCAATTGATCGAGTCGAACTTCGATGAATTGGCCATGCTGGACACGCTCGATATGGGGATGCCCGTCTCGTTCGCGCCCTACATGAAGCCGATGTTGTTCGGAACGTACGAATACTGTGCGGCTCAGGCGCTGGCGCTCGCAGGGGAAACGCTTCCGAACTCGGTCGGGGGCGATATTTTCTCGTTCACCGTCCGCGATCCTGTCGGGGTAGTCGGCGGGATCATTCCCTGGAACGGTCCCGTGTTCAATGCCACCTGGAAGATCGCGCCGGTGCTTGCGACGGGGTGCACGCTGGTACTCAAGGCCGCCGAGCAAGCCTCGTATTCGCCGCTGCGGCTTGGCGAGCTGTGTCTCGAGGCCGGCATACCACCCGGGGTGATCAATGTGATCTCGGGTTACGGTGACGCCGGGGCCGCGTTGGCGGCACATCCGGGTGTCGACAAGATTGCCTTCACCGGCTCGTGCGCCACAGGCCAGCGAATCGTACAGACCTCGGCGCGGACCCTGAAACGGCTGACGCTCGAGCTCGGCGGCAAATCGGCGAATATCGTCTTTG
>JBKQHQ010000161.1:0-5411 GCA_052148715.1 Xanthobacteraceae bacterium | reverse complement strand
TCGATGGCGGATTACGCCTTCGGCTAATCCGCCCTACGCTGTCTACGCTATCTCGAACAGGCCGGCGGCACCCATGCCGCCGCCGATGCACATGGTGACGACGGCGCGCTTGGCGCCACGCCGGCTCCCCTCGATCAGGGCGTGGCCGGTCATCCGCGCGCCACTCATGCCATAAGGGTGCCCGATGCTGATCGCGCCGCCGTCGACATTGAGCCGCTCCTGCGGAATGCCGAGCCGGTCGCGGCAGTAGAGCACCTGGCTGGCGAACGCCTCGTTGAGCTCCCAAAGATCGATGTCGTCGATCTTGAGCCCTTGGCGGCCGAGCAGCTTGGGCACGGCGAACACCGGCCCGATGCCCATCTCATCGGGCTCGCAGCCGGCGACCGCGAAGCCGCGAAAAGTGCCGAGCGGCTTGAGCCCCCGCCGCTCGGCGAGCTTGGCGTCCATGAGCACGCAGGCGGAGGCGCCGTCCGACAGCTGACTGGCATTGCCGGCGGTGATGCAGCCGCCCTCGCGCACCGGCTTGAGCGCGGCGAGCCCGTCGAGCGTGGTGTCGGGGCGGTTGCCTTCGTCGCTCTTGAGGGTCACCGCTTCGAAGCTCTCGGCGTTGGTGTTCTTATCGACGACCTTCTTGGTGGTCGGCAACGGCACGATCTCGCTGTCGAAACGTCTTGCCTGTTGCGACGTCGCGGTGCGGCGCTGGCTTTCCAGCGCGAAGGCATCCTGGGCTTCGCGGCTGACCTTGTAACGCGCCGCCACGATATCAGCGGTATCGATCATCGGCATGTAGACTTCGGGTTTGTGCTCCAGCAGCCAGTCGTTGTTGACCGGCGAATTCTTGCCGTCCTGCACGAGGCTGATGCTCTCGAGTCCGCCGGCAACGATGACCGAGGCTTCGCCGGCGATGATGCGTTGCGCCGCCAGCGCAATCGTCTGCAAGCCCGAGCTGCAGAACCGGTTCACCGTCATGCCCGAAACGGTGACCGGCAGGCCGGCGCGGATCGCCGCCTGTCGCGCGATGTTCTGGCCGGTCGCGCGCTCTGGCAAGGCGCAGCCGAGAATGACGTCTTCGACCTCGGCGGCTTCGACGCCGGCGCGCTCCACCGCGTGGCGGACGACGTGGCCGCCGAGCTCGGCGCCGTGGGTCATGTTGAACGCGCCACGATAGGCTCTCCCGATCGGGGTGCGGGCGGTGGACACGATGACGGCTTCAGGCATTGACGACCTCGCGTGCAGCGGTGGATTGCGGACCGGCGATGCGATGATCGGCGCGGTGGCGGATGTCTGGTATTTGTACGTTTCCTCTTCGACGAATTCTTATTCGACGGCTGGCGCGGCGCGGGCCGACACGCACGTCGTTCAGGCCGCCTCGACTGGAGACCTCCACGGGCGAGAGTGGCCCGCCGCGGCGCCGCTGTCCAGACATCCGAGGCCAATCAGCGTGCCGCGGATCGCCTCATCGACCGGCGTGTGCGGCTCCGCACCCAAAAACTTTACGAGCTTTGCATGATCGAGCCGGATCGGCACCTGCCAAAGATAGCGCATTTCGATCATCTCCCGAAACGTGGTGACGAAGGGTGCCGCTGCATAGATGAGCCACCAGGGCAAGCGTTTGATCGGCAAGCGGGGATCGCCGACGACGCGGCGGACCGCCTCGGCAATATCGACGCCGGGTTCGAACCAATGGCCGCCGAAGTGGAAGACATCGAAGCGCGCGAGGTCCGCTTCGCGCTCGATGAGCTGTACCATCGTCTCGGCAAGATCGGGCAAATAGGCCCAAGAATGTCCGATGGACTGCGAGCCCGGATAGGTGACGGCCCGCACCGGCGCGCCGGGCTTGACGAGCCCTTGCGCGAACCAGTTGTTGCCCGCGTGGGGACCGAAGAAATCGCCCGCGCGAACGATCAACACCCGTACGCCGGCGCGCGACGCCTCCTGCAATCGCCGCTCCATCGCCACCCGGATCGCGCCCTTGCGCGTTTTCGGGTTTTGCGGCGACAGCTCGGTCAACACCGGCCCGGCATCGGGCCCGAAATTGTAGACGGTTCCGGGCAACACGATCCGCGCGCCGCAGGCTTTGGCGGCCGCGATCGTCGACTCGAGCATCGGCAGGACCAGGCCGCTCCAGTTCCGATAGCCCGGCGGGTTGGCGCCGTGCACGATCAGATCCACCCCCTTTGCCGCCGCAAGGACCGTAGCCGGGATCATGGCGTCGCCCTCGACCCATTCGACGGGACCGAGCCAGCTGAACCGCCGCGCCGCCTCGAGATGGGGCGAACGAGCATCAATTGAAATTGCATAAAACCGTTGCGTTGATATACATTAATGTATGGCCAACGGCGAACCCGGCTGGGAGCTCTACCGCTCCTTTCTTGCCGTCCTGCAGGAAGGAAGCCTCACGGCGGCGGCGCGGACGCTGCGGCTCACGCAGCCGACCGTCGGACGCCACATCGATCAGCTGGAGCAGGCGCTGCGCGTTCCCCTGTTCACCCGCTCGCAACAAGGCCTTCTGGCCACCGACGCCGCCCTCCAGCTCGAGCCGCACGCACGGACGATGGCCGCCTCCGCCCGGGCCTTGCTGCGCGCCGCGTCCGGCGAAGCCGACGAGGTGCGCGGAACGGTGCGGCTGACGGCGAGCGAGATCATCGGGGCCGAGGTCCTGCCGCCAATCCTCGCCGATTTCCGCGCCCGCTTTCCCGGCATCGTGATCGAGCTCGTCCTGTCCAACCGCAACGAAGATCTGCTGCGGCGCGAGGTCGATTTGGCGGTCCGCATGGCGCAACCAACACAAACCGCGCTGGTGGCGAAACGGCTCGGCGCGGTCGGGCTCGGACTGCACGCCCACCGCCGTTACGTCGACGCGCACGGAAAGCCGCAATCGTTCGAGGAGCTGGCGGCGCATCCCTTGATCGGCTTCGACCGCGAGACCGCGTCGGTGCGCAGCTTGCGCGGCACCGGCCTGACGATCACGCGAGAGATGTTTGCGCTGCGCAGCGACAGCGATCTCGCCCAGCTCGCCGCGCTGCGGGCGGGCTTCGGCATCGGCGCGTGCCAGTTCGGGATTGCGCGGCGCGATCCTGATCTGCTGCACATCCTGCCCGAAGGTTTCGCCGTCAGCCTCGACGTCTGGGTCGTGATGCACGAGGACTCCCGCGCGAGCCGGCGGGTGCGCCTGCTGTTCGATCACCTGGTCCGTCAGTTGGCGACCTACGTCGCTTCGTCGCAGCCGCAACGGAAGCCGAAGCGCCCTGGAAGTTGACGAATTGGCCGCCGGCCGGTGTATACGGAAGCGGGATCAAGGCTTGGGTCGAGGCAGGCGCAAGCTTAAGGGACGAGCGATACCGGCGCCCGCTCGCCCACACGAATGGATGTGCGCCCAAAACCGTGGTTTCGATGGGAAACATCAACGCCTGTGTCGATCTGCGCTCGGATAGCGGGATCGCCATTGTCACGATCGACAATCCGCCGGTCAATGCGTTGCGCCAGGAGGTTCGCGCCGGATTGCTGGCAGCCATCGGACGGATCGCCGACGATGACGCGATCAAGGCGGCCGTGCTGATTTGCGCCGGCCGCACCTTTGTCGCCGGCGCCGACATCACCGAATTCGGCAAGCCGCCGCGGCCGCCCAGCGTCCCGGATATCATTGCCGCCATCGAGGGCTTGCCCAAGCCCGTCGTCGCTGCGCTGCATGGCACGGCGCTCGGCGGCGGCCTCGAGCTGACGCTTGGCTGCCATTACCGGATTGCCGTGCCGGAGACGCGGCTAGGTCTGCCTGAAATCAAATTGGGGCTCATCCCCGGCGCCGGCGGCACGCAGCGCCTGCCCCGACTTATCGGCGTCGAGCCGGCGCTCGAGATGATCCTCAGCGGCGAGCCGATCGGCGCCGCGCAAGCGCTCGAGCTCGGCCTCGTCGATGCGGTGGTCGCAGGCGATCTGCTCACGGCGGCGCTCGCCTTCGCGCGGCAAAAGCTTGGCGACGGCGGCCCGCTTCCCCGCATCCGCGACCGCGACGACAAGCTCGCTCCGCTGCGCGCCGATCCCAAGCTCTTTGACGCGCTCGCCGCCAAGGTCGCGAAGCGCAGCCGCGGCCTGCACGCACCGGCGGCGGCCATTGCCGCGGTGCGCTCAAGCCTCGAGCTGCCCATCGACACCGCGCTGGTGCAGGAGCGGCAAACCTTCATGGCGCTCCTCGCCGGCGATCAATCCAAGGCCCAACGCCATATTTTCTTCGCCGAGCGCGAGGCCGCCAAAGTCTCGGATCTGCCGAAGGGCACGGCCGCGATCGAGGTCGGACGCGCGGCGGTCATCGGCGCCGGCACGATGGGCGGCGGCATCGCCATGTGCTTCGCCAACGCAGGAATTCCGGTGACGGTGATCGACACGGGCGCCGACGCCCTGGCCCGGGGCCTCGAGACCATCAAACGCAACTACCAGACTTCGGTCACGCGGGGCGCACTGACCAGCGAGGACATGGACCGCCGCTTGGGCCTCATCAAAGGCGCGACGGATCTCGCGGCGGTCGCCGACAGCGAGATCGTGATCGAAGCGGTGTTCGAGGAAATGAAGCTGAAACAGTCGGTGTTCGGCGATCTCGATCGGCTGGCCAAACCGGACGCCGTTCTCGCCACCAATACTTCGTACCTCGACGTCGACGAGATCGCGCGCGCAACGCACCGCCCGCAAGCCGTCCTCGGCATGCACTTCTTCAGCCCCGCCAACGTCATGCGCCTCGTCGAGATCGTGCGGGCGCAGGCGACCTCGCCCGTGGCGCTGGCGAGCACGCTCGCAGCCGCCCGCCGTCTGGGCAAAGTGCCCGTGGTGGTCGGCGTCTGCCACGGCTTTGTCGGCAACCGGATGCTGCGGCTGCGCTCGGTCGAGGCCGAGCGCATGCTGCTCGAAGGAGCCCTGCCGCAGGACGTCGATGCCGCCATCGTCGCGTTCGGATTCCCGATGGGCCCGTTCGCGATGTCGGATCTGGCGGGTCTCGATGTCAGCTGGCGGATGCGCAAGGCGCAAGGCCTGCGCGCGGTGGTCGCCGACGCGCTGTGCGAGGCCGGACGCTTCGGCCAAAAGACCAGGCGCGGCTTCTACCGCTATGAGGAAGGCTCACGCACCCCGCAGCCCGACCCGGAAGTCGAGGGGATCATCGCCGAAAGCTCGGCCAAGCTCGGCGTTACGCGGCGAGCCATTCCAGCCGAGGAAATCCTCGAGCGCCTGCTGTTTCCGATGATCAACGAGGGCGCGCGCATCCTCGAGGAAAAGATCGCCCAGCGCCCCGGCGACGTCGACGTGATCTGGGTCTACGGCTACGGCTGGCCGGTCTGGCGCGGCGGGCCGATGTACTATGCGGACCAGATCGGTCTTCCCGCCGTTCGCGACCGGCTGGCATTTTATGCCGGGCGCAGCGGCGA
>JBKQHQ010000160.1:0-14390 GCA_052148715.1 Xanthobacteraceae bacterium | reverse complement strand
CGACTTCCGACACTACCGCGCCGGGTGCGTAGGATTCCGAGACGATCCGCCCCTTATCCTCCGCCCGCCACCGCCGCCGGCGCCCAACTCCAACGCGGATATCAACACGGCCACGCCGCTCCGAAGCATCAACTATATGGTCAACCATATATGCGAACCGATCTCGACAATCCGGCTTGCATCTTGCCGCTTAGGCCGCACACCGCAACGTGGGGGCAGAAGACCGCTTACCGAACAGCTCGCGCAGGAACTCAAGGAGCTCCGCATCTCCGCCGCCGAGCTCGCGAGGCAAATCGATGTACCCGTCAACCGCGTCACCGGAATCATCAACGGTCAGCGCGCGGTGACGGCCGACACCGCGCTCCGCCTCGGCCACTGGTTTGGAACGAGCGCGGAGTTTTGGCTCAATCTCCAGAAGCTCTATGAGCTCCGCTTGGCGCGCAAGGAAGTCGGCGACCATATAAAGAAGCTTCCTCGCCTCACCGATCGGAAGCACAAGAAGGAAGCTCGCGCGCCTCACCTCGCCTAGTCTTACTGAATCAGAAGAAGCGTGATCGCAAGAAGAGCTGCTCTCGGGGCCGCTACCTCATCAGGTCGCGCGAGGATGTTGCCTCCTCCGAAGTAATCTGCGGTCCTCGTGTTCGACAGAAATTAATGCCTATATCCATCACGCGAACGATCTGGATTTCGTGCGCGAATCATGCTGACTCGCCGAGACCCAACCGGCTCGGCCGGCCGGTGCCGATGCAACGGAGCAGGCGTAACGACCGCGGATGTTCACCTATCAAGATTGCTTTGAAGGGGAGGCACTAACGTGGGAAAGGCGCGGCCTTCGGATCATGAACGGAGCCGGTAGCAACTCATGATGAAACATCCGGGAATTGCGAGATCCCGAAACGAACCCAAGCGCTTGCGCTCTATTCTGGTTGCATCTCGTCGTGAAACGTCCGGGAATTGCCGAATCCCGAAACGAACCCACCCCGCGCTTCTATCGCACACGGAGCGCAATCTATAGGTGCAGATTCCTTGGCGGAGCGCGGCGCGCCCGCTGTTTTTTCGCTGTTTTTACAGCGGCGGGTACCGTCAGCGGAACAACCGTAAAGAGAAGCATGCCGATTGAGCCTTGGCGCCGCCGGTTGCTCGGACGGGCGGCAAATCGTACCGTGCGGCGCCCGCCTAGCCCCAAGGTTCGCCATGCCTGAGAAGATCGATGCCGGCCAAGCTTCGCCGCCCGCTGCCCGGCCACCGCTCGATCTGCAGGAGCATCTGGCGCGGCTCGAAGCCGCGGGGCTCCTGATCCGCATCGATCGGCCGATCAACAAGGATACCGAGCTGCACCCGTTGGTGCGCTGGCAGTTCCAAGGCGGTTTTCAAGAGGACCAACGCCGCGCCTTCCTGTTCACGAACGTGGTCGACGGCCAGGGACGCCGCTACGACATTCCGGTCGTGGTCGGCGCGCTCGGGGCTTCGGCGCGCATCTATTCGATCGGCATGGGCGCCCCGGTCGAGGCCATCGGCGCCGCGTGGCTTGCCGCCATCGGCGCGCCGGTTGCGCCCGTGCTGGTGTCCGATCCGCCCTGCCAGCAGGTCGTCATCCGCGGCGAAGAGCTGCGGCGGCCGGATCAGGGTCTGAAATGCCTGCCGGTACCGATCTCGACCCCGGGCTTCGATGCCGCCCCCTACCTGACCGCGACGCTCTGCATCACCCGCGATCCGCAGACCGGCATCCAGAACATGGGCACCTACCGCGCCGCCCTGAAGGCGACCGATCGGCTCGGCGTGCGGATGGCCTCGCGCATCGGCGGCGCCGGCGGCTACCTGCATTGGCGGAAATATCGCGAGCGGCGCGAGCCGATGCCGTGCGCCATCGTCATCGGCTGCGCTCCAATCGTCGCCTACACCGGCCCGCAGAAGCTTAAGGTCGATCACGACGAGATCTGCGTCGCCGGCGGCCTGGCCGGCGCGCCGATCCGCATCGCCAAGGCGGTCACGCTCGATCTCACCGTGCCGGCCGACGCCGAGATCGTCATCGAGGGCCTGATCGATCCGCAATTGCTGGAGCCGGAAGGGCCGTTCGGCGAGAGCCACGGCTACGTGGCGCTAGAAGACTTCAACATGTCGATGCAGGTGACGGCCATCACCCATCGGCGGGCGCCGGTCTTCGTGTCGATCATCAGCCAGGTGACGCCGAGCGAATCGAGCGTCATCAAGAAGGTCGCCTACGAGCCGATGTTTTTGGCGCATCTGCGCGATGCGCTGGGCATCCGCGGCATCCGCCGCGTCAGCATGCACGAGCCGCTGACCAATATCCGCAAGGTGATGTTTCTGCAGTTCGCGAACGGCACGCCGCGCACCGAGGTGTGGCGCGGCCTGGAGGGCGCCGCGACGCTGCGCGCCGACTGCGGGAAAGTGGTCGTCGCGGTCAGCGAGGACATCGACCCGACCAATAGCGACGCGGTGCTGTGGTCGCTGGCCTACCGCGCCAATCTGAACGAGGACGCGCAGATCGCGCCCTACCGGTCGGGCGGACACGGCCCGAAATGGGGAGGCCACGACGGCGACGCGACGCTGCTGATCGACGCGACGCTCAAACACCCCATGCCGCCGCTTGCCCTGCCGGCGCGCCAATTCATGGAACACGCGCGCGCTCTCTGGGACGAGCTCGGCCTGCCCGCCATCCACGCGCGGGCGCCGTGGCACGGCTATTCGCTCGGCGATTGGGCGGACGCGTGGACCACCTATGCCGAGCGCGCGGTCGCCGGCGAGTGGGAGACGAGCGGCCGCGAAACCTTTGCCAAGCGCCGCGGCGGCCTCACGCCGGAAACCCCGGTGCGTGACGTCTTGAACGACGGCGAAGGCCGTGAGGAGCGGCGGGCCGAAGCCGGACCGAAGAACGAGGGCGAATAGAGGCCTATCGCTCGTCATGCCCGCGGCAGGCGGGCACCCAGTACACCGCGAAGCAAGCGATTAGACGAAGGCCGTGCCCCTTACGCAAATCAGTGGTTACTGGGTCGCCCGCCTGCGCGGACGATGACGCCGATCAACTTCGGCATGCTGGCCTCCCCCTTGCGGCGCCGTCTTCACGAGGCCCGAGACCAGTGTCGACGTGGTAAACAGAGCGTTTACCTCTGCCCAGTAGAAACGGGACCAACGCCGATGCGCCGTGCAGGGCGCATGGCCGGGGATGCAGCATTGGCTCAATGAACCCGACTTCCTGCCGAAATAACGCCGGAAACGGGACTTACGCACGGTGACGGTACCCGAAAACGGAATAGGGATAAATTCTCATGGTTCGAGTAAGTATCGCCGCCATGGCGGCTCTGGCGGCTTCCTGGTCTACGGTTTCCGCGTCGCCCGCCGAGCCCGTGGGTGAATGGGCGGTCGAGGGGAACCTCGCGCATGTGCAGATCGCGAACTGCAGCGGCAAGCTCTGGGGCATCGTGTCGTGGGAGAAGACGCCCGGCGGCACCGACAGCAACAATCCGGATCCGGGCAAGCGCAGCCGGGCGACGCTCGGGATGCCGATCCTGCTCGGGATGGCCCCGGCCCAACCCAATCGATGGGACGGCCAGATCTACAATTCCATGGACGGGCGAACCTACGAGGCGCATGTCAGCCTCGCCGCCGATGATGTCCTGCGCGTCGAAGGCTGCGTGCTGGGATTCCTGTGCGGCGGCCAGAATTGGACGCGCGTGAAGGATACCACCGGAAGCGCCAAAGGAGCGTCGATCCCCAACGCTTCGGTCCGCGCGCAGGCGCCCGGCGCAGCAGCCCCGCAGAAGGCTGGCGCGCAGAAGACGGCCGACATGTGCACCGGCTTGCCCGAGGCGAACGCCCCGGATCGCCGCGGCGACCAGTATCAGAACCAGTATCAATATCAGAACCAGAACCAATACCAGGATCAGTATCAGTATAACCGGAACAATCGCTGGTAACCGCCGGCCGCGATCGCGGCCGACCACGTCAACCTTTGCGATTTTTGCGCCGATCTCGGATGTGCCGAGGTCGGCGCGCTGCGTTTTGGCGATATCAGGGCCGTCGTTAACCTTCTGCTAACCATAAGCCGGGCAAAATTTGCCTAGGAGGCCAAATCGACCGCCGCAACGAGTGCGCGCCTTTGGATTCTGCTGCTCTTCCTCTCGTCCGCCCCAGCGGCGTCCCCGCCGCACCTCACCCCTTTGCCAACCGCCATCACGAGCGGAAGGACGATTCGTCGCCCATGTCGGACACCGCGTCAGCGCCAGGCAAGAGCCTCGGCTTGAATCTGCCCGACCTCGGGGAGCTCGGCGCGCTGCTGCGGCGCGGCGATTTGGCGCTCGCCATCGGCATCATGACGATCCTGGTCGTCCTGATCCTGCCGTTGCCGCCGATCCTGCTCGACCTGTTTCTCGCCTTCTCGATCATTCTCTCGGTGCTGATCCTGATGACGGCGCTGTTCATTCACGCGCCGCTCGAGTTCTCCTCGTTTCCCACCGTGCTGCTGATCGCGACGATGCTGCGGCTCGCGCTCAATCTCGCCTCCACCCGCCTCATTCTCTCGCATGGTCACGAGGGAACGGCGGCCGCCGGCCACGTCATCGAGGCGTTCGGCAATTTCGTGATGGGCGGCAAGTTCGTCATCGGTATCATCGTCTTCACGATCCTGGTGATCGTGAACTTCGTCGTCATCACCAAGGGCTCGGGGCGCATCGCCGAGGTCGCGGCGCGCTTCCATTTGGACGGCATGCCGGGCAAGCAGATGGCGATCGACGCCGACCTGTCCGCCGGGCTGATCGACGAGACCGAGGCGCGCCGGCGCCGCCGGCAGCTCGAGGATGAAAGCGGCTTCTTCGGCGCCATGGACGGCGCGTCGAAATTCGTGCGCGGCGACGCGGTCGCCGGGCTTTTGGTCGTCTTCATCAACGTCATCGGCGGGATGGTCATCGGCATCCTGCAGCAGGGGCTGACCTTCGGCGAAGCCGGCCGCTCCTATACGCTGCTCACGGTCGGCGACGGCCTGGTCACGCAAGTCCCGGCGCTCATCGTCTCCACCGCGGCGGGCCTGCTCGTCTCCAAGGCCGGCGTTTCCGGCGCGGCCGACAAGGCGCTGCTGAAGCAGTTCTCCGGCTACCCGCAGGCGCTCGGCATGTCGGGCGCGGTGATGCTCATCATGTCGCTGCTGCCGGGGATTCCGACGCTGCCGTTCATGCTGCTCGGCGGCGGCGCCAGCGCGCTCGCCTTCTTCAACAATCGGCGCTCCAAGCGCGCGGCCGCCGCCGATGCCGACAAGGTCCAAGCTGCGGCCGCCGCGCCCCCCGCGGAGGAGCCGATCTCGAGCGCGCTGCGCATCGACGACCTCAAGATCGAGCTCGGCTATGCGCTGCTGTCGCTGGTCAATGGACCGAACGGCTCGGACCGCCTGACCGAGCAGATCAAAGCCTTGCGCCGCTCGCTGGCGCTCGAGATGGGCTTCGTCATGCCGGCGGTGCGCATCCTCGACAACGTTCAGCTCGACGCCAACGCATACATCATCAAGATCAAGGAAGTGGACGCCGGCAATGGGCGCGTCTGGCCCGGCCAGTTCATGGTCATGGATCCGGCCGGCGCGCAGGTGAACCTGCCGGGCCTGCATACCACCGAACCGACCTTCGGGCTCCCGGCCACGTGGGTCGACGCGGCGCTGAAGGAAGAGGCCACGATCAAGGGCTACACGGTGGTCGACGCCGCGACCGTGATCTCGACCCACCTGACCGAGCTGCTCAAGTCCAATATGTCCGAGCTGCTCTCCTACGGAGAAGTGCAGAAGCTGCTCAAGGAACTGCCCAAGGAGCAGGGCGAGCTGTTGAAGGACATGGTGCCCTCGCTGATCACCATCTCGGGCCTACAGCGGGTGCTGCAGACGCTGCTCGGCGAGCGGGTATCGATCCGCGACCTGTCCACGATTCTCGAAGGGATTGCCGATGCGCTCGCGGTCACGCGCAATCCGATCATGCTGGCGGAGCACGTCCGCGCGCGGCTCGCGCGGCAGATTTGCGCCCAGCACAGCGCGCCCGGCGGATACCTGCCGCTCATCGCGCTCTCCGCCAAATGGGAGCAGGCGTTCGCCGAATCGATCGTCGGCCAAGGGGACGACCGCACCCTCGCCATGCAGCCGTCGCGACTCTCCGAATTCATCACACTGGTGCGGGAGCGATTTGAAGAGGCCGGCCAGCAAGGCGAGGCGCCGGTGCTCGTGACATCGGCCGGCATCCGGCCGTTCGTCCGCGGCATCGTCGAGCGGTTCCGCACGCAGACGAGCGTGCTCTCGCAATCGGAAATTCACCCGCGGACGCGGCTGAAGACCGTCGGGAGCATCTGACAAACTAAACTGTCAGCTGTTGCGGCGGACTGATTTTTGCCTCCTACAATACCGGAAAATTAGAAGAGATAGTTCAGTCGCCTCTTCCGTGAAGATTAATCTGTATTATGATACCGTAACTAAAATAAAAGCAGACGATCAACGACTTGTGAATCTAAATCGTGAAACTGTCCGCCTTCCCCTGCGTTCCTGTTCCGTCAATCAGAGCGTAGCCCGCGGCATTTGACCCTGTGAGGTCGGCCGCGGCAGGTGGTCCCGGAGGGGGACGTGTCATGAATTACTCGATCTACGGCGCCGACCGGGCGACGCATGTGAAGATCGTCGTCGTCGCGCTTCTTTGTGCGACCGCCGTTGCCGGCGTCGCCGTCGGCGCCCGGGTGAGCAGCGTCACCAAGGAAGCTTCGGTTGCGCGCCTGCAAGGCGCACCCGTCATCAATGCAAGCCGGCCCGTCACCGTCACGGTCCGCGACGGCGTGTCCATCATCCGCTGACGCGGCAGCGACGCCGCCCCTGCACCCGGCCTGCACGAGCGCCTCTTGTCACGGATTGCGAGCGGGCCCCGGGGGTGTCGCCTCGACGAGCTTGCCGAGATAGAGCACCGGGCCGGTCGGCACCCCGGTCGGGGAGCCGCCCTCCGGCTCGAGCGAGACCGCGTAGGTCGCGTTGTCGATCGTCTCTTTGTCGTACGAGGCGAGCAGCGGCTTTTGCGTGAACTCACCGGTTCCGACGAGCCCGAGCGAACGCGGCGCCGGGAGTCGGTCGGAGACGAGCCATAGCTCGTAACTCTTGCCGGGCTCCTCGCCTGCGGCGACGCGGCGAACGGTCAAGCTGCGATGGTCGATGTCGACGGTGAGCAGGAAGGCCGGCGCGCTGGCGTCCTTCTGCAACACCGCCACGAAGCGACCGGACGGCGCGGCCGCGACCTGCCGCGTTCGGGGTGCCAAGCTCCCCGGCAGACGTTGCGGGGCGAATTCCGAGACGGCGACGAACAGCGCCAGCAGCGCGGCGAGCGCGCCCGAGGCGACGGCGGCCCCGCGCCAACGGGTGAGCCGGCGCGAGAGCAGGATCACGCCCCGCTCGGCAAGACCCGGCGACGGCCGCTCGACCTCCGGCAACCGCATCGGAGCGCTCGGCTGCGTGCCGCTGATCCGCGCCCGGATCTGCTCCCACAGATCCGGCGACGGCTCGACGTCCTCGACCATGGCATTGAGGCTGCCGAGGCGGCGCTCCCAGCTCAGCACCTGCGCCGCGAAGCTCGCATCGGCAGCGCGCAGCGCCTCCGCCTGCGCCAGTTCCTCGGCATCGAGGGTCCCGAGCGCATATTCGGCCGCCAGCGCGTCGCGCTCGTCGTGGTCGAGATCGTCGGTCATGCGCCCAGACACTCGCGAATCTCGATGAGGCTGCGCCGCAGCCAGGTCTTGACCGTGCTCACGGGCACACGGAGCTTCGCGGAAAGCTGCTCGCGGCTCCAACCGTTGTAATAGGCGTCGAGAACCAGCCGTTGCCGGTCCGGATCAAGCCGTCCGATGCAGCCCAGCAGGCGCTTGAACTCCTCGGTCATTTCCCGGCGCGCCAGGGGGTGCGGATTGTCAGCCGCGGTCTCGACAGCGTCCGGTTCGTCCTCGATCGACACCTCCGCTTTCTTGCGCAGGTGGTCGATCGACCGGTTGCGGGCGATCGCCACCATCCAGGTGATCGGGCTCGACTGCGCGGGATCGAATTGCCCCGCACCGTTCCATATCTTGAGATACGTCTCCTGCATGACTTCGTCTGCCAGGTCGCGACGTTTCAAGATACGCAGCACGACGCCAAAGAGTTTCGCCCGCGTCGCCGCATAAAGCCGCTCGAATGCCTTCTCGTCGCCCTTCGCCACCGCGGCGAGAAGCCACACGAGTTCCGCCGGCGTCAGCATCGCAAGTTCGCGCCCCTCAAGCCTACGGGACCGATTATCCCGACCTGGCGCGCGCGTCGAGGGTGATGAACGGCTTTTGCGCGGGCAAACTGCCCGGTGCGGAGGACTAAATTACCGCCAGCAGAATTCGTAGGGCGGATTAGCGAGCCGCCGCTCTTCGCGGGGCGAGCGTAGTCCGCCGGCCGAGCGACAGGACCGCGGGTTACGGCCGCCGATCTCAGGAAGACCCGAGATCGGCCGCCCTACCCGCCCTACGCCCGCGCACTATCGCGCACCCGGGTTAGCGCAATGGCGTCGAGTTCCGCCTGCTCTTGCGCGTTCTCGGCCGCACGCTCGCGCATTTGGTCGCGCTCGTCGAGCAGCTCGACTTTCTTGAGCTCCTCGAACGCTTGACCGAGCGCACTTTTGGCATCGTCGAGCTGAATTTTCAGCTCGTCGGCGGAGCGTTTGAGATTCTCGCGGCGCTGCATGGCCGCCTTGGCATATGTCGGATAGGCGAAATGCGCCGGATCGTGGATGCCGGCGCGGTCCTGCTCGACCCGGATCTCCCGCTCGAGGTCGGTCGCCATTCGCTCGAACTCGGCGATCATACCTTCGATTTGCGCGACCTTGCGCCGCTTCTCGTCGACTTGGAACCTCTTCAAGCGAATGAGCGTGTCGCGTGACTTCATCGACTCTTACTCCCCGAAGCCTGGAGAACACGGGGGTCGCGCCGGCTCGCGCCCGGCGCACCGCCGCGGGCGCACTGTGCAAGACGGTAGCGAGTGTGGCGCACTAACGTTAGTTTTCGGTTTCCACCCCCCCTAGGATTCGCTCGAGTCGCGAATATCCTTCGACGAGGCCGGTTGCCTCGTCCTTGCCCTGGGCGAGGAAGCGCTCGAGCGGCTTGTGCAGCGCGATCGCTTCATCGACGTCAGGGCTGGAGCCGGGGCGGTAGGCGCCGAGCCGGATCAGCTCTTCCATATCGGCATAGGTCGCCATCACCTCGCGGGCGCGCTGGATGACGGGGACGTAAGCCGGGTCGGCCGCTCGCGGCATGGTGCGCGAGATGGACTTCAGGATGTTGATCGCAGGATAACGCCCGCGCTCCGCAATGGCGCGTTCCATGACGATATGGCCGTCGAGAATCCCGCGCACCGCATCGGCGATCGGCTCGTTGTGGTCATCGCCGTCGACCAGCACCGTAAATATTCCCGTTATCGTCCCTTCCTCGGTGCCCGGACCGGCGCGCTCGAGCAGCCGCGGCAACTCCGTAAACACGGTCGGGGTGTAGCCTTTGGCGGTCGGCGGCTCCCCGGCAGACAGCCCGATCTCGCGCTGCGCCATGGCAAAGCGCGTCACCGAATCCATCAGGACCAATACATCCTTACCGTCGTCGCGAAACGACTCGGCAATGGCCAAGGTCAGGTAGGCCGCCTGCCGCCGCATCAACGCCGGCTCATCGGAGGTCGATACCACGACCACCGAGCGCGCAAGGCCGGCGTCGCCGAGATCGTCCTGCAAGAATTCCTGCACCTCGCGGCCGCGCTCGCCGACGAGACCAATCACCGAAACGTCGGCCGCGACGTTGCGGGCCAGCATCGACAGCAATACCGACTTGCCGACGCCGGAACCGGCGAAGATGCCCATGCGCTGGCCACGGCAGCAGGTCGTGAAGGTGTTGAGCGCGCGCACCCCGAGATCAAGCGGCGCACCGACCCGTCGGCGCGCATGCGCCGCCGGCGGCGTATTGCGAAACGGAAAGGGCGAGGGTCCGGTCCGCAGCGGCCCCTTACCGTCGATCGGCTCGCCCATGGCGTTGACGACGCGACCGAGCCAACCCTTGGACGGCCGCACGGCGGCGGCCACCGCGCTGACGGTCGCCTTGCACCCGCGCCGCACGCCTTCAAGCGCGGAAAACGGCATCAGCAGCGCATTGTGTCCTGAAAAACCGATGACCTCGCACGGTATGCTGCGGCCTGCGCCGACATCGATCAACACCCTGGCACCAACCGACATGGCGTGGATCGGACCGGCCACCTCGACCAAGAGCCCGCGCACGCCGACCACCCGGCCATAGGTCTCGACGCTGTCGAGCTCGAGAATCTGCTCGGCCAAGGCTTTCACGACACACTCCGGCGCCCTGCGCGACTTCCGCCCCGCCGTTTAACTCCGTGTTTACCCGGGTCGTTAATCATTGCGTCACCGTCGCGGTAACCGAGGCGACCTCGCCCGGGCAGGACGGAGGGGCGAGTCGCGGGAATCTTTTGCTTCCGACTCTTAATGTGGAACATGAACCAGACCGTGTCAAAAAAACCATCCTTGCGCAATCTCTTAGCGCGATTGGGGGAAATCTGCCCAACGGACTCTTGCGGAGCTGAATCAGGTTTTGTTAACCATGCACCGTTAGTGTTTCGAATCAGTTTGTCCCACCGCGTTTTCTCTGGCCGCCCATGCGGCTTGCCGACCTGAGCCGCAGCGGCAAGGAAGGGGACTTGGCATGCGCGTATTGCTGATTGAGGATGACGGCGCTACCGCGCAGTCTATTGAGTTGATGCTCAAGTCGGAGAGCTTCAACGTCTATACTACCGATCTCGGCGAAGAAGGCGTCGATCTAGGCAAGCTCTACGACTACGATATCATCCTCCTCGATTTGAACCTGCCGGATATGTCCGGCTTCGAGGTGTTGCGCTCGTTGCGCGTCTCCAAGGTGAAGACGCCGATCCTCATCCTCTCCGGCCTCGCCGGCACCGAGGACAAGGTCAAAGGTCTCGGCTTCGGCGCCGACGACTATATGACCAAGCCATTCCATAAGGACGAGTTGGTGGCGCGCATCCATGCGATCGTGCGCCGCTCCAAGGGACACGCCCAGTCGGTCATTCAGACCGGTGATCTCGTGGTCAATCTCGATACCAAGACGGTCGAGGTCAACGCCGCCCGGGTGCACCTGACCGGCAAGGAATACCAGATGCTGGAGCTCCTGAGCCTGCGCAAAGGCACGACGCTGACCAAGGAAATGTTCCTGAACCACCTCTACGGCGGCATGGACGAGCCGGAGCTCAAGATCATCGACGTCTTCATCTGCAAGCTGCGCAAGAAGCTGGCCAACGCCTCGAGCGGCAAGAACTACATCGAGACCGTGTGGGGACGCGGCTACGTGCTGCGCGAGCCCACGGACGACGAGGCCCGTATCCCGGCCTGACGCTTTTTCCGGGGAGCCTTCGGGCTCTCTCCTTCCAACTCGGACGCTTCCGGACCCCGCCAGCCAAGGCGGGGTTTTCTTATCAGAGGACCAAAATCAGGAGTCGGTGGTCAGCAATAACTGACCTCCTCCTTCTGATTTCTGATGACTTATTTCTGCGTCCGGTACCAGAAGACCGCGATCGGGAGGTCAGTGGTCGAATGGAAATGGCCTTCCACAGATCACTGTACCTTGGTATCAGCGCATGATCCCAAAAAGTGCGTACCGGTTTTTCGGAAAGATTATGCTTCAACAATAAGATAGGGCGCGATGACGACTCGAAGCGAAGTCGTCGTGCTCTAGCGCGCGCCGGAGACGGCGGCAACGCGGGAGCCGATATTGGCGACCACGCCCGGCGCCGGCTTTGCGGTTGCCCGACTGGGCGAATAGAGCCCCCGTCGGTCGGCGATCGGCTTGAAGCTCTCGGTCAGCCCGACCACCGTCTCGGCGGCGCCGAGGACAAGATAGCCGTCCTTCTCGAGCAAGCGCGCCACGCGCTCGAGCACGTCGATCTTGGTCGGTTGATCGAAGTAGATCAGCACGTTACGGCAAAACACGATGTCGAACGAGCCGAGGCTGGCGAAGTTTTGCAGAAGGTTCAGCGGCCGGTACTGCACCATGGCACGAATTTCAGGTGAAATCTGCCACATCTCGCCGACTTGCGTGAAGTACTTGACCAACAGGGTGATCGCCAAGCCGCGCTGCACCTCGAACTGGCTGTAGATCCCCGCCTTGGCCTTTTCCAGCACCTCAAGCGACAGATCGGTGGCAATGATCTCGATGCGCCAGCCGGCGAGCTGCGCCGCCATTTCCTTGATGCAGATCGCCAGCGAATAAGGTTCTTGGCCGGTAGATGCGGCCGCGCACCAAATGCGCAGGCGCCGCTCCTTGGCGCGCGCGGCGAGCAGCGACGGGACGATCGTCTCGCGGAAATGGTCGAACGGAATCTTGTCCCGGAAGAAGAACGATTCATTCGTGGTCATCGCCTCGACCACGTCGACCACGAGCGGTTCAACGGCACCTGCCTTGAGCTTCGCAATAAGCTCGCTCAAGCCCGCGATGCCGGCCTTGCGCGCCAAAGGCTGGAGCCGGCTTTCGACCAGATATTGCTTGTCGTCCGAGAGAACGAGCCCGGACCGCTCCTTCAGGAGCTTGCGCAAATAGTCGTATTCGAGCGGCGTCACGAGCGATCCCCCGCGAACAGGCGAACCACCTTCGGCGCGATCTGATCGAGCGGCAGCACCGCCGAGCACACCCCCTTCTGAGCCGCCGCGCCGGGCATACCCCATACGACGCTCGTCGCCTCGTCCTGCGCGATCACGCCGCCGCCCGCCTCGACGAGCTCGGCAGCCCCGCGAGCACCATCGGATCCCATCCCGGTGAGGATCAACGCCAGAATGGTCCCGCCCCAGATCTGCGCCGCCGAGGAGAACAGCGGATCGACGGCAGGCTTGCAGAAATTGATCAGCGGTCCGTCATCGAGCGTGATCACCGCACTGCCGTTGCGGCGGGCGACACGCATGTGGCGGCCGCCCGGCGCCAGATAGATATTGCCCGGCAGGATCGGTTCACCATCCGCGCCCTCGCGCGCCGGATGCGCGCTGGCGCGCGCAAGGTGCTCGGCGAGAATGGTCGTGAAGGTCGGCGGCATGTGCTGCGTGATGAGCACCGGGGACCGATCAATGACCGGGCCCAACCGGGCGATCAGCGCCGTCAGCGCCTGCGGTCCGCCGGTCGAGGAACCGATCAATAGCACCCGAGGAGCGGCCGCGGGAAACGGACGCAACTTGAAAGTCGTAGGTTGAAGGCTTGTGGCCGTTGCCTCGATTTTCGGGCGCACGCCGGCTTGTGGCGCAGCGGGCCGCGCCGCGCCCTCGCCCGGCCGGCGTACCCGGCGCGCACCGAGCTGGCGAATCTTCTCGATCAGGTCATGGCGAAAGGTGCTCGAGGTGGTGACGCCGCGGCTCGTTTCCGGCTTCGGGATATAGTCGGCAGCCCCCAGGGACAACGCCTTCAGGCTCACCTCGGCGTTCCGCCGCGTCAGCGTTGAGGCCATGATGACGATGAGATCGCGCTTCTTCTGCAGGAGCAATGGAAGCGCCGAGATCCCATCGAGATCCGGCATTTCGACATCGAGGACGACCAAATCGGGGTTGGTGCGCTCGAGTTGGTCGACTGCTTCGCGCCCGGTGCGCAGCGAGGCCACGAGCTGCATGTCGGGCTCGGCCTCGATCCACCTGGCGACGAGCCCGCGTACAACGACCGCGTCGTCGACGACCATCACTCGAAGGGGTCTTGTCCCGGCGGCGGCTGCTGGGGACGCGTCTGCGACGGCGGTACTCATGAACACTGATACTCGGACTACGGGGTTGGAACGCGACAGCAGCAACGTCGATCAGAGCAAGCCAACCTCTTGGAACTTGGCCTCGACAATCTCCTTGTCGAACGGCTTCATGATATATTCGTTGGCCCCGGCGTGGAGCGCACGGGCGATATGCGCAACGTCGTTCTCCGTCGTGCAGAACACGACTTTCGGGCCATCGCCGCCCGGCAGCCGGCGCAAGGCCCGCAAGAACTCGTAGCCGTCCATCTTGGGCATGTTCCAGTCGAGCAGCACGGCTTCCGGCAGCTGCTGCTTGCAGGCGTCGAGCGCCTGCTCGCCGTCCTCGGCCTCAACGATCCGGAAATCGAGCCCTTCAAGGATGCGTCGCGCCACCTTGCGGATGACGCTCGAGTCATCAACGACCAAGCAAGTTTTCATCGTAGCCTCGTCTATTGGGCGGGCACTCCCGTATTCCGCCTTTGTTCAGTTTTCGATCCTGCAGCGCTAGGCGGCCAGAGGCTCGGAGCCCATTTCCAGGACCCGATCGACGTCGAGAATGACCAGGAGCTGGCCGTCGAGACGGTGGACGCCGGCCGAC
>JBKQHQ010000159.1:0-24184 GCA_052148715.1 Xanthobacteraceae bacterium | reverse complement strand
TCGGTCGAGGTCTGAGCGAGAGCCGGTGTCGCGACGGCGGTCAGCACGGCCGCGATGGTTAGAAACTTTTTCAAATCACTTCTCCTATTTGGTTGATGCTCGAAGCCTTCCTGGGCTCCGGTCGCATTTCGTGGTCTGGAAGCTATCTCCTGAACCACACAGGAGAGATAGGAATCTGCGTTCGCGACACCATTAAAATTACATTTAGAAAGCTAAACTCTTTTTAATAGACGGGCGTCCATCCGCTCGACGGTGCCGCGATCGGTGCCGCTGGCCTTGGCTTCGGTTTACCGGTTAGGCTTCTTACCAGTCGTCCCACCGGCTGTGGCACCACTGGCTAGGGTGCCGGCTTCGGCGCCGCTCGCCACGTGACGCTTGCCAAACAGATCGCCCCAACGGCTCATACCTCGCCGCCGCGGCACAATTCCCATGGCGGCGTCCATTGCGCTCTCGGGGCGGCCGCGAGCCCGACGCATAACCTTTCCCTCGGGCTTTCGGAACGGTAAGCTGTCTGCACGATATTCGTTACATCGAGATCGCAGGAACTAAGCGTTCCCGCTGACTGATTAAGAAATGCATCTTTCTTCATCAGTGGCGACCGCTCCGCATCCGTGGACTGACCGCCCAATCCCTGCAGCCACGACTTCACTTCTGTCATCAACACTGTCTTGTTTGCCGTGGTCGGGGATGGGTGGCCGCGCGTAGGCAGGGGCGGCGTTTGCCGCCAAATGCCTATCCAAGCTGATGGCAACGCCGATCAGTTCCGGCGAACCGATCACACGCAAGATGATTTGTGAAACCGGATACAGCAAATGTGTGCGGCGAGTGACCAAAGCTGACAAAATGGACGTGTTCTCGCGCTACGAACTCAAAGGAAACCACACAGGCTATTGCGGCAGTAAACGGGGCTGCGAAATAGACCATCTGATCCCGCTTGACCTAGGCGGATCAAATGACCTGACGAACCTTTGGCCGCATCAATTCCATGGCATTGAGTGGAACGCCGACAGAAAGGACCGCCTCGAAGCCGCGTTACATGCCGAGGTTTGCGCCGAGCCCCCGCAAATGTCGGTGGAGCAGGCACAAGGGGAAATCTCGACCAACTGGATCGAAAGTTACCGGAAGCACCTTCGTTGACGAACGGCTCGCGCCCGCGCAGGCTGTCAATCGCGCGTGACCCCGACCACCGCGCCGCGACCGTCACCCGCCCTCGTCGGCCGAACTCGGGAGCGGGCCATGCTGCGCGCGATCGGGGTTGTCGTCGTCATCGTCCTGGCTGCAACGGTGCTGGGCATGATCGATGCACGGAGAGGGCCGCAAGTTGAGCTAACCACCTAGCGGGGCGGCACTTAAGACATCGGCTCTTGAGAACAAAGATAGAATACATGCGAGCTTGGCGGTGATGCTGCCCTTGCTCGATTTCAACGACCGAAACGTCAATCGCTGGAGAGCCCCGAGTATTGTGACGTGGGCAAACAGAAAAGGTGTGGCCCATTCACAAGCAGGTGATTCGACGGTTGAAGTATATGGCCCTAACCTTGCATTCTAGAGTGGCGGTTCGCGGTTGTTGAATAATTCCATTTCCGCGGTGAGGCAAATCAATGTCAGCATGTGTGCGCGTAGGCGTCGCTGCTTTATTCGTTGCCGCGTTGACCATGGGAAGTGAGTGCGGCCACACTGCCGAAGTTCCTGAAAGCAAGGCAATAAGGACGGCCTTCATCGTCGCGCCATTGCCCGTCGAGGACTTCACCGATCTGGAAGACGCATTCCTCGTCTCAGGAATATTCAAATGGGTAATTGAGGGAGCGGTAAATTGGGCGTTTAGGGAACTTGGTAAAGAACTTGCCATACGTAGCGCGGATGAGTTCTCGAAGCGGCTTTGTGAAAAAGATGGGGAGTTCAGGGTTAAAACCGCTGGATGGATGTTGCGGCAAAAGAACTGGCTAAGCCAGGCGACAGAGGATTGGGAGTTTTTCGGGTTGAAGAGATTTATTCTACGTAACATCGACAAATACATTTCGCAATACGCGAAAGATGATCAGACACTGTCCGAAAGCATACGCGTACTTTTAGACTGCGATGCCGTAAACCTTGTCGCCAGAGTTGGCGAGGTAGAGGTCGCTGTGAAAGTATTACAGAGCGATCTTGGATCGATAAAAGGGTCGAAAAAGAGCGGTACGGAGGAGACGCAAAGTAGTGAAACAGAAGAGATTCAGAAAAATCTAATCGAATACGGAAAGACGCTAAAAGACCTGAAGGAAATTCTCGTCGGCAAGAACGGCAAAGACGGTATTAAACGCGATGTTGAGGACGTCAAATCCGAAATAAGCGAGCTTAAAGGGAAAGTGATACGCCAGTTACCTCGACGAGCTACCAAGCCGAAGCATTTTCGCAAGCATCGCTATCTGGTTCCCTGCGGATGCGAACCGGCTTGGAATCTTACCCAAAACGGGACGAATGAGTGGACATTTACCGCGTTTGGTCGGAGCTCGGGAAAGGATCACAGAATTCCAGGCCATGGTTCGCAACAGAACTGATGTTGGCCTGGCATCGAGAAGGGCGGCCCCAGCCATCGCCGCCAGGACCAGCCGAGAGATTCGCCCTTGAGGGACTGTTCGCCAATGATCCGATCGACTCAAATGACGTGGAGAAGTAGCGAGCCCTGGCCTGGGAAAACAGAGCTGCGCATGCATTGATCTCGCCGTGCCGTTTTCATAAAGTCGGCAAGCCCTTCCTGATTTTTCTTGACCTGGGCGGCGTGCCGCAAAGCTCGCCACCATTTACTGATCGTTCTGTCGTGGACCTTGCCGGTGCAAGCGATCACCGCACCGAACGGCTCCCGCCTCCCCTCTGGCCGGAACAGTCTCTAAGGCGGGCATGCCCACTCGAGGCGAAGCCCAGTCCTTCAACGTCATTATCGGCTTCGTAGATTCTGGGCGGCGCTCCCTACACCGAGATGCGCAAGCGTTGATGCCGCCTTGCCGCTTGATGAAGGCTGACAACGATTCACTCTTGTCCTTGACCTGAGTCGACGTGACCCCCGGCAGTTCCGCCGTTCGTATACCTGGTGGTTATGCTTGCGACTATCTTATCGACTTCTGCATTATCGAGCGGCGGGCTGCACTTCTGACGGTTCTCCGCATGCAACGCTGCCGAAATTGCATCAGACGACAGCCGATCGCGATGAAGCTTTCCCGCCAGTCTGGTCAAAGAAGTATTGCGCTCGCCTTCCAAGATCGCGTCAGTAGACGCTTCCCCGTCGTGGACAGAATGCTCATGGTCACGGTCACGGAGCCGATCGAGCCACGCCTGCGGCAATTGAGCGGCTGGTAAATCTCGAGGCGATTTTCCCTCTTCCCAGGAATACCGTTTGCCGGTTTCGTGCCAGCTCGGCGGGGCGACTATCAGGCTGCCGTTCGATAATACGTCTACGCCAGGCCCAAACACCTTGCCTGCGGAATCCTTCCGGACGTCAAAGTCGGGGTATTCAAATACAAGGTGTTGCCCGCCCCCGCCCGTGTCCGAAGTAATGGTGTCAGGAAGTGGTCCGAGTTCAGCCGCGAGCCTCTTGAGCGTCTCTGCTCCGCCGTTGCGGGGGTCGATGTCCAAGACGATGATCTTGGATTTGGATCCGGTTGCCACCCCAATGTTCGCGAAGGGATATTGCGTCCACCAAGCGTCTATCTGCTTGGTATCGGCAGTCGCATCCTTGACGCCGTGTTCGGCGCACGGATGTTTGCCGGGACGTTTGCAGTCGGCCTTCTGATGGCATGAGCATCGCCCATTCTTGGCGGCGTAAACCGGCACGACGGCCCAACCATGCGAAGCAAGTTCCCCGGCTCGTGATTTACGACTGACTTTTTTACTCATTGGGTATACCTTTCTGTAGGGACGGATGTTTGTGAATCGGGTAAGGTGACGTATTCTCGCCATTCACCGCATGCGATCTGCGCGTCGTGATCAGGCATTCGCGACACTTGATTCGACCAGTTGCTATCTCGGCGCGTTCATCTTCATTTGTTGCTGACCAGCTCTCGTCGCCCTAAATTAGTGATTCTCAGGACATATCGTCCAAAGCATTTGGGGCGACAAAGATGGTGTTGGCCGGGTGAAATGCAACGATGAAATTTCTGCCAACCCACCTCCGCCGCCGTCAGATCCAAGGCGGAACGGTCCAGCGGTTCTGGCGGCGTCAGAAGGAAGCTGGTGGCAGTATGTTTTTCGTAGCCTCCCAAGCTAATGTCGGTCCAACGGCAGCGGGCCAATAACGATTGTTCTGTGCCTTTATCACGCGGGTGAACATCGTCGATGACAGCGCATCCCATTCGTCATCAGCCGCCGCCATGTACTCTTCTGCTTCATTGACTTCGAGGCTTCTCTGCACGGCTTTGTCGCGTGCCTAGCTCTTCAGCGGCTTCAAATGACTTCCTCCTGCTTGCCATTTTCCTTGACTTCTTCAATGGCTTCGAGCAGCTTTTCGATATACGCGAGATAACACTTACTCAACGCGGGAGGAAGACGGCGCGAACGTGGCCCCCCTCTGTATGCCTTTGATTTCAAGATAGCGGCGGTAACTCTTCAGATCATGAAATAGGTAGCTAGCCAGCTCGGCCGCATCCTTGATCGTCCTGACTGCCAGGTCAAGTCGGTGCGGCTTATTCACGGCTTGATCGTTATCGTATAGAAAGCGAGCAAGTTTCGTAGCATCCATGATCATGTCGTACGTTAGGTCAAGCTGCTTTATGTTAGGCAGGATAACAGCATCTATTTTTGTATTGGTCTTTGTCATGGCTTTTCCTGAGGTTTAGATATTGCGCCTAGCATGAGTTGCGCCGCCTGAGTTCCGTTCTGTGGATCCGAGCGCCGCCTCAGCACGATCTTCCCGTGAGGCCGCATGGCAGGCCGGAGCCGGATTTGTGGCCGACTCCGGGCTATTCGTGACCAGCAGGCGTCGATCACCTGGCCGCCAGCTTGCGGGCCGATAAGGATCGTTTTTCAACCCGGGACTACTAAGCCGCGGCTTTTTCCGTTTCGCCGCGGTGTTGCTCGACCGCAGATTCGATCTGCTTGATTAACTCCTTTACCATCGACAAATTCGGTTTAATCACCTCGACTAATTCCTCCTTGGAGGCGTTCTTCCAGGCGAGCTTGAGGTCCTTCGCGGGACGGTCAGTCTTTGCGCTAGCTTTCTTTCGAGCACAGCCTTGCAAGGTTAAATTGGCAACCGTTGCCATTTCGGGAGGGTTTTTGGCGATCTGCATGTAGAGCCGCGCCGTCCGGCCCGAGAACTTACAGTTGGCCTCAACCCAAGCCATCCATTTTTCGCCGCACTGCTTTGCCTCGACTTTGGCATGGAGGAGCAGTTTTCCTGCGACGATGGCGTGCTCAACGCTCACGCTGGTGGCCTGGTGGGCTTCGTGTTCTGCGTTGATCCGCGCGGCCAGGTCCGACAAGGAGGACAGATCGACGGTCATTTGGGTCGTCTTGTTCGTAGCAGCGGCGGCGATCGGGTCTGTCGTCGGGACGACCGGTGGCGAAGGCACCGTATTCGAGTTCGGTTTATTCATATCTATTTCCTCGATTTGGGAATGTCATGTGTTTGCATCATGGTCCGGTTTGCTCCCAGACATCTCTTACCTGGCCTGCGCTGGTGGGCAGCAAAAGCCCCCACAGGTTTTCGCCCACCGCTGCGAGAGTGATCGACAGCCAGAATGGTTGTGGAGGTGACTTCGCGACCCGGCGGTTGGCCTGGTCTGGGCCAGAATCAGCGGTCACAAGAATTTGACTGTCCGATTAGATATCAGATCGCCACAGCGGTGCGACTATTCGCTCAACGGCGCCTAGCTGACAGGGTCGTCATGTCCCTTTCGCCGCCCGACTTCGGCATCGAGAATGCGCGCCACCCCTTCAACGGCACTATTTTCCCGCGTCCGAGATTTTCGTCGCCTCGGTATCGACAGACGCAAACACTTCCTGCACCGGGGTGGTGAGTACTTCCGCGTCTTCTTGCAAGTCTTTCACCCTCTGCAGTACCCTGCGCAAAGTCTCGCCCTTCCTTCCTTTATATTGGCCGCCACCTCCCCGTCCTTTGCTCAAAAGGTCGCAACACTCGGTCTCCTTTAACTTAGGATCGCGCGCGCGGAGCTCGTTCACACTGCGCAGCAAGTGCTGGTGTCTTTCAGGGGTCCATTGCCTCGGCGCACCGCCTCTGGCACGGCCGTAGACGGCATAAGAAAGCCAGATAAGCATTTGGAGCCTGTGCTCTTCATTATCCAGGTCGAGTCCGGCCTTTTCAAAGGCGGTCTGTACCGGCTCCATCAATTTCTTCGCTACTTCATCGCGCAGTTTTCGGCGACGTTCGTCGTCCTCACGAGGGATCTTGCCACCGCGCGTCCGTCGCTTCGCGAGCTTCATGAAAGCCTTCATCACTGGCGAGAACAGCTCCTCGAACCGACGGCGGGCGTTCAGTCGCTTGGCCATGGTTTATCTCCTTTTGTATGGTTCTGCGACGATCGAACAGTCGCGAACAGCGGATACATCAGCTGTCTCCTCGTGTGTGATCTCAGGGATGTCAAGCCGGACACGGCGCTGGGGCGTGGGCGAAAATGGCGCGCTACTTTTCAAGCCCACTCGAACGGCCGATCTTGCTCGTCAGCGAACCGAGCGCACACGCGCCGGTCGATCGAAGAGCAATTCGCAATGAAAACTGCTACGATCATCAAAGGCACAGGGTTGCCGTCTCGGGAAGAGATCAGCCCCACGACACCGCTTCGGCTTAATGTGGCGGCCAAGCTCGCGTTCCCGGACGGCTCGATGACGGCATCTGGCCTCCGCCGGGAAGCTGCCCGCGGTCGACTTGTTATTGAGCGGATTGCCGGCAAGGACTACACGACCCTAGCGGATATCGAACGAATGAGGGAACAATGCCGCGTCGAAGCAAAGGGGCTCGGTTATGGCTCCGGCCGGGCAAGCGCAATGCGCATGGGAAGATCAATCGGAGAGCGGCCTGGATCATCATCGATGCCGGACGCCATATCGCCACAGGCTGCTCTGAGAGCGAAACTCGCGAAGCGGAAGCCAAGCTCGCCGCGTACATTGCCGAGAAGTACCGGCCGGAACGCCGAGAGCGGGACATCGAAGACATAGATATCGCGGACGTTCTTTCGATTTACGACGACGATTGCGGGCAGCACCAAGCCAACCGCAAGGCGCTCAACGCCCGGTTGGAGAGGCTCAATGAATTTTGGGGGGGCAGGAAGCTGTTCGAGGTCACTGGCGATACCTGTCGCGAATACGTGAAATGGCGGGGTTCAGACGGAGGTTCCCGCCGCGATCTGGAAGACCTCAGGGCGGCCATTGGCCATCACAATAAGGAAGGGTTGCATCGCGGCACCGTCCGCGTCGTCCTTCCCCAAAAGGGATTGCCTCGCGACCGGTGGCTCACCCGCGAGGAAGCCGCGCGCTTGATCCGAGCGTGTTGGCAAGCACGCGAAATACAAACGGCGCACCGGGGTCCCCTCAAAGGGAAAAAGATCGAGACCGATCGGCGTCCGCTTCGTCACCTCGCCCGCTTCATTTTGATCGGCCTGTATACCGGCACCCGTGCTGGTGCAATCGCGACGGCCTCGCCGCGCAAAGCCGAGGGGCGGTCGTTCGTTGATCTTGAGAGTGGGATTTTCTATCGGCTCGCGGAGGGCAAACGCGAGACAAACAAACGCCAGCCGCCCATTCCAATTCCGCCTCGGCTGCTTGCTCATCTCCGCCGCTGGCATGCGAAGGGCATCGCGACCGATCACTTCGTTGAATGGAACGGACAGCCCGTTAAGTCGGTGAAGACGGGCTTCAAGAGTGCTTTGAGGTTGGCCAAGCTTGAGGGTAACGTCACACCGCACACCCTCCGACACACCGCGGCGACGTGGCTCATGCAAGCAGGCGTCGACAAGTGGGAGGCGGCAGGATTCCTGGGCATGACTGTCGAGATGCTCGACCGCGTTTACGGTCACCATCATCCAAATCATTTGCGCGGCGCGGCCCATGCGATCGGGTATCGGCCACGCCAATCATTGCCAATATCATTGCCAGTCGCCCGGCGGTCGTCTCAACGACCTTCCCAACCCATTGAAAACATTGGTGGGCCCGGGAGGACTCGAACCTCCAACCAGACCGTTATGAGCGGCCGGCTCTAACCATTGAGCTACGGGCCCCCCGGCTGACGCCGCGAGAGCGAGACGGCGGGAGCGGCCCTATTAGCAACGCTTGCGGTCCGCCCGCAAATCGACATGGCCGCCGCGCCCCGGACCGGCTCGCACGGCCGGTTTGCCAAGTCAGCGGCGGGCCGGGCGTATCCAAGGTCCGCAAATGCCGGCCACGGGCCTGGCCGCCGCGGCGCGGACCCCATACGCTTCGATTCGGCAAGGGAGGCCGGGTCGATGGCAACGACCCCGATCGAGTACCGTCCGCACATTTTCTCGAGCGACAGCAGGCGCTATCCGCACACGCCGCCAGGCGAACGGCAATCCGGCTGGCGCAGTCGCGGCCGTACGGGCGGGAGGTGCGCCGCCCGGACGTTTTCGACTTGCGCGCGATACGCCCGAGCGCCTGCCCGCACAGGATCGCGACTGGATTTTGCCAAGACCACAGAGGTGCTCTATGCCGCGCTCGCCGATGAGGAGAGGGTTTCGTGGCCAGCAATAGAATGACGCTGCATACCATGTTGGGGAACTATCCCAACACGATGGCGCTGAAGAGGAAGGAGCTCGCATCCGATCTCGTCGATTTCGATTTTGTCGACGTCAAGGTCGCCAACACCTTGTTCAAGCCGCTCGTGCGCGAGGCGAAGTACGATCTCGGCGAGCTCGCAATCGTCACTTACCTGCAGGCCAAGGCCTACGGGAAGCCGTATGCCCTTATTCCGGCCGTGGTGGTTGGACGCGGCCAACACCATACCATCGCGTACAATCCGGAGCGCGGCCCTTTAAGCCCCGCCGATCTGGCTGGCCGGCGCGTGGGTATACGCGCCTACACGGTGACCACGGCCGTGTGGGTGCGCGGCATCCTCGCCGACGAGTACGGCGTCGATCTCGACAAGGTGCGTTGGATCTCCTTCGAGGATCCGCACCTTGCCGAATATCACGATCCGCTGTTTGTCGAGCGCGCGCCCGCCGGCAAGACGATGGCGCAGATGCTGCTCGACGGCGAGCTCGATGCCGCCGTGGTCGGCGACAACTTGCCCGATCCGCGGCTGAAGCAGCTCATTCCCGATGCCGAAGCCGCGGCCCGCCGGTGGGCCGAGCGGAATGGCGGCGTTCCTATCAATCACCTCTTCGTCATCAGGGAGCAGATCGCGCAGACGCGGCCGGACGTGGTGAAGGAGGTCTACCGGCTGCTCGGCGAGAGCAAGCGCGCGGCGAAATTGCCCGCGTCGGGAACGGCGCTCGATCCGCTGCGCTTCGGCGTCGAGCCAAATCGCCGCTCACTGGAAATCATCATCGACTATGCCTTTCGGCAAGGGCTGATCCCGTGCCGCTACACGGTCGATGAATTGTTCACCGATCTGACGCGGGGGCTTGGTGCATGACGGCGGGCCTGCGCCTCGTCAGCACCGGCTTGCCGCCCGTCTCCGATCACGCTTGATCGCTCGCAGCTTTGGAGGGCAACGCATGCGCGTTTTCAGTCTCCTGCAGGAGCAGGAGTTCAATCCCAAAAAGCACGTGGAGAAAATTTTAGGGCAGATCGGCGAGGGCGATGTCACGGTCGCATGCTGGGAGCCCGGCCAGGTCAGCCCTTATCACTGTCACCCCGGCGCGACCGAGATCTACTTCTGTTTTCAGGGCGGCGGCAAGATGCGCACGCCCGAGCGCACGATCGACGTGACGCCGGGCGCCTTCGTGGTGCACCCGCGCGGCGAGCTGCACGAATATGAAAACGGGCCGACGCGCACGCTCCTGTTCCGCGTTCGCTACGGTGACGACATGGCAACGCGGCACTTCGATTGGCGCGACAAACCGGGGTGGAAGCAGGACCCGGCCGATGCCGATTATTTCCGCCGGCACCCGGCCTTGGTGACGGCCGAGGTGGCGCAGGAGTGAGCGATGGTGGTGCATGTTCCAACCGATCCATGCCCGGTGGCGGATAAGGGACCACTCACTTATCGCCCCAGATCTGGCCTAAGCGCCGATTGCTCGTTCCCATCGTGTACGTCTGTTTGTTCCCGCATTTATCGCATTTGAAGGTATGACGCTCGTATCTTTGTCTCCGATTCTGACATGGAGTACGGAATGCAAGCTCCATCTTGCTAGTGCACTGGATACAGACCGGTTGGAACAAAGCCGAAGGATACTGCTTACGTTCGGTCTTTAGTTTATTCGCTACGCTACCATCGCGTGCGCTTTGGTCATTACTCATCAGCTAATTCCCGAGCCAATAGCCCTCATTGACAGGGCGTCCATGTGACGACGGTGCGTCAATGCAGCATCAAATTGTGAACGGCCCATGTAAGTGATCACAGTCGACACGTGCATTTCCGCATCGCGCAATTGGAAATATCGTACTTCGGATGGCAAGCGCGCATGAAGGTGGAACAATTGACCGATCGGATCGGAAAAAACGGAAGCAAAACGACAAACATCAATCAATTAAGTTCGATTTCATGAAATCGGTTGCACCTTCCCTGATGCGGCCGCGCGCTCCGCTTGCCCAAACCGCAGTTCGGCCGCAGCTGGCGAGTCAATTAAATTCCGTTTCATGATTGTCCGTCGCGGCGTTCCTGATGGAGGCTGCCGGCTCTGCCAGTCCCAAATAGCTCGCAGGCCGCAGCCCGCGTTCTGCCGCCTCCGGTGCGTCGATCGAACGTTTGCCGCTACATCCGCAATAAGCGCTTGGCGTTGCCGTTGAGGATCTTGGCCTTGTCCTCGTCGCAGAGCGGCGCGCTTTCCATCCATTGCGTCGCCGGCGGGTTGGCGACGAACGGCCAGTCGACGGCGAAAAGGATCCGCTCGACCCCCATCTCCATCACGCAGCAAAGAAGCGCCGGATTGGAAAAATTGCCGCTCGTCGTGATCCAGAAATTGTTGCAAAACACGTCGCGAAAGCTCAGCCGCTTTTGCCCCGGCCGCGCCAGCGCGTGATCAATGCGCCAGATCAAAAACGGCAACGTCTCGCCGAGATGGCCGAGGATGATCTTCAGCCGCGGATGCGTCTCGAACACGCCGGAGAGAACCAGCCGGATCGCCTGGGTCGCGGTCTCCACCGTGTAGCCCCAGGCCGGGCGCGCCACCATCGGGAAATCCTTCGTGTAGTCGTTGTAGTAGGCTTCCATCACCTCGGGCTTCGGCAGTGAGGGATGGAAATAGATCGGCACGTCGAGCTGTTCGGCGCGCGCATAGATCGGCCAGAACCGCTTGTGGTCGAGAAAGACGCCGTTCGCCAGGCCATGGATCATCGCACCCTTGAAGCCGTGCTCCTTAACCGTGCGCTCGAGCTCATCGGCGGCGGCAGCCGGATCGGCGGTCGGCAGCGCGGCAAAGGCGGCAAAGCGCTCCGGCTTGGCGCGCACGCAGGCGGCGAGCCGGTCGTTGACCCGCCGCGTCAGGTCGGCCGCGATGTCGGCTGGCAGCTTCTGGGTCGAAGGCGCGCCATGCGAAAGCACCTGCACGTCGATGCCGCCCTCGTCCATCTCCTTTAGCCGCAACGCGCCGAGATCATGCAGCCGCTCGGAAGCTTCGGCGCCGCGGCCGGCCTCGACGCCGGTATAATGCGCCGCCAGTTCCGCATCCCAATAATGCTCTTCGATCGCAATCACGGGACAGCGTGGTCGGGTCATCATGGCGCGCTTTCCGTTTGGTTTGCCTGCGGCCGTGTTCGTAGCAGCTGGCCGAGCCGCGCACTAGACGCAACCCTGCCTTGCCCTACCCGCCTTTGTCGAAGCGACGGCATAAGCATTACGTCAAGACCACGGCCGGTAGTGGGTCGCGTCGAAAGGATCGCAGGCCATGATGAGGGTGAACGAGAAGGAGTTTCTGCTCCGCGCCAACGACGCTCTTCTACAGACCGCCGTCGTCGGTGGCATGGCTACTTGCGCGGTTGCGGCATTGCTCTACGACGTTACGACCTGGCTGCGCGCCTGGTAGACCCTGTGGTGCGGATGGGTTTGGCTGCGGTAGTTGATTGGTCGCGGCAATCGGAACTAAAGAAGCAAAATTAATCGCTTTCTTTCGGTCCGCCCGTTCTCTCGTCCGATGCCTCGGCATTTACGGGAATGATCGGCGTGGCGGCCGGAGGATGGGCTGCGGCCGAAGCGGATTTTGTTGCCGCGGCGCCGGATAAAGTGGATACCGATTTCGCCGGGAAAATCCGGTCCACATTGGCGTCCAACCGCTGGCGTTTGGCCGCGTCGTAATATCCGCGGCTGAAATAGGACACGGCCTGATCGGCATTGCCGTTCGCCGCGCGATAAGCGCCGGCGAGATAACGCACCGCAAAGGTCAGGTTGGTATCGGGATCGAGCAGGCCCGAAGGCTCCCCGGCGTAACCCATACCGCGCGCCGTCGCGTGCTTGATCTGCATCAGCCCGAAGGTGCCGCCCTTGCCAACCGCATGGGGATTGTAGCCGCTTTCGCGCTGGATGACGCGGCGCACCAGCGCTTCGGGGACGCCGTTCGCCTGGGCGTGCTTCGTGATCAGCGCATCGAGATCGGAGCGCGAGGCCTCCGCGCAGAGAGGCGGCGAAAACCCCGCGAGCAAGAAGCCCGCGAGCGCGCAACGACGAACCACGTCGGCCGGCTCCCACACTCGACTACTCAAGCTCATTAAAATCCCCGACTCCCAAAGCGACGGTCGGGCGGAAGTCAGGCAGGATTACGGCGGAGATTGTCGCCGGCGGCTCACGCCGCCCCGGCGTGGGCGACGCTCCAGGAGAATCCGTAGACCTCGTCGGTGAAGCGGGCGCCGATCTCCGGGCCTAGCCGCCAGACCACGCGACAGGCGCGGCGGCGCTCGTCCTTAGCGCCGGGAATCACAACAAAGAAATCGTCGGGCACCTCGGCCCCCTCCGCATGCAGCCGGACCCCGGCGTCGGAGATGTCCACCAAAAGACAATCGTGCGGCCGCGCATCGACTCGAGCCTGAACCCTGGCCGACCGGTTGACCGTGTAACGTTTAGATTGACGCCGTTCCTTCATGATGTCCTTTTCCCGAAATGACTATTCGACCAGCCGTGGTCGGTTGCTAAGTAGTTAGACTGACAAAGGTTGCAGAGCGGCGAACCCGATGTGAAGAGTTTTCTCCGGTTTTGCCGCAAGCTCTTTTCAGCTTTTGCTAAAAGGCCGCCGATCGCCGTCGTGGCGGTCCCGCCCGATAATGCATCCCGACGGTACAGAAACGCCCATCGTGCTGGTGCCGAAAGCGGCGCCGAGAAAAGGAGAGAAAGCAGCCGCGGACGGGCCGCTTTTCGCATCGCCAGTGCCGTGGCAGAGTGCCCCTCTTCGGTCGAGGGGGAGAACTTTCATGCGCGCATTGATCATAGCCGCAGTGCTGATGGCGGCAGGTCCGAGCGGCGCGGCCGATGTCGACGTTGTGGACGGCTACACGCTCAGGCTCGACGGCAAGACATTCCGGCTCGACGGCGTCGCCGCCCCGGAGCGGGACCAGCAGTGCCTCGACGAGAACCGCGCCGCCTGGGCGTGCGGGATCGAGGCGACCAATCGGCTCACCACGCTGACTGCGAAGCGCGCGGTTCAATGCGAGGACAAGGGACCCGATCCCGTCTATCCCCTCAGGCGCATGGGCGTTTGCTCGGTCGAGGGAATGACCCTGAACTTGAACAACACGCTGGTGCTCGAGGGCTGGGCGCTCAATTTTGAGCCCTATGCACGGGGCCGTTTTGCCATCGAGGAGGCGGACGCGCGCGACAATCGCCATGGGCTGTGGAAGGGCTGCTTCGCGGCGCCGTGGGACTTCAACCGGTGGAGAAAAAGGACCGCCAAGCTGTTGGGGGCGGCGTGCCACACCGGCAACGACGCGGTGGAGCGCAACAAGCTCTTCCCCGATAATCCGATGATGCCGCCCGGTTGCTCGATCAAGGGCAAGGTCGCCTTGCGCGCGCTCCTCACCGGGCATCGCGGCATCTATCACCTGGAAGCCTGTCGCAGTTACCAGGGCCTGGCGAACCCGAACCGCTGGTTCTGCTCCGAGGAGGAGGCGCAGGCCGCAGGGTTCCGCAAGGCGTTCACCTGCCGATGATCGGGCGGACAGGCGTCGACACGCCGGCTCGCCCCTATTCCGCCGCTGCAGGCGCGAGCGCGCCCGCAGCGCGCATCTCCATGTACAGATTGATCGGATCGAGATCGAAGCCGTTCGGCCAGGTCGGTGCACCCATCTCGACGAAGCAGCGCGCGAAATATTCTGACGCTTTCAACGGCTCCACCATCGGCCCGCCGGAAGTAATGACATCCGACAAATCTCGAACGCCCTCGCTGCCGTCGGTGAAGCGCACCCAAAGACGATATCCGTCCAGGGGCCGAAGGCGCAGGACGTCAACCATCGGAAAGTCATTCGTCTGCATCGGGACCGGCGATCCGCTCTAAGGGCTCGTGCGCGCGCGCACGCCGCCAATTTTCCACCAATTCCTCACGCCGCGCCACAGTCCATTCGCGAACCATCCGCTTTGCCGTCGGGGGCAGCTCTCCGGAGATGATCTCCCCGTCAGAAAGCCGCACCAAAGCCCTCGCGCGGCCGTATCGTGCATGCAGGTGCGGGGGGTTATGATCGTCGTAAAACATCTAAATCGCGATGCCATAGAACCAAGCAATGGTCGGCATCGCGTGTCTGCTTAGTTATCCAAGAAGCTCCGCAGCTTCCTTGACCGGCTCGGATGCTTGAGCTTGCGCAGAGCCTTGGCCTCGATCTGGCGGATGCGCTCGCGCGTCACCGAGAATTGCTGGCCGACCTCCTCGAGGGTGTGGTCGGTGTTCATGCCGATGCCGAAGCGCATGCGCAGCACCCGCTCCTCGCGCGGCGTGAGCGAGGCGAGCACGCGGGTCGTGGTCTCGCGCAGGTTCGACTGGATCGCGGCGTCGATCGGCAGCACCGCGTTCTTGTCCTCGATGAAGTCGCCGAGATGCGAATCCTCCTCGTCGCCGATCGGCGTCTCGAGCGAGAGCGGCTCCTTGGCGATCTTGAGCACCTTGCGCACCTTCTCGAGCGGCATGCCGAGCTTCTCGGCCAGCTCCTCCGGCGTCGGCTCGCGGCCGATCTCGTTGAGCATCTGGCGCGAAGTGCGCACGATCTTGTTGATGGTCTCGATCATGTGCACGGGGATGCGGATGGTGCGCGCCTGGTCGGCGATCGAGCGGGTGATCGCCTGCCGGATCCACCACGTCGCATAGGTCGAGAACTTGTAGCCGCGGCGGTACTCGAACTTGTCGACCGCCTTCATCAGGCCGATATTGCCTTCCTGAATCAGATCGAGGAACTGGAGCCCGCGATTGGTGTATTTCTTGGCGATTGAGATGACGAGGCGCAGATTGGCCTCCACCATCTCCTTCTTCGCCTGGCGCGCCTCGCGCTCGCCCTTCTGCACCATGTGCACGATCTTGCGGAACTCGCCGATCTCGAGCCCGGTCAGGCCGGCGAGCGACTGGATCTCGTGGCGCAGCTCCTTGATCTTGTCCTTGTCCCGCGCGACGAAATTCTTCCAGCCGCGGGCGGAAAGCTTCGAGACGCGATTGAGCCAGCGCGGATCGAGCTCGGAGCCCTGATAATTGCGCAGGAAGTCGTCGCGGATGACGCCGTGGCTTTCGCCGAGCCGCATCAGCCGGCCCTCGGAGCTCACGAGCTTCTTGTTGATGTCGTAGAGCTGCTCGACCAGCGCATCGATGCGCTGCTGATTGAGCCGCAGCGATTTTACCTCGATGATGATCTCGTCCTTGAGGCGCTTGTACTTGCGCTCCTGCGAGGGCGTCAGCTGCTCGTTCTTGAGCCGGTTCTCGATGTCCTGCTCCTGCAGGCGGCGCAGGCGCTTGTAGCTGTCGGCGATCTTGTCGAAGGTCTCGAGCACCTTGGGCTTGAGCTCGGCCTCGATGGCGGCAAGCGACATCGAGCCTTCGAAATCGTCCTCGTCCATCTCGCTGTCGGCAATCGCGGCCGCTTCACCGGGATCGGTCACGTCCTCGCCGTCGCCGTTCGGCTGCGCGGCGGGCTTGAAGCTCGGCGCCGCCGGCTTGAACGATGCCGCCGGCTGGGCCGGACGGAAGGGTGACGCCGGACGAAACGGCGTGGCCATGGGCGGAGCGGCGGGAGGCGAGGGCTGCGGAGCCGCTGCCTGAGCGAAAGACGCCGCCGCGCCGACGGTCTCGAGCGGCGGATCGGCCGGGGCATTCTCGGCATTAAGCGCGGCAGGCGCCGGTATCGCCTTGGCATCAGGGCCCGCATAGGTCGCTTCGAGATCGATGATGTCGCGCAGGAAAACCTTGCCGTCGTTGAGCTCGTCGCGCCAGATGATGATCGCCTGGAAGGTCAGAGGGCTTTCGCACAGGCCGCCGATCATCGCCTCGCGGCCGGCCTCGATGCGCTTGGCGATGGCGATTTCGCCTTCGCGGGACAGCAGCTCGACCGAGCCCATCTCGCGCAGGTACATGCGCACCGGATCGTCGGTGCGCTCAGCGGGTTCGGCGCGCTCGGCCTTGGCGGGAACCGCGCGCACGACCTCGATGAGCTCGCCGTCGCTCTCCTCTTCCTCGGGCTCCTCGCGCGCCTCCTCGCCGTCGGCTTCGGCCTCCTCATTCTCGACCACGTTGATGCCCATCTCGTTGAGCATCGCCAAAATGTCCTCGATCTGCTCGGAGGTGACCTCCTCGGAGGGAAGCACGGCGTTGAGCGCTTCATAGGTTACGTAACCGCGCTTCTTCGCCTGCTTGATCATCTTGCGGACGGCGGCGTCCGACAAATCAAGAAGCGGCAGCGGTGCATCAGGGGTTGCTTCGGCGGTTTCCTTCTCCGGCCCTTCGTCCTTTTGCTGCTGCGCTACCTTGACTTTGGTCGCCATTCGTCTCTCCTGGACGTCCCGATCGGAACTGCGCGGAGCCGGTTTTCAACCGGCTCCCAGCAAGCTGCGGCCCTACAGTCTAGCTAACGGCCAAAAAGGGCAGCACCGCGCCCGGTGCCACCCGAACCGCCGCCCCTCACGCGTCGCCGTAGCTCCCTAAACACTGCCTTTAATATCTTCAAATCTATTCAAACTCTTGGCGCCTTCTTGGCCCCGCGCCCGCGACCTGCGAACATGCTCAACCATCTACCAACTTCGGGCCGGGCGTCCCGAAGCGGCCCCGAAACCGTCCACCAAGGCCTCAGTCCCCTCGATGGCCGACAGCCTGGTTTTGACGTCTCGCAGCCAGGAGTAGTTCGCTTCGGTACTTTCTTGCCCCAGAGCCTGCTCGGCAGCGCGCAGCTCCTTACTTAAGGAATGCCACTGCCGATGCAAGGCAACGAGCTGCCGCCAGGTCAGCAAAACGTCCTCCGACCCGGCTTCCGGACGCGTTCCCCAGACCGAGGCGGTTGTAATGGTCCCGGTAATCCGGTCAACCACCTCCCCGAGGCCTAAGGCCTCCAGCGCCCCGCGCAGCGCCCGCCGGTCAGTCGGCCCGTCGTGGGCGAAGAGGTCGATCAGTGTCCCCTTGAGGAGTTCGGTATCCTTGTGGCGGAACTCCAGCTCCGACAGCTCCTCGAGGCGGTCGTGCAGCAACGCAGGGTGGTTGACGACAAGCTGAAGGATGAGCGCCTCGCGGCGGGGGACGGTTAAGCGATGCCCGCGGTGGATCGGTCCCGCCGCGAGTTGCGCGCTGACCACCGAATAGGCCTGGCCGGGGACGAGCGGCGGGGCGAGCGGCTCGGACCCGCGCCGCCCGTAAGCGCGGCCTTGGCCCCCTCCCCGTCGGTCGGCGGCCCCGCGGCCGGGTTGTCCCCGCGCATAGCGGCCAGCGGCCGAGGCCGGCGCAAACAAGCGCTGGATCCGGCCGCCGAAATCCTGCCGGTAATATTTGCGCACCGCCTCGTGGCTGATCGAGCCGATGATGTCGGAAAGCCTCGCCTCGAGCGCCGCACGCCGCTCCGGCGTGTCGAAGCCGCCCGCCTCGGTCTCGCGCGCCCAGAGCATGTCGGCGAGCGGGCAGGCCTGCGCCAAGACCTCGTCGACGGCGCCGCGGCCGCCGGAACGGACCAGGTCGTCGGGATCCTGGCCCTCGGGCAGCGCCGCGAACTTGACGCTCTTGCCCAGCAACAGCCGCGGCAGCGCCAAATCGACCGCCCGGTAGGCGGCACGGCGGCCGGCTGCGTCCCCGTCAAAGCACAGGACGGGCTCGTCCGCCATCCTCCAGAGGAGCCCGAGTTGATCCTCGGTGAGCGCCGTCCCGAGGGGTGCAACCGTCGCCTCGAAGCCGGCGCCGACCATGGCGATCACGTCGACGTAGCCCTCCACGGCGATCACCTGGCCGCCGCCATGCGCCGCCGCCCGCGCGGCCGCGAAGTTGTAGAGATTCGCCCCTTTGTGGAAGAGCGGCGTCTCCGGCGAATTAAGATATTTTGCCGGCACGTCCTTCTCGAGCGCCCGCCCGCCGAACGCGATCACCCGCCCGCCCCCATCGGTGATGGGAAATATCACGCGTTCGCGGAAGCGATCGTAGGGGACTGGAATATCCTCGCCCGCGATAAGCAGCCCGGCCTCCACCATGTCGGCGACCGAGATGCCTTGCTTACCGAGATGCTCCTTGAGCGCGAACCGCTCGGGCGGCGCGTAGCCCAGCCGGAACTTGAGTTGCGTGCCGGTGTCGATGCAACGGTCCGCGAGATAGCCGCGCGCCTTCGCCCCCATGCGCGACACTAATGTCGCCGCGAAAAACTGGGCGGCCAGCTCGACGATCTCGTGCAGCGTCCGACGACGCGCCTGCACCTCCTCCGTCTCGCGGGAGACTTTCGGTACGGCCAAGCCGGCCATGGCGGCGAGCCGCTCCACGGCCTCGGAAAACGACAGCCCCTCGGTTTCCATGACGAAGCCGAAAATGTCGCCATGCTTGCCGGACGAGAAATCGTGGAAAAAGCCCTTCTGGTCGTTGACCGTGAAGGACGGCGTCCGCTCTTTATTGAAAGGTGAGAGCCCCTTCCACTCGCGCCCGGCCTTCTTGAGCTTCACACGCCGGCCGACGACCTCCGAGACCGGAAGCCTGGCACGCAGCTCGTCGAGGAATTCGGGCGGAAAACGCATACTTTGTACCGAATCGGCCATTCATTCTAGCAGGGAAAACCAGTCCGGCCCGCCGGCACTTCGATGGTGCTCACCGTCGCCGCAACGGGTTATGCGCCCCGCGGCGACAATTTCAATGGAACTTCCACCGGACTCTCCAACAGGTAGATGAATTAATATTTACTCTCTGTGATGTATAACGACGGCGTTCCGTCGAAATGAGCCAATTCGGGTAGATCCAGGAGGCTCGACGCGGTGGCCGCCAAGACAAAATAGGTCAACAAAGATCATCACTTCCTGCATGCGGTGCACAGTCTTCCGGCCGGTTTTTTGGATCGAGCGCATGCGCCGCGCGGTTCTTGAACGGAAGACCAGAAATTACGGCTTGGCGCGGGCGAGCGCCAACCAAACGCCGCCGCCGATCAGAAAGGTGCCGCTGAGCCGAGAGATCAATCGCACGCGCTTCGCCGACAGGAGCCGGCGCGCGCGTCCGGCAATCAGCGCATAGCCGCTGTCGAAAACGCCCGCCGTCGCCATGGCGGTCACGCCCAGCAGCACGACTTGCCAGCCGTAGTCGCCGTGCGGATCGACGAATTGGGGAATGAAGGCGCCGAACAGCAGCAGCGCCTTGGGATTGCTCATGAGAACCAGAAATCCTTGCAGGAAGAAGCCGCCGCGCGGAAGCGGGACACGGCCGGGGTCGCCGAGCGCGCTCGGCGAGGACACGAGCTTCCAGCCGAGCCAAATCAGATAAGCGGCGCCGGCGAGCCGCAACCAATCGAACCACCAGCTCATGGTCTCGATGATCGACGCAAGCCCAATCAGCACGACGCCCATCATGACGGCGAGGCCGAACTGAGTACCGGCGATGTTCAGAAGGCCCGCACGGGTGCCGTGCGTCAAGCTATTGGCTACGACGAGCGTCACCGTCGGGCCCGGAACGAGGACAATGACGATGCACGCCAACACATAGGCGAGGTAGAGCTCGACGGACATTGGATGACCTTGCGACCGATCGATCTCGGCCCCGACGCGGTCGAGTTTATCCGACCAGCAGGCCCTTCACCACGCCGGAAGCCTTGGTGAAGTCGATCCGGCCCGAAAAGCGCTCCTTCAGCGCCGCCATCACCCGCCCCATGTCCTTCATGCTGGAAGCCGAGATCTCGGCGATCACCGCGGCAATCGCCGCGCGGGTCTCGTCCTCCGACATCTGCTTCGGCAGATAGCCGGAGATGATCTCGATCTCCTCACGCTCCTGCGTGGCGAGATCGGTGCGGCCGGCCTTCTCGTAGATGTCGAACGATTCCTGACGCTGCTTGATCATCTTCTGCAACAGGCCGAGGATCTCGTCGTCGCCGAGCGCAGGCTTGCCAAGCCCGCGCGCCTCGATGTCGCGGTCCTTGAGCGCCGCATTCACCAAGCGCAGCGTCGCGGTGCGGCGCTTGTCCTGCGACTTCATCGCTTGCTTCAGGCTGGCATTGATCTCGTCCCGCAGCACGGCTATGGCCTTTCACAAAGAGGATTGCCCATCCGGCAAAGGCCGGCTTGGGTGCCGCCACATCTAGGCTCTACATGGCTGTGAGACAACCTGCGTCCGGCTGGGCCGAGCCCAAGCCGACCGCCCTCCTGGTGCTCGCCGACGGGACCGTGCTCGAAGGCTTCGGCCTCGGCGCGACCGGCCACGCGGTCGGCGAGGTCTGCTTTAATACGGCCATGACGGGCTATGAGGAAATTCTCACCGATCCGTCCTATGCGGGCCAGATCATTACCTTCACGTTCCCCCATATCGGCAACGTCGGCACCAATCGCGAAGACATCGAGTCGGCCAATATGGCGGCGACGGGCGCACGCGGCGTGATCCTGCACGCGGTGATCACCAACCCGTCAAGCTATCGGTCCTCCCGCCATCTCGACGAATGGCTGAGCGCACGCGGCATCATCGGGCTCTGCGGCATCGACACGCGCGCGCTGACCGGCCTGATCCGCGAAAAAGGCATGCCGAATGCGGTCATCGCGCATGAGCCTGCGGCCCAGTTCGACCTCGATACACTAAAGCAGGAAGCGCGCGAGTGGCCGGGCGTCGTCGGCATGGACCTCGTACCGATGGTGACCTCAGGTCAGCGTGTCTCCTGGGACGAGACGCCGTGGCTGTGGGGAAAAGGGTACGGCCGACAGGAGCATCCCGAATTCCACGTGGTCGCGATCGACTACGGCATCAAGCGCAACATCCTGCGTCTGCTGGCGAGCGTCGGCTGCAAGGTCACCGTGGTACCGGCGCAAACCTCAGCCGACGAGATCCTCGCGCTCAAGCCCGACGGGGTTTTCCTCTCCAACGGGCCCGGTGATCCCGCCGCGACCGGGGAATACGCGGTGCCGGTGATCCGGGCGCTAATCGAACAATCGATCCCGACCTTCGGCATCTGCCTCGGCCACCAGATGCTCGGACTCGCGGTCGGCGCCAAGACCATGAAGATGCACCAGGGGCATCACGGCGCCAATCATCCGGTCAAGGACCTCACCACTGGCAAGGTCGAGATCACCTCGATGAATCACGGCTTTGCGGTCGACCGGACGACGCTGCCGGCCGATGCGGTCGAGACGCATGTCTCCCTTTTCGACGGCTCCAATTGCGGCATCGCCTTACGGGGCAAACCGGTATTCTCGGTGCAGTACCACCCGGAGGCGTCACCCGGTCCGCGCGATAGCCACTATCTCTTCAACCGTTTTGCGGCGCTCATGCGGGAGCATAGCCGGGCTTGAATACCGCCTAGCCTGGCGAACTCGGTTGGCTTAAAAGTTTGTTCACGAAAATGTCCTGCAGATGAGCGTGCGCTTTTTCGAACCTTCTGCTCGGTTCAGACCATGACCGTTGCCGCCCGATTGATCGAGCCCTCCGCCCACCTGTTCGTGGACGACGGCATGATTCCCAATCATCCAAAATGGCCGCTCCTCTTCTACCGAGGCGCCATCGATCTGTCCGGCACGCCCGATCCTGAGGTGGTCATCGAGAGAGCCTTCGGCCATCACGGCTGGGGCGACATGTGGCGCAACGGCATCTATCCTTATGTCCATTATCACTCGATGATTCACGAAGTGATGGGCATCGCCCGCGGCCGCGCCAGGGTGCGCTTCGGCGGCGACAACGGCGAGGAGATCGAGCTGCGTCCCGGCGATGTCGTGGTCCTGCCCGCCGGCACCGGTCATCAATGCCTATGGGCAGGCCCGGGCCTCAGCGTCATCGGCGCCTACCCGCCGAGTGGTAGATTCGACGTCTGCCGCGGCAGCAAGGACGACCGCGAAAAGGCGGTCGCATCGATCCAGCGCGTGCCGCTGCCGAAGACCGACCCGGTTTACGGAGACACCGGACCGCTGCACCGACACTGGCAGCCTTGATGGCGAATTGGGTTACGTTCTGGGATTCCCAGCATTCGATCTATGTCAATGCGCGTCACCGCGACGTGCATTATCGGCGGATCGCGAACGACGTGCGCCGCTACGTTCCAAAACCCGAGGCGGTCGTCCTCGACTATGGCTGCGGGGAGGCGTTGCATGCCGATTGCATCGCCGATGCGGCTGGCCGGCTGATCCTGTGCGAGGCCGCGCCCAAAGTGCGCGCCACTGTAGCGGCGCGCTTTGCGGCGGCATCCAACATCGAGGTACGCACGCCCGACGAGGTGGCGGCCCTGCCCGACCATTCGGTCGATTTCATCATCCTGCACTCGGTCGCCCAGTATCTGACGCCGCAAGAATTGAAGGCGACGCTCGTCCTGTTCCGACGCATCGTTACGCCGAACGGGCTTCTGCTGCTCGGCGACGTGATCCCGCCAAAGGTGTCGGCGGTCACCGACGCCGGAGCGTTGCTGGGCTTTGGGGCCGCGAACGGCTTTTTTTGGGCGGCCGTCGTTGGGCTCATCCGCACCGTCCTCTCGGAGTATTGGACCTTGCGCGGCGCGCTCGGCCTGCAGCGCTACAGCGAGCAACAGATCATCGACAGGCTCGCGGCGGCGGGCTTTTCCGCCGAGAGGGCGCCGCTCAATATCGGCCATAATCCGGCACGGATGACGGTAATCGGACGCCCGATCTGAAGCGTTACGCCTGACGGCCCGAAACGCCCTCTCCCCTTCCCTGTCCGTTGATTATGGTCTAAAGCCCACCCGCGCGGCCCTCGCCCGGTCGGCGCGGGCCTGAAGGACGCGCTTGGCGCGCCCTTTTTTTGTGCCCGTGAAATTGCTTGGAGCCGATGCCCAGACGCACCGACATTTCCTCGATCCTGATCATCGGTGCCGGGCCCATCGTCATCGGCCAGGCTTGCGAATTCGACTATTCCGGCACCCAGGCGTGCAAGGCCTTGAAGCAAGAGGGCTATCGTATCGTTCTGGTGAATTCGAATCCGGCAACGATCATGACCGATCCGGACCTTGCCGATGCGACCTATATCGAGCCGATCACGCCGGAGATTGTCGCCAAGATCATCGCCGCCGAGCGGCCGGATGCGCTGCTGCCGACCATGGGCGGACAGACCGCGCTCAACTGCGCCTTGTCACTGCGCCGCATGGGAGTGCTGGAGAAATTCGGCGTTACGATGATCGGCGCCAGCGCAGAAGCGATCGACAAGGCCGAGGACCGCGAGCTGTTTCGCCGGGCGATGCAAAAATTGGGGCTTGAGACACCGCGCTCGCACCAAGTCAAGTCGCTCGCCGCCGCGTTGGCGGCGCTCGACTCCGTCGGGCTGCCGGCGATCATCCGCCCCTCCTTCACGCTCGGCGGCACCGGCGGCGGCATCGCCTACAACAAGGCCGAGTTCATCGAAATCGTTGAACGTGGCATCGATGCCTCGCCGACCAACGAAGTGCTGGTCGAGGAATCGGTGCTCGGCTGGAAAGAATTCGAGATGGAGGTGGTGCGCGACAAAAACGACAATTGCATCATCGTCTGCTCCATCGAAAACGTCGA
>JBKQHQ010000158.1:0-12301 GCA_052148715.1 Xanthobacteraceae bacterium | reverse complement strand
CCGCCAAGCTTGTTGGCGGCCCCGCCGCTATGCGGCAAGCACAGACGAGATGATGGTGGAAAATGGAACCGGACGCTCGCAAACGTCAGATCGTTATCTGGTACGTTCTTGCGGCGATGATGGGCATCTTTCTCTTCCAGATGTTCTGGATGAGCTATTCGCAGGTAGCCACCATCCCTTATAGCCAGTTCGAGCAGCTGCTCGACCAAGGAAAGGTCGCCGAGGTTACCGTTGCGGCGGACTCACTCCAGGGCTCGCTCAAGGACCCTCTTCCGGACGGCAAGCGGCAATTCTTTGTGGTGCGCGTCGATCCGCAGTTGGCTGACAAGCTTGCGGCACACGACGTGGTGGTGACCGGTACGCCCTCGGGAGGGCTTATTCAGACAATCCTATCATGGATCGTTCCTGCGATTATCTTCTATGCCATCTGGATATTCGTCCTTCGCCGTTTCGCCGACAGGCAGGGGCTCGGCGGGCTGATGACGGTCGGCAAGTCGCGCGCCAAAGTCTACGTCGAGACGAACACCAAGATCACGTTCAAGGATGTCGCCGGGGTTGATGAAGCGAAGTTCGAGCTGCAGGAAGTCGTAGCATTTCTGCGCGATCCGAAGTCTTATGGCCGCCTTGGCGCCCGGGTACCGAAAGGCATCCTGCTGGTCGGAGCTCCTGGGACCGGCAAGACGCTTTTGGCAAAAGCTGTGGCCGGCGAGGCAGGCGTACCGTTTTTCTCGATCTCAGGCTCCGAATTCGTCGAAATGTTCGTCGGCGTCGGCGCTGCCCGCGTGCGCGATTTGTTCGAGCAGGCACGCAAGTCGGCTCCATGCATCATCTTCATCGACGAGCTCGATGCGCTGGGGCGAAGCCGGGTGGCGGGCGCCTTTGGCGGGATGGACGAAAAGGAGCAGACACTCAACCAGCTCCTCGCCGAGCTCGACGGGTTTGACCCGAGCACAGGCGTCATCCTGCTGGCGGCGACCAATCGTCCGGAGATTCTCGACCCGGCACTGCTTCGGGCCGGCCGCTTCGATCGGCAGGTTCTGGTCGATCGCCCCGATCACAAAGGGCGGCTCGAGATTCTGAAGGTGCATGTCGGCAAGATCCACTTGGCTGCGGACATCGATCTCAACGCCATTGCCGGGCTCACGATCGGGTTCACCGGCGCGGATATCGCCAACCTGGTCAATGAGGCTGCCATTGTTGCGACGCGCCGCAATGCCAGCGCGGTCGGCCTCACGGATTTCACAGAAGCGATCGAACGGATCGTCGCGGGTTTGGAAAAGAAGAGCCGGGTGCTCAACAAAGAGGAGCGGCGGCGCGTCGCGTTCCATGAGATGGGTCACGCGCTGGTTGCGTCGGGTCTATCGGGCGTTGACCCGATCCTCAAGGTCTCGATCATCCCGCGCGGAGTGGGAGCACTCGGTTACACCATCCAACGTCCGACCGAAGATCGCTTTCTTCTCGCCGAGACCGATCTCAAAAACCGGATCGCCGTTCTCATGGGCGGTCGAGCCGCCGAAAGCCTGATCTTCGCGGGAAACGTCTCGTCGGGCGCCGCCGACGACCTTCAGCGCGCCACCGAGATCGCGCTCGAGATGATCACGCGCTACGGCATGGACGAAAAAGTTGGTCAACGCACCTATGCGCCGCCTCCGCATCTACTGCTTCCCGGCGCTCCGGCTGATCGATTGCAAGCCGCGGAGGTCACCGCCCGCGAGATCGATGTCGCGACGCGCGACATGGTGGCGCAAGGGTTTAAGCGCGCGACGGAGATTCTACAGTCCCGACGCGGTGAACTCGACCAAGGGGCAGAATTGCTGCTGAGCCGAGAGACTTTGACGGCCGAGGACTTTCCCGCCATTCGGCCCGCCGCGGCCCGCGCCGGCGATGAACCGGCGGAAAGCGAACCGCGCCCGATAGCCCGCATCGCACCGGTGACGGTTTCCTAACGGCACGCGAAGAAAAACGCACTTGCGTGTTGTCTTGCCTCGACGACGCCCAACACCGTCTCGCCTAATGCTTTATCGATGGCGACTGTCGGCTAAAGCTGCTAGCATAATAACTAGTCCGATCTTCAACACACAGTGAAATCCGCAAAGGGAGGCTGGCGTGCCGTACGACTACACGCTCACCGCGATCATCCCCGCATCCCCACAGGAGATCTACCGGGCTTGGCTCGACAGTGCCGCGCATTCCGAGATGACCGGCGCCGAGGCTCGCATGTCCGACGAAATCGGCGGCGAGGTGTCCGCTTGGGACGGCTACATTACCGGTCGCAACCTTGAGCTTGTGCCGCATGAACGCATCGTGCAGTCATGGCGCACGACCGAGTTCACCGACGATCACGGCGACTCGATCATCGCGGTGATACTCGAAGAAGACGACGAGGGCACGCTGCTGACGCTCGTGCACAGCAACGTGCCGGAAGGGCTGACAAGCTACGAGGAGAGCGGCTGGCAGGAGCACTATTTCGAGCCGATGGCGGTGTTCTTTTCCGGGCGGGAGGGCTCCCGCAAGCGCGTTGCGGCAGCGCCCAAGCCGAAGCGCAGTCGCGCAACGGCGAAATCGAAATCTAAATTGAAATCCAAATCTAAATCCAAATCAAAAACGAAAATGAATCGCATTGGGCCCAAGGTGGTGAAGAAGGCCGCGAAGCAGAACTCGAAGCGTACTGCTTTGAAGGTGACGAAGAAAGCTGTGAGGAAGAGCTCGAAGCGCGCGGTTGCCAAATCCAAGAAAAAAGTTCGTTGATCTCTGGGCGCTTGCTTGCCTAGACCTGTGCGATTATTACCGGACTCATTCCACGGCCAAAGATAGCCATCAGAGTACTAGGCGAAAGCCGTCTGAACGGCCCGTTTAGGAAACGCAGCGTCGTCAGAATCCGTTCTCACCCCCAAGCCAGTCGCAGGGTGTCGCTGATGATTCCTTCGAGCGCGGCCACGCGATTTGCGATCGCACTTTTTGGCGTCGTCGTGGCGACCGCGGAACTTGCATCGGCACAGGTCTCGCCGCGCGGTACGCCACTCGCGCTGGGCAGCCTGCCGCAAGGGGTGTCCACCCTCGCTCCCCTGGTGAAAAAGGTCACGCCAAGCGTCGTTATCATTGCCGTCAAGGGGCGGATTGCCCAGGAACAGAACCCGCTGTTTCACAACATTCCGTCATTGTTCAACAATCCCGAGCTTCCTGCCGAGCGTGAGATACGCTCTGCCGGCTCGGGCGTGATCGTCGACGCGCGCCAAGGTCTTGTCATCACCAACAGCCACGTGCTGGAGCATGCGGACGAGATCAAGGTTGTTCTTACGGATGGCCGTCGGCTTGAGGCCAAGCGCGTCGGATCCGACTCGGAGACGGACATCGCCGTCCTTAGGGTCGCGGCGGAAGGCCTCACCGCAATAGCGATAGGAGATTCCGATAAGCTCGAAGTTGGAGACTTCGTTATTGCGATCGGCGATCCCTTTGCGCTTGGACAGACCGTCACCTCTGGTATCGTCAGTGCGCTCGGCCGCACCGGTCTCGAAGTCAAGGGATATGAGGACTTCATTCAGACGGACGCGCCGATCAATCCCGGCAACTCCGGGGGCGCACTCGTCAACCTTCACGGCGAACTCGTCGGTATCTGCACTGCGATCATCGGTCCGAGCGGCGGCAATGTCGGCATCGGGTTCGCCATTCCGACCAACACGGTCCGTGGCGTGATGGATCAGCTCGTGCAATTCGGCGAGGTGCGCCGCGGAGCGTTGGGAATTGCATTCCAGGATCTAACGCCCGATCTCGCCCAGGCGTTGGGCCTCGACGCTCAGCGATCAGGCGCGGTGATCGCTAAAGTTGAGCCAGGATCGGCGGCCGAATACGCGGGACTCAAGGCCGGCGACGTCATCACTGGCTTTGGCCAAGCGGTGCTACGCGGTTCGGCCGATCTGCGCAACAAGATCACTGCTCTTCACGTGGGCGACGCCGTTGAGCTCTCGGTCGTGCGCAAGGGCAGGGCAATGACCGTTCGGGCCACGTTGCCTGCCCCGGACAAGACCCTCAAAGGTGCTGACATCAGTCCTCTCCTCGACGGCGCGTTCTTCAGACCTGTGAGTTCGGGCGCGCCGGCAAGTGGCGTAGAGATCGATTCTGTGCAGGCCGGAAGCAAGGCGTCGACAGCGGGCCTGCGCAAGGGCGATATCATCACATCCGTGAACCAGGAGCCGATCGCGGGGCCCGAGGAATTCGCCGCAAAGGTAAGGACAAGCTCAAAGCCGCCATTGCTCAATCTGGCCCGTGACCGCAGTGCATTTTTCGTCTTACTGCAATGAGGTTCGCGGCGTTGGCGGCCTTATTCGGGTGCAATGGTTGCGGCGGAAGATCGAGGGGTAGGAGTGATCCCTGGCATCGGTTCCGGTGTCGTTGCGCTTCGAAACGACGGGGACACGAGATTGGGACCAAAGGCTCGCTCGATGGGGGCGGCGCCTTCTGCGTTTGGCTCCTTGACGGAAACCTGGGAACCTCGTTCGGCGACTACCTCTTGCCATATGCGCAGTATACTGCGCTGCGTCTCCCGGGCGACGAAGCAATAGCCTCGCCTGTCGAGGCCGTACAGCGTAGCATTGACATCGCCGCGCACCCGACGAAACGCGTTGTTGATGGCATCTAGAGAAGCCGCCAGCTGATCCAGGGTCTGAAGGCGCGTGTGCTGTAGAATATCGGCGAGGCGGAATGCCTCGACTCCCTCGATCCCGGCGCTGCCACCCTCGCGGCCTAGTTCGAAGAAGACATTGACCACCGGAAGAATGCTCTGGATCAGCGACAGCACCTGCGCGGCCTCTTCGACAGTGCAGGCGACGAGGTGCGGAGTGATCGGCTGGGCCACCGGCGACTCCGGTGCATGGAGACCGAGTGAGACGGCCAGTTCCTGCTCAAGCCACCGCCGCACTTCCGGAGGTGCAGTCCGTATTTGCTCCGGTGACAATGTGATGCCAATCATGATGCGACCTCCTGCAGCGTCCTCGACAAGTCTTTTTCCTTCACTTGGTGCGCAAGCGCATTGATCTGCGTCAATCGAGGACCGGGTGCAGGCCGGCTCACCTAACGCGAGCGAGAGAACCGCATCAGCGACCGATGCGATGCATCCATACTTGCCTCTCCAGTTCCGTCGTCCGCTTGCGCACCGCCGAGGTTTCATTCGTGGCTTCAGACACTTTGCGCGCAGCTTGTGTCAGTGCCCGCACCAAGTCGAGGCGACTGATGATACCGATGAGCTGGTGGCCCCGCATGACTGGCACGCGCGTGATGTCGCGTTCCCTGATCAGACGCGCGACCTCCTCGAGAGGCATATCTTCCGTAACCGTTACCGGATCGCGCGTCATGACCTCTTCGATTTTTCGGTCGCGAAAATGGGCATTTTTGATGGCAGATTGCGCCGGATCGATCAGCACCTCGAACCAACGTGCCCGCTTCAATTCGGCACCCATCTCGGCTCGGCGTAGAAAGTCGCGCTCGGTGACGATACCGACGAGGCGGCCGGCGCCATCGACGACGGGTAGACCGCTGATCCCATTCTCGAGCATCAAGCGCCCAGCTTCCAAAATTGAGGCGTCGGCTCGTACTGTGACCACGCTGCGCGTCATTACATCGCTGGCTTGCATAGATCGCACCTTAATGCCGTGGATGATGTCGCCGAAGGTGGCGGGTCACGAAGCGCCAACAGCACGCCGGATCATCCGCCAGCGTGGAAACGCATGACGGCATATACCGGTTTATGATTTACCGCGCGCGCGCCTGAATGCAAACCTGCGCAAACAAGCGTTGCACGTCCTGCGCATGGCAAAGTTCGGTGCCGGGGTTCAACAACGCCGCCGACCCTGCGGCCACGCCATAGCGAGAGGCATCGGCCAAGCTCATGCCGGCGGCCAGACCGTGCACCATCGCGCCGAGGAAGCTGTCTCCGGCTCCAACCGTGCTTGTCGGCCGGATATCCAAGGCGCTGACACGAAACGTTTCTTCGGCCGTGGTTATCAGCGCACCATGATGCCCAAGCGTAAGCGCGACTACCTGCGCTTGTTCGCTGTCCACGAGTGTGCGGCTCGCCATTATCCACGCATCTTCGTCGGCGAGAGGCAACTGCGTGAGCTCACGTAATTCGCGCAAGTTGGGCTTCGCCAAATAAACACCCTCCTGCAAGGCCGCCCTGAAGGCTTGCCCCGACGTGTCGAGGACCATTTTTGATCCGTGCTCCTTAGCGATCCGCGCGACACGAGCGTAGAAATCATCGGGGACGCCCGGTGGAAGGCTGCCACTCGCCACAACGAAGCCGGCCGCGCCCACCTCGCACACCGCCTGCAGACATGCGCGCCATTCGTCTTCGCACATCGGCGCCCCAGGCAAGATGAAACGATACTGCCTGCCGCTCGCTCCCTCCAGAACCGTGAAATCCTCTCGCGTCTCTTCCAACGTTTCGATGGTGAGGCCGCGAACGCCTTCCCGTTCCACTAGGCGATGCAGCAGTTGGCCGGTCGCCCCTCCCGCCGGATAGATCGCGCTCACCTCGCCTCCGAGCCGTTGCACGACCCGTGCGACGTTGATTCCGCCTCCGCCCGGATCGCGCCGGGCAGCCAGACATCGCAGCTTGCGAATGGGCGCCACTTCTTCGACAGGAGTGGAAACATCAATCGCCGGATTGGGAGTTATGGTCACGATCATGGGTATGGCGCGCTTCAACGGGTGACCGCCTCAAACCGAGGCGAGCGCGCCACCGGCGTGAATGTCCTTCGTTCAAATGTGGTCGGCCTCGCCTCCGCACCAACATCATCGTGGATCATCACGGCGTCGACCTTCGAGCTCCTGCTCTCGGAGCCAAGCTTTGTCATCGCTTTATTCCGCCGCGTGCCGCAGATTTGCCGCAACGCGCAACTCAGGCGCAGCGCTGGTCTCCGCATCAAGGACGACGGACATGGTTCGGAGAATGCTGGAAGGATTGACGCTGATCGAATCGATGCCGAGCTCGGTGAGGTAGCGGGCAATCTCGGGGTAATTCGCGGGTGCCTCACCGCAGATGCCGACGTGCCGACCGTTACGTTTAGCGCCGTTCACGGCGAGCTTGAGCATTTCCAGCATGCCGGGATCGCGTTCGTCGAAATCGAAGGCAACCAGCTCCGAATCGCGATCGACACCGAGGGTGAGCTGAGTCAAATCATTGGAGCCGATGGAGAAGCCATCAAAGAGTTGGGCAAAGGCGTCGATCTGGATGACGTTGTTTGGTATCTCGCACATGATGTATATTTCCAGACCGTTCTCACCTCGCCTGAGACCATGGCTCGCCATGGCGTCGAGCACGCGCCGTGCCTCCTCCACTCGCCGACAGAACGGCACCATGAGCCGAAGATTGGTCAACCCCATATCTTCGCGGACCCTCCGCAGCGCGGCGCATTCCAGCGCAAAGCCCGCCGCGTATGCAGGATGCGCGTAGCGCGCGGCGCCCCGAAAGCCGAGCATCGGGTTCTCTTCCTTCGGTTCGAAATCGGCGCCTCCGATCAGCGTCGCGTACTCGTTAGTCTTGAAGTCGGACAGCCGGACGATGACCGGCTTCGGATAAAAGGCGGCGGCGATGACGCCGATGCCTTCGGAGAGCTTCTCGATAAAGAACGCAGTCGGTTGCGCGTACTGGCGGACCATGCGGCTTATGTCGGCGCGGGCACGCTTCGAGGTCACTTTGGCCGGATCGACGAGCGCCATCGGATGGACGCCGATTTGCTCATTGATGATGAACTCCATGCGCGCAAGACCCACGCCGTCGTTGGGCAGCATCGCCGTCCGGAAGGCCAGCTCGGGGTTCCCAAGATTCAGCATGATCGCCGTTTGCGGTCGCGCGACTTCGCTCACCGCCACGTGCGTCGTTGTAAACGGAAGCTTGCCATCATAGACGCGACCAACCTCGCCTTCCGCGCAGCATACCGTCACCAGCGTGCCGGTCTTGAGTTTTTCCGTAGCTCCACCGGCGCCGACCACCGCCGGCACGCCGAGTTCGCGAGCGACGATGGCGGCATGGCAGGTCCGTCCGCCATGCTCCGTCACGATGGCGGCGGCAACCTTCATCACCGGTTCCCAATCCGGGCTGGTCGAGGTTGCAACGAGAACCTCGCCGGGTTGGAACGCAGCGAGCTGGTGCGCGTCGGCCACGACGCGCGTACGGGCGGCGGCAATCTTTTCGCCCACCGCCCGGCCGGTCACCAAGATCGGCCCGCTGCCGGTGAGCGCATGAATCTCGAAGGCCGCGGAGGTTTGCTGCGAGGCAACCGTCTCCGGCCGGGCCTGAACGATGTAGAGCTGACCGTCGTCGGCGTCCTTTGCCCATTCGATATCCATCGGCATTGGATGACCGGCATTCTTGGAATAATGAACCTCGATCCTGAGCCCGTAATCAGCAAGTTTCAGGACCTCCTCGTCGTTGATGCAAAAACGCTCCCGCTCCGATTTGGGAACGGACACGTTTCGGGTGCTGGCGCCGGCTTGCCCCTTGGCGTAAACCATCCGCAACTGCTTGCGGCCGAGGGTTCTGGATAATACGGCGCGATGGCCTTGCCGGAGGGTGGGCTTGTGCACATAAAACTCATCGGGATCGAGCGTCCCTTGCACGATATTCTCGCCCAGTCCGTACGCGCCGGTAATGAAGATAACGTCGCGGAAGCCGGATTCGGTATCGAGCGTGAACATGACGCCGCTCGCCGCGCGGTCGGATCTCACCATCTTCATGACGCCCACCGACAGCGCGACCTTGAAGTGATCAAATCCGTTGTCGACACGATATGAGATCGCACGGTCGGTGAAAATCGACGCAAAGCACCGGCGGCAAGCATCGAACAGGTCGTCCGGGCCGCGGATATTGAGGTAGCTCTCGTGCTGGCCTGCGAAGCTTGCCGTCGGGAGATCCTCGGCGGTTGCCGAGCTGCGGACGGCAACCGCGACTCCCGATCCGTACTCGGCTTCGAGTAGCCGATAGGCATCAACGATCTGTCGGCGAAGTTCATCGCCTCCGGTCGCCTCGAACACGATCCTCCGTGCCTCGGCCGCCCGTTCAGCCAGTTCCTCGAGTTTGCTCTTATCGAACGCGCCTAGAAGACTCCGTAACCGATCCCACGCTCCGGCAGCGCTGAGCGCGTCGCGGTAGGCTTGCGCCGTGAGTGCAAACCCATTCGGAACCTTGACCCCCTCGGCCAAGAGAAGCGAATAGAGCTCTCCCAGCGACGCATTCTTGCCGCCGACCAGCGGAACGTCGGTGAGCCGAATGTCTCGGAACCAGCGAACATAATCTTGTGCCGACATTTCCATTCTCCCTTTTTTAATTTTTGGAGCAAAAGACCAATGGTGGCTTTGACCTTTCTCAATAAATCCCTGAGGAGGGTCCGGGAACGACGCCAAACGCTCGCGCGGGCTGCCGGAAAAGATCGCAATCCACCCGTTTGATGCAAATCAAGGCGCATGTGCAGGGCGACGGCAAGAGTGACCGTGGGAGTTGAGACGGGGCGGAAGGGCAGTTTGTCTGGGCTCTTGCAGCACTGATCCGCCGAAAGGGGCTTGAACAGCGATGACCGAACACGTTGCCAGCCCAAAGTTGGAGAAGCCTGCGCAGGTGGTGTCATTTCCGTCGCTGCCAGCAGTTGGAGCGCGTAAGCGTGGATTCGGGAAACGCTGGCTGACCGTCTCCCTGGGATCGCTCCTTGTGCTCGCTTGCGTCGCTGCGGCGTGGTGGTTCTCGCGCGAGTCGAGCGCGGTTCACTACACGACGGTGCCCGCCACACGCGGCGCCGTTACCCGCACGGTGACCGCAACAGGAACGGTCAATCCGGTGCTTACGATCATCGTCGGCACCTATGTATCCGGTGTAATCCGGGAGCTCTATTGCGACTACAATACCCAAGTCAGAAAGGGTCAGGTCTGCGCCAAGATCGATCCGCGCCCCTATCAGGCCGTGGTCAACCAATACAAAGCCACTCTTGCGGTCGCCAAGGCGCAGCTCGAAAAAGACAAAGCCAGCCTCGCATACACGAAGATCACCAGTGAGCGCTATGCGAAGCTCGTCCAGGAGGACTCAACGTCGCTCGACGCGGCGGACAACGCGAAAAACCTCTACGCACAAGCCCAGGCGCAAATCCAATACGATCAGGCGATGATCGAGCAGGACCAAGCCGAGCTTGAGGCCGCGCAGGTCAATCTGGATTATACGGACATCGTCTCGCCGGTGGACGGTACCGTCGTGTCGCGCAACGTGACCATGGGGCAGACGGTTGCGGCGAGCTTCCAGACTCCGACACTCTTTCTCATTGCCACCGATCTGACCAAAATGCAGGTCGACACCAATGTCAGCGAGAGCGACGTTGGCGGCATAAAGGAGGGCAAAACCGCGTCCTTCACGGTGGACGCGTTCCCAGCGCGCACCTTCGACGGCGTTGTGAGCCAGTTCCGTCAGTCGCCGCAGACCGTGCAGAACGTCGTCACCTTCGACGTCGTGGTCAGCGTCGATAATGCCGACTTGGCGCTCAAGCCTGGCGTCACGGCAGCCACGCGAATCGTCACCGGCCTCCGCACCGACGTCATTCGTGTTCCAAATCAAGCGCTACGCTACAAGCCCGGCGGAGTGACTGGCGCCGCCGTCCAGCAGCAGGGCGCGCCAGGAGCCGCAAGGCTGCCAGGGGCGGCCGGACCTGGCCAGTCCCAAGTATGGGTGCTCCGCGACGGGCATCTGTCCTCGGTTCCCGTGACCCTTGGCCTCGATGACGACAGCTTCACTGAGATCGCAAAAGGGGACCTGCGGCCCGGCGATCAGGTGATCACCGGCGAGCAGCGTGCCGCAGGCAACGGCTCGTCCACTGTTGCGCGGCCGCGGCTCTGAGCACGGCATGTCGGAACCGGTCCTCAGGGTCGAGAACGTCACGCGCACTTATCGCGTGGGCGATGTTGATGTGCACGCGCTGCGCGGTGTGAGCCTTACTGTCGAACGCGGCGAATTCGTTGCCATCATGGGCTCATCCGGCTCGGGCAAGTCGACGCTTATGGCGGTTCTCGGCTGCCTCGATCGACCGACGAGCGGCAGTTACCGTTTCGAGGGCGTCGATGTCTCCCGCCTCGGCGAGCCGGCGCTTGCAAGCATTCGTAGCGAGCGGCTCGGCTTCGTCTTTCAGAGTTTCAATCTGCTCGCCCGCACCAGCGCAATCGAGAACGTGGCATTGCCGCTGTTCTATTCGACATCGGGCCCCTCCGGGCGCAGCGCTCGCCTCGAGCGGGCGCGCGATTCGCTGAAGCTTCTCGGCCTCGGCGACCGCGAGCGCAACACGCCTGGCCAACTCTCGGGCGGTCAGCAGCAGCGCGTGGCCATCGCGCGTGCCCTGATCAACGCGCCGGGAGTATTGCTGGCCGATGAGCCGACCGGCAATCTGGATACCCGCACGTCGCATGAGATTATGGAGACGCTGCAAAGGCTCAACCGCGAGCAAGGCGTCACCATCATCGTCGTGACACATGAATCCGACATCGCTGCCTATGCGGATCGCACGGTGACGATGCGCGACGGCCAGATCGTATCCGACGAGCGGCGGCCTAGGCCGCCGGGCCCATTGCCGGAAGTCAAGCCGGAATCGGCAGGCATGGCCGTCTTCCATCCGCATGCGGCGTCGCCGCGCGCTGCCGCGACCGGCCCGGTCTGGGCTTTCACGCTGATGGTCCTGGGCTCGGCGATGCAGGCGATCGCGCTCAACAAGATGCGGTCCGCGCTGACCATGCTGGGCGTGTTCATCGGCGTCGCCGCGCTGATCGCGATGGTGGCGGTCGGCAATGGCGCCAACGCGGCGGTGCGCAAGCAGATCGAGAGTCTTGGCACCAATCTCGCCGTGGTCTTGCCGGGCGCCGTGCTGACCGGCGGCGCGCGGGCGGGCTTTGGCAGCGCCTCGACGCTGACCGTCGCCGACGCGCAGGCGATTCGCCGCGAGGCGACGACGGTCGCGCTGGTCGCCTATATGCGTCAGATGGGCCAGGTGGAGATCGGCAATCAGAACTGGACCACCAATATTCAGGCGGTCTCCGTCAATTATCCGCCCGTCACCAATTGGACCATCGAGAGCGGGCGCGGCGTCAGCCAAGAGGACGAGAAGAGCGCCGCCCTCATCGTGGTGATTGGCCGCACGGTGCAAAAACAGCTGTTCTCGCAGGGCGAGAACCCGATCGGCGCGACGATCCTCATCAAGGGCTTTCCGTTGCGCGTCGTCGGCGTGCTCACCGCCAAGGGGCAGAGCATGTGGGGCCAGGATCAAGACGATCTGGTGATGATCCC
>JBKQHQ010000157.1:0-22182 GCA_052148715.1 Xanthobacteraceae bacterium | reverse complement strand
ACCACCGGATCAGGATCACGGAGGTGAGGTATGAGCGGCTCCATGCTGCCACGCGAGCGTTGCGAGTATTCGGCGATCGTCGATCGCCCGCCGCTGCGCCTGCCCAACGGCGCGCGCCTCATATTTTGGAGCATCGTGAACTACGAGGTGTGGGACATCGGCCGGCCGATGGCACGCCAGGTGATCCCCGCCCCGGCCGGGGTGCCGATGCTGCCCGATGTGCCGAACTGGAGCTGGCACGAATACGGCATGCGCGTCGGCGCCTGGCGCTTCTTCGATCTGTTCGAGCGCCTCGGCATCCGCCCGACGCTCGCGACCAATGCCCGGGTCTGCGAGGACTACCCACGGGTGGCAGAGCAAGCCAAACGCGACGGCTGGGAATTCATGGGTCACGCCTACGACCAAATGCCGATCCACAAGACGGAGGACCAGGCGGCGATGATCAACCGCTCGCTCGGCATCATCGAGCGCTTCACCGGAAAACGTCCGGTCGGCTGGCTCGGACCCGGCCTGACGCAGACCTTCGAGACGCCGGAGCATCTCGCGGCCGCGGGCATAAAATATATCGGCGACTGGGTCTATGACGAAGAGCCGACCGTGATCCGGACCGCCAACGGCCCCCTCGTCACCCTGCCCTATACGGTCGAGCTCAATGACATCCCGATGATGATCGTGCAGCATCACGAAAGCGATTATCTGCTCAAGCGCGCGATCGATCAGTTCGACCGGCTCTACGCCGAGGGCAAGGACCGCGCGAAGATCATGGCGCTCGCCATTCATCCCTATATCAGCGGCCAGCCGCACCGGATCAAATACCTCGAGGCGATCTACGACTACGTCAACCGCTTCGAAGGCGTCCTGCACTGGAACGGGGTCGAGATCCTCGACTGGTACAAGTCGGTCGCTGGAGCGAAGCTGAGCGCGGTGTGAGCGCCGTATATTTTCGCTTGTCAGAGCGAAAATTGGCCCAAACGGTGCGCCGGCGGCCCGCGAATGGGGCCCTTGAAGGCGGATCCTGTAGGGTGCGCAAAAGGCGCGGCACGCGCCGTGCGCGCGCGGATGCGCGGCCCTCCGCGTGGGCAAAATCGAGCGGCGCACAGGTTAGGCCTCTCGGCCGCAGCAGGCGATTTTGCGCACCCTACAAATCTTGTCGTGGAATTGAATACAGGAGATTTACAGACGATGCGCGAAGCCGCGGGCAGTCCTTGTTCGATCTCACATCCCGACACGCCAAACGCCTTGCGCCAACGGCTCGCGAGGCGCGCCGGCGGCGATGCGCGGCGGTCGCACGGCGCCACCTCCTCGCCCGCGGCTTTTGCCGCGCGTGCTTGTTGTCTCCGCTCCAGCTCGACCACCCTCTTGCCGAAGTCGGCCATCCTCTCGATCGCTTGGACGGCCGTTATCAAATCCATGACCTGCCTAGGAGCCCTTCCGGTTACCCGGCCGAACCGCACATGGGCCATGTTTGGTTGCAGCTCCCCCTTACCTCGAGGTCGCGAGCGGCTCCATTCCGCTTTTCCTAATTGCCTCGGAAGCGCTCGCGGAGCCAAGAAATTCGATCAGTCGTTCAGAACCTTCAATCTCTCCCGAGCCGGCCACGACGGCGGCTAAGAATACCTGGGCGAACTGAATCTCCGGTGGGATGCTGCCTGCGAAGTCGACGCCCGCCGCGTGCAGAATCTCACTGACCGGCATGACCGCAAGATCCGCTCCTCCAGCGGCGACCATCCCGGTCGCGTCCGTGCCGCGCGGCGTCAGCTTGACGTTGATCTTTTCCGCGATGCCGAGTCGCGGAAAAAGATCGGTCGCAAGCCAGATACCGCTGGCGCTTCCGGGGATCCGACAAGGTTCGGCGCCGTTTGATCCTTCGATGACAGGAATGCTCCGAAATCGCGCTGGACAGACAGTTTAAGATTTTCGACTCGCCGTAGCGGTGGAAGCGGATTTTCAACAGAGTTGCTGTGCCTCCGCCGTTGCATTTCGCCGCTCACCGGGAGCGGCGCCTCCGAGGTTGTTCATAGCGGCGACGATATTGTACTATCACCGGCGCGCTCGGGACCCTCCGCAGCGCCGGCGCACGATATCAAATAGACCGTTGCTTTGGCCGAAGTCGTGATGAAGGATTAGCGCCGTCCCATCACACACGGCATTGATACCCATAATGCTGCCAGCGGGCATCTCCAATTGTTCTTTGCCATTGCAGACGAAAACGATGGTCTGACGAAAAGTAATGCTGTTGCCTTCCACGGTCACCGCGCCGCACGGGAACGGAGCGATCGGCGACAGCGAATATCGTCGCCCCTGCGCGGATGCTTGCCCGCCGCAGCAAAGCGACAGCGTTGCTGCGATAAGCAAGATCGAGAAAATGCTCTTGGCCATCGGTCCTCCAGGGGTGACGTTTCAGCGCCAGCTCTCAGCGCTCGAGCCGGTGGTCTCCCGCCGCGGTATCACGGCGATCGCGCTCTCGCGGCCGGGCACCTCAAGCCACACGTCTCCGAGGATGATCCTCGCTTCGTAAGCCTGGGCTCGCTCCCGCACGTCGCGCGGCGTCTCCCTCGTCATCCACACGTCTCCTAACGGGCGCAAAAGTTTTTCAGCGCTTGTCGCTGAACTCCGGGTGAGCATCGCGATCGCGATACCGACCGGAACACTCCATCGCTTCGACAGCATGTGGCTTTCCGTTCAGAGAAGTCCCATCATACCCACGTCCCCGGGGGCCCTTTGTGACAGACATCACAATCGCCGCAGCGTCGGCAAAAATTACCCATCAGACAAGTGCCTGGCGATGGCGAACCCATTTGTCGACGCCGCGCACACTTCGTAGGTGATGGAATCATCAAGATACTTTTGCCAATCTGCGAACCGAAGGTGACGGGGACGTAGGCATCGATCCGTCAGCCATGACATAGTCGGGCGACAGCTGGCTGGCCGATGGGCATCCAATCAGCGCTAACGTCCAGTCGACTTCATCCTTGAGCAAGCGAAAGACGTGGTCGACGCCAGCTTCACCAGCCGCCGCCAAGCCATAGAGCGTCGCCCGCCCGAGCAGCACCGCGTTCGCGCCGAGCGCCAACGCTGTCACGATGTTGGTGCCGCGGCGATAGCCGCTGTCGATCAGGATCGGCGCCGAGATCCGCGCCCGGCTCTCCGCGAGGACATCGAGCGGCGAGACAGCAGCGTCAAGCTGGCGACCTCCATGGTTGGAAAGGCTCACCCCATCGGCGCCGGTCGCGACGCAACGCTCCGCGTCGTCGGGACGCATGATGCCCTTCACCAACAGCTTGCGCCACCGGAGCTTGCGCAGCCAGTTGAAGTTGTCCCAGCTGAAGCTGGCATCCATCTGTCGGCTCATCACGGCGGCCTGCACCTCGACATCGGAGGAACCGGCGGTCACGAAGACGGAATGCGAGCGATGCGGCGAGATCGCTATCGCGCCGCGGGGGAGCTCGTGTGCTTTTGACCCCAATCCCTCAGCGTGCGCAGAACCGGCCGCAGGTCACGGCCCTTCTCGGTAAGAACGTACTCGGCGCGCGGCGGATGCTCCTCGTAGAACCGCCGCTCGACGATCTCATGATCCTCGAGCGTCTTGAGCCGAGCCGAAAGCGTATTGGGACTGATTCCCGACAGTGAGGTCAGCAGATCCTGAAACTTGCGGGGTCCCTCGACGATCAGATCGCGCAGAACAAGCATGGTCCACCGCTCGCCGATGATCTCGAGCGTTCGAGCGACGGGGCACCTCGGATCGTAGACTGTCGACATGTGATTTAGCCAAGAAAAAGCGGTCCACCTGCCCTCGCATAAGCTGCGACGGCGGTCAACCTTTCAGGAGTTAACCCGCACATTAATTACGATTTACGTATTGACTATTTATTTCGTAGTCAATACCATCGAACGTCTCCACAAGGAGGCAGGATGCACAGGAGGATAGCCATCGCGAAACCCATTCTCGTCACTTCAGCGGCCGGCGGTCGGCAAGGGAAGACCGGGCGGCATGTCGCCGAAATGCTGCTCGCGCGCGGGGTTCCGGTCCGCGCCTTCGTCCGCCAGATCGACGAGCGCTCGGACCAACTGCGGGCGCGCGGCGCCGAAATATTCGTAGGCGACTTCCTTGACATCCGCTCGGTGCAGCGCGCCGCGCAAGGCGTTGCGGCCGTTTATTTTGCCTACCCGGTGCAGGAGGGGCTGCTCGACGCCACCGCGGCGATGGCCGTTGCGGCGCGCGAAGCGGGGGTCTCGCGGCTCGTCGATCTCGTGATGCTGCAATCGTCGCCCGATGCCCCTACCCCGCGCATGCGACAGAACTACCTGTCCGAGCAGGTCTTCGACTGGGCGGGCGTCGGAGCCGTGCATGTCAGGGCCACGGTGTTCTACGAGAATCTCGCGTCCCTGGTCCGCTTGAGCCTGCCGGCGCAAGGAAAGATCCGATTGCCCTGGGGCAGCGAGCGAACGATGCTCCCGCTCGTCGCGGGCGAGGACGTGGCACGCGTTTCCGTCGGCCTGCTGACCAAGCCCTCGCTGCCGGCGGGCGCCGGCTATCCTCTGATCGGCGCCGTCATTTCGCTGCAGGAGGTCATCGCGACCTTCGGGCGCGCGCTCGGCAAGGACGTGCGCTACGAGGAAATTTCCGACGACGAGTGGCGCCGCGACGCCCTGGCGCGCGGCTACAATCAGCATGCCGTGGAGCATCTTTCCTCGCTCTGGCGGGCGCTCCGCGCCGCGGGTCTCGGCCAGGAGAGAGCAGGCTTCGCCGTCACCGATACGATCGAGAAGCTCGGCGGCGCGAAGCCCAAGACGCTCGAGGCGTTCGTGCGCGAGGGACAAGGCGAACTGCTGGCGAAAACGGCCTGACATCGGGTCTGGAGCGGAGGGTTGCGATGGACAGGCGACGTTTGTTGACCGCGGCAGTATTGTCGCTCGTGCTAAAACCTCTGTTCAATGCCTTCGATGCGAGGGCATTCGGAGAAACTTTGCAGGGAGACGGAAAGATGAGCGAGCCGGCGCAGCGAATGATCGAGAGCAACGGCATCCGTCTGAATCTCGCCGAGCTGGGCAACGGGCCCCTGGTCCTCCTGTGCCACGGCTTTCCTGAATCCTGGTATTCGTGGCGCCACCAGATCGGCGCGCTCGCTGCGGCGGGCTTTCACGCCGTCGCGCCCGACATGCGCGGCTACGGCAAGAGCGACCGGCCGGAGGCAATCGACCAATACACGATCTTTCATCTGGTCGGCGACATGGTGGGTCTCCTGGACGCACTCAAGGCCCCGACCGCTGTCATCGTCGGCCATGACTGGGGCGCGAACGTCGCTTGGCATGCGGCGCTGCTGCGCCCCGACCGCTTCCGCGGGGTCGTTTGCCTCAGCGTCCCGTTCCGGCCGCGCGGCAAGGTGCGCCCGACGAGCGTCATGCCGCAGACCGCAGACGCCCAATTCTATCAGCTCTATTTCCAGGAACCCGGCGTCGCCGAGGCCGAGCTCGAGCGGGACCCGCGGACGGCCATGCACGCCATGCTCTACGGCGGATCGGGCGACGCGACGCGCGACGGCGGCGCGAGCGCCGACGCCGGCATCGCCATGGTACCGCGCGGAGGCGGCTTCTTGCACGGCCCAGGCGGCCCGGCAACGCTGCCGGATTGGCTCAGCGAGCGCGACATCGACTTCTATGCCGGCGAGTTCCGACGCGCCGGCTTCCGCGGCCCCCTCAACTACTACCGCAATATCGACCGGAACTGGGAGCTGATGGCGCCGTTCGCCGGCGCGCGGGTGACCATCCCGGCGCTCTATGTCGCGGGCGACCGCGACCTGGTGGTGAAGTTCCCCGGCACGGACCAGCTTCTCGCCAACCTCAAGCACTTCGTCCCGGCGCTTCGCGGCACGCAGATGCTGCCCGGTTGCGGCCACTGGACCCAGCAGGAGCGTCCGAACGAGGTCAATGCCGCGATCATCGATTTCCTTCGCGGCCTGCCGACCTGACGGCAGCCCCCGAGCGCAGGCGTCGTCAGTTCGTCGAGACTGGGAGAGACATCGCCCGCCCGTCTATCAGGACCGGTATTGAGCGCGGCAAGCTGGTAGCGGACGTTGATCCGGTCCTATCTCAAGTCAGGCGGACAACCGTCCTCTGGGGTCGAGTCGGCATCCGATCAACGATTGGCGGGCTTGCGAGGCGCCGTTTCGCTCGTAAACGACCCGCTTGAGCACTCGCCACCATAGACGCGTCACGTGATCGCGAAATGCCACAAGTGACCATACGCCCGATCACGTCAAATCGTCGTCGTTCCCGAAAAACCTTGAGATTCGCGCAAGTGATGCACGACCGTTGCCGAGCCTGGCCCGGTTATTGAATAATCCTAAACCAGCAAGCTTCGAACGCGGCGGTCGTAGTAGCCGGCCAATGTGCGGAGCGCCTGTGGGCCGTCGCCGTTAAATGACGGACCATGCATGAGCGCTAGCGTGCGCGGCGAAAGGTCGGCAAGCCGACGGATCGTCGCGCCCATGCTGGGGTTCAGACAGGAGTATTTGAATAATTCCTCTGCGGCGATTGCAGGCTCAACGATATCGGCCTCTGTCAGCGCAGGACCGTCCCCAAGTTGGGTGAGCAGATCACCGCATAGGAGCGTTCCGGTTGTTTCTTCGTAGAGAACGCCTGCATCCCAACCATGCGGAATATGTGGCGTGTCGAGGTATCGGACACGCCTCTCTCGGCCCAATTCGATCGTTTCGCCGTCTTGCAATACGCGAGGTTCCCGGTCGGCCATGTCGTTGAGAGAGACCTGGCTTCCGGTCCGTCCGTGCGCCACCTCGGCACGCGGCGCAACGGCCAGCCACTCATTCATCGCGCCACACTCGTCAGCCTCAACGTGGCCAAATGTTATCCAGCGCAGCCGCTCGGGCGGAATGAGACGACCGACGGCTGATCGTACGAGAGGGAACATTCGCCGGAGACCGGTATGAAACAGCAAGGGCTCCTCTCCAAGGATGAGAAACTGATTGAAGGTGAAGCCAGCTGGCGGCGCGACCGCCGGAACGAACGTCGATAGCCGATAGATGCCGCTGGCGATCTCGTCGATTTTTGTTTCCATAAAGCTCACCGTTTCCCCGGCCTCCGGCGCAAGCATTATAGCCGGCCGGTCAGCGCCGCGACACAATCCTGCGAGACGCCGAGACAGTACTCGTACATATATCCTACATATATCCGAAATTGTCCCGAGGCGCGCGCCGCGCTCCGATTCCGCCGCCAGGTCGGGCTCGGTATTCACGCCGCTGCCGAGCTGAGGTGTGCGGCGCGAAAGTCGGCTTCGGGTCTAAGCTGCCCTCCACGGACAACTCAGGGGCGCCGCTGCTTCGCCGGCGGCGGAAATGCCACAGCGAGAAAATGTGGTCCGGAGTCCCCTCGAAAGGGCCGTTCGGCGGCGGTGCCCACGATGCTGTTGACACGGCGTCTGGCCTACTACCTGGAAGTACCTCGCGCCATCCGCACAGCGTACGGTTCAACTCATCCACCCGCTCCTTGGCCTGCGATTTAGAACCAGCCGCGCCATTTGAACCAAATCACGGGAACAAAGGCGCTCAGTGCGATAATTGCGAGCCCAAACGGATAACCCCATGTCCAGCTCAATTCGGGCATGAACTTGAAGTTCATCCCATAGATGCCGGCCATAAGCGTCGGCGGTATGCCGACGACCGAGACGATGGTAAGAACCTTGAACAAGTCGTTCTGCTCGATGGTGATAAATCCAAGCACGGCATCCAGCAAAAACTGCACTTTGTTGGAAAGATGGACTTCATAGTCATTCAAGGAAGCGACGTCCCTCGATACCGCGCCGAGCCGGCTCTCGAACTCCGGCACGATCCACGCGTGCCGCAGGCCGAGAACGAACGGGACGATTCGAGCGACCCCCAGGAAAACGTCGCGCGCTTGCGACAATCGATCTCCAATGTTCCCGATCGAGCTCAGCGCCCGACGCAGCAATTCATTGGAGCGCATGGTACGACGCCCCCTGCCCGGCTCACCGCGAAATACCGATCTGGAGATCTGATCAAGCTCGCCACCCAACCGCTCCAGCACATCTGCACCGCGGTCAACGAGCGCCTCCAGCAATGCAGTAAAGACACCGACGCTGGTGCGAATTGATTCATCGCGGCGGACCATCTGGTCGACGACTTGGAAGATCGAGAGCTCGGCAAATCGGACCGTGACCAGGAGGGTCGAGGAGAGGATGAAACCAGCGGGCGAAAGGTGGTGATCGGGCGTGTCCCCCTGCGCCACGATTGATGTGCTCAGGCAGATTATTTCGCCGTCCGCGATCAGACGGCTCGACGACTCGATTTCACTCAACGCTTCGATGGACGGGATGCGTATCCCCGCGCGGCTCTCGACGAACGCCTTCTCATCGTCGGTCGGGTTCAACAGGTCAATCCAGATGACCTCTTCGGGCAGCTTCCGCAGAGGGGCGTTTCGCAGCGAACCGCTGGCGTCTCGATAGATCGTCAACAAGACTAAACCTCATGGAATGTTGGAGATAGTCCGGCGCTGTGTTTCAGCTTCGGTAGCGCAGCGCATCGACCAGCACGGCGAACGCTGGCGTGGGTTGCCGGCGGCTCGGGTAGTATAGGTGGTAGCCTGAAAAGCGTGGACACCAATCGGCGAGCACGCGGATCAGCCGTCCGTCGCCGAGGTGCGTCTGCACCTGGTCCTCGGGCAGGTACGCCAAGCCAAGCCCGGCCAGTGCCGCGTTCAGTCTCAGGGCGAGGTTGTTGAATACCAGCCGACCCTCGACCCGCACCTTCAGCTCACGTCCGCGTTTCTCAAATTCCCAAGCGTAGAGTCCGCCGTAGGTCGGCAAGCGGAGATTGATGCAGTCGTGGGCCGTAAGGTCCTGCGGCCTTTTCGGCTGCAGCCGTCTTGCGAAGTACGAAGGCGCACCGACAACCGCCATGCGCATGTCCGGACCGATGCGCACGGCGATCATGTCCTTCGCCACCTGCTCGCCGAGACGAACGCCCGCGTCATAGTGCTCCGCGACGATGTCAGTCAGGCCGTAATCGATGATGATTTCCACCTTGATGTCGGGGTAGTGCGGCAGCAGCTTCGCCAGGGCGGGCGAGAGGATTGCATAGGCCGGGTGCTCACCTGCCGTGATGCGGATGGTGCCGGCGGGCTTCTCGCGCAGCTCGCTCAGTGCCGCCAGCTCGGCGTCAATTTCATCGAACCGTGGGCCCACGGTCCGGAGCAGACGTTCGCCTGCCTCGGTCGGCGCGACGCGCCGTGTGGTGCGGGTCAACAGCCGGAGCCCCAGCCGCTCTTCGAGTCCGCGGATGGTGTGGCTCAGCGCCGACTGCGAAACGCCGAGCTTCGCTGCGGCCCTGGTGAAACTACGCGCTCTCGCCACAGCAAGGAAAGCGAGGAGGTCGTTGGCGTTTTGGCGGGACATCCATGAATCTCTCTCATAGGTTCATGCAAATTATAACATCTAATCGGACACTGTCTCATCGCTTAGATTTGCCGCCGAGGGCAGTCGGGGGAGGCTAACCCAATCAACGGAAGGAGGAGTGACAGTGGAGATCAAGCGAAGCGGTTCGCAGCCGTCCGGCAACGGGCCCGCGGATTATTTCACCGGCGCGGTCCGCATTGACCCGCTGTTCGAGGCGCCAGAGCCGGCACGTGTTCTTGGCGCCAGCGTCACATTCGAGCCGGGGGCTCGCACCGCATGGCATACGCATCCACTCGGTCAGACATTGATCGTCACATCGGGTCTCGGGTGGATGCAGCGATGGCGCGGCCCCAAGGAGGAAATCCGGCCAGGCGACGTGATCTGGTTTCCGCCCGGCGAGAAGCATTGGCATGGCGCCACGGCGACCACGGCCATGACCCACATCGCCATTGTGGAAAAGCTCAGCGGCAAAAGCGCCGACTGGATGGAAAAGGTCAACGACGACCAGTACCTGGCCTGATGACCTCCTGATCGTATGTCGAAGGAGAAGAAAAATGCAGAAGCGCAAACTCGGAAAGAGCGGCCTGGAAGTGTCGGCCATCGGTCTCGGCTGCATGGGCATGACCTTTTCCTACGGTCCGCCCGCAGACAGAAAGGAGATGATTTCGCTCATTCGGACGGCCGTCGAACTCGGCGTGACATTCTTCGATACGGCTGAAGTGTACGGCCCCTTCAATAACGAAGAGCTCGTGGGCGAAGCGCTTGCCCCGTTTAAGGGCAAAGTGACGATCGCCACCAAGTTCGGGTTTGAACTTGATCCCAAGGGCGGGCCGCAATGGGTGGGCCTGAATAGTCGGCCGGAGCACATCAAGCAGGCCGCCGAAGGCTCGCTCAAGCGGCTCAAGGTCGATGTCATTGATCTGCTCTATCAGCATCGCGTTGATCCCGACGTGGCCATTGAAGATGTCGCCGGAGCGGTGAGGGACCTGATCAAGGCGGGCAAGGTCAAGCACTTCGGTCTTTCCGAAGCCGGTGTGCGGACCATCCGTCGCGCCCATGCGGTCCAGCCGGTCACGGCGCTCCAGAGCGAATACTCGTTGTGGACCAGAGCTCCTGAAAAGGAAGTGCTGCCGGCAGTCGAGGAACTCGGCATCGCCTTCGTCGCCTACAGCCCGCTCGGCAAGGGGTTCCTCACGGGCAAAATCGACGAAACCACCAGGTTCGACAGTACCGATTTTCGCAGCACCCTCCCTCGATTTACGCCGGAGGCACTGAAAGCGAACCAGGCTCTGATTGATCTGCTTGGCACAATCGCGGCGCGGAAAAAGGCGACGCCTGCCCAGATTGCACTCGCGTGGCTGCTGGCGCAGAAGCCCTGGATCGTGCCCATTCCCGGCACGACGAAGCTCGCACGCCTGGAGGAAAACAGCGACGCCGCCGCCATCAAGCTGACGGCGGACGACCTTCGCGAAATCGAAAATGCCGCCACAAAGATCACCGTACAAGGCGCACGCTACCCCGAAAAGCTAGAGCGACTGACAGGCCGCTGAACTGCCTTCATGGCAACGTTTACGAAAGGAAAACGTTATGAGAAATGTAGTTGTCGTCATCGGATCCGGTCAGATCGGTCAGGCTATCGCGCGGCGAGTTGGAATCGGGAAGCATGTCTTGCTGGCCGATATGCGCGCGGACAACGCCAATGCAGCGGCCGAGATTCTGGGGAATGCCGGATACGAAGCGAGCGTGGCGACGGTCGACGCCTCCTCGCGCGCGGCCGTGCATGCGCTCGTCGAAACGGCCACGGGTCTGGGCGACGTGACCGGGCTTATACATGCCGCCGGTGTCTCCCCGACGCAGGCGTCACCGGCGACGATCCTCAAAGTCGATCTGTATGGCACGGCGCTCGTGCTGGAAGAGTTCGGCAATGTCATCGCCCGCGGTGGCGCCGGTGTCGTCATCGCGTCGCAGTCCGGGCATCGCCTTCCCCCGCTCACCGTCGAACAAAACAAGGCGTTGGCCACGACACCGGTGGAAGAACTGCTCAGTCTCTCCTTCCTTCAGCCCGATCAAGTGACGGATTCTCTTCACGCGTACCAAATCGCGAAGCGCGGAAACTGCCTGCGCGTGATGGCCGAGGCGGTGCGCTGGGGCAAGCGTGGTGCGCGGATCAACACGATCAGCCCCGGCATCATTGTGACCCCGCTCGCCAAGGACGAACTAACGGGGCCGCGTGGTGCTGGATATCGGCGCATGATCGAGGTGTCCGCGGCTGGACGCCCCGGCACTCCAGACGAGGTGGCAACTGTCGGCGCACTGCTCATGGGCTCGGACGGTGGGTTCATCACCGGCAGCGACTTCCTTATGGATGGTGGGGTGACTGCCGCCTACTGGTACGGCGATCTCGCTCCCAAGTGAGCGGAAAACATTCCGGGGCGAGGTGCGGCGGCATGAGGATCGGCATTCTTGGTTCGGGTTTGATGGGGGGTAAGCTCGGCAGCTTATTCGCGCGCGCAGGCCACGATGTGGTGTTTAGCTATGCGCGCAGCATGGATAAACTGCAGCGGCTGGCCAAGGAGGCCGGTGGTCTCGCGCGCGCGGGCTCGCCGCGCGAGGCCACGCATGACGCCGATGTTCTTTTGCTGGCCGTCCACTGGCTGCGCATCGACGATATTCTAAAACAGGCCGGAGACCTGTCCGAGAAAGTCATTGTCACTTGCTCGTTGCCCATGGACGCAGGTAATTCCGGCCTTGTTATCGGGCATACCAACTCCGGTGCCGAGGAGCTGGCAAAGAAAATACCGAAAGCGAAGGTTGTCTGCGCCTTTAACACCGTGCCAAGCGAAGTGTTTTTCGGGGTGTATAAGGCGAGAAGCAAAGCCAATCGACCGGGCCTTGTCTACTGCGGCGACCATGCCGGAAGCAAAAAGATTGCCGCCGAGCTCATTCGTGACGTGGGGTTCGATCCTGTTGACGCCGGTCCCTTACGGATCGCGCGCTATACTGAGCCGTTCGCGCTCCTCATGGGCCAGCTCGCCTACGAGGGAGACGAAGGCCCGGAACTGGCGTACCGGTTCGAGCGGTTCCAAGAGTGAACGTCATGGCAGCGCTCAGCGAATGGGACAGCTTCTATGTGATCGTCGGCTCGGCTGCTGGTGCGCTGATCGGCTTGCAGTTCGTGGTCATGACGCTCATCGCCGAGAGGCCGCCGATACGCGCTGCCGAGGCCGGCGCGGCCTTTGCGACACCGACGATCGTTCATTTCGGCGCCGCTTTGCTTTTGTCGGCGCTGCTACGCGCTCCATGGCCGACGATCGCTCCGGCTGCGGCTCTTTGGGGCGTCATGGGCTTCGGCGGAGCCGTGTACGCCGTGATCGTAGCGCGTCGCATGCGAAAGCAAACCGTATATCAGCCGCAGTTCGAGGACTGGCTGTTCCATGTCCTGTTGCCTTTCGCGGCGTACGCGATCCTCGTGCTTTCAGCATTCGTGGCTACCTCGCACACGCGGGAAATCCTGTTTGGCGTCGGCGCCGCGACGCTGCTGTTGCTCTTCATCGGCATCCACAATGCCTGGGACGCAGTCGCCTACCACGTATTTGTCAGTACGCGGGATAAGCAGGTCGAGCCGCGCCCGGGCACAACTTCGGAAAGGGACAAGCTATGACACAAGGCATCAAGGACAAGGTGGTCGTCATCACCGGAGCCAGCAGCGGACTGGGAGAAGCCACTGCGCGCCGTCTTGCCGGACACGGGGCCAAGCTGGTGCTGGGCGCGAGGCGTCTCGAAAGGCTTCAGGCGCTCGCCTCGGAGCTTTCCTTGGGCAATGACGCGGCTGTACGGACTGACGTGACCCAGTACGCACAAGTCAAGCATCTCGTGGATCATGCCGTGCAGTCGCATGGACGCATTGACGTGATCATCAATAACGCCGGCCTGATGCCGCACTCGCCGCTTGAACGCGGCAAGGTGCAGGATTGGGAACGCATGATCGATGTGAACCTCAAGGGCGTGCTCTATGGCATCGCCGCCGCGCTGCCGCGCATGAAAGCTCAGCGCAGCGGCCATATCATTAATGTTTCATCGGTTGCCGGCCATGTGGTGCGGCCGGGAAGCGCCGTCTACGCTGCAACCAAAACGGCGGTACGGGTGATCTCGGAGGGACTGCGGCAGGAAGTCAAGCCTTACAACATCCGGACCACCGTTATCTCGCCGGGCGCGGTCGCGACCGAACTGGCCGACAGCATAACCGAACCCGACATCGCCGAGAACGTACGCAAGCTCTACGCGATAGCCATCCCGGCTGACTCCTTTGCCGGAATGGTCGCATTTGCCATGAGCCAGCCGGAAGACGTGGACGTCAATGAGATCTTGTTCAGACCGACCAAGCAGGAACTCTGACACCGTAGCAGAGCGTTTGTTTGCTGCAGTGCGTGCAATGCATCGGTGGCGCGTGAGATGTAGTCGAGAACGGCCGGCCGTATGGCAAGCAGGCGACGAGGAGAACGGTGATGGCTCCCAATGAACGAGCACGTAAGAGACACGACGAGCTTTTTCCTGGCCACGTCTCCACCTTGGCGGTGACGCAGGGCGAGTTAACCGATCGTTAACTATGATCCGGTAATCTTGCCTGGAGGTGAGCAATGAGCAACATCGTCGACTTCAGAGAGTTCGCTAAACATCGAAGGGACGCGCTCCAGGCGGAGCTCGTCTTCTGGGATTTCTGGATCAGCTATTGGGATTTCTGGTCCGGGTTCATGCCGGTTCTTGAGCCATCGACGGGTCGATACACAATGGATTTCAAGCCGAGCTTTCCATTCACGGCTCTGGGGAAGCTGTGGCCTCGCTCCGCGTAGCTCGGATTATCGCCGACCTCTTTGACTGCCATCCGGCGCGAGCCGATAGAGACTTTGTCGAGCGCCCGAACCTCGCGCACTCGTGCTTTCTCATATTGGGTCATCGCCTGCTCATCGCGAGCTTGACCTTCAGCGCGTAGAGCCCGGTCACACCGTTGACACGACGCGCGCGAGCTCGGCGCGCAGGCGCGCGGCTTGCGTCGATCCGTACGCGGCCTCGAACGCGTCCTGGGCTTGCCGCCAAAGCGGCACGGCTTTGGCCAGGCGCCGCTTGCCGGCCGGCGTGAGGCGTAGCGCCCGCGTGCGCCCGTCGCGACCGGGGCCGATGGCGATGAGACCCTCGCGTTCGAGCGGACGAACGGCACGGCCCATGGTGGTGCGGTCCATGACCATGTTCGCGGCCAGTTCGTTGATGGCCAGCGGGCCGAGGCGGTCGAGCTTGGCCAGCACCGAGAACTGCGTCGTGCGCAGGCTCGCCGGCGCCAGATGCCGGTCATAGAGCTGCGTCACCTGGCGGGCCGCCTGCCTGATCGCCAAGCAATTGCAAAAGACCGGATCGGGCCTCGCCGGCCCAGGAGTTTGCATCATCGCATCCACCGGAGGAAAAAGGCGCATATGCGCTCTTGCGGAAAGGAGCATATGCGCATATTTTGCCGAAACGTCAAGACGAGGTGCCGACGTGGACGCGCGAACGCAGCTGCTGCTGGATGCTCCGATCGGAACGACCCTGCTCCGCCTGGCGGCTCCGAATGTTCTGGTCATGACGGTACAAGCGTTGATCGGCGTGGTCGAGACCTACTTCGTCGCCGGCCTCGGGACCGATGCGCTTGCCGGGATGGCGCTCGTCTTTCCCGTGCTGATGCTCGTGCAGATGATCTCGGCCGGGGCGATGGGCGGCGGCATCCTGTCCGCGGTCGCTCGCACGCTCGGCGCCAATCGGCGTGAGGAGGCCAACATCCTCGCCTGGCACGCGGTCGCGATCGCCGTCGGCCTCGGCGTCCTAACCACCGTCGCCGCGCTTGCCCTCGGACCCTCGCTCTACGCGGCAATGGGCGGCAAAGAGGGTTCGCTTGCGGCCGCGCTCACCTATTCGAACGTCGTGTTTGCCGGGGCGCTGTCGTTCTGGCTGTTCAATTCGCTCGCCGCCGTCATCCGCGGCACGGGCAACATGCTGCTCCCCGCGGCGGTGATCTGCGTCGGCGCCGTGGTGCTGATCCCGCTGTCGCCGGCCCTGATCTTCGGCTTCGGCCCGCTGCCGCGCTTTGGGATCGCCGGCGGCGGGCTCGCGGTCGTGACCTACTACCTGATCGGCAGCGCCATCTTTGCCGCCTACATCTGGTCGGGTGGCGGCCTGCTGCGGCCCTCCCTCAGCCCGCCCCGGCTAACCTGGGCGCCGACACGCGAAATCCTTCGGGTCGGCGCCGCATCCTCGGTCGTCAGCGCGACGACCAACATCACCATTGCGACCGCGACCGGGCTTGCCGGAGCTTACGGCCCGGCCGCCGTTGCCGGCTATGGCACCGGCGCGCGCCTGGAATACATCCTCGTGCCCATCATATTCGGGCTCGGTGCACCGATCGCCGCAATGGTCGGCACCAATATCGGGGCCGGGCGCCGCGAACGGGCCTTGCGCGTCGCGTGGACCGGCGCGGCGATCGCCGGGCTCCTAACCGGCGCGGTCGGCCTCGCTGGCGCGCTGCTGCCGACCGTCTGGCTCGCCCTGTTCGGTGCCGATCCGACGATGGTGGCGGTCGGGACGCGGTACCTGCAGATCGTCGGCCCGTTCTATGGCTTCTTCGGCATGGGCCTCGCGCTCTATTTTGCCTCCCAAGGCGCGGGTCGCCTGGCATGGCCGCTGTTCGCCGGACTGCTGCGGGTTGCGGTTTCAGTCGGCGGCGGCTTGCTTGCGCTGCACCTCGCGGCCGGCCTCGGCGGCGTCTTTCTCGCGCTTGGCATCGGCCTTGCGACCTTCGGCCTCGTCAATGCGGCCGCCGTCGCTTCCGGAGCGTGGTTCGCTTCAGCTCCCAGTAATCAGAAGTCGGTGGTCAGAATGGCAGGGATCAGTGATCCGGCGCCAGCGGTCAGGACGATCCCGATCAGAGACTCGGATTACTGATTTCTGCTGACTGATCTTTGACCGTTGGAGCACCCATGAACAAAGCCGAGCACCAAGACCGCCTCTACCTCGAAGACTTCGCGCCGGGACAAATCCATCGATCGCAGTCGCTGCAGATCGACGCGGCGGCAATCAAGCGTTTTGCGGCGGAGTTTGATCCGCAGCCGTTTCACCTCGACGAGGCGCAGGCGGCGGGCACCTTGTTTGCCGGCCTGGCGGCGAGCGGCTGGCATACGGCCGCGCTCACCATGCGTCTCCTCGTCGACAGCGGGCTGCCGATCGCCGGCGGGATTGTCGGCGCCGGCATGGACGAGCTGCGCTGGCCCACCCCGGTGCGCCCCGGCGACACGCTGCGGCTCGAGAACGAAGTATTGGAGGTGCGGCCCTCACGCTCGCGGCCGAGCCAGGGTCTGGTGAAAGTGCGCACGACCACGCTGAATCAGAACGACCAGCCGGTGCAGGTCGTCATCGCCAACCTCATCGTTCCCCGCCGCCCCGCGGCGTAGATTTTGGAGCTGTAGAGCTGTAGGTCGGGTTAGCGCGGCCCGGTCCTTTCGGTGAAATCGGGGGGGTCGAGCCGCGCGTAACCCGACGCCTTCGCCCGAATGTCGGGTTACGCGCGGAACGTGCGCTGTGCCTGTTACGGGGATGTCCGGGCCGCGCTAACCCGACCTGCAATGACCTACAATCAGTTCTCGCGCCGATAGTCCATCATCGGCACGACGCGACCGTCGCTGTCGTCGGTGCTCACCGGCTCGACGCCCCGCGCCGGCGTTCCCTCGTTGAGAACCGTCAACAGCGGCGTCAGGCCTTCGGTATCGACCAAACGGAAAATCTCGACGTCCTTCTGCGCCGCCGCGCTCCAGCCGACAATGTCGAGCGCGCGCTGCGCCTTAGAGAGCAGGCCGTGGTTGCGCAAGGGCTTCGTCTCGCCAGTGCTCGCGTCCTCCTCCGTCTTCCTCCCGCCGAACCAGCGTCTGCCGCCGGACTGTTCCTCGGCCTTGCCGTTCGCCTGATACTGCCGACGAAACCGCGTCAGATCACTATAGCTATTCTTCTCCTCCTCCTCGCCGAGACGCTTCCACTCGTCCGTCTTGAGGGGCCGCACCAAGTTGAGGTCAGCAAAGACGCCGGCGAGTTGATTCATGGCGAGCGCGCGCAGCTCCTCGTTCTTGTCGGCCTGGTCGCTGCTGTAGAGGTTGGGAATGATGAAATAGGACGCCCCTTGATGATGAATAAAATGCCGGCGCACCCATTCGAAATCGGCGCCGGGGGCGCGCGCGATCGCCGTGTTGATCGCGGTGGCGAGCTGGCGCACGACCGAGGCGGTCGGCAGATGCAGCCGCGCCTGGGTCGCGGCAAGGCCGTCGCGCCGGATCGGCCCCGAGGCCGCCGGATTGAGCACCGCCAGTCCCAAGATTCCGAAATCGACGCCGATGGTTGCCAAGAGCGCAATCACGTCACGGCCGGTGATCGGCTCGCCGCTCGCCGTCCGCGTGACGGTCTCTTGGCCGCCTGACGCAACGAAGCTCACGAGGCTCGAGGAATACGTCCCGACATTGCGCCACAGGTTCTTGACCGCGTTGGCGACGCCGGCCGGCCCTTCGTTGAAGGAGGCCTCGCGCAGCCGCGGCTCGGCCGACTGCGAAGCCTGATCCGCCGCTTGGCGCAACCTTTGCGCCAGCGTCGGATCGTAGCAGGAGAAGCCAGCCTGGCCCGGCTCGATCGATACCGCGTTGGCGAGCGCGCGCAGGTCCGCGGCGGTCGATATGCCGAGCTCGTTGCTGCGCGCGGCAATGCTGCGGGCCCGGCCGCGCACCGCGGCAGCCTGCGTCTCGAACTGGCGCTGCCGCTCCTCGATCGTCGCGCCGGCGAGGCTGCCGGCGCTTTGCCGCAGCTGATCAAGCTCTGCCTGCACCGGTCCGAGCCAGGAGCGGGCAACGCCGTCGCGCAGCGAGGCGACCGAATCCCGCACGCTGCGCCGCGCGTTGTAAAGCGGCCCGCGACCGGCACCCGAGGTGGTGCCGCAGCTGCCGCCGCTCGCCTCCTCCCGCGCCATCTGGCTGTCGGACCAGGCGCCGACATTGTCGAGCTGGGCATTCACGGCTTCGAGCCGCGCCGCGATCCCGGCCGCGGCGTCGCGCGCGTCCTCTTGCAGGCTCAACAAGCTCGAATGAGTCGCCTCCTCGCCGGCGATCAGGCTCCACCAAAAACCGTAGCCGAACCCGATCGACCAGAGCGCAAGAAACAGATAGAGCGGCAGGGTGATCATCCGCTCGGTGATCCGCCGCTGCGCGCCAAAAGTCTCGCGCAGCGCGAGCCACATCAGGAACGTGAGCGCCACCACGATCGCGATGACGAGGGACTCTTTGGTGACCGACAGCCCGCCGACGAGCTCACGCGCTTTATGCAGCTGCGTGGAGGAGATCCCGATGATGAAATCATTCATGCCGCTCCAGGTCGCGTAGCCGGAGATCGCGAGCAGCATCAACGACGCGACGCCTAGGAGCGTATTCCTTCCGAAAATGTAGTCGGCGATCCGCGAGCTATGGTAGGCGTTCCGCGCCCGCTCGGTGGGCGACGCTCCGTAAACCTCAACCATTCGCAACCCCCCACTCTGCCCAAGCCGATACTCCGACGCCCCCTGCGGTCGCGCCGGCCGGGCACTCAAGCGAATCACTCGCTCGCTACTGTCCGAGTATTCACGAAGAAGTAATTAAATACCACATCAGCAAGAACATGGCTGTGGGATCAACAATCCGAGATTGCGCAGAAGCTCCAAATTGAGCCCATAAGGCTTGTTCTGCGCCGACAAGTCCGCGAATAGGCTCTGTGGAATGCTGGGAAAACACCAATTCCGGCGCAACGAATGCGCCGCTGCATTTACCTTGGACGAATTCATTACTGGGGACAGTAGCTTTACGGCGCCGGCTGGGCCTGTTCTTTGCACGCAGCCGGCTGCCAGTCGCGGCCAACGGCGGTGCTCGACGGAAAGATCAGCGACTTGATCACCACCGGCACGGCGCCCGAAGAATCCAGCATGGCGCCGATGTCGATGTAGTCGAAGGTTTTCAGCTCGAGGCCGTCGACCGAGACGATGGCGTTGCCAAGCCGCATCTCCTCGCGGAAGTGGATGCCGGTGAGCCCGCCGACGTCCCCGTCGCCGGCGAGCACCAGCGGATGGCCGCGCGCGAGCACGGCGCTCAGGCCCTCCACTACGCCGCGGGCGAAGGCATCGAGACGGGCGAAGGTGGCCGATCCCTGCCAGGGTACAAACAAAGCGACCGGGCTTGATCCGTCGCCGAGGTCGAGCCGGCCGAGCTCTGCTTTGATTGACGCCGCAACGGCCTGCGGATCGATGGTCTCGCCAAGCGGGAGCGGCGGCGCGATCACCGGCAGATTGCGCAGCGGCAAAGCGTTGAGCGGCGAGACGAAGATGGTCGAGCCCGATACCTGCGTCGTGTATTGCGAGGCCCCGATCACCGTGGCGCGGATGCCTTCGTCCGGCTGGCGCAGTTTTGGTCCCCAGGCGAGGACGCGGGCGCGAATCTCGGCGGCAAGCAGCGGCCCGAGATCGCCGAAGACGCTCGGCTCGCGGCCGTAAATGTATTCGGAGACGCCGCCCGAGAAGGTGATTTCATCGATTGGCCCGCGATAGGACAGCGGATCGAGCCGCAACAAGTCGGCGGCTCCCACCCGGGGCGAGCGCCCCTGCATCGCTTCAAACAAACGATCCGCCATGCACGTGACGAGGGCGTTCGCGTCGGCGGCAGCGAGCGCGGCCCCGATATCGAGATCGAGGCCGAGCTCGGCGCCGACGCGATGCCCGGCCTCCTCCACGCGCACGATCCTGGCTGCCGCGTCGGTGCAAATGAGGCGCGCGCCAACATCGATCGCCGTCAAATCGATGACCTGGCCGTTGGTGCACACCGCGATTTTTGACGTGCCGCCGCCCACGTCGACATTCATCACCGTCGCCTGATCGCGGATGGAGCGCGCGACCGCGCCCGATCCGTAGGCGGCCATCACTGTCTCCAGGCTGTCGCCGGCCGAGACAGCGACCACCTTGCCGGCGAGCGCGGCAAAGAGCTCGCCGATCCGCCGCGCATTGCGCCGGCGCACCGCAACGCCCGTGAGGATCAGCGCGCCGGTGTCGATCTCCTCGGGCTCGACGCTGGCCTTGTAATATTGCTGCTCAATGAAAGCGCCGAGCGCGTCGGCATCGATCGTATCCTGCGCCGAATAGGGCGTGAGCAGAATATCGGACTGGTAGAACGTCTCCCGCTCGGTCACGACATAACGGCTGTCGAGCCGTTCAAGAATGAGGCGCGAGAACACGAGGTGCGACGTCGACGAGCCGATGTCCACGCCGACGCTGAGCAGACAAATCTCGTCTTCTTCCGCCATCGTGCGGCCGGTGCTGGAAAAGAAGATTCGGCCGCCCTCGCTCTCCTCGGTCATCGGGTGCGCATCACCTTGACATCACCTGGGCATCATTCCTTGGGTAGCTCGCCTTTGTAATCCTTGTCGTAGAATTCCGGCCGCATCCGGTTCTCCGCGCCGTTGCGCCGCAGCGTCTCTTCGTATTCCGCGCGGATGAAGGGGTCTTCCATCCAGTACGGAATCGCCGAGCCACCTTCCGGGATGTCCATCGCCGTATAGTCGATATGGGTCTCGCCGGGCGGACCGGGCTCGCGCCCAGGCGAATGCGGCCCGAACCAGGCGGTCAGCCGCAGCGGCTCCTTCGAGGCGCCGAAATGCTGGTGGAACCAGCGCGCCCCGCCGGGCGCCGCCGACACCATCCCCACCGGCTCGTAATCGACCCGCTTGATCTCGCCGGCATGGCCGTCCTTCCACGGCGTCGTGCCGAACCGCTCCGGCCAAGTATAGGTATAGCCCTTGCCCTTGAGGCAGATCAGAACGGCCGCCGAGGTATGCGCGTGCGCCTTCGAGTAGCGCCCGTTCTCGTGCTGGCCGATCCACAGATAGAAAGTGTTGCCGGTCATGAACGGCTCGACCCGCCGGAAGCCGGGCGAGCGGCGGTTGTCGAGCGGCAGATCGCAATCGACGATGTCGGGAACGAGATTGGTACGCCGCATGGCGAGCCCGCGCACCGGATCGGGTTCGATGTCGTCCTTCGGCTTGTAGAAGTCGTCGGCCCCGCTGAAGCGGTCGGTGAACTGATACGGACAGTCGAAGATCGCGCCGGTATTATTGATCAGGTTCATGAGATTGGGCGCGGTGGTGCCGCCGAGGAGGAGCGCCGGGCTCGAGCTCGCATTGACGATGCGGTGCCAGGCGTTCACCGGAATGGAAAAAAGCGAGCCCGCCTGCCATTCGAAGACATGCCGCTTGCTGTCGCGGTCGAGCCATACCTCGGTCGAACCGCGCCCCTCGACCACATAGAAGATCTCCTCGTACAGATGCTTTTCGGCATTGAGCGCGCCGGCCCCCGGCACCTCGACCACGTAGCAACCCCACTTCCCTTCGGTGCCGAGAAGCTGGATGTAGGTGCCGCGCCCGCCTATGCGTTTCCACGGCTGCAGCGGCAGATCCTGCACGCGCCGCACGCCGATGTCGCGAAGGACCGGGATGCCTTCCTGCTCCATGAACAGATCATAGGGCGTCTTCGGCCGGCCGAACTTGCCAAAGCCCGCGCGCTTGCCCGCGGTCGGCTCATGCCAATGGGTCCGCCCCGTGATCTCGTGCATGACGCTGTCCTCCTGCATGTGGACGGCGCCAAGCTCCTCCCCCGCTTGCGGGGGAGGGTTGGGGAGGGGGTAAGGCCG
>JBKQHQ010000156.1:0-2561 GCA_052148715.1 Xanthobacteraceae bacterium | reverse complement strand
CGGAAACGCCGGGTGAGTCATACCAAGAGATTAAGCTACAGATTCGGGACCTCCTCGAAGTCAGCAGCTGAGAGGAGACAGATCGCGTCGTGAACTGCACCCTGTTTGTAACCGCTCGGCGAAGGGCCCCTTAGGCTGCCTTGGCGATCTGCTCCGCCGGCTGCCAATTCCAGGGTAGGAGCTCGAGGATACGATTGTTTGGGTGATCGGCAATCCGCGCGAGTACGTCACGCAAGTAGGCTTCCGGATCGATTCCATTGAGCTTGGCAGTTTCGATAAGGGAGTACATGGCGGCGGCACGTTCGCCGCCGGCATCGGAGCCGGCAAAGAGGTAATTCTTTCTGCCAACAGCGACGCCGCGCAGCGCTCGTTCGACTGGGTTGTTGTCAAGGTTCAATCGGCCGTCGTCGAAGCATCGGGTCAAGGCCGGCCATCGTGCCAGCATATAACGGAAGGCACCGGCAAGTTCCGATCGGCCCGAGAGCTTCGGCGTAATCCCCTCAGCCCAAGCCTTGAGAGCTTCGGCAACGGGTATTGATTGTGCTTGGCGTTGTTGCCGCCGGTCCTCGGGCAACATGCCGTTGATGTCCGCTTCGACACCATAGAGCTCGCCGATCCGATCTAGCGCTTCTTTGGCGATTGCCGAGCTATTGGCAACGTGAACGTCAAAAAACTTTCGTCGCACGTGCGCCCAGCACGCCGCTTCGATAATGCGGCCGCCTTCATAGAGGCTGTTGAACCCGGCATAGCCATCGGCGTGGAGCACACCGACGAAGTTTTGTAGATGCGCGGCGGGACGATCACCTTTGCGATCCGGAGAATAGAAGAACACGCAGGCCGGTGGTCTGTCACCCCGATACGGGCGTCCATCACGAACGTAAGCCCACAATCGTCCGGTCTTGGTTTTGCCGGCGCCGGGGGCGAGAACTGGGACAGGAGTGTCGTCGCCATGCAGAACGTCAGATTCCAGCACGTCGTAGCGCAGCACCTCGACCAGCGGCGATAAAGCCGCTGCCGTTGCCCCCACCCAGCCGGATAGCGTCGAGGTCTCCAGATCAACACCCTCGCGGGCGTAAATCTCCGCTTGACGGTAGAGCGGCAGATGATCGTCGAACTTGGAGACGATGATGTGAGCGAGAAGACCAGGACCCGCACGCCCACGAGCGATGGTATGGTTCGGCGCCGGGGTTTGCACCACGGTCTCGCAAAGGCGGCAGGAGAAGGCCTCCCGAACGTGACGCACCACTTTGAAGCGGCCCGGCACGTAGTCTAAGGTCTCGGTCACGTCGGCGCCAATCCGGCGCAAAGTGCCGCCGCAATTGGGACAGCTGCAGGCGCCGGGATGGATAATCTCTTCGCGCGGTAGATGTTCGGGCAGTGGCCGGCGTGCAGGCTTGGCACTTTGTTCGCCTGTCGCCTTGAGCATCTCGGCCCCAGCGGGGATAGCCGCGATCCGTTGCGCATGGTCCTCATCAAGCGTCTCAATCGCCAGTTCGAGTTGCTCGACGGTGCGATCGATTCTCTCGGAGGAGCGACCAAATTGCGCGCGCTTTAACCGAGCAAGCTGGAAGCGAAGCTTCTCGATCTCGGCACGCGCCGCCACCGCATCCTTTGCCAATTCGCCGATGAGGCGCTTGAGCGCATCAATGTCATCAGGCAGCGCGGCAGGATCGATCGACATGAACCAGCTTTAGCCATGTAGCCGCGGCTCTGCCACCGCGACCATGGGAGTGAGTCATCATGTCGCGTCATCCTGCAAGCTGTGGTCGCTCAGTGCGGATTGGCGCGCGCCAATCGATACCTTCGAGCAGCATCGAAAGCTGCGCCGGCGTCAGTGCTGCTGCCGCGCCAGTTGCGGTCGGCCAAATAAAACGACCCTTCTCAAGCCGCTTGGCAAACAGGCATAGCCCCTGGCCGTCCCACCACAACACCTTGATGAGGCGCCCTTGTCGCCCGCGAAAGACAAACGCCTGGCCGCAAAACGGATCGCGTCGAAGCTGGTCTTGCACTAGCGCCGCCAAGCCGTCGAATCCTTTGCGCATGTCGGTAAAACCCGTCGCCAGCCAGACGCATGGGCCAGCAGGTGCAGGAATCATTGCCGAACCAGCGCTTCGATGAGAGTGCGAAGTACGCCAATGTCAACAGACGTGTCAGCGCGCAGACGATGTCCGGTCGCAAGCTCAATCTCGATCATGCCGGACTGCTTACGTTCGCATGCTTCCGTGCTGACCGGCCCCGGCAAGCTCAGCGGAACGAAGGCAGGCTGCGGCGGCAGCGCCGCGGCACGTTCAGCATCAAGCGCTTCGCGTCGCCACCGAAACAGCAGACTCGGTGCGACGCTATGGCGCCGCGCAACTGCCGAAACCGTTGTCGCAGGGTTATTCGCCTCTATCAGAATCGCCTGCTTCTGCTCGCGCGTCCACCCGCGCCGAGTGCCGGCAATAACGATGTGCGTGGGGCTCGACATAGGTCCAGACATGGTGCCGACATAGGCTCAATCGGCGTCATGTATCTCGCTTCAAGCTACATCCGCACAAGGCGCCCGTCACCGAGCGGTTACG
>JBKQHQ010000155.1:0-2559 GCA_052148715.1 Xanthobacteraceae bacterium | reverse complement strand
AGCGGATTATAGGCGGCGCTCTGCGCATTGGTGGGGTCGAAGAGCAGCACGCGACCGAACCGCGCGCGCCAGCCGGCGGTGAGCGTCCAGTTCTCGCCCTTGATGTCATGGACGATCGCCGAGCCTGGCCAGGTCAGCAGCGTCGGAACGACCAGGCCGACGCCCTTGCCGCTTCGGGTCGGCGCGAAGCAGAGCACATGCTCGGGACCGTCGTGGCGGAGATAGTCGTCGTGCCAGCGACCGAGGAGCACGCCGTCATGGCCGAGCATGCCGGCCTTCCGGACTTCGTACGCCTCGGCCCAGCGGGCGGAACCATATGTCGTGACCCTTTTGGCCTCCCGCGCCCGCCAGACCGATATGGTGACGGCCACGACGATCGCGGCGATGCCGCCGGACGCCGCGATGTAGGCGCCTTCGACAAAGATCTCGCGCGCATAGGCGTCGTAGGCGAACCACCACCAGAAGAAGGCCGGTGGTTGGTAGACGGGCCAGCCGAGGACTTCAAACCAGGGGTGGCCGAGCTGGGGTTGGAAGGCGAGCCGCCACGCGGTCCATTCCGTCGCCGCCCAGACGAAGGCGAGCACGACGGCGCTGACGAGGAGCACTTGGCCCCAGAGGATTTTGGTCGCGTTCATGACGACGGAAGATCAGGATGGGCGCGGGACGACGGCGCAAGCCAGAAATGATCATTGGCGGGCCGTGGGATGCCTCCGAGCACAAATCGGACGTTCTCTCGCCGTGAACAGGGAGGGCGGTTGCGCAGGTCGGTAGTCGAGCCATCGGCAGATGATAGGGGGGATGCTAGAGTTCGGTTTGTTTGGCGGCTCGGGCGCGAAGGCTGGAATGACATGACGGTTCGCCATGTTGGTGGATGTATCTATTGCGGCAGTCTTGGGCCGTTTTCGGACGAGCATGTCGTATCGGCAGGCCTTGGCGGCGGCGATGACCATTGGCTGCTGAAGGACTGTGTCTGCCGGGTTTGTAACACCGAGATTTTCTCCAAGCTGGAAGCCAAATTCCTACGGGCATCGCCGGTCGGCATCGCGCGCCTGTTCTTGCAAGACCGGACGCGTGATCGAGGTAACCGGGCCTCCGCGCCGTCGATCCAACCCAATTTGACGGTCTATCGGGATGAGGCAACCGGAACGCTGCTGGCAGCACAGATGGCGGAGAAGGGCAAGACAACCATCCTTCCGCAGATCGTCGCCTTGCCTCGAAGCGGCGCGGTCGAGACCGCGGTCACAGGCTCTGATAACCAGAGCGTCCGCGAGTTTCTTGAGCGCTTCGATGGCGTGCTGACCGATGAGCTTGTGCTGATCGAGAAGCGGCGCGACGGTATTGAGTTCGTGTTCGATCTCACGCCGCTGAGCTGGGTCGATGACGCCTACAAGGTCGGGGCGCCCAGCGTCGCGTCTACGCCTGAGAAGGATGGTATCTGGATCGATGCCCTCACTCGGCCGGCGACAGCGGGGGTGGACGATTTGCTTCCGTTAGCGGTGTTCCAGTTGCCGAAAGGACAGATTGTGTGCCGCGCGGGCTCGCCTGCCATAGCCTGCGTCCTGTTGAGTTTCTTGCGTCAAAACCCTCAAATTAGGCAATCGGGAGGCGTCGGCGCAGCTACAGCTTTGGACGAACGCCCTGGGGTGCATCTCAGGTTGGTTGTCGATCTTGCAGGCTACGATCGCGTTTTCACCAAGATCGGCATCAACCTTTGCGCCTTTATTCTGGGGCTTGATCTGGTGCGCGACCCCGCTTTCGATCGGGCGGTCGAATATGCGCGATCTGGCATCGGCGCCGTCTACAAGGCGCCCGCCATCTCCGATCAGTTACTCGGGCCGTCACTCCCCGACTGCCATTCGATGGCGTTGTGGCCCGCCCCTGGGGAAAACGGTGGGAACGCTATCGTGTTTTTGGCTCAGCTCTACGGTGGTCCAATCGAGCGGTTTCGACTCGCCGAATTCGCCCAACCGATTGATGGCCTCGGTCTGCCTATCATCGTTCATGTGAACTATCAGAACCACCGCATCGAGCGGCTGACGCTGGAGGAGCACGTTACACGTGCTGCCGCTGTGCACGGGGACTGGACGGTGAGCGGTTCGCCATCGCAGAAGATCACGTAGGCCGATCCGGCCTATAGCCCGAGCCCTCGCTTTCGCCCGAAACTCCAGTCAACGGCGCCGCCGGGGGACATGACGCCAGAGACTTGTTTTCCGAGCTGCTGCTCCAGCGCCGGCCGCCACGGCACAAGCTGGAAACCGAGACCATCATCGATCATGGCGAACCGACCCGACGCCAGCGTGACGCGCTGGCGATAGACGCCGGCGACGTGCTCGCCTTCGGCGGACGGGCGATGCGCGAGGCCAGTCTCAGCGGCCAGTTTTGAGGACACCCCGTCAAGCTCGCGCCGCCTCAACGTGTCGAGCAGATCGCGTGCGAAGACGACCCTCTGGCCCTGCCGCCGCGCCAGACCTTCCTCGACGAGGTGATCGACACGATGGTCCATCGCCTCGCGCACTTCGGCGCCGAATCCACCTCCGCCGGTCGCCGGCTCACGGGCGA
>JBKQHQ010000154.1:0-20421 GCA_052148715.1 Xanthobacteraceae bacterium | reverse complement strand
AGGATCACGGACATGAGCACGATGGCGGCGATGATGGCGAAGCTCGGGACGTCCCCGGTGAATGCCGATACGGCCGCCGCAAAGAGCAGAATCAAGACCAACGGATTGCTGAACCGTTCGACAATGGAGGACAGCAGACTCTTCGGTTTGGCCGACTCGACCTCGTTTGGACCAACCGTCTTAAGGATAGAAGCGGCGTCGGACGCGCTCAGGCCGGTGTCGCTGGAATGCAGCCGTTGAAGGAGGTCGCGGAACGGAACGGCGGCCAGGTCAAATATCTCCGGGGCCGCTTGCGCGGGCGCGCCTTTGGGCGAGCGCTTCCCCGTGGTTTGGTGGACGGGTCGCCTCACGTCTCCTCCCGGGTGGGAGTCACTTTCGACAAACCCAGCACGACGATGAAATCAGGGGCTGAGCAGCCCTTGTCCGGCAATAAACCGTCAGACCCGCCGCTGACGCGGAAATTCGATAGGCAGGAACTCGACCCCGGATTGCTGAATTGGCTGCGGGTAGAGCGTCATCAACCTCATGACCTCAATCGGCATATCCACTTTGATCGAGAGGCCCAACCCAGAGGCTTCGTTGGCGGTAAGCGCATAATCATGAGTCCAATGTCCGCCAGCAAGCTTCGCCGCAAGAGCTTCCGCTGGCGCCTGTTCCATCCGTCGCCGCAAAAGCTCTACTGCCCCTTGCTTCACCTGGGCGAGAGCCTTCTCCGCCACATCAGCGAGAACCACCGTGAGGTCGGAGACGCGCTCAATGGGTTTGGAGTCGCGGGCTTTGACAAGGCTTGCAGCTGGGAGTCCGGCCATCTGCGGATCGATCGGACCGAGTACCGAGAACTCGCCAAGCACGATCTCGTCAGCGGCGAGTGCAATCAGCGTTCCGCCAGACATGGCGTAGATCGGAACATAGACGGTCACTTTGGCTTTGTGTGCTTCAACGGCGCGGGCGATCTGCATGGCTGCCAGCACGAGGCCGCCGGGCGTGTTGATCACCAAATCGATTGGCATATCATCAGGCGTTTCCTTGATCGCCGCAATGATCGTCTGGGCATCCTCCATATCGATTTGCCGGGGCATGGCAAAGCCGAAAAGGCTGCGCTTCTCTTGACGATGGATCATCGTAATTACACGTGACGCGTGCGACTTTTCGAGTGCGCGGATCGCCTGTGCGCGTCGCACGGCATACCATCGCCCCATGAAGAGGGGCTGCATCATCATGATTACGAAGAAAATCCAGATGAGTGATGAGAAATTGAATGTCATGGTTAGGACCTCCGTCAATTATAATTCAAATGACCCGAAAAATCGGCCCGTGGCTTTGAGCTAGATCAACAATAATAATTTGCGCCCCCCTTGTTAGCGGCGATTTACGCGGCTCGCTCGCGGTCCTCGGTTATGCGAAGTGGCACGCCCTAATCGGGTTCATTTGGCGTACGATGAGCCATGGCGTTCTATCCGCTGGAGAAATCCGTAGGGCCGACTTGCGTCCTCAACGGTGCTTCTATTCATTTGGAAGCGGCCCGGGCGCACATCGCGCAAATATGGGTGTGCATGGCAACCGCGCACTGGTCCCCGAAACCTTGTGCGCAGGGCTCTGAGAGCCTTTACATGGGCCGCGTAACCGACCATGAGCTGAATGCCATCGAGGCGGAGGAAATCCCGGTCGAGACCACGACCAGGTGGGCCAACGTGTCCGCCGACGGCGAGGTCAGTGTTATGGAGGCGCCGCTTTATTATCGCATTCGCCCCCATGCGTTCGGCGTCCTCGTGCCGGCCCGGAATAGCGGGCGGCCTTAGCTCGGCGAGATGCTACCTCGTTGCGCGATGGCACTCTTGTCAAGCGATGCGGAAGGCGTGGCGACGGGATCGGCGTGCGATCAGCGGCTTCGGCCGGCTCATGGCGATGTACCGAAGTCGCCATTCCTTTCGCGCGGCAGTGCTTGCATTCACACATAAGTGATCCGCGTCACTTTGATTAAGATCAATGCGCGATCTCAGTCCTCTAGCTTGAATCTGCGCCGTCAAGCGCTGAAAGCCGAACGTTGAAATGCCACCGTCGGCGCGACCGATCGGGCTGATTGATGCCCGTCTTGTTGGCCATCGAATACAACCAGAACTTAAGAAGGAGATTGTCGTGAGCAAGTTTGTCGTCGTGATCTTTCCCGATGAGGCCAAAGCCTATGAGGGAACACGTGCTCTGAAGCAGCTTCATGCGGAGGCGAGCCTCGCGGTCTATGGCATGGCCGTGGTCACAAAGGGCGCGGATGGAAAGCTGACGGTGAAGCAGGCCGCGGACACTGGACCTCTCGGGATCGGCGTGGGTGCCTTGGTGGGCGGCCTCACCGGACTGCTGGGCGGTCCAGCTGGAGCAGCGATGGGCATCAGCGTGGGTGCCCTGATCGGCAGCTTGGGCGACCTCTTCAATATGGGAATCGGCGCTGACTTCCTCGACAAGGTCTCCAATGAGCTGTCGCCGGGCAAGGCTGCCATCGTCGCCGAGGTGGCGGAGGATTGGGTTACCCCACTCGACACCAGGATGGGCGCGCTTGGCGGCACCGTGGTGCGGGAATGGCGGACGGATTTCGAAGACGAGATGATCGAAAAGGACGTTAAGGCACGCAAAGCAGAGCTTGCTCAACTGAAGGAGGAAGTCTCTCACGCCAGCGGCGAGGCCAAGGCAAAGTTGACCGCCCGGATCGATGAGGCGCGCGCGAAGCTCAAGAATGCCTCCGATCGGATGGAGGCGCAGATCAGTCAGCGGCAGCGCGAGACGGAGGCGAAGATCAGCGTGCTGCAGGGTCAGGTCGCTAAAGCGACGGCTAATGCGAAAACTAAGATCGACCAGCGCATCAGCGAGCTCCGTGCAGATAACGAGCGGCGATCGAGCAAGTTGAAACAGGCTTGGAAGCTGGCCAAGGAGGCGCTCGCGCCGTAAGAGGCATGGGTGACAACTGGTTCGACGACGCGCGTGGGAACGGGGACGTTGCCGTGGCCGCCAAGGCGGCCCGGCGGTGTTGCCGGAGTTGCCCGACGCGTCGCTAACACTGCCTATTCCGGAGGCCTTCGTGACCGCATCGATATCGCGCATACGCGCCGTTTTTGTCGCCGTTCTTCTTGGCTTCACCGTCTCGGCCTGCGGCTACAATAACATTCCGATCTACGAGGAGCAGGCGAAGGCGAAGTGGGCGGACGTGCAAAACAATTACCAGCGGCGCGCCGACCTCATCCCCAATCTAGTCGCCACCGTGCAGGGCTACGCCAAGCAGGAAAAGGACGTGCTGACCGCCGTGGTCGAGGCGCGCGCCAAGGCGACGCAGGTGAAAATCGACGCCTCGCAGCTCACTGATCCCGTCAAGTTGAAGCAGTTCGAGGACGCGCAGGGTCAGCTGTCCGGAGCGCTGGGTAGGTTGCTTGCAGTCAGCGAGAACTATCCCGATCTCAAGTCGAACCAGAACTTCCTGGCACTGCAGTCGCAGCTCGAGGGCACCGAGAACCGGATCGCAGTTGCGCGGCGCGATTATATCGAAGCGGTGCGGGTCTACAACACCGAGCTCAAGACTTTCCCCGGCGTGATTTGGGCTTCGACCGTCTACCGCTCCTACAAGCCAATGGCAGAGTTCACTGCGAACGACAATGCGCAGGCGCCGCCGCAAGTGAAGTTCTGACACGCCGCCGCTATTCCAAGGGGCTGAAATGACCGCAGGCCGCCCCTCTTCCCGCTTCGTGGGAGGAGGTGCGCGCCTGCCTGTCGCTCTCGTCGTGCTGCTGTGCGCGGGCCTCGCCGTCTTCGCTGCCAGCTTTCCGGCGCTCACGGGCCGCATCGTCGATCAGGCGAACGTCATCTCCGCCGAAACGCGCAACGCCCTCGAGCCGAAACTCGCCGATCTCGAGACAAAGTCCGGCATCCAGCTCGTGGTTGCCACCGTCGTCTCGCTCGAAGGCCAGGAGATCGAGCCCTACGCCAACGAACTTTTCCGCACCTGGAAGCTCGGCGATAAGACGAAGAACAACGGCGTGCTCCTGCTCGTCGCACCAAACGAGCGGCGTGTGCGCATCGAGGTCGGCTACGGACTTGAGGGCACGCTTACCGACGCGGTGTCGAAGGTTATCATCGCCAACGCGATCGCGCCGCGCTTCAAGACGGGCGATTTCGACGGAGGAATCTCGCGCGGCGTCGATGACATCATCACGGTACTTACCACCGATGCTTCCGAATGGCAGCGCCCGTCACCGCGCCCCGACCATCAGGAGATCCCCGATTGGGTGATTTGGCTCTTCATCGCGGGGGCAATCGCCCTGCTGACGCTGCTCCTTGTTTCGCCCGGGTTCCGCTGGTTCTTCCTGAACGTAGCGCTGAACATCCTCTTCAATTCGGGCGGTTCCCGCGGCGGCGGATCTTCGAACCGCGGCGGTTTCTCCGGCGGCGGAGGATCGTCGGGTGGCGGCGGGGCTTCGGGGAGCTGGTAATGAGCATATCCGCACAGGACCGCGCACGCATCTCGAGCGCAATTCGCGCCGCCGAGGCAAGAACCTCGGGTGAGATCGTCTGTGTGCTGGCGCAGACTTCCTCCGACGCCACGGCTTTGCCCATCCTAGTCGCGGCGCTGGTCGCACTCGCGCTGCCTTGGCTGCTCGTGGCCCTTACAGCGATGTCGGTCCACCGGATTCTGCTACTGCAGGCAGTCGTATTTTTTGCGCTTGCCATGCTGCTCTGTCTGCCGCGCGTGCGCGTCGCGCTCGTGCCGCGTGCGGCGCGCCGCGCCGTCGCCCATCGCGCCGCAATGGGGCAGTTCTTCATTCGCGGCATCGCCCGCAAAAAGGACCGCACCGGCGTTCTGATCTTCGTCTCCCTCGCGGAGCGCTATGCGCGCATCATTGCTGACCAGGGCATTGCGGCCCGCGTGCCGCAATCAGAATGGCAGGGAGCCATCGATGCGCTTGTCGCGCACATGAGCGGCGGCCGCATTGCCGAAGGATTTATTACGGCGATCGACGCGTGTGGAAAGGTACTTGAGACAAACTTCCCACGTACCGAGACCAGTCGCGACGAACTGCCGGACCGGATGTACTCAATTTGAAGTTACAGTCGCCAGAGGATGCGGCGCTGGTGGCGCACCTGACGTCCGGGGTGCACCAACTGGGCTCGAGCGTGGTAGATCGTGTTGTCGGACATGGAGAGCGCAAACTCCTCTTTCAACCGCCTGATCAAATTGCAGGCCCGCCAGCGCACGACGTAAAGCGAATGAGGACATGATCTCACTCCAGGATGAATCGAGACGCCTCCACGTCACTTGATTTGTCGTCCTCATTGGGATCCTTTTCGCCGGCGACCTCACGCAGCGGGCGCGCCGGCAGGAGTTCAAGGGCGCCGACAAGTTTCTTGATGATCTGCTGTTGCCCCAAATCGTCGGCAATCACGACGTGTTTCAATGCAATATCGTCGCCCGAGCGTTGAGACCGCTCGCGAGATACCAGCGATACATCAGCACAATCACCGGATAGCCGCTTCGCAGTCAGTCACGATGGGCTGGGCGGTTCGACCTGACCACCATTCTGGAGCCACTCCATCAGCACCCAGCAACCCATGGCCCAGGCCGCACCAATACACCACCCCCCGAGAACATCAGTCGGATAATGCACGCCGAGATAAATTCGGCTCATACCGATGATCATGGAAAGAAATGCTGCAAGCGACATGAAGTAGATACGTATTGTGAACGACGGGTGAGTTCGAGCGAGAAGGGCTCCGATCGTCAAATAGGTGATCGCGGACAACGTGGCATGGCCGCTTGGGAAACTTGTGGTAAAGACCCGCGCCGCATGGGCTATGAAATCTGGACGAGGGCGTGCGAACGCGAACTTGAGGAGATTGTTCAGCACGACACCGCCGAGCACAGCGATCAGCATCAACCAGGCCACCGCGGGCTTGCCGGCCAAAAACAGGTATCCGACGACCGAAAATGTTATGATCCCAAGCACGATGGTACTTCCGAGACTTGTTATGTCGCGCGCCGCTTCTTGTAACCACGCTGGGCCGATGGGAACTGACGGGTTGGCGGGGTTGCGCAAGGCAAGCATCACGTAGCGATCGAATATCAACGGTTTGCCTTCGCTGACCTCTTGCGCGATGAGGCCAAATGCGAAAAGAAGAACTGCTATCGTCAAAACGGACATCAGAAGCCACGGTTTCGAATGCCAATTTCTCACGAATCGTCTCCCCAGAGGATGCATTTTTTTGCCCGCTTCGAGGAAGAATTCTGCGCCACACCGTGCGTCTCCGTGTGATGGACCGGCCAAAAGCTAGACCCAAGGGGCGCTAATGAAGACCGAGAGATTATGCAGACGCCAAAGCGAAGCCGTCGCCGAGTGCAGCACGTCATTGCGGTAGAACGAAAAGTGCACTGCGGTCGCGGGCCAGATTGAGCAATGGCGGCTTTGTGCTTTCCCTCACTTTTGCCGCGAATTCTTCAGGCCTTGCGATCGGCTCCTGGTTCACTGAGGTGATGATGTCGCCCTTGCGCAGGCCCGCTATCGACGCCTTGCTTCCGGCCTGCACAGAAGCGATCTCCACACCGCTTGCCGGCGCGCCCGAACTCACCGGTCCGAAGAATGCGCCTTCGAGAAGAGGGCTAATGTCGGCACCTTTCAGAGTCTTGGCCGGCGCGGGCAACGTGGCGCGAACGGTCATCGCTGTTCCCTTGCGCATGACGGTGAGCTCAACAGCATCGCCGACGCGAAGAGCAGTGATCTTGTTGCGCAGATCGGCGGAGCCGCCTAGCGCGGCCTGGCCAATGCCAGTGATGACGTCGCCGACCTTGAGCCCTGCGTATTCGGCGGCCGATCCGTGATCGACTCTAGCTATCGCCGCGCCTGATTGCTGAGCGCCGACGCCCAACGCCTGAGCGAGATCGGGCGTTAGATCCTGGAACGCAATTCCCAATTGCCCGCGGCGCACCTCGCCGAATTGCACGAGCTGATCCATCACGCCACGGACCGTGTTGGTCGGAATGGCGAAGCCGACGCCGACATTCCCGCCGCTCGGACCGATGATCGCGGTGCAGATACCGACGAGTTCGCCCTGAAGGTTGACGAGCGCGCCCCCGGAGTTGCCCGGATTGATCGGCGCGTCCGTCTGGATGAAGTCCTCGTATCCCTTGACTTCGACGCCGGTGCGGCGCAGTGCGCTGACGATGCCAGAGGTGACGGTCTGTCCAAGCGCGAAGGGATCACCAATGGCAATAACGAAGTCTCCAACTTCGAGCCTGTCGGAATCCCCTAGCGCTATTGCGGTAAGGCCCGTTGCCGCCACCTTGAGGACGGCGATGTCCGTTTCGGAGTCGGATCCGATACGCTTGGCCTCAAGCCGTCGGCCATCGGTGAGAACGACCTTGATCTCATCCGCGTGCTCCAGCACGTGGCTGTTGGTGATGACGAAACCCTGGCGCGCGTCGACGATCACGCCCGAGCCGGCGGAGCGTATCTCACGCTCGGCAGGAAGCTCGGGATTATTGAATAATGACGGAACGTCGTGAAACAGCGGGTTCTGCTCTTGGGCAATTCGCCCCTTGACGGCAATGATAACGACGCTTGGCGTAACCTTCTTCACAAGCGGAGCGAGGGTCGACACCCCCTGCGGCGCACCGCCCAGCGCGAGTTCCGTGTTGAGCGGCACAACCTGCGCCGATCCAATTTCTGTGGTCGCCACGACGACGCTGAAGACTGCGATCGTAAGTCGAATGGCGTCTCTCAAAGAAATCATCATCGACCCCGCATTTTTGACCGTTCATCGGTTAATTCTCAGGGGAGCCTCAATCCATCTTATCTTCTTACGCTCCTGGCGCGACCGGGCGATTGCGGCCTCGGAGAACTGTCGTCTTCGTCCGCGGCGTCGGCGCCAAGGACAAGAACGGTAAGGCCGACAGCTTTCTCGCCGGCAGCTAGCTATTATGCGGCCTGGCGATGAACATGACCGCCGCCAAGAGCCACGATATCGTCGACTGCGCGGGTGCTGCCTTCGTCGGCCTCAACTATGATGGCAGTCATCCCCGGACGCATTTCGGTCGTGACAGAGTCTACGAAGTCGGAATCGAGCGTTGCTATTACGGCATCGCCAGCAAGTCCCGCGGTGGCGCCGAGAGCCGCCCCCATCGCCGCGCCTGGTGCGCCACCGATCAGGCCGATCAATGCCCCAGCAGTAGTGCCAACCGCTGTTCCAAGAAGCGGACGGTTGCGATCCTCGATCAGCGACACGTCTCCGCATTTGTCTTTCGTCACTATGACTCCGGCCTTGAGCTTGAATCGGGTAATGCCGGAGTCTTTCAGATTTTTGATTGCTCTGGCTGCGTCATAGGCAGCATTGGTATCGCTGAACGTCGCCACGATGATTCTGTCGGTCATTTGCTTCTCCTCTAGAGCTTCCTTGGTTGCATTTTGAGCTTGTGGCTCACAAATTCAACGCAGCTCGATGGCCCGTCTGACGACCAAACAGGACGAGTGCGCAATGATCCGGCAATCCCCGAATCTTAGAAGGGCGATTGGTTCGCGGAGCACTATTCGCCGCCTTGCACAGAATGCGCGAGGGCAGCAGCGTTGGAACGACAGGAAGACGGCCGACCGAGCTCGGGGAACGGAAAGAGGCTGCCTGCCGCCAAAGGCTCTCCGACGCGCAAGCGCGAGGAACGAGGCGATTAGACACTAATAAGCTCTTCTGGCGGTGGCTCCGACCCCGGCATCGAAGCCACCATTGGGACACGCTTACCAGCCGTACGATGGAGGAGGATACCTGCTCGGGATGTATTCGTAGGGGTAAAGATAGTAACCGTAAGGGTAGTAGCCGTCGTCGAACCAGACATCGTCCTCGATGTCGCTCTTGGCGCGTCGATGGACAACTCCGCCAAGCTCGCGCATCCTCGTATCGATCGGCGACGTCCAGTCTTCGCTCACATCGGCGATGACGGCAGATTGGCCAACGCCAAGAACGAACCCCGTCTCGATGGCCGCTTGTCGGCGAGTGTCTGCGCGACCGGCATCTGCCGCAAGGCCGGCCATGCCTCCCGCTGCCGCGCCGATCGCCGCTCCCCCAGCCGCTGCGCCCGCTGCTGCGCCCGCCGCAGCACCCGCCGGTCCCGCCAGCGCGCCCAGCAAAGCGCCGATGCCTACGCCAACGCCGGTGGCCAAAGCGGGGTGCGTCTCCTTGGTATCGACGTGGAAGTAGCCCAGGTTGTCACGATGGACGACCGCAGCTCCGTGCACAGTGACTTCCTCGGCGCCATCGAGTTGCCAGAGCGCGTGCAGAGCCTCGTAAGCTTTACTTGAGTTGTCAAAAGTCACAGCGATGTAATTGTGCATGGAACTCTCCCGTCAGCGGGTTTTCTTGGACTGAGCCGAACGCTTTGCAGCCACGGCTTCGCTGACGTTTTGAACGGCAGCGCGCGCGTCGGCGATGGTCTTTGCGATCGAGGTTTGGAATGCCTGACCCGAGCTCTTCACACCCTCGGCGGCGTGCTTCTGCGCCGCCTCGAGATGCGTGACGGCCTCTGCAAGGTGCTTTTTTGTGGCCTCGTGTTGTGCGCCCATGGAGGTCTTGACAGACTCCGCAGCCGCCTTGGCCTTCTGCGAAACAGCCTCAAGATCAGCCTTCACCGCCCCACCGCGTTTTGCCGCGGCATCGCTGATCGAACCGTGCAGCTCTTGCGCGGCTTCTCGAATGTGGTCGAGCGCATCTTTGACCTTGTTATCCACTTTTGCCGTTGCCGTTGCCATTGCCGTTCTCCAATTGGGTTCATCGTTAGCTCCAAACACCCTACCGCCTGATCCGCGCCAAAGTCCTTGGTCCATCGCTGAGTTCTTCTGAGAAGATCTGAGCGCGAATCATCCAGGCCACTTGGTAAAGTAGAAGCAGCACTATCTGGCTATCCGGAGCCATTGCTGATGCGGCCATCCTTCGAAAGCAGAATTGAGGCCCACCGCCAGCTCGGCATATTCGCGCAGATAATCATGGTCACTACCATGATCGGCACACCTAGGAACATTCCCACAATACCCCAGATCGTGCCCCAGAACGCAAGCGAGAGAAAAATCGCAAACGTGCTCATATTGAGCGATTTGCCCATGACCATGGGTTCCACGAAATTACCAACGATGGCGTAAATGGTCGAAAGCCCGAACGCAACGCCAAGGAAACACTCGTTGGTATCGAACTGCACCAAAGTAAACAGCGCTGGAAAAACGACGCCAAGGGCTGAACCCACGTATGGGATGTAATAGAGGAGAAAAATCAAAAGCGCGCAGGTTTCAGCGAAATCAACACCCATCGCGCGCAGAACTGCGTAGCTCGCGACTCCTATAATCACGCCCATCAAAGTCTTTATCCAAACGTAGCGACGAATGCCAAGCGATATTGCCGAGAGCATTTTCTCCATATCACGGGCAACCTGAGTGTCAGGAAACAGCGCTCCAAGCTTGTCATTAATGTAACGGTGCTCGACGAACAGAAACGCTACATAGAAGAATACGACAACTATATTTATCATGAGAGATTGGACCGATGTGAATAGGTCGGCTGCTTGTCTCGCGACGTCGATTTTATCTAATTCCTGTCGTAACTTTGCGGATGGGCCTTCGCCGAACCAGTCGGCTAGTCCTGCAATGATTGACTTCATGCGCTCTGCGTATCGCGGCCAGGCATTTGCAATGGCGTCTGCCTGACTAAGAAGGACAATGATTATCACGCAGAGAAACAACACAATTAGACCGATTGCGAGGATCTTCGCAAGCCACCGCGGAAGCCTGAAACGGCTGATTGCTAAACGGCCAAGGTCATTAATGAGCGCTTCGAGCAAATGCCAAAGTAGAATAGCTATCGCGAGCGGGACGAGAAATGACTTGCCAAGCACAAGAATGGCGAGCACAACGCCAAACGCAACCACTGAAAGTCCAAGGCTGCAGATCTTTTCAACGTTACGACCAATAGCCATAATCCTTGAGGCCCTGTTCGAAGGGAGCGTGTCAAAATCCGATCGTTAGCGCGCTTTGCGATATCGCTCAGCTCCGTATTGGATGAAAGGCGCCGCGCTTGCGAACGATGAAGCCATGACAGGATGGTGGCGGCTTAGCTTAGCTTAGCTTAGCTTAGCTCCGCCTCACCCGGTTCTTCGGTCCAGGCAACTCGGACCAATCGAGGCTGAGTTCCTCGCAAATCCGACGCACCTCGCGCGGATCGAGGTCCTTGCGCGAACCACCAAGAGGCGCCTGCGATGTCCGGCCTTCTCGATGTACGGTTACCATCCCCTGACCCTGGCTGCGCTCGTGATGCTCATGATGGTCGAAGCGACACCCTTGCTCCGCCAGCCATTTCCGCTTTCCATTACGTGCTCCCGTTCATAACGTGACTTAGGCCGCATAGGGCGCGTCGCAAGCGGGCTGCCTCGTCGTCTTGGCTGGAGGCACCTTGTTCTTGTCCTGACGCGCGCCGCGGTCTTGTGGTGAGCGAACTGGTTGCTGATCGACGCTTAGAATCACATCTCCCGCCTTCAGGTCCGCGTTGCGCGCCGCACTGGTGGCGTCGGCGGGGCCTTCGCCTCGGCTAACACTGCGGTCACCTCTTGGGCGGCCCCCCTGCGGATCAGGGTAATGTGCAGCTCGGAGCCGATCGGCATCAGGCTTATCTTGTTCCGAAATTCGGACACTCCTGAAATCGGCTGGCCGTTCACCTTGGTGATGACGTCGCCTTCCTTGATCCCAGCCTTCTCTGCCGGCGAGCCGGCAACGACTTCAATCACGACCGCGCCCATCACGGCATTGATCCGCAAGGTCTTGGTCAAGTCAGGCGTCAGGTCTTGAATCGTTACCCCAAGCTGCCCGCGCTTGATTTCGCCATGAGCAATGAGTTGGTCCATGACGTCTCGCGCCATGTTGATCGGGATGGCAAGGCCGATACCGACATTACCGCCGGACGGTGCAACGATCGCGGTGTTGATTCCCGCGACTTCGCCGTTGAGGTTGACGAGCGCGCCCCCCGAAAACCCTAGGATTGATCGAGGCGTCAGTCTGGATGAAGTCCTCATAGCCCTCGATACCGAGACTGGTCCGACCGAGCGCGCTTACAATGCCGAACGTGACCGTCTGTCCGAGGCCGAACGGGTTGCCGACCGCAACCACATAGTCTCCGACCCTGAGGGGGTCTGAATTTCCGAGCGGCACGCCCGTCAGATGGTCGGCCGGGACCTGGACGACAGCGACATCCGTGACTGGATCGGCACCGATCTTCTTCGCCGTCAGATGCCGCCCGTCCTTGAAGCTGACGGTGATCTCGTCGGCATTCTCGACCACGTGGTTGTTGGTGAGGATATACCCGCGGCTGGCATCAACCACCACGCCTGATCCCGCTGCCTGGAACTCGCGTTCCTGAGGTTGCTGGCCGAAGAAGCGGCGAAAGAAGGGGTCGGAGAATAGCGGATTGTTTTGGGTGGCAACTTTTCCGTGGACGCCGATGCTGACAACGCCTGGAATGACCATTTCCAGCATTGGGGCAAGGGACGGCGTCAATGCCGACGGAGTCTGAGCGCCCGCCACGTTTGTGGCCAGAAGCGTAAAGCCGACCGCAAGAATGCATCGAATCTGGTTCATCATCTCGAACCTCCTAAGCGAACTGAAATCCAACATTGTCTCGCAGGAACATGACGCGCTAGGCTCGGGTTCGCTGATGGCGGGCAGACATCGCTAGGCTAGTGCATCGATTCTATGAAACGGATCATTTGCCGGCTATGCGAGACGCAGGCGTTTTATGGGAAAAAACCGTGTCTGCGTTGATCCCATCGTTATGATTCGAACCAAGGAAGCGCTGAACTAGTCGACTTTTCTCTCAGCGGCCTCGTCGCGGTCGACTATGTCGCCCTTTGTAAAGAGGATCTCCTTAAGTTCCGCGCGCCACGCCGGCATCTGGCGAAGCAGGAATTCCAAGTCCATGCCGAAGTGCTTGAATTCCTCCTTCTGAGCGTTCTTCATGATCGCGCGAGCCTGTGAGTCCTTCTCGACCGAAATCCGCTGCTCGTACCAGTTGATCGCCTCTGCTTCCTCGATCATCGATGTGATCATGCGGTCGAATGTCGCGAGGCGCTCCGCGGAATCTCCTGCGTCGCTCAGCCCAAGCGCGGTCGCGATGGCGCGCGGGACAAGTGCAGGATCCGACAGCGGCCCAAGCTCGGCGACCCACGCCCCGTCGGCAAAGTTCGGCAGCAAGCGCCGTGCGAGCTTAATGCCTAGTCGCATCTTACCGATACCTCCAGCGCCGACCAGTGTGACGAGCCGATTTGCCGCAACAAGAGCCGCGACATCCGAGAGCTCCACCTCGCGGCCAACCAGATCTGACGTGGGCGCCGGGAGGTTGCTTGGAGGCTCGTGGAGTTGCGCGATCGCCGTAGTAGCGCCTTGGTCGGAAATGACCTCCCTTTCGCCGACACGAGGAGCGAGTCCTCCAACCGTGATATCGGCAATGAAGCGGTAGCCACGGCCTGGAACCGTCTTGATGAGGTCGCGATCTCTCCCCAGCGCCTTGCGCAACGCCGAAATCTGAAACTGTAGGTTATTCTCCTCGACCGTTGTGGTTGGCCACACCCGGCTAAGAAGTTCGTCCTTGGTGACGAGCTCGCCACGAGCCTCGATCAGAACGATAAGAACATCCAGCGCCCGGTTGCCGATCGGTACGGGCAGCCCGTCCGCGAGGAGCTCTCGACGATGTAGTACCAAGCAAAAGCGACCAAACAGAAACGCGGCGACACCAGCGCCATTGATCGGCGCTGGTTGCGGCAAGGGCTGGCCATTCTGTCGGTTCGCCTCGTTGCCTCTAGGTTTGGGAGAACGGGGCCGATGAATTCGATCCGGCCTCAGTCCGGATGCCGAGGAAGAATGTTGATGAGCCGTCGATGTGACAAAGGTCATGATCTACTCCCAATCGACTAAACGCTTCTCGGGAACCGAACAACGACAATTATGATAGTTTCAGCATAAAAATCGGATTGTCGTTGCGGCTCTGTCCAGCAATAAACCGTCAGGCCCGCCGCTGATGGCGGAATGTCGACGGGCAGGTACTCGACCCCGGATTGCTGAATTGCTTGCGGATGGAGCGTCATCAGCTTCATCACTCAAGCGGCATATCCACTTTGACCGGGACGCCCAGCGCGCGCGCTTCGCTTGCAGTAAGTGCGTAGCTCCTCCATCACGCCGCGCCGGCTGCCTTAAAAGCATAACTTGGCATCCTCCAGGCGCTTGCCTCACCGTGCCAAGATTGACTGCGCGTGCCCGCTCAGTGACCTGCGCAAGGTCCCAGGGAGTTGATCCAGATCAAGGCCGCTCCAGGGGGTGACGGGGCAAGATATCTAACGCGGAGGCTCGGTCCATGGGAGCACCCACGATTGTTTGCGTTGAGGTGGAGCGGCCCAGCGGCCGGCTGCGCAAGTGGGAGGACACTCTTAGCGCTCATGTTGGGCAAGTTGATCCTGGGCTTCGCGAGCAGGAAGCGGTGCGTTGCCTCCCCATGGATGAACGATCGTTCATTGGGCGTATCGAATATGGCGCGCTCGGTGAGATGCTCTTGTGCAAATTTGCGAGCAACAATTATCGGTTCACCCGCTCGCTGACCACACCGACACCGACATTGCCAATCCCGGTGATGCTCGTTTCGGTCTCCAAAGGGAGCTGTACATTCGTCCAACGCGGCCGCACTTGCATTCTGACCGAGCGCGATTGGGCCCTGATCGACACGAAGCAGCCGCTGGAGTGCACGATCACGAGCCCCGAGATCGAAGGGTTCTTGATCATGCTGCCCCGTCCGTCCGATGCAGCGATTGCCGCCCTCTGCGAGCGTGGCGTCGCACGTCGATCGAACGGCAGGTGGGGATTGTCGCGGGTCCTTGGCGCCATGGTGAACGAGAGCTTCGGCGAGATGCGCCGTCTTCCACGATTCAGCGGAAGAAAACTGGGCGCGGCCATTACCACGATGGCATGGGACGCCTTGCGCGAACAGATAGAGACGCCGCCGGTGATCGGACGCCGCGACGAACTACCGATGCGGGTCCAGGCCTATATCGAGGCGAATCTCGCCGATCCCGAGCTCTCCGTCGAGCGAATCGCGCAAGCATGCAGCATTTCCGTTCGTGGGCTGCACCGCCATTTCGCCGAGGATCCGGCCGGATCCGTATCGAGCTGTCTTTGGCAGCGTCGGCTCATCCGCTGCGCGGAGGCGCTTCGAGACCCGAGCCAGGCGCATCGCTCGATAACCGACGTCTGCTTCTCATACGGCTTCAGCAGTTCGTCGCATTTCAGCCGGCTGTTCAAGGATCGGTTCGGAGTTCCGCCGGTTCGCTATCGCGGCGGGCTGGCCTGCCGCCTTCGGGTGATCCGGGATCAATGTTAGTGCATGGGGTTTCTGACGCCATTGTTGGGTTGGGCGAGCGCGCGCCCTCGACAGCTGGCGCGCTCGCCCACGGCGCGATGGTTCGGCCGCGCATAACGGGCACACGGCGACCGGCGCGTGGCGTGGCGTCAGCGCCGCGGGCGTGAGGATGGTGGCGGACGGGCCGGGATCGCGCTGCCGGGCCAGGATGTTGAGGACGACGTCAGCGGAGCGGACGCCGTGGGCGATCGCCTCGGCGCAGGCGGCCTCGACCGCCGGCAGCCCGTCGGTGAGCACCGCGGTGAGGATGTCGACCATCTGCCGATTGCCGTCATCGACGCCGGCAAGCTTGCGCCGCAAGCGCTCCATGGCGGCCGGCAGCACCCAGTCTTCGAAGGGAGCGCCGTTACGCAAGGCGCCGGGCTTGCGGGCAAGCACCGGCACGTAGTGCCAGGGATCGTAGAGCGTGTCGCCGCGACCGAACGAGCGGGGATGCTCGGCAACGATCCGCCCGTACTGGCGGATCACGATGCGGTCCGCATAGGCATGGACCTCGACCGGTCGTCCAACCGCGCTCGCAGCCACCGAGTACTTGTTGTTATCGAAGCGCACCAGGCAGGTCTTGGAGACCGATGCTGGCACCGCATGGAAGCCATCGAACCGGCCCGCATAGGGAATGAGCTTCGGCCGCTCCGCCTCGAACACCTCCCAGATCGTCTGCTCGGTCAGCTCTGGACGGGCATTATATGGCCCAGGAACAACCTGTAGCGGTCAATAGGGCACTTGCTCGATTCATAGCCGAAAAGCTACCGAAACTGCTCAGCTAGCTCTTCCGGGTTTGGCACATTTGAGACAATACCGCGACATGGGTGATACTGACGCTATTGGGTGAAAATCGGAAGTGAACCCGGCAATATCAAACACGTAAATTATCCGGTCGACGACACAACCAAAGCGTCCGATTGTCATCCGCATCGCTAGTCGGTGGATAAGCCGCCGTGTTGTCTCCTTGTGGCCGGACGATATGACCATCTGAGGAGCGAGAGCAGTTTTTTCTGCGGCTCATCATCCTCTTGAGCTGACAGCCGCCAGGAGCGGGGCATGACTTGCAGCCGCATCACGTCGCCGCCCTGGCACTTGTGGAATTATGGAGCACGATCGTGAACCCGGCTTATGTCTCAGCGATCTCCGCCCTATGCGGCTCGGCGATCGGCGCTCTCGCCTCGATCGCAACCACTTGGTTGACGCAACGCTATCAGAACGAAGCCCGGCAGCGTGCTCAGATCAATCTTCGGCGCGAACGAATATTTGTGGAATTCATCGATTTGTCGTGCAAGGCATTCGTGGATGCTCTGCTGCAGACCTCGATTGACGACCCTTCGAAGCTCGTTCCGCTCTACGCGACCATGGGCAAAATGCGGCTTTTTGCCTCAGAGCGAACCATCGAGGCCGCCGAGCAGGTCATGCGCCGTCTCGTCGAGACCTACTACGGGCCGAAAGTCGATCTTCAGAAGAAGCCGACCGTCGGCCACAACCTGGACATTGTTCGCGAGTTCGCTGAACGATGCCGCGCCGAGCTCAGCGGCTACAAGCATTGATGGTTTCTTGCCAGCAAGGCACGCCAACCTCATCATATCAGTCGCTGAATCCCGTCTTCGGCGAGTTAATCACCGGTCTCATTTGGCGTACAATGAGCGATGGCGTCCTATCCGCTGAAAAAGGGGCCGACTTGCATCCTCAACGGTGCTTCCATTCATGTGGAGGCGGCCCGGGCGCACGTCGCGCGTATTTCTGGCGAATTGGGTGTGCAGACGAACGTCATCGTGGCCCGGAGCGGCGACGAGCTCTCGGCATTGGCCGCGCGCGCCGTGGGCGAGAACTATCAGCCGGTGGTGGCTGGTGGAGGCGACGGAACCGTCAACGCCGTGGCCGGCGCGCTGGCAGGAACCGATAGCGCGTTGGGTGTTCTCCCAATGGGCACGTTGAACCATTTCGCCAAGGATGTTGGTATACCCCTGGACCTCGGAGCCGCTGTCCACAACGTCTTTACCGGCCACGTCATCAGAGTGGATGTCGGAGAAGTCAACGGCCGCCTGTTCGTGAACAATTCGGGCGTGGGTCTCTATCCGCATATCGTTCGCCAACGGGAGGAACAGCAGCGTCGCGGCCACGTCAAATGGGTGGCCTTCGTGCTCGCGGTTGGGTCGGTTCTCCGGCGCTATTCCCGGCTTCGTGTGCGACTGCACATGGGCGAAGCGGAAGCGCTGGCGCACTCGACGCCCTTCTTGTTCGTCGGCAACAACAGATATGAAATCGCAGGGCTAGAGATCGGCACGCGCACGAGGCTGGACTCGGGCCGGCTATGGGTGTGCGTGGCACCGCGCACCGGACGCCGAAACCTTGTGCGCATGGCTCTGAGAGCCTTCTTGGGCCGCGTGACCGACCATGAGCTGAATGCCTTCGAGACGGAGGAGATCTGGGTCCAGACCCCGACCCCCCGGGTCAACGTATCCACTGACGGTGAGGTCAGTGTCATGGATGCGCCGCTGCATTATCGCATTCGCCCCCGTGCGCTCGGCGTCGTCGTGCCGGCCCGGAATGGCGAACACCTACTTGCGGACCACGATACCGCCGATCGACTCCATGAGCGCCTCGAAGGCGATCACCCCGTCATCGTCGACCTCGGCCACGACAGCTGATTTTCCCGGCGCCAATTCGCGCGAAATCTTTTCGGCGAACTCGGCTTCGTCACCTTGGTGGAGGAGATCGGCCGAATTGCCGATTAAGGCGCCGCCGGCAGCCCCGATCGTCGCCGCGAGTGGCCCAAGAGGCAAACCAGCCAGCCCACCGATCAAAGCGCCGACGGCCGTCCCGCCAAGTCCTTCTTTGGTAATTTCCTGCACCGACAGCTTTCCATGGGAGTCTCTTGCGAGGAAGGCCGAGGCATAGAGCTTAATGTTGCCTTCGGAATGCAGCTTCCTCAAGGCGCGGATTGCCTCATCAGTCTTCACCTGATCAGGAAAGCTCAAAACGACGAACCGATTCATTGGAGTCTCTCCCTGATGTCGGGCAACTATCATGCGCCCTTCGATCGCTCACGCCTTTCGCGCCAATGCCACCAAAACACGGCGACAATTCCAATCACGGCTGCGGCAATTAACACGAAAATCAAAGCCGAATTTTCGATCCACGCAATCGCCGGAATGCCGAGCGCCATGATCACCCCAAGAAGACAGATTTGCCAGGAGAGAACATGCAGGCCAGCAGTAAAGGTGCCAAGCGTCAGCAAGGTAAAGACAGAGAGGCCAGTCGCGTTGGCGCTGAAAGCCCTCTGAACGCTTGGCAATAACATCAAATTCATCACCACCAAGAAGGCCAACCAGTGCAGCGCCTGCGTCCCTATCAACCGCAACCGCGCAGCCTTGTCGTTTGCGCTATGCCATCCGGTGGCGACACACTCCAGCCCAATAATCGGCGCGAGAATTTCCCAATAGACAATAATCGGTTGCTTAGAGAAACTTGTATAGGCAATGCCTAGTATCGTTAGGATCAACACTAGGCTGAAAGGTAGCTCCCTGACCCAAAGGCTCGCGCGTTGTGACTTGCTTAATCGCGCGGCTTGCGGGACTGCGGTGCTCATGGCGGTCGCTTCGAGCTGACCGACTGCGTCGGCACCTGTTAGGTCACAGGTTGGGTGGTCGAGATGTGTCGATGTTTATCCAGCCGAGCCCGCAGCCTAAAGGCCAGCACGACGAGAGAAACGCCGAAGACCAGCGCATAGGCGCCTAACCACCATGTCAGCACCACCGCTCCAATCATCGGCGCCGCGATCAGCACAGCGCCGTAGATCAATGAGACGACGCCGCCGAAAACGAGCCACCAGCGGCCATCGTCGATCTCAAGCCGAAAGGCCGCCGTCAACATCAATGCGCCTGACAAGATCGCCCAGAAGGCCACCAGCAGAACGAAAGCCAGCACGGTAATTCCCGGCCATAGGACGGCAATGGCGGCGGTCGCAATGTTGACGAGACCTTCAAGCACGAGGAGACCCCAGCGCTCATGTTGGCGCGTCGCTCTCACAGCGCTGACGATGCCGAACACGCCGCCGACTAAGGCGTAGGCTGCGAACAGCAGCACCAGCGATAACATCGTGGCGCCCGGGAGAAAAAGCGCAACCAGACCGAACAAAATGCCAAGGACGCCCCGTATCCCGATCGCCCACCAGTTCTGGGCAAGCACGGCGATCATCAGGTCATATTCCGAGGCTGCGACACCGCGACGGTTTGGTTCAGCCATGATATTCTCCTGCTCGTTTATATAATGATGACATTCGCATCGGTGGTGTGATCTTCGGCGGTTTGTGTGCCCTTCACATCGCGCGCAAACCAAGCGCAAGCGCGATCCACACGCAGCCGTATAAAATCAGATCCAGCCCAACGAAGAGACCGATCACCCAAAGGCCCGAGGCCGGCCATTGCGCAAGTACCAGCAGGCCCAGCACAAGGGTGATGACCCCATCCGCCGCCTGCCAACCCCAGCCGGGCAAGGCAACCGCCACCGATCCGACGAGTTGAAACAGCCCGCCAATCAAGAAAAACATCGCCATGAAGACCGTCGCGACCTCTGCGCTGATCACCGGTCTCATTACGATTATGAGACCCGTCATTCCGAAGAGAATCGCCGCAAGCAAGTGTTGAAAGAAACCTGCCCAATGCCCCACCATGACGGCTTGGGCGATCTCAATCCCTGACGCCAATACCAGCAGCCATCCGAAGAATAGCATAGAGACGACTGTTGCTGCGACGGAACGCACCACGGCGGCGATACCCAAGACCGTCACTCCGATCCCGAAGGCAAGGAACCATCCCCAGTACTGGATGATCTCGTGAGGGATTTGGACCTCTAGGAGCCTGTCCCCGTAATCGAGTTTTTCTCGACGACGGATGACGAGTCTGATTCATGTAAGGGCATGAGCAAGACCTTTCGTCCCTGGAATATCGAGCAGCGGTGGCTTTTGCCGCCGTCGGT
>JBKQHQ010000153.1:0-12374 GCA_052148715.1 Xanthobacteraceae bacterium | reverse complement strand
CATCCCCCAATAATGCCAAATTCTAACTCCAGCCGTAATGCAAAATCCCTACGTAATGGCCGGGTTTCTCGGGCCTTCTAACTCAAAAATCGCCCACTCGATTCCGCGAAGACCCTCTATAAATATCATACATTATAGGATATTTCTCGCGTTTTTTGCGACGGCACAGGAGGAATTTCGCCGGAAATCCCGCGATGCTTTTTGGGGCCACAGCGCAAAGCAGCTAAATTCCCTGCGATTGTGTTTTCGCCCTGCTTCATTCCGCCAGAGCCCGGTTGACAGACACCATCGAATCGAGATCTTCTGAAAAGAAGTATAGTAAATCTATATATAAAGGGAGATTTTCATGGACCCAAGACAGCGAAAGCGTTTCTCGGCGGCGAGGATGCGCGCCGTCCGCAGGCAGGGCCTCTTGCTTCTTTCCGCATCGACCAGCGCATGGGTCTTATGCGGACCACCGGCCGGCGCGCAGGACGCCAGGATTCAGAAGCTCGAAGCGGAGATTCAGCAGATCGAGGCGCGGCACCAGGCAGAGATCAGAGCCTTACAGGCGCAGATCCGGCAGCTGGGCCGGCAAAATCCCACGACGGCGGCGGCGACCCAAGCCCTTCCTCGACTGGCCCCTCCCGGACAACCGGCCAACCCTCCGGCCGGAGTGCCGGTCCCGCAACTGCCCCCCAGAGTGCTCATGACCTACGATCGCGGGTATCACTTCGGGTTTTCCGATGCGACCGGAGACAACACGATCGAATTGTTCGGTCGCCTCCACCTCGATACCGGCGGATATCTGAACTACAAAGCCGCACCGGAGACCTTGGACCAAAAAGGTCTCGCGGACGGAGTCGATCTTCGGCGGGCGCGGATCGGCGTCGTCGGCAATTTCATGCAGGACTGGCACTACGCCTTTGTTTACGACTTCGGCAACACCGCGGATGGCTATAATCTCAACAATGCTTTTGCTAACGCGAACTCGAGCACCAGCCCGACCACGTCAAACAACTATTTGGCCGGCGTCGAAAACGCGCTCGTCACCTACAACGGCTTCTATCAGCACGGGGAACGGTTCCCGGTGGCGTTCGATATCGGCTTCCAGGATGTGCCGTGGACGCTCGACGAGGCGACAAGCTCCAACGACACCATGTTCATGGAGCGCTCCTCGGCTCAAGTCGTCGCGACGGAGTTCGGCGGCGGTGATTTCCGCTGGGCTCTGGACGTGCGCTCGAACGATGACCGCTATTGGGTCGGTGCCTTTCTGACCGGTCCCAATTCGGGCGCCCTGCACACGGACGGTGCCTCGTGCAACACCGGAACGGCGGCCGTCACCGCTGGCACACCGTGCGTCACCAGCGCAGCGATGACCGGACTGGGTCCGCAGTTCGCCTTCCTGGGCCGCGCGGCTTACCAGGTCGTTCAAACGAACGACGCGACGCTGCATGTCGGCTTCAACTATGCCGATCTGTTCGCCCCGCGTGTTGGCGCGAACATCGAGGCTATCCAGCTTTACGACCGGCCGGAGCTGCGCGTCGACCCGACTTACTTCCTCAACACGGGCAATATCCCGGCGAGCGGCGGCCAGGTCTTCGGCGCCGAAGCGGCAGCCTCGCTGTACAATCTCTTCATCCAGGCCGAATATTATAATTACATCATCGACACCCGAGCAGGGGTGACGACAACCCCGGGGAACCTACAGGGCGGCGTCCCAGGCCCGATCATTAATCTCAACGGCGGTTATGCCGAAGCAAGCTTGAGCTTCGGCGGCAAGCGCGTTTACGACCCGGCGCGAGGCGCCTATACCGGAGTCATTCCCGAAAGGCCGTTGGCTCCGGGAACCAATGGCTGGGGGGCGCTCGAAGTTGCCAGCCGCTTCAGCATCGTCAATCTCAACAGTCCCTTTCTGACGACCGCCACGCTTGGGAGCGGCTATAGCGCTCCGGGCGTCTTCACCGGCGGGACGACGACCTACGGTGGCGGCGAGCAGACTTCTTATGGCGTTGGTCTCAACTGGTATCCCAATCTAAACATGAAATTCATGCTCGATTATGAGCATGTGATCGTCAACAATCCGCAGGCGTTCGGGGGGCCGAGCTACCGCGGTGCCACGATCGACTGGATCGCCGGACGGACTCAGTTGGTCTTCTGACGAGCTTTCGTCGGCGCGTGTGTGGTAGCGCTTAGCAAATGTCGTTCTGAACGGCCGCAAGCCCGCGGATGTCGACGGCATCCGGCGCCGAACCGTTGATGACGTACGTCATCAAATATGGTACATGAGCGCGACGTTGCTGCCGTCGCTCATGGCGAGCATATCCGCGATCGTCAATCGATCGAGAATTTCAGCCATCGCATCGCGAACTTTCGTCATCGTTAGACGAATCGCACAGGTCTTGACGTCGCGACAATCCTTGCATCGTTGGTAGGCCGTGCGGCTGGCGCAAGCGATCGGGGCCAGCGGTCCGTCGAGCGTGCGGATCACGTAACCGACTTTGATGTCGCGTGCGGCGCGGGCGAGCATATAGCCGCCACCCGGGCCCTTTTTGCTGTACACGATGCCGGCATTACGCAGGTCGCCGAGGATCGCATCGAGAAATTTCTTCGGGATGTTGTTGCTGTCAGCGATATCGACCGCTTGCGTGGTTTCCCCTGGGCTCAGGCTGGCGAGGTGGACCAGGGCCTTGAGGCCATATTTTCCTTTGGCAGTGAGCATTTGTCCCAGTCGCGCTAAGTGGATTTCGGAATCAAGAAGATTTGAAAGCAGGATACTCTATAAAAACGATCATGTATAGAAATTTCATTCGCCGCCGCGCCCACCCGCGAATGAATATGACCTTTATTGGATTGGCCAGGGCCTCGGCCGCCGTCGTGGCCTGATTCACGTGCCGAATGCCGACTAGCCTTTAAGACCTGAGCCCGATTGCCACCGATGTCATGGACAGCGCGCCCGTCACCGTATCGGCGAAGAATTCGGCTGGTTCGTCCGGCTCCTGCGTTGCAAGAACATAGAGCAGCGGCTGGTAGTGCTCCGCCTCGGGGACGGAGAGCAGCGCATCGGGGCCGAGGCTGGGATAATCGATCAGCGCCGCGTGATCCTTAGCGACGATCTTCTCTTTGACGGTGTCGTTGAACCGAGTGGCCCAGTCGAACGGCGCGCTCGCGCCGCGGTGATGTTGCAGGTTGTGCACGATGTTGCCGCTGCCCAGGATCAGGACATTCTGGCGGCGCAAGGACGCGATGGCCTTGCCGATGTCGTAGTGGCCCGACGGCGAGCGGCGGACGTCCTGGCTCAGCTGCACCACGGGAATGCCGGCCTCGGGATACATGAAGCGCAGCACGCTCCAGGCGCCGTGATCCAGGCCCCAGCTATCGAGGTCGGCGCGGGCGCCCGGAGCCAGCAACGCCTCGATCGTCTTGGCGAGCTTCGGCGCGCCCGGCGCGGGGTAGCTGATTGCATAGAGCTCGGGAGGGAAGTTGTAGAAGTCGTGGATCGTTCGCTGGCGTTCGGCCGCGGTGATCAGCACGCCTTTCGTTTCCCAGTGCGCCGAGATGCAAACGATCGCCCGCGGCTTCGGAAAGCGATGCGCGATGTCGCGCCACGCTCGGGTGAACGCGTTGTCGGCCAATGCGTTCATGGGCGAGCCGTGGCCGATGAACAGGGCCGGCATCCGCTCGAATCGGTCTTGTCCGGTCATGGCGGCGATCAGTTTCGCGAGCCGCGTTCAAGCGGCGGGGAGGACTAGCGTCCCGAGCTCGATGCCTTCGCGCGGCGGCGCGTCGGCGGAGCCGTCGGATCAACGAAAGCGCCGTGCGCGCCAACCGCGCGAAGAATTAAGCTTAGAAGCAAAGCATCTGAGCAGCAAGGCCTTGTCCCGGTGATGTCCGCCACGCAGAGCGTGCAGTCACCGACGATCTGCCGGAGGAGCGGGGCTGCCTGGAGCGGGCCGATATGGCGGCTCCAAATTAGGGCACCGCCCGAAGCTTGTCCCGCCTGACCTTCACGCAATCTGTCAGAAACTCCATTACCGCACGGATCGCTGGAACCTGTCGAAGGTCGCGGTGAACGACAAGCCATACATCCCGGCTTACGGGCTTCCCGCGGACCTCGTAAGCTTGGAGCGTCGGATCACCATCGCCAAGGAAACGCGGCAATGTCGCCAATCCCACGCCTGCTCGCGCGGCAGCAGCCTGGTTTTCCAGATCGTTGGTGCGCAGGACGATCTGCCTACCGGCAGCGACTGCATACAGCCACTGCTGCTGAGGTGAGTCATCCATGCTGCGGTCGTATGCGATGAAAACCAGCGAATGCCCTGAGGTCGCCTTTATATAAGCGGGTGCGCCATAAAGGCCGAAGGCGAAGCTACCAATTCTTCGCGATATCAGTCCCGGTTCGGTCGGTCGGCTCAGGCGTAATGCCACATCGGCTTCGCGCCGGTTCAGCGAAGCTGTCCGCTTCTCTCCAGTGAGTTTGATCGTGATCCCCGGATGCCGGGCGCGCAATTTGGAAAGTTGCGGTGCAATGACGGAAATGGATAGCGACGGCGGAGCGCTAATGGCAACCTCCCGGTGCAGGCCCGGTTTGGCCGCTTGCGCCACTCGTCCGACGTCGAATGCCGCCGCCTCCATACCGGCAGCGATCTCAGCGACACGCTTGCCTTCGGCGGTCAGGCTGTATGACCTGGAGCGACGATCGACCAGCTTGACCTCCACAGACGCCTCAAGCGCCGCGATGCGACGGGCAACGGTGGCGTGATCAACACCTAAGACGCCGGCGGCGGCGGACAGGGTTCCCTCGCGGGCGAACACCGCAAAATGCTTTAAATCCTCCCAATCCGTCATTGTGCGATTTTTCACATCAAGAATGAGATTTTGGGGAATTTCGCATATTGCCCGCCGGCTGCAAAGTGCTGGCGCAGAAACGGAGTAGCGGCCATGACACTCGCAATTCGAGTTAAAGCCCCTGGCGGGGCGGATCAGCTTGAGCCCATCGAGATCGAGGTTCCCCAGCCCGGGCCGGATGAAATTCGCATTCGGCACACGGCGATCGGCGTCAATTTCATCGATATCTATCAGCGTCTGGGGCTCTACCCGCTGCCGCCGGCAGCAATCCCGGGTGTCGAAGCCGTCGGTGCGATCACGGCGCTCGGCGCGAATGTAACCTCACTGCGGATTGGCGACAGGATCGCCTATGCGGGCACTCCCGTCGGTTCCTACGCGTCGGAGCGCATCTTGCCGGCATGGCGCGCCGTCAAGTCACCGCCGGCGCTGGCGGATGAGACGGTCGCGTCGGCTCTTGTGAAGGGCATCACGGCGCACATGCTGCTCACCCGGATCTACCCGGTAACGTCCGGGACAAGAGTCCTGATCCATAGTGCCGCGGGCGGTCTCGGACAATTATTGACTCGTTGGGCGCGGCACCTAGGGGCCACCGTGATCGGAACCGCGGGTTCCGATGTAAAGGCCGCCATGGCGAAAGAAGCCGGCGCGGATCGCGTTATCGTTGGGCGCAGTGCCGACTTCGTCAGCGCCGTTGCAGACTTTACCGACGGCCGCGGCGTCGATGTTGCGTTTGACGGCGTCGGGGGCGAGACACTTTTGCGGACATTCGCCTGCGTGCGCCCGTTCGGCGTGGTCGCAAGCATCGGGCAGTCCGCCGGATTCATTCCGGCAATCAACGTCGAGGATCTCGGTCCGCGGCGCAGCCTGACATTCGCGCGGCCGAGTGTCATGGCTTACATGAACGACTCTCAAGACTATGCGAAGGCTACTGAAGCGGTGCTAGCTGCACTGGGGGACGGTACGCTTCGGGCGACCGGGCGGGCCTACCGTCTGGCGGAAGCGTCGCGCGCGCACGCCGAGCTTGAAGCGGGCCGGACCACCGGCTCGCTTTACTTGGTGCCATGAAGCAATCCGAGCGCACGGCGACTTTTCTTTCAGTCGTCAACGCGAGCATGATCCTTTGCGAAAACCGGAACCACTTTTCGGGATCATGCTCGATCTCACGGCGCGGTGCGCATCGCATCGGCATCGAGATTGGCTCGCCGGTCAAGGATGCACCGAAGCGTGCGGCTCGTTCCCGCCGCGCAGCCGCTCGGCGAGGAGATGCAGGTCCGCGTCGCGATAGCCGAGCGCTTCGATCGCGGTGACGGCGGCCAGCACGTAGTCTCGGTTCGGGCCCGACTTGCCGTGGCCTTGCCGGATGCAATGCAACTGTTCGGCGAGCGTTAGGCGTCCCGCATACTGCACGTGGCCGCGGTCGACGACATAGCAGAGCGCCTGCACCCGCTGCCGCGGGTCGCCGTTGAGCCATACGGCGCGCATGGTCTCGCGATAAACCATCGTGACCTGCTCGCGCGCGCGCAGATAGGCGATGGTTTCCACCCGTTGCTCCCCGCTCACCCGGAACACGATACCGCGACAGGTGCCGCCCCGGTCGAGCCCAAGCACCAGGCCAGGCCGTTCCGGCGTGCCGCGATGCACGAACGAATAGACGCAAAGCGCCCGGTGCGCCCCGACGAGGCGGGCCGGCACGCGTTCGAGAAACGGGAAGCCGGGCTGCCACATGAGCGAGCCATAGCCGAACACCCAAAGGTCCTCGTCGCTTTGCTCGGGGTTGGTGGTCATGGTGTCGGCAGAATTACGCTGAGGCGGGCCCGCTGGTCGCTAACAGGACCGACACGGCCATGCAACTTCCTTGGGAGCAATGCATTTTCCAATGGAGGCGCGGGTCGCACTCGTCTCGTTGAAGCCTTATTTGAAGCCTTATTTGCCATGTGATCATTCGCGAGTTCTTTGCATGCAACGGCCACCGGTGCCGAGAGGGCCGCCCATGAGTTCCCGCGCCACCGCAACCCTCCCGCGCCGGGGTTCCCGCGCGGTTGCGCGCCGCCGGCCGCCTTGGGCGCTGGTGCTGGTGGTACTGAGTCTCGTGGTGATCGCCGCCGGGTGGACGGGTTTTTGGTACCACATGGCGCTGAAAGCTGAGCATACGGTCGCGGCCTGGCGCGAGCGGGAGGCCAAGCTCAGTCGCATCTTCACCTGTGGCTCGGAAAGCATCACCGGCTATCCGTTCCGGGTCGAGGTCCGCTGCACGGAACCTGCCGCCGAACTACGCAACCTGCAGCCGGCGCTGGCGCTGACGGCCAAGGACCTGTTGGTTTCGGCGCGCATCTATGACGCCACGCATCTGGTCAGCGAATTTGTCGGGCCGCTCAGCATGGGCGAGCTCGGGCACGCGCCGACCATGGTTGCCAGCTGGTCGCTCGCGCAAACGACGGTCCACGGCTCGCCCTATGCGCCTGATCGCTCTTCTATTCGGCTGGAGCAGCCGTCGCTCGATCGCATGACGCCGACCGGCAAGGAGACGGTCATTCAGGGTGATCGGCTGGAGATCAACGGCGAAATCGTCGGCGGCACGGCGACCGCGCATCCGATCATCGAGATCGTGCTGCAACTCACCAAGGCATTCGTGCCGAACTGGCACCCCTTGGCGGGGAAACCGACCGATGCCGAGGTCAAATTCGTGCTGCGAGGCTTGCCGGATTTCACCCCGAAATCGTGGCCGGTGCGGTTCAAGGAGCTGCAGCAGGCCGGCGGGCGCATCGATATCATGAGCGCGCGGCTGCAGCAGGACGACACGATCGCCGTCACCTCCGGCACCTTGAGCCTGAGCCCGCGCGGCGCGTTGGACGGTCAACTGCGGATCACGGTGGTCGGCCTCGATCGCATTTTGCCCGCGCTTGGGCTTGACCGCCTCGTGCCGCCGAGCGCCGGCGCGAATCGGCTGGCGCCCGCGCTCAGCGCGCTCGATCGGTTGGCGCCTGGCCTCGGCTCGGCGGTTCGTGACCGCGCCGGCACGGGCTTGGCGGCCGGGATCAACGCCTTCGGCGATCAGACCCAGCTCGAAGGCAAGCCGGCCGTCTCGCTGCCGCTGCGGTTCGACGACGGTGCGGTCATGCTCGGCCCGCTAGCGGTTGGAAAAGTGCCGCCGCTGTTTTAACAGCACGCCAATCTTGTCTCACTGACGGAGCGAGATCTTCATTCGCCTTCCGCCGCATAGGGCCGCGGGAGCGGGGAATGCGGCAAGTGCGGGTGCGGCCGCCCGAAATCCGGCGCCGCCGCATCCTGGCCGATGGCAACAATGCCGCGCCGGATTGTCCTCGTTCGTGTGAACAGATTGAACAAGGTTTCACCATCGCCGCGCCGGATGGCACGGGTAAGTTGCGACAGATCTTCCTGAAACGTCCCCAGCATCTCGAGCACCGCATCCTTGTTGGCAAGAAAGACGTCGCGCCACATGGTCGGGTCGGAGGCGGCGATGCGGGTGAAGTCGCGAAACCCGCCGGCGGAGAACTGCAGCACTTCCGAGCGCGTGACTTGGCTCAAGTCCTCGGCCGTGCCGACGATGGTGTAGGCGATGAGGTGCGGCACATGGCTGGTGATGGCGAGCACGAGGTCGTGGTGCTCGGCCGACATGGTCTCGACCTTGGCGCCGAGGGCGCGCCAGAATGCCGCCAGGCGCTCGACCGCTGCCGCTTGCGCATCGGCGGGCGGCGTCAAGATGCACCAGCGCTCGACGAACAACTCGGCAAAGCCCGCGTCGGGACCGGAATGCTCGGTGCCGGCGACCGGATGCGCGGGCACGAAATGCACGCCCGCGGGAAGATGCGGCTGCATGTCCCGCAGCACCGAGCCCTTGACCGAGCCGACATCCGACACCACCGCTCCGGGCGAAAGATGCGGTCCGATCTCCTGCGCGACCGGCCCGCTCTGGCCAACCGGGATGCAGACGATGACGAGGTCGGCGCCGTGGACCGCTTCGGCGTTCGTCTCCACCACCTGATCGACGATGCCGAGCTCCGCCACGCGGGCCCGCGTTGTCGCCGAGCGCGCCGTGGCGACGATCGAGCGGGCGGCGCCTTGCGCCCGCGCGGCGCGGGCGATCGATGAGCCGATCAGTCCGACGCCGATCAGCGCCAGACGCTGGAAGATCGGCGGCGACGGCGTCACGCCTTCCGCCCCACGAATTCGGCGAGCGCTGCGACCACCAGCCGGTTGGCCTCCTCGTTGCCGACGGTCATGCGCAACGCGCCGGGAAGCTTGTAGGCAGCGACACCGCGCAAGATCAGCCCGCGCGCCGTCAGGAAGCGGTCAGCGTCCCGGGCGGTGTGCCCTTTCCGATCGGGGAAATGGATCAACACGAAATTGGCGACGCTCGGCGTCACCTCGAGGCCAAGCTTAGCGATCTCCGCGGTCAGCCAGGCGAGCCACCGGTCATTGTGCGCGCGTGCCTGCTCGACATGCGCCGTGTCCTCGATGGCGGCGATGCCCGCCGCCATCGCCGCAGCATTGACGTTGAACGGTCCGCGGATGCGGTTGAGCGCGTCGACCACGTGCGCCGGACCATAGAGCCAGCCGAGCCGCAGCGCCGCGAGCCCATGGATCTTGGAGAAGGTCCGGCACATCACGACGTTGTCTGAGGTGGCGACGAGCTCGATTCCAGCCTCATAGTCGTTGCGCCGGACATATTCGGCGTAGGCCGCGTCGAGCACCAGCAGCACGGCCGGCGGCAGCGATTGGTGCAGGCGCCGGATCTCGTCGAACGGCAGGTAGGTGCCGGTCGGATTGTTGGGATTGGCGAGATAGACGAGCTTCGTGCGCTCCGTTACCGCCGCCAGAATCGTATCGACATTGGCGGTGTGGTTGGTCTCCGGCACGACGATCGGCTTGCCGCCGGAGGCGAGCGTCGCGATCCGATACACTAGAAAGCCGTGCAGGGTGTGGATCGCCTCGTCGCCGGGGCCGAGATAGGCGTGTGCGAGAAGTGTCAGGAGCTCGTCGGATCCGGCACCGCAGACGATGCGTGCCGGATCGAGCCCGAACGCGCGGCCGATCGCTTCGCGCAAGGCGGTCGATGCGCCGTCGGGATAGTCCTCGAGGTGGTGCGCGACCGCCCGATAGGCGTCGATCGCCTTGCGGCTCGGACCGAGCGGCGTCTCGTTCGACGACAGCTTGAACACGCGCTCGACACCCGGGGCCGAGCTCTTGCCGGGGACATAGGCCTCGATCTCGAGCACGCCGGGGCGCGGCTGCGGACGTTGCAAAGCGGACATCGAAAGATCCTGGACGAACCATCAAGTCCCGGTCGGGACCGGCCCCGGACCGGCCACGGGGACCGTATAGCGGGTCGCGTGGCTCCCGACGAGGGCCGAGGAGCGCAGCGACGCTCCGGCCTGCACCAGGGTCTCGCTGATGGCCCCAAAGGTGCCGCCGTGTGGCACCGAAACGAGAAGCGCCGCGCCGTCGAATGCCCGATCCGGGACGACGATGAACTCCGCGAGGTGCGACAGGGCGCGGGACGCGGTGACGCTCCAGCCAGCCACGCGCACGCTCCACACCTCGACCTCGGTGACCATGGCGTCGGGCGCCGCGCGCGAGATCACGAACACGGGTAGTGCCGCCGGATGATCGGCGCGATCGAGGAACGGCAGCCGGGCGATGACTTTGGGCGCGCCGTCGAATTCGAGCGCGCTCCACCAGGCACCGGAACCGGCGCTGCCGACCGCCGGCACCAGCCCGAGATCGCCCTTCGATTCCGATACCGCGGCGACGACGCTCGCGGCCCCCATATGCGGCACGAACGGCACCGTGAAGCCGAAATGAAAGCGCGCCGAGTCGCGCATCAGCGCGTCCCCGGTCGAGAGGTCGGCGTGCACGCAAAACGGCGCCTGCACGTAGGTGAATGTCGCGATGATGACGCGCCAAATTCCCTCGACGGTGTCGAGCGGAAGGATGCCGTGGTGCCGGCTGACCAGACGGCGCATCATGTCGGCCTCGCGCGCCGGCCGAAAGGCGGAGCCGGATTCTTGCGTGCGCTTGACGGCGATCAGTCGATCGATGATGTCGCCGCGCTGCATCAGCAGCTGATGCATCGCGGCGTCGATGCGATCGATCTCGGCGCGCAGGTCGGCGAGCGATGGCGTATCAGGGTCGGGTCGTTTGGCCATGGGCAGCCGATGTGATAGGTCGCTGCTCATTCGAAAGCAAAGAAAACGTTGACAGGGCAGGCAGCCGATCCCTACCTGCATTTGGTCGCTTTTCTTCGCGACACGCCGGCGTCCACCGTGCCAAAAAATGCTCGGGCCGGCCGCGTTAACCTCTTGTTTCTGTGGGGCCGGCTTGGTTTGAGCTTCCCGGCATGCCAGGATTGCGTATGGTGAACGCTGACGTCGCTACCGCACAGGGCCTTTCGGGATCCGCCGATGAAGTGGAGAACCCGCGGTCGCTGCTCGCGCATTTCGGCCCCGATCAGCCGCTCAAGCTCGATGCGGGGGTCGAGCTCGCGCCGTTTCAGATCGCCTACAAGACCTATGGAACACTCAATGCCGATCGCTCCAACGCGGTCTTGGTTTGCCATGCTCTGACTGGCGACCAGCACGTCGCGAGCGTCCACCCGGTGACCGGCAAGCCCGGCTGGTGGGAGACGATGGTCGGGCCCGGTCGGCCGATCGACACCGAGCGCTACTTCGTCATCTGTCCGAACGTGGTCGGTGCCTGCATGGGGACGACGGGGCCGGCCTCGCGCAATCCGCGCACGGACCAGCCGTGGGGTCTCGATTTTCCGGTCATCACCATTCGCGACATGGTGCGGGCGCAGGCGATGCTGCTCGATCAACTCGGGATCAGCTCGTTGTTTGCGGTCGCCGGCGGCTCGATGGGGGGGATGCAGGTCCTGCAGTGGGCGGCGAGCTATCCGCAGCGCGTGTTCGCGGCCTTGCCGCTCGCCTGCGCGACGCGCCATTCGGCGCAGAACATCGCGTTTCACGAGGTCGGCCGCCAAGCCGTGATGGCCGACCCGGAGTGGCGCGGGGGCCGCTATTTGCTGGAAGGCACCAATCCGCGGCGGGGGCTCGCTGTCGCGCGGATGGGGGCGCACATCACGTATCTGTCGGATGCCGCGCTGCACCGCAAGTTCGGCCGCCGGCTGCAGGACCGCTCGAATCCGACCTTCTCGTTCGATGCCGATTTCGAGGTCGAGTCCTATCTGCGGCATCAGGGCATCTCGTTCGTCGAGCGTTTCGACGCCAACTCCTATCTCTATCTCACCCGTGCGATGGACTACTTCGACCTGGCGGCGGACTACGGCGGCGTGCTGGCCAAGGCCTTCCAAGGCACCAGCACGCGCTTCTGCGTGATTTCCTTCACCAGCGATTGGCTGTTTCCGACCTCGGACTCGCGCGCCATCGTGCACGCGCTCAACGCCGGCGGCGCGCGGGTGTCGTTCGCCGAGATCGTCACCGACAAGGGCCACGATGCGTTTCTGCTCGACGAGCCGGAGCTGTTCGGCATCGTGCGCGGCTTTCTTGATTCGGCCGCGAAGGCACGCG